>JAFIFW010000005.1 GCA_020831825.1 Methylophaga sp. | reverse complement strand
TAGACAGTGCACGGTAGGCACCTACTGCACCCAGACCGTCAGAGTCATCTTCCAGACTTGGGATAGCCATACCGATACCAGCCCAACCACCGATACCTGACAGGACGGAGATGTACTGAGTACCGTCATGTTTGTAGGTATTGACGTTACCGATTACGCCTGATGGGTTTTTGAATCTCCACAGTTCACGACCTGTGTGAGCGTCAACTGCTTTGATGAAACCTTCCAGGGTACCGTAGAACACAACGTCAGAGGCAGTTGCCAAAGCACCTGACCAGACTGAGAAGCGCTCTGGGTTAGACCAGACGATTTTGCCTTCACGTGCATCCCATGCAATGAAGTTACCCAGGTGAGTTTCACCTTCTGGTGGGTACATGGCAAGGGTAGCACCGACGTATGGTTGACCTGCAACGTACTCAACTTCGAATGGCTCGTAGTCCATACATACGTTGTTGGTTGGGACATAGAACAGACCCGTACGTGGTGAGAACGCAGCAGGTTGTTGGTCTTTGTTACCCAGTGCCGCAGGACAGATACCAGTGGTGTTCACGTCTTCACCGTGGAAAGCGGTTGAGTAACGTTGTACACGGTTTGGCAGACCTGTTTTCAGGTCAACGCTGGTTGCCCAGTTAACGTGTGGGTTGAAGTGTTCAGCAACCAACAGTTCACCAGTGACACGATCCATGGTGTAGGCAAAACCGTTACGGTCAAAGTTGACCAGCAGGTTGCGCATACGACCATTGACTTCCTGGTCTACCAGGATGTTTTCGTTCACACCATCGTAATCCCACTCGTCAAATGGCGTTTTTTGGTAAACCCATTTCGCCATACCGGTGTGCAGGTCACGCGCGAAGATGGCCATTGTCCATTTGTTGTCGCCTGGACGTTGTACAGGGTTCCAGGTAGATGGGTTACCAGTACCGTAGTAGTACAGGTTGGTGTCTGGGTCATATGAATACCAGCCCCATGTAGTACCACCACCAATCTTCCATTGGTCACCTTGCCAGGAGTTCAGTGAAGAGTCCTTGCCAATTGGTTTCAGCATGGAAGTGGTTGTAGCACCATCAACCAGCATCTCATCATCTGGACCTACGCTGTAGGCTTTGTACTGAATGTTGCCGTCAAAGTCATACGCCATGACATAACCACGAACACCAAACTCACCACCAGAAATACCAACGATGATGCGATCGTTAAAGACGTGAGCAGCCGCAGTGCTGGTTGCACCGACTTTTGGATCATCACGCTTGTGAGACCAGACAGGTTGTCCTGTGTTCATGTCCAGAGCGACCAGAGTGGTATCCGCCTGGTTCAGGAAGATTTTTCCATCACCGTAAGCCAGACCACGGTAAACGGTGTCACAGCACATGACTGGCACGGTTTCATCGTAGTTTTGGACTGGCTCATAGGTCCACTTGATAGCGCCTTGGTTGTTCAGATCCAGAGCGTAAACATTGTTTGGGAACGGGGTGTGCACGTACATAGTGCCATCAATGATCAGCGCATTACCTTCGTGACCACGCAGAACACCTGTTGAGAATGTCCAGGCCATTTTCAGGTCGGCAACATTGTCTTTGGTGATTTGAGCGAGGCGGCTGTAACGTGTATTGGCATAGTCGCCAGCAGGCATTACCCAGTTGTTTTCGTTTTGTTGCATTATGCGCAACTCGTCAGCGGCGACCATGCTTGGTACAGCCATTGACATCATTGCTAATGACAGAGTTTTCAGCTTCATTGAGTTGTCCTCTAGAAATAGGTTTCTTATCCACACGATAGTCTTCTGTTCGGGAATACTACATGCGTTGTGTAAGGTTAGATGTAAGCTTCCTGAGCGTCATTATGCATTCATCTTATTTATAGGTAAGAGAAACTCTCATAATGTTGTAGCCAAAACACACTTGCACCGGGAACAATCACCGAGAAAACTCAATATGTCATTGATTTAAAAATACTAACTCGTCAGCAATACACTGATCACAGACGCTTCATCACTTCGGGAATCATTCCTTTTTCTACCAGTATTTTTCTGAATCGCTCCCGGTTTTTGTATGGGAATTAAGTCTGTCAACAACTGACTTATGGACATCATCAGTTCGCCCGGTATTCAGGGGGATTCTATTCGATTCCCGGACGCTGAACGCCTGAAAGGCTATGCAACTTATTCACCGCCAATGAAGCAGCCGCTGTTCGAGTCTCTACACCAAGTTTTGAGAAAACATGTTCCATATGTTTATTGACGGTACGTGGACTGGTACCAAGGATTTCACCGATGCTGCGATCAGTTTTGCCCATAATGACCCAATGCAGTACTTGGGCTTCTCGTTTGGTCAATGCAAATATCGCCTTGAGCGCTTCGATCTGGGCAACTTCAGATTCTTCTCTGACCAGAATCAGCCACTGCTCTTCACTACGCAGATCGGCCGGGTTGAAAATCAATCTTCCTGTTGGATGCTGAATCATCAATGGCCGTAACCGGAAAGTCTCATCCGAGGCACCCAGTTGCTGAATCCACTGCTGTAGTCTGTGAGGTGTTCCATTAGCAGAAGCATCATGGTCGTTAAGGTATTTAGCAATCAGTTGTCTGGCAAGTGGCGTTTGCCAGACAATTCTTCCAGACTCCGGTAATACCGCAATGGCCGCCTGACCAAAGACATCCAGCGCCCCCTGTGTCTGATTCATCATCCGGGCGTTTTTCAGATGAGAGCTGAGTCTGGCGATCACTTCAATCGGACTCAACGGCTTGGTGACATAATCAATGCCTCCCGCCGAAAAACCTGCTACGACATGCTCTGACTCGGTCAATCCGGTCATGAAAATCACTGGAATATGCCGTGTCACCAAATCTTGCTTCAACTGACGACAAACCTCAAAACCATCCATTTCGGGCATCAGCGCATCCAGCAGAATAATATCCGGCAGAACTTCCCGGCTGATATTCAACGCCTGCTTGCCATTATCGGCCACCAGCACAACATAGCCCGATTCCACAAGGGCATCGTGTAACAGTGCCAATGTGTCAGGCGTATCATCCACCACCAGGACCACTGCCTGTCTTGCTTTATCAGGCATGATTCAGTTTCTCATTCAAAAATAATTTGAGGCTTTCCAATTGAAACTTGTCAGTCATGCCTCGAACTTCGGCAACAAAATGCTCACAAGCCAGCTGTTGCGCTTCGATGTCGTTGATCAGGCTGCGCACCCCTTGGATATAGCCAATATCGAGCATCTCCAGCAGTTTTTTCAGCGTTGCCGGTGCGGGCAAAACATAATCACTGAGCGGCGCAATAGCGGCCGTCGACTTTTCTGCTTCAATCCATTGCAGATTCAGGCATTCACCAATCCAGTTGATAAGCTCCAATAGATTCAGTGGCTTAAGGATGAAGTCCTGTGGCGAAATACCCGAATTGTTTTCCAGGCTACGGTCAAAAGCATTCGCAGAAATAATGCCTATAGGGATATCTGACTGATGGATATTGCGAATCAAGTGGATGGTTTCCCAGCCATCCATCTCCGGCATTGCCAGATCCATAAAGATAATATCCGGTTTGAAATGTGGATATGTCTGCAAACATTCCGCCCCCGAAGCGGCTTCTTTTACTTCAAAGCCCAACGGTTCGAGCATATTTCTCACCAGTTCCCGATCAACCGGCTCATTATCCACCACCATGATTTTGCGTCTGGGCCCAAGGTATCCCGCCGGAATTTGCATGGACACCACCGACAACGCCTCCTGCTGTCGCACGCTGGGTAAATAGAGACGAACCGAAAACACCGTGCCCTTACCCATTTCACTGCGCACGTTCAAAATGCCGCCCATCAATTCGGTGAGTAATTTGCTGATGGTCAAGCCCAAGCCCGTCCCGCCCACACCCTGTGCGGCACTGCCTCTTGAAAATGGCTCAAAAATCATCTGCAACTCTTCATCCTTGATGCCCGGCCCGGTATCTTCAACCTCTACTGACAAAAATTCACGGGCATAACTCACCCTGACTTGAATTCCCCCTTCACGGGTATATTTAACCGCGTTGCCAAGTATATTAATAAGTATCTGGCTGAGCCGTTTGTGATCGGCCCGCACCACCGGCGGCAAGTCATTGTTGATGTGATACTTGAAACTCAAGCCCTTATTAATCGCCTGCAGCTCAAACATGCTGACAATTTGCTGGATGTATTCCGGAAAACGCATTGACTTTGTTTCAAACTGCAGCTTGCCATTCTCAATGCGGGCAATATCCAGCGTGCCTTCGATCAGTGACAGTAAATGCTCACCACTGCGGAGTATGACTTTGATCGCCTGATTACTGCGTAGGTCAAAGCCCTCACGGTTGACGAGCAATTGGGCATAGCCAAGGATACTGTTCAATGGCGTGCGAAGTTCATGGCTGATCCCGGTGATATATCGACTCTTGGCCTGATTGGCTTGTTCAGCCACCCGCCTTGCACGCTGCAACTCGGCATCGGTTTGTTTGTGCAATTCAATTTCACGTTGCAACAAACGCGTTTGAGAGTTTGACTCCTGCTGTGCCACATGGCGACTTTGTGAGGTGAGCACCAGCCACCAGACAATCACCCCACTGACCAGTACCAAAGCCACATAAGCCTTCAAAAATCCGAGCTGTATCTCTGGCAGGATATGTGCGATGTTCTCGGTAAGCGTCAACTCGATGTGCAGATAGATCAGTCCAAAAATCGCGCTGAGCACAATGACCGTCAGCGTCATCAACAGCAGGTAGTGACCCACCCCGCTGTGAATATAGCCCCACAAGTTTCTAGGCAGCATGGCCATCATGAACCTCTTCCACTGATCACTCAGTTTTGCATTCGGTTTACAGGCATCATTGCAGCGGGCATCCAGACAGCAACACAGCGAACAGATTGGCCCCTGATAAGCCGGGCAATGGGCCACGTCATCAATTTCATATTGTCGCTCGCAAACCACACAGGTTGCCTTGCTCTTGCCGGAGTGAAACTTGAACGGTTGCCTGGCCAGATAAAATCGACCCCGAGTCCACCAGGCAATCAAGGGAGAACAAATCAAGGCGGTGAACATGGCAATAAACGAGGAAAATGATTGTGCTTCCAGACCGAAGAAGCCAACAAAAGCCATCACTGAGATTATCGATGCGATCACCATCGATCCCACGCCTACCGGGTTGATATCAAACAGATAGGCGCGACGAAACTCTAATCCTTTGGGACTCAGTCCCAAGGGTTTATTGATCACCAAATCGGCCACCACCGCGGCGATCCAGGAAATGGCGATATTCGAATACAGACCCAGTACCTGCTCCAAAGCCTGAAAGACATCCAGCAGCATCAGCAGGGTAGCAATCATCACATTAAACAGCAGCCACACGACACGTCCCGGATGGCTGTGGGTCAAACGTGCAAAAAAATTCGACTAGGCCAACGACCCGGCATAGGCATTGGTAATGTTGATTTTTATTTGTGACAGCACCACGAAAAATACTGTCACCGCCAGCAACACATCGGCATTGCTGAACACATAGTCAAAGGCCAGGTGATACATATGTGTAGGATTGACCGCATCCTGGACTGACTCACCCGCCTGCAACACCAGATAGGCCAGTAATACACCGGCAAACATTTTGATCATTCCGATGAAAATCCAGCCTGGTCCAGCCAGTATCACCCCCAAGTGCCAGCGCAAGCGATTTTCTTCAGTTTTTTCCGGCATAAAACGCAGAAAATCTACCTGCTCACCGACTTGGGGTATCAAGGCCATGCCAATGGCAATGGCCATGCCGAACATGTAAATATTGAAATCCGCATCAAACCCCGAAGCGCCGGCAAACTGCATCACGCCTCGCACGGCATCTGGATCTTTCATCAAAATAAAAACAAAGGGCAGCACCATCAGGAAGATCCACACGGGCTGAGTGATCATCTGAATACGACTGATCAGCGTCACACCATGCGTCACCAGTGGAATAATGATGATGGCCGAAATCAGATACCAGACATATAACGGCAGATCAAAGTACATGCTCAGCGCGTAGGCCATGATCACGGCTTCCAGCGCAAACAATATAAAGGTGAAAGTCGCGTAGACAAACGAAGAGATGGTCGAACCGATATAGCCAAAGCCAGCACCACGGGTCAGTAAATCCATATCCAGACCATATTTGGCGGCGTAGTAACTGATTGGCAAACTGGTCAGGAAAATAATCAGACTGATGGTCAGAATTGCCCAAAAAGCATTAACAAAACCAAAATTCACCGCCAGCGCAGCGCCGATGACCTCCAGCACCAGAAATGAAATAGCCCCCAGAGCGGTGTTAGCCACCCGAAAAATGGACCATTTACGAAAAGAATGAGGCGTAAAACGCAGGGCATAGTCTTCCAGCGTTTCATTGGCTACCCAGATATTGTAATCTCGACGGATTTTTACAATACGCTGAGGAGCATCTTGGTCGGATAGCTCAATCAAAGCCTCATTCGCTGTCAACTCGAACTCCCGGTGATATCGATGGCAGGTTAGATGGTTATCAGCCAGCTCATCCGTCATCATAATGATGACCGGCAGAATTTTATCTACGTAATTTGACGTATTGCCTGCGCTGGATCATCGCTATCCATGCAGTGCTTCAACAAGGATCGATCAGCATGTAAGCAGCAAGAGTTATGCCTGTATGCAGGCGATAGTTAAACAAAGGTCGAGAGTCACTTGTATACAAGAGTATGGCTTGATTCAAGCGATTGACCGTCTGATGATCAAGCAATGCAGATCGCTTTATTTTTGCATCTGACGCACCATAACAGTGCGCCAGATGCGCTATGAGAGACCGCCCGTCCTAAACGGTCAGATACTTCTTGATTTTGTCTGCATCAACCGCTTCACGCAGATCCTCGTGAATGAACTTACCTTTCTCGATCACAATAATGCGGTCGGCAATTTCCATAGTGAAACTGAGCACCTGCTCAGAAACAATAATCGTGATGTCACGCATTTTTCTGATTTCGTTCAACACCTTGGCAATATCCTTGATGATCGAAGGCTGAATACCTTCCGTGGGCTCATCCAGTAACAACACCTTGGGATTGGTCACCAGCGCCCGGGCAATCGCCAATTGCTGTTGCTGGCCACCCGAGAGGTTACCGCCCTTACGATGCCGCATATCGTGCAGCACCGGAAACAACGAGTAGATCTCGTCTGGAATCTCCTTGTACTTGCCAACTTTAAGCCCGGTTTCGATGTTTTCCTTCACCGTCAGGTTGGGAAAGATCATTCGGCCCTGAGGCACATAGGCAACACCCTTGGCGACTCGCTGGTAACTTTCATTGCCCAGCAAATCAACACCGGCCACTTCCAGCTTGCTGGCGCTGCTTGGCAGGATGCCCATCAGTGATTTAAACAAGGTTGTTTTCCCCATCCCGTTACGACCCATGATCGCCAGAGTTTCATTGGGATTGGCTTTGAAGCTGATGTCATGAATTACCTGACTCTGGCCATAACTGACTTGCAAATTTTCCACTTCAAACATGTGATTTCTCCTGGTTTAAGTCAATGACCGAGATAAACTTCGATGACCTTTTCATCAGCCTGAACCTTTTCCATCGCCCCTTCTGCCAAAATCTTGCCCTGATGCAAGACCGTCACCTTACGGGCAATCTTTTTCACAAACTCCATATCATGCTCAATCACAATGACCGAGCGGTTCTTGCAAAGCCGGTTCAATAGTTCAGCCGTTTCATCACGTTCCTTGGCACTCATACCGGCCACCGGTTCATCCAGCATCAATAATTCCGGTTCCTGCATCAGCAACATACCGATTTCCAGCCATTGCTTTTGTCCATGACTCAACACACCCGCTTGCGTCTCAAGAAACTCGGTCAACTGAATATCACTGGCCACCTCTTCAATCATTGCTTCCAGTTTGGGCGTTGATTTAAAAAACAGGCTGCCAAAGACACTGCGACCTTCGGAATAGGAAACCTCAAGGTTTTGATAAACCGTGAGGTTTTCATAAATCGAGGGGGTCTGGAATTTTCGACCGATACCCACCCGGGTGATCTGATGCTCAACCAGCTTGGTGATTTCCTGATTTTTAAACTGGATGGAACCACTGCTGGCCTTGGTTTTGCCGCAGATCAAGTCCAGCAGCGTGGTTTTTCCGGCACCGTTGGGGCCGATAATCACCCGCAACTCATTTTTATCGATATACATGGTCAATGAATCAACTGCCTTAAAGCCATCGAATGAGACCGTCAAATCTTCAATCGCCAGCAAAAAGTCTGTATTGGTGCTCATGATTTGGCTCCTTCAGCAGCATTATCAGAGGTCGAGGCACTGGATGAGGCATTGCTTTGTGTGTCTGCTTTTGACTTAGGCAGTTTGATGGCTGGCAGATAGCGTTGCAGGAATGCCAGCTTCGAAACGTATTTGTTGTAAATACCAGCTAAGCCGTTAGGGAAGAACATCACCACCGCAATGAACAAACCGCCCATAAAGAACAACCACAGTTCAGGAAAGGTTTCTGAAAAACCGGTTTTGCCAAAATTAATCAACAAGGTGCCGTAGACCACACCAATCAATGACATCCGGCCACCCACCGCTGCAAAAATAACCATCTCGATGGAAGGTACTACGCCGAGCAATGACGGTGACATGAAACCGACCTGCAGGGTAAACATGGCGCCACCAATAGCTGAAATCACCGCAGACAGACAGAAAATGAAGATTTTGAAGTTGGATACGTCATAGCCTGAAAAACGTACCCGGTCTTCCTTATCTTTCATCGCCAGTAGCAAGCGACCTAATTTGCTGGTCAGCACAAAACGGCTGATCATGATGACCGCCAGCAGCAACAATGCATTGATGAAATAGAGAATGTACTTGGCCGAATCAGTACGGATATCCCAGCCATTTAATGTTCGAAGATCTGTAATACCGTTGATACCGCCAGTAAACCCCTGTTGACCAACAATCAATACCGTGAGAATAACCGCAATCACCTGCGTGATGATGGCAAAGTAAACGCCACCGACACGACGTTTGAACATGGCAACACCGATGATGTAGGCAAACAGCGCCGGCAACACCAGAATGGCCAGTAAAGTAAAGGCAAAACTCTCAAAAGGCACCCAGAACCATGGCAGTTCATAAAGCCGGTTCCAATCCATGAAGTCAGGAATACCTGGTGTTGTCTGAATCGCGGTGCTTTGAGGATCCGATGCCTCCAGTTTCAGAAACATTGCCATCGCATAGCCGCCAAGTCCAAAAAACACACCTTGGCCCAGGCTCAAGATACCGCCATATCCCCACAGCAACACCAGCCCTACAGCTGCAAAAGCAAAGGTCAGATATTTACCCACCAGATTCAGTCGAAACAGATCCAACGCCAGAGGGAAAATCACCAGGATAAGCAAAGCGAGTAACGCAATTGCCACAGCGCCTTGCTTGCCACCCAGAAACCGTTCAATAAAAAAGTTCATCATCAAATCTCCTGCGCTTTATTTACGGACTTTGGAAGCAAACAGACCTTCAGGACGAATCATCAGGATGATGATCAGCGTCAACAGGGTCAGTACTTTCGCCATGGAACTGCTGATAAAGAACTCAAGAATTGATTGCGCCTGTGCAATGGTGAATGCAGAAGCAATGGTGCCAAAGAGACTAGCCGCACCACCAAACACCACGACCATGAACGTATCTACGATATAGAGTGAGCCTGAAGTCGGGCCGGTTGATGCAATGGTGGTGAAGGCCGCCCCAGCAATACCGGCAATGCCGCAGCCGAGCGCAAAGGTGAGCCTGTCCACTTGTTTGGTGTTGATGCCGACCGCACCACTCATCACACGGTTCTGGGTGGTGGCACGCACATTCAAGCCCCAGGAAGATCGGTACATCAGATAATAAACAGCAAAGGTCACTACCGTGGTCAGCCCCAATATAAACATCCCGTTAATGGGAATGAAAATGGTATCGGTGGGCATCCAGGAGCCCATTAGCCAGTCAGGCAGCGTCGGACTGACTTCACGTGAACCAAAAAAGGTACGAAACGATTGCTGCATGATAAGACTCAAACCCCACGTGGCCAGCAGTGTGTCCAGTGGCCGTTTGTAAAGATGTCTTATCAAGGCAAATTCTGTGAGATAGCCAACCAACCCCGCCACTAGAAATGACGCGATGATGGCGAAAAAGAAGTAGTACGGCATCAATTCCGGATAATGAGTGCGCGTAAACATGGAAAGCATGTAAGTGGTGTAGGCACCCAGTGCCATAAACTCGCCATGAGCCATGTTGATGACGCCCATCTGACCGAAAATGATGGCCAACCCTAGTGCCATCAACAACAGCACACTGAACAAGCTAATCCCGACAAAGCCCTGCATTGCGAAGATTGACGTCAATTCCTGAAAAGTAAAATCACCCATGGTGGTTACTCCGAAACATTTACCGATTAATCAAAGAGATGATTCTGTTGCTGCGGTCTCAACGTGCAGGCTGGCAAAGACCAGCCTGCATTTGAGTGACTGACCAGCCTCTATTGGTAGCCTTCTGGGAATGGGTTTGGTTCGATGAGTTCTGGAGATTCATAGACCACCGTTGCCTGGCCATCACGATTCCATTTACCGATACGGGTATGACTCCACAAGTGATGATTCGGATGCAGTCGGACATAACCTTCAGGCGCTGTATCCAACTCGATTTCACCGGTTCTGGAGACTTCTACAATCTTGTCGATATCAAAGCTGCCCGCTTTTTCAACGGCCGCTTTCCACAACCAAGGTCCCAGATAAGCCGCTTGAGTCACGTCACCAATCACGCTGTCCTGACCATATTCAGCTTTAAAGGCCTCAACAAATGCTTTGTTGTTAGGGTTATCCAGGCTTTGGAAATACTTCATAACTGAGTAAAAGCCTTCCAGGTTTTCACCGCCGATGCCCAGCACTTCGTCTTCTGTCACCGACAGTGTCAGCAATGTCTGGTTATCAGCGTTAATACCGGCAGCATTCAACTGTCTGAACCAGGCAACATTACTGCCACCCACAACCGCAGCAAAAATTACATCCGGTTTTCTCAGACGAAGACGGTTGATGATAGAACCAAACTGAACATCACCCAGTGGCACGTATTCTTCACCGACCACTCGACCACCCAGTACCTGTTCAATGTGGATACGGGCAATTTTCATTGAGGTTCTAGGCCAGATGTAATCTGAACCAATCAGAAAGAAGGTTTTGGCGTCCTTTTCTTCGGCAACCCAGTCAAGACCCGCCAGGATCTGTTGTGTTGCTTCCTGACCGGTATAGATCACGTTTTTCGACTGTTCAAGACCTTCATAAAATGTCGGGTAGTACAATATGCCGTTGTGTTGCTCAAACACAGGCAACACCGCTTTACGTGATGCCGAGGTCCAGCAACCAAATACCGCAGCCGCCTTGTCACTGATCAACAATTTGCGAGCTTTTTCAGCAAAGGTTGGCCAGTCACTGGCACCATCTTCCAGAATCACCTCAATTTGTCGACCCAAAATACCGCCAGATTCGTTGATCTGTTTGATAGCGAGCCTTGCCGCTTCCATCGCACCGGTTTCACTGATCGCCATGGTGCCGGTAAGTGAGTGCAAAATACCCACGGTTACTGTGTCATCGGTCACCGCAAGTCCGGTCGTGTTCACCTCGGCGGTGGGAAACTCCGTGGCCATAACACTGGTACTCATCAGACCAGCAGCAAGCATGGCCCCTATTAAATTGCTGGTTTTACCCAGAAATTTCCGTCGACTGAAATATTTCATCGTCTATCTCCTGTTGGAATGAATGGTGTGAACGGCGCTGTTCAGTGTGTTGGGAAATTCAATGTCCGAGCATCCAAGGTCTCGCGGTTTTCTTAGTCTGCATTTTCAGGCCCGTGCTATTGCCTTCCTGGCGCTTGGGACTTGCAGAGGAATTGGTCTTGCAGGTGTGTGCCCCGGTGCAACCACAGCTTGAACGACGGGCCAGCCTCGGCGAGTCAGCCGACTTTTCGTTTCTGGCCATCGCAATCCGGGTTGCACCGTCCATCAGTGCCAGATGAGGCGCTGTCACCACACGTCTTGCTGGCAAGCCACAATCACACGTGATGTCATCGCCTGCCTGGTGCATTTTTCGTAACGCAGTGAATGTGCCGCACTGCTCACACCGATAGTCGTATAAGGGCATTCTGATTCTCCTGCTATGTCGCGATACTGAGGTCTTTGCCCGGTGTGACAAAATTCACCGGACCGTCCACACTGGGGTGCAAATCAAAGTCGAAGATCTCAGTCGGCAACCACAAAGTGGCGCAGGCGTTTGGAATATCCACCACCCCGCTGATATGGCCTTGTACGGGTGCAGTACCGAGAATGGAAAGCGCTTGTTCACCGGTGTAGCCAAATTTCTTCAGATATTCGATGGCATTCAAACAGGCCTGACGATAAGCCACATGCACATCCAGATAGTGCTGTTTGTTTTGCTCATCCACCGAAATGCCTTCAAAGATCAGATAATCGTTGTAGGTAGGCGTTAATGGGCTGTTTTTGAACAGTGGGTTTTTGATGCCGTATTTCTTAACACCATCCTTGATAAGACTGACCTTGATATCCAGGTAACCCGCCATTTCGATAGCACCACAGAAGGTGATTTCGCCATCACCTTGCGAGAAGTGCAGATCGCCCATCGACAGGCCGCCATCCTTGACATAGACCGGGAAATAAATTCTCGAGCCTTTGGTCAGATCCTTGATATCGCAGTTACCGCCGTGCTCACGAGGCGGCACAGTACGCGCGCCCTCTTGGGCCGCCGCGGCTGCCTCATCACCCTTGAGACGGCCCATGACAGCCGCCTGCTCATTAGGTGGCAAGGCTAAAGGCGGCACTCTTTCGGAATCAGACGCAATCAACTCGGCTTCACGCTTGTTCCAGTTTTCCAGTAGCTCGCGTGATGGCAAACAACCAATCAGTCCTGGATGCATCACCCCGGCAAACTTAACGTTGGGTACATGACGTGAGGTGGTGTATATGCCATGGAAATCCCAAATGGATTTACGGGCTTCCGGAAAATGTTCGGTCAGAAAACCACCGCCATTTTCCTTTGCAAAGAACGCATTGAAGCCCCATTGTGAGTCCTCGAAAGTTCCAACATCAAGGATATCCACCACCATCAGGTCGCCGGGTTCAGCACCCTCAACCCCAATGGGTCCGCTCAGGTAATGCACCTGAAGCAGATCGACATCGCGAATATCGTTGGCACTGTCATTGTTACCAATCTGGCCACCGGTCCAGTCCATGCATTCCACCCGGAATTCATCGCCCGGTTTAACCATGGCAATCATCGGCAGATCTGGGTGCCAGCGATTGTGAATCTGACCATCCTGTTCCCAGGGTTTTTTGTCTAAATCAAGCTTTACTAGGGTTTTCATCTCTTCCTCCTGCTTTTGCTGGGCAAATAGCGCCGCTGCAATATCAGAACTGCAACTGCAACGTCACAAAGAAACTGTCTGTGTTCGATTGATTGGTTTCTTTCAAATGGGAATACACACCGGAGATTTGAGCGTTATAGCCGTCGATAATGTAGGCGACACCCAGGTCGGTCTGTCTCAGATCGATGTTGTTGTCGGCATCAAAACGCTGGTAGCGAACGAAGGGTTGAATCTGTCCCCAACCGACTTTTTCGTTGAAAATATAACCGGCACCGGCTGAGTAAGCCTTACCTTCCTCACTACGGAAGACCTTGTCAGTGTCATAGCGGTAATAGGCGGCTTCGAAAGACAAGGCACCCGGGCCGACATTCTGTTTTTCGATCAGCAAGTCAGCACTGTATGAGTAGTATTTACCCTGATCAGTCGCCGAAACTGCACCGTTTTTCTGACTGCGGCCAGCAATACCGATGGTGAAAATATCCTTGGTGCCCAGGTAGTTACCAGTGCCATAGTAACCGGGCTCGGTATCCCAGAAGCTGTATTGCAAACGACCGGCATACATCAAGCCATCAGAACCTCTGGCGCTTTCGACCTCATCTGCAACGGGTGCTATCTGAAATGCAGTATTGCCCTCAAAGGCACCAAAGGAGTAGGCAAGACGTTGATCAAAAGCCGTTGCTACCAAGGCCACACCATCATCACGGCCGATGTAACCACCATTAAAACCATAACGTGAGGCAATGCCGGCCCAGTAACCACCGCCAAGCGAGTAATAGGGGCCAGCCATATTGGCCCGGTCACTCGGTGACAGGAAGCGACCCGCCCAAATGCTGATGTCCGGCGTCATCTGAAAAATACCCACCGCATCAATCACTTGAAAGCCTTGCCCGGCAATATCCTTTTCGGTGTTCAGCATGCCCTTGATGTACTTGTTCAAAGACCCTGACAAGTAAATACGGCCGCTGTCCAGACTGAAGTCATTGGAATAGGAAGAGCCATTACCCGCTCCATCTTCAACACGGCTGTAGCTGCCTCGCATGCCAAAGCCCAGACTGATGTATCGATCTTCACCAAAAGTAATGGTGCCTGCCGCATGGGATGACATGACCGGTGTCAATGTCGCGGTCGTAGCCAAAGCCACCGACCAAGCCAGTTTGTTTAAATGTTTCATGTGCCACCTCTGTGAAAACAACGCAGAAAAAACTTGAATGAACGCAAGCATTTTTGGGTTGAATCACCACGATGTGCTCAACCGAAACCTCGAGAGTCATACTAGTCAGGGGGCACTGAGGCTTAAATACGTCAAATTGCGTAGAAGCGGTTTGGCTGGTTTACGTTACGCTGAGCGGGTCAGCCAATCCGCAGACCAGTCAAGGGAGGTCAACCATGCACATTGCAAACAACTCGACGCGCCAATTCATCGGCATTATCAGTTTCAGCGGTCTGTTGCTGCTCACAGGCTGTGGCGGCGAACTCAGTTATAAACGCGGGGCCACTGGCGCTGATTTTCAGGATGCCAAACGGCAATGTGAAACAGGCTCAAGCTCAGCGACGGCGGTAGATCAATGTCTACAGGAAAAAGGCTGGATCACGGTCAGCCCCAGTCAATCACTGATCGGCAGAAGTGCAGCGACCATCTCTCCCGAAAGTGTGGTGGATGCCCGTATTCCCGAGCAAGACAGCAGTCAGGATCCTCTGGAAATGATTGAGATAAGTTCATGGTGGAAAATGGGCGCAGGCCCTGAGGCACTGATGCAAGACGGCCAGCAATGTGTCAATGAGTTAGGCGAAGGCCATGAAACAGCCGCCAATATGAGTCGAGTCACCCGCGGCGTGATGAGCTGCATGGGTCAACGTGGCTGGTATGCACTGACCCGAAAGGGTTGAAGCTGACCGAGCGTCAACAGAAACAGTCAGCTGTATCAGTCAAGCAATGAGGTATTGTCTATGTTGATAAATCAGATCGCCCCCCCTGTTAACAGTAGGAACCTGGGGGATGAATGCAGATTCGCCAAAAATGCTACGCATGTTCGGGAACGATCTTGGGGGAGGTGACTGCATTTTGTGAAATTGTGGGTGTGGTTCAGTCGCGAGCAATGCTAATACCGTCAGGTGAAAGCCCGAGAACATCCTCGTTTAGCAGTATAAATTTATCGCCGATCAAGTTAATTGAGTGACTTGAAATAGCCCGAACAGGCCAGCTTTTCCAGACAAAATGAAAGGACTGATGTCAGCTCAGTCTGGCACTAAAGTGGGGTAAGTTTGTAAGTCCATACCTGCACTGACACCAGCCCTTTACACCGAAACTCGGTCTTACCAGTTATTAGCGCCTGGTATCCATTGAGTTCCTGCCAATGGCACCCTTGCCATAGCTGCTGATTCCACGGTCAGCGCAACCAAATCTTCTGGCTCGAGGTTTCGCAAGTCGTTCTTGCCACAAGCACGCGCCAGTGTTTGTGCTTCCAGCGTCAATACCCGCAGATAGTTAGCCAGACGACGACCACCTTCAACTGGATCAAAGCGTTTCATCAGTTCCGGATCCTGCGTTGAAATACCGGCGGGATCGCGACCCTCATGCCAGTCATCGTAGGAACCCGCTGTAGAACCCAGTTTTTGGTACTCTTCTTCCCATTTCGGATCGTTATCACCCAAGGCCACCATCGCTGCCGTACCAATCGCAACCGCATCGGCACCCAGTGCCATACACTTGGCCACGTCGGCACCGTTGCGGATACCACCGGAAACAATCAGCTGAACCTTACGGTGCATACCCATTTCCTGCAGCGCCTGAACGGCTTGTGGAATGGCCGCCAGCGTTGGAATACCCACGTGTTCGATAAACACGTCCTGGGTAGCCGCGGTACCACCTTGCATACCGTCAACCACGATAACGTCTGCACCGGCTTTAACCGCCAGCTTCACATCGTAGTAGGTACGCGTGGCACCGACTTTGATGTATATAGGCACTTGCCAGTCAGTGATTTCGCGCAGTTCCTTGATTTTGATTTCCAGATCATCCGGACCGGTCCAGTCTGGATGACGGCAGGCGCTGCGCTGATCCACGCCCATCGGCAGGGTACGCATCTTGGCAACACGATCGGTGATTTTCTGACCGAGCAGCATACCGCCACCGCCGGGTTTGGCACCCTGACCCAACACCACTTCAATGGCATCGGCTTTACGCAGATCGTCAGGGTTCATACCGTAACGTGAAGGCAGATACTGATAGACCAGCTTGGTGGACTGACCACGCTCTTCCGAGGTCATGCCGCCGTCACCGGTGGTGGTAGAAGTCCCCACCGCCGACGCACCACGACCCAGTGCTTCTTTTGCATAAGCTGACAAAGCACCAAAGCTCATACCGGCAATGGTCACTGGAATATCCAGATGGATCGGCTTTTTGGCAAAACGAGTACCCAGGGTTACCGAGGTATTGCATTTCTCACGGTAGCCTTCCAGCGGGTAACGCGACATGCTCGCACCCAGGAACAGCAGGTCATCAAAATGCGGCAGTTTGCGCTTGGCGCCTGCTCCACGGATATCGTAAATGCCGGTATCGGCAGCACGACGGATTTCCGCCAGCGTATGACGGTCAAAGGTCGCTGACTCACGCGGTTCAGTCATGTATTTTGTTTTTTCACTCATTGCTATTTCCTCGCAATATCAGCCATTAATAAGCAGCAGCGTTATCAACTTTGAAGTTGTAAAGCTGTCTGGCAGAGCCGTAACGTTTGAAGTGTTTCGGATCTTGATCAGTCACACCGGCGCGTTCAAACAGTTTGGTCAGTTCCTCGATGTGTTCCGGACGCATTTCTTTTTCAATGCAGTCCGCACCCAGTGATTTCACTGAACCTTTGACGTAGATGTGGGCTTCATAGAGTGAATCGCCCAGCGCGTCACCGGCGTCGCCGCAGACAGCCAGAATGCCGGCCTGCCCCATAAAACAGCTCATATGGCCGACGCTGCCTTTAACAACAATATCGACGCCCTTCATTGAAATGCCGCAACGTGAACCGGCATCACCTTCGATGATCAGCAAGCCGCCATGTGCGGTCGCGCCCGCTGACGATGAAGCATTACCTTTGACCCGAACGGTGCCGGACATCATGTTTTCCGCCACACCCTGACCGGCATGGCCATACACGGTGATCTCGGCTTCCTTGTTCATGCCGGCGCAGTAGTAGCCGGCATGGCCCTGGATATCGATGGTCAACTTTTTATCAACACCGACCGCGATGTTGTGCTGACCTTTCGGGTTCAGTACTTTCCATTCAGTACAGGTCAGCTGGTGACGTTGATCATGCAGCGCCTGATTCAGTTCACGCACCGATTGCACCGCCAGATCGTAAACGCCGTTTTCGGTTGCTGATTTTTCAGCAAGATTATTGGTAGTCATAGTCTTCTCCTGATTCAGGCTGTTTAGTGAGTAGTGCCACGTTCCCAGACATAAATTCTGGCGGGTTCGGGCTCCCAGACCTTGGCGCTTTCAATGCCCGGCAGGGTGGTCAAAGCCTGATACTCTGAAGCCATGGCGACGTAATCATCGGTTTCTGCAATGACCGCCGGTTTGCAGGCAATCGGATCCCGCACCACAGCAAAGCCGTCTTTGGTACCGATAGTCAGCGTGTAAAAACCATCCAGCGTTTGCAGTGCATTTTCGAGTGCTTCATTGAGTGAATCCCCCTGCTGCAGACGATAGGTCAGGTAACCTGCTGCCACTTCGGTGTCGTTTTCAGTACTGAACTCAATACCTTCGCGCTTCAGTTCCTGACGCAGACGGTTGTGGTTAGAAAATGAGCCGTTATGTACCAGACACAGATCCAGACCGGTTGAAAACGGGTGACTTCCCTCCATGCTGACAGCAGACTCGGTGGCCATGCGGGTATGGCCGATGATGTGGCTACCTTTCATCTGGCTCAGTTTGAAACTGTCCACGATATGTTCAGGCAAACCGACTTCCTTGAGGATTTCGATCGACTTACCCGCGCTCATCACCCTCACATCTTGATGATTCGATGCCAGATAGTCTTCGATACTTTCAGCCTCGGCAGCAACTTTGAAGATCGCGACCTTGTTATTCTGGAACCAGTCCACAGTGGTATTCAGGCTGGTTTTGATCGCATCAGCCAGCGCCTGCCAATCGAAGTTTTCATTCTCATGGCGTAGCGTCAATTTGCAACCTTCGGTCACCTCGTCACCATAGATAGCAAAACCGGCGCTGTCAGGGCCACGCTCCGTCATCGCAATCAGCATGGGTGTAAACAACTTGCCCAGCTCGCCCTCATACTTATCGTTTTTCAGATAAAGGCCAACGATTCCACACATAACAACTCTCCCAACAAAATACTTTCAAAAAGAAAGGCTTAATAAAACTCTACGTATTGATTAATTTCCCAGTCGGACACATGTCGCATGTATTCCACCCATTCCATATGTTTCAGTTCAAGGAACTCCTTGGCCAAACCTTCTCCCAGCGCGCCCATGATGACGTCATCTTTTTCCAAGGCCAGCAGGGCTTCATGCAGGTTCTGAGGTAAGATACCGATACCGTTTTCTGCCAGCTCTGCCGGTGTCATGTCATACAGATTGCTATCATGTCCTTTGCCCGGCTCAAGTTCACGCTCAACACCGTCCATACCGGCAGCAATCATTGCGGCGGTTGTAAGATAGGGATTGCAGGTGCCATCGGGCAGACGCAGTTCGATACGGCCATAAGGAATACGCACCATGGTGGAACGGTTGTTATTGCCATAAGAGATATAAGCTGGTGCCCAAGTCGCACCAGATAGCGAACGCCCTACCACCAGACGTTTGTATGAGTTAACGGTTGGTGCAGCAATGGCGGTCAGAGCCGGAGCATGTTCGAGAATGCCAGCCATGAAGTGCCGAGCCAGCTTGGACAGGCCGAGGCCTGAAGGATCGCTGTCATCCTGGAACAGACTCTTTTCACCATCGCCAATTGATACGTGCAAGTGCATGCCGTTTCCAGGGCGGTTGCTGAACGGTTTGGACATAAACGAACAGATCATGCCCATCTCGTTGGCGATCTCGCTGGCCGCCATCTTGAACATGATGTAATCATCAGCGCTGCGCAGGCAGTCGGCGTAGGTGTAGTTGATTTCAAACTGACCGTTGGCGTCTTCGTGATCGATCTGATAGACGTCAATACCCACTTCCAGCAAGGCTTCAGTCAGTTTTTCAAGATAGGCGCTCTGTCTGGTAATCCCCTTGTAGTCATAACACGGTTTTAACAGAGTATCCGTAGGGTCACAGGGGTGAATATGACCGTAATCGTCTTTTTTCAGCAGTGAAAATTCAGGTTCCAGCCCGGTATACAGGGTCCAGCCACGGGCTTTGATGCGCTCAAGCTGATTTTTCAAGACCACCCGAGAGTCATACTCATAGGGCTTTCCGTTAACATGCCCGTCACAGATAATGCGTGCATAGCCTGTCTGCCAGGGAATCAGACTCAAGGTCGACAGGTCACCCACGGCCATATAGTCAGGGCCGTTCGGTTTGATACCCATGCCCCAGATGGCACCACCCGCAAAACCGGCGCCGCTGTTCAGAATATCCTCAAGATGAGCTGCCGGAACTGATTTGACCTTGGCCACACCATGAATATCAACAAACTGTGCAAGCACGTATTTGACGTTATTGTCCTTGAGAAACTGCTTGGCTTCCTCGACCGTCTTGATAATTCGACGCTGAGTCACATCGGCGGCTTCACTGGATTGTTTCGTCACCTCGGTTGCTTCTGCTTCATATTTCATAACCTTCACCTCTGAGTTAAAGTGCGTAGCTTTGCTGGCTTAATTACTTTTGAAGTAATGATTGGCGCCAACCGGGCCACCACCTAATTCCTGAATGATGGTCAGCAGTGTCTGCCACAAATAGACACCCAAGGTGCCGTCACACCAGACCCGGTATTGCCATCCTTCAGCAGATTTCTGCCGCAGCATGGTCACCGATACACCTGCCATCATCGTCATTACTAAGCGTGACTCATCCTCTAGCTCGGCGATGACATCGATGTCACACACCTGTGCGAATAACTCGCTCACTAACGGCCCGCTTATCACAAATGCCGCGTCGTTGCGGAGTACCGCATGCACCCGCTCTGGTACATCGGTTTGATTGAGTTGAGCAAGCTGTTCACTGCCTGCCTCTTCCTCAATCAGAAATTCACTGTTACCCAACCTCAAAACCCGCAGTTCACCTTGCTGCACATAATGATTGGCTTGCTCTGGCACCGGCAGGCCCTGAGCTGACAGCCATTCAGCAGCGGTTGGCCCTTTGCAGCCAAAACGTTGCAAAAAACTGACATCACACAGGCTCAGACGACTGACGTACTCAGCCTCAGTTGCCGGATCAGCAAAGCTGTTGGCGGTCATCATCTGATTGATCACCCCCCTCTCTGGCTTGAGTGCTTCCTGAGCAAAGGCTGCCGGACTTCGTAAAACAGGACGTTGCATGGCTGGCTCCTATTGGGCAGACAGTTTGAAAAAAGAACCCTGGACCACTCGGGCTTTCACCAGCAGACCATCATCAGTGCGAATATCGAACTGCTGCCCATTGGCCGCCTGATCCGGTGCCACAAACGCCATACCGATCACCCGGTTCAGATACTCGCTGTAAGCAATACTGGTGACCCGCCCGGTGATCTGACCCGCGTTAATGACCAGATTGCATTCTTTGGGCAGTTCCGCGCTGAACCCCGGATCAAGTACAAATTTAACCAGCTGCTTTTTCACTGGCTTGGCCGCCAGAATCTGCAGGCTGCGTTGCCCGGTAAAAAAAGCTTTGTCCATCGCCAGCAGACCACCGGCATGCGCTTCAAAGGGATTGGTCAGGCCATCGGTATCGTGGCTGATCAGATGGTGGCCCATCTCCAGCCTGAGCAAACGCTGAGCATCGGTGCCAAAAGGCCGCAAGCCGAATGGCTGGCCGGTTTTCATGATTTTTTGCCAGACATGCAGTGCGCTGCTCGATGGCACATGAATTTCAAACGCAAGATCCGCGACAAACGCCACTCGCATGATTCGAGCCTGCACACCCGCAACTTCAGCAGTCCGAATGGCCCCTTGCGGAAAGGCTTCCTCAAATAAATCCAGTTCGGTCAACTCGGTCAGAATGGAACCTGATGCCGGTCCTGCCAGCGTCATTGCTGCCATGGCTCCAGTCAGATTGACCAGGGTCACCGACATGCCCCATAGCTGCAGATTTCGTTGCATTTCCCGATACACTGTCGCGGCGTTGGAGGAATTGGTGGACACATAGAACTTGTCTTCAGCAAGCCGCGCAGCCACGCCGTCATCAACCATGACGCCGGCTTCGTCCAGCAACAGGGCAACTCGACTGCTGCCAAACTGCAAATCGGCAAACTTGCCAGTATAGAAGCGCTCCAGGAAAGCACCGGCATCCTGGCCAAACACCTCGATCTTGCCGAGCGTGCTGCCATCAATCATGCCTGCCGCGTTGCGAACAGCCATTGCTTCCTGTTGCACTGCTTGTTGTGCGGTAAGCTTGGCACCTTGTGGTTGATACCAGGCAGGACGCATCCAGGCACCGGCCTCCATCATCACGCCACCGTGATTGACATGCCATTCATGCATGGCGGTTAAACGATGTGGATGAAATCCCCGCCCACCCAGATGTGCCAACGGCGTCGGATGAAAAAATGGTCGGGCAGTGGTGGTGCCAATCTGTTCCACCGGCAACTGACGAATACGCGCCAGAATACGGATGGCATTCATATTGGAATGTTTGCCCTGACTTGGCCCCATGCCTACGGTAGTGAAACGTTTCATCAATTCGATATTGTCGAAACCTTCTTTGGCGGCATTGATGAAGTCCTTGACCTGAATATCTTCATCAAAGTCGACAAAGTTCTTGCCATCGGGATGATGCACAATCGGATAGGCATGGCTGGGAGCAAGCTGGAAGCTTTGCGTCACTTCAATCTGCTCAACATCCTGCCCGCCCAGATAACGCACTGCATCAGCCGCAGCACGTTGACCGTCACGCAGTCGCAAAGCAAGGTCATAGACACCGTTGACCTTACCGGCCGCAAACACACCTTCTGGCAACTGGGCCGGCACAAACTGTTCAACCGCATAGTCGTAACGCATTTTGGTTCCGGCCTGATACAGCAAGGCAGCGGCTGGCGCCCAACCCGCACTCATGGCGACACCATCACAGGCGATACGGCTGCTGTGCTCAAGTCTGGCTGAAGCGGTTTGCTCGTCATAGCCTGCCAGCACGACCTCTGCCACACCCAGCTTGTCACTGCTGGGAATGACTTCGTAAATACAACTTGCCAAATGAATCGTGATGCCTTTGCTGGCGACTGCTGCAGCCAGTTGCTCATCACCAGATTGCTGGCGCATATCCACGAGGGCCAGCACCTCAACACCACCAGCGATCAGATCCAACGCCGTGCGGTAGCCGTGATCATTGCCAGTCACCACTACACCGCGATGAAACGGTTTGACTGCATAACGATGCACCAGGCGCTGAGCAGCACTGCCCAGCATGACCCCGGGTAAATCGTTATTACGAAATACCGGCGGTTGCTCAAAGGCTCCGGTCGCGACAATGACACTGCGCGCCCGCACTTTGGTAATGCCTTCCTTGCCGACGACTGGCACCAGATGATCACCATAGTAACCACCCGCATAAGCATCACAAATCAGCCGAATATTGCTGTGCTCACTGACCTGTTTCAGTAAAGTTTCCAGCTTGTCACTGGTACTGCTGTCCGCAGCATGGTCATAGCCAAGACTGCCACCGGCGTAGCGGTTTTCATCAACCAGAATGACTTGTTTGCCATGATTGGCAGCCGTCAATGCTGCTGACAATCCAGAAGGACCAGCCCCAATGATCAGCACATCACAGTGAGCATTGCGTTTTGGGCGCAACTGTCTTGGGTAGTCAAAGTTAACCTTACCCAGTCCCGCCGCCTTACGGATTTTGTTTTCCCAAAATGGAAACATCATGCGCGGCTTGAAGAAGGTCTTGTAGTAAAAACCTACTGGTAAAAAGGGTGACAGGCGGTCAATAAAACGGTTCTTGTCTTTTACGACCCCTCCTTCGGTGTTGACGGCAAACAGCTCCATGCCATGACTGACCGGAATTACGTCTGCTCGGATGTTGGTATCCACGCCATCGGTCATCAATGCATTAACATCATGATTGGCAAAGCTGAGCACACCCCTTGCCCGGTGATATTTAAAGCTGCGACCCAGCACTTTGATACCGGCGGCCCATAGCGCACTGCTCATCGTGTCACCTTCAAATGCCTCAACGGTCTGGCCTTCATAGGTGAAGGTCAGCGGCATATCGCGGTTAATCCACTCACCTTTTTTTTCTGCAATACGCAATGTCATGCATCTTTCTCCTGACCAAAAAGATAGGTACGGCTGACGTTATCGGTCAGCGTGTTACGTTCGGCTATAAACCAGGTTCCGCTGGGGCCGTGATACCACCACTCTTTTTTCAAACCAGGCGAACCATGCCGGTTGTGTACATAATCCGCCCAGATCTTATCGCTGCTGGTTTGCGGGTCTGGTGCCTCGCGATATTCGCCACCATAGGTGAACTCACTGATGGGTCTCGTCCCGTTGACAGGGCATTGAAGTAGTTTCATAACACTGCTCTCAATTAGTGGCCGACCGAGGCTGCGCCTTTTTCACCGGTCAGCTCGTATTCTTCAAAACGGGACAGTCGGAATGATTTGATCAACTCCGGCGCTATATCTCGGGCCATGGTCTCAGCCATGGTCTTGCCGCTGATCGGCGTGGCCTTGAAGCCCCAGGTGCCCCAGCCAGCATCCAGATAAAAACCTTCAACCGGAGTTTTACCCATGATTGGAGCGAAGTCGGGCGTGATATCTGCCATCCCGGCCCACTGCCGCACCACTTTGACGTTGCCCAGAAACGGGAACATATCGACGATGTGCGAGCTCAGTCCCTCGACAAAATCCAGCGAACTGCGGGTTGAATGCACTTCATAGGGATCCAGTGAAGAGCCCATCACCAATTCGCCACGCGATGACTGACTGACATAAACATGCAGGCTTCCCGACACCAGAATGGTGTTTAACCAGGGTTTCATCGGTTCGCTGACACAGGCCTGCAAAGGGTGAATGACTATCGGTGTCTCAATACCGACCATTTCGGTGATACGCGGGGTAAATCCCGCTACCGCTGACAAGACACGACCGCTGCTGATATAACCCTTGTTGGTTTGCACACCGACCACTTTGCCGCTTTTCACGTCGATGCCAGTGACTTCGGTATTCTGAAAAATCTCAACGCCCATCCGATCGGCTTCTTTGGCATAGCCCCAGGCCACAGCATCATGCCGAGCGACCGAACCTGGCGCGTGGTAAAGCGCCCCCAGAATTGGCGCCTGACCACTGCAACTGATATCCAGCTGAGGACAGGCTTTAAGAATTTCTTCAGGTCCGACCACATAGCTTTCCACGCCAACATGTTTGTTGACTTCTGCCCGCCAGCGCATGGTGCGCATTGCCGATTCGGTATGCGCCAGAGTGAAATGACCACGCGTTGAATAGAACAGATTGATGTCCAGTTCCTGTGACAAACCTTCATACATTTGCACACTGGCGTCATAGAAGTTAACGCCCTCGGGTGTCAGATAATTGGAACGGACAATCGTGGTATTACGACCGGTGTTGCCCCCACCGATATAGCCTTTTTCCAATACCGCCACGTTGGTGATACCAAAATCCTTGGCCAGATAATAAGCCGCCGCCAGACCATGACCACCACCACCGATAATGACAGCGTCATAGGTTTTTTTCGGCTCGGTACAGTCTCTGAAAAACCGTGGAGCCGGGTGTTCACGACTCAGCGCATACTTCAACAAACTTAATGGCATTCTTCACCCTCATTGTTGTCTCGCCATCCCATCTACACCTTTAGTGGTATAAACCACCCACCACCTATTAAGTAAACATTGTTTCACTGAGTGAAACATTGATTGCATTTACGCACACCATCGGGCAGACTGTCAACCGTTTGGGAAACTTTTTTTCCTCAAATGAATTTATTGGCTCAATAACTGCTGACACAGCCAAAGGAACCAAAAAAACAGAGCCTTGCAGCAGCCACTCAGCGGAGAACACGCAGGTGAACATCAGAGAAGAACTCAACAGCCACGAAAGCACCGTCAAATCACTGGATAAACATTTAGGAAATACGCTGCGCAGCATTCGCCTGGGCAACGGCCTGACCATTGCTGAAGTCGCAGATCGTGCCAACCTGAGCCGCGGCATGCTCAGCAAAATCGAAAACGGTTTGACCTCGCCCAGCCTGGATAAACTGGAACAACTGGCAAATGCTCTGGGTGTCACACTGTCCAGATTGTTTAACGATTACGACAATCCCAAGGGCGGCGCCCAGTTCGTCAAAAGCGGCGAAGGCATGGAGGTGGTTCGGCGCGGCACCAAGTCCGGTCATACCTATCAACTGCTGGCCTACGATCAAGGACCCAACAAACTGTTCGAACCTTTTCTGATTTCGCTGGAAGAAGAAAGCGAGGTCTTTGCCCCGTTCGAACATCCCGGTACCGAATTTATCTACATGCTGGAAGGTCGGCTGGAATACACCGTCAGCGACGAAACCTATCTGCTTGAGCCAGGAGATTCACTGACCTTCAACGCTGAACAGCCTCATCGACCAGAAACCAAACTACAAATGCCGATCCGCTATCTGGCCATCATCTACTACGATAGCCTGGATGAACGTAATAACCATTGACTGAAGCCGTCAGACCACGGCGAATGTTGACTTGGAAAGCAGGAGCACTGGTGGCGTGAAGTTATCCATCAATGGCAATTTCAAGGCCGCCGGATAATCAAGCTTACCCAGTGTGATTGCGATGCAGCTCTGCAAGGCCGACACTTCGCTCTCACAGACTCGACATGGGCGTGAATCTGCCGAACTTTGGAATCCCCTGCTTTTTCAATGTAAAGTCACGGATCTGCAAACAAATCGGAAAAGAAATTAAATTGCTCCACGCGCACGCGCCACGCCATGTCTATGCAAATGGAAAATAAGCACCGACCCACATTCCTTGTTTGGTGGTTTTGGCAAAGGCTTTCCTGACACCCTCGGTACCATCTATTTGCTCATTGATACTGGCTTGTTGTTGAACAGGCACTGTGGCCTCCCATCTTGGATTGCAGGTTCGCGATTTTCTGCAAAGCCACCTCTTCATCAGGCAGATAAGCTAAGGCTCTCACATCAGCTCAGCATAAGCGACCGGTATTTTCCTGCCAATACTCCAAAATTATTAGCATCAAACAAGTGTGTGTATTACCGATTAATTTGACAATAGTCACCTCGTCACAAACTGAACTCTTCAGGCCAAAGCTGTTTCGCTATCAGAGGGCATAGCTTTTGCTAGAGCATTGCTGATATCCAACACAAACGAGACGACCCAGCATGATGCATATGTGGCGTGACTATAATCCGGGCGAATTTCATGACGAATTGATGGCCGGGCCTTATCAGCCCCGGCACTTTAGTTATCGACTTCTGGACTACCTGCAATCCATGCGCCGTGAGGCTTTCGAGCAGCGTGTGGCCGATTCTGAGCTGGAGATGCTAGAGCGAGGCATTACCTTCACCGTCTACAGTGATGCAGGCAATATTGATCGCGCCTGGCCCTTTGACATTATTCCCCGAATGATTGCCAAGCGAGAGTGGGACTGCACTGAAAAGGGGCTGATTCAGCGAGTGCGTGCCTTAAATCAGTTCATTAACGACATCTACAACGAAGGCCAGATTATCAAGGATGGTCTGATTCCTGCCGATGTGGTCTATCAATCCAAAGGCTATCGGCCTCAATGTAGCGGCATGCAACCAGCGTTTGGCGTCTGGGCACATATCTGTGGCTCTGATCTGGTGCGTGACCACAACGCTACGCTCTATGTGCTGGAAGACAATCTGCGCGTGCCTTCCGGTGTCGCCTATATGCTGGAAAACCGTAAAACCACCAAACGCATCCTGCCAGAGCTGTTCAAACTGCTGTCCATCAGTCCGGTGAATGATTACCCGACACACCTGGCGAGTATGCTGGCTTCATTGCGTCCCGAACTGAGCCAGCCAACCATGGCACTGCTGACGCCCGGAATCTACAACTCTGCCTACTACGAACATGCCTCGCTGGCACAGCAGGCCGGTCTGATCCTGCTCGAAGGTGCTGATTTACTGGTCGGTCAGGATGGTTATGTCTACATGAAAACCATTCATGGTCTGGAGCGGGTGGATGTGATTTATCGGCGTATTGATGATGATTTTATCGATCCGCTGGTATTTCGGGAGGATTCCGTACTGGGCATTCCCGGCATCATGCAAAGCTGGCGCGATGGCAAAATCGCCATTGCCAACGCGCCTGGCTGTGGTGTCGCCGATGACAAGGTGATTTATGCCTATGTGCCGGAAATGATTCGCTACTATCTGAACGAAGAACCCCTGTTACCCAATGTGCCGACCTGGTTGTGTCGTGATCCGGATCAGCTTGCACATGTGCTCGACCACCTGCCGGATCTGGTGGTGAAGCCAGCCAACGAATCTGGTGGCTATGGCATGCTGGTCGGACCACATTCCAGCAAGGCTAAAATCGAGGAGTTTCGCAAATTACTGCAAGAAGATCCTGATAACTACATCGCCCAACCGACATTAAAATTGTCGGTTTCGCCTACCATCGCAGGCGATCATGTTGCTCCGAGACATGTGGATCTGCGGCCGTTTATCTTGTCGGGTCGCGATCATTACGTCACCCCCGGAGGTTTGACCCGGGTGGCGCTGGTCGAAGGCTCACTGGTGGTGAACTCTTCTCAGGGGGGTGGCAGCAAGGATACCTGGGTGGTCGATGAAAATGGCTCAGGAGTCAGTCTATGATGTTGTCACGAGTTGCCGAGCGTGTGTACTGGCTGGCGCGCTATCTTGAGCGTGTTGAAAACACAGCACGTCTTATCAATGTCCACACCAATTTGTTGATGGATCTGCCAACTGATGTCGAAGTAGGCTGGTTTACTCTGGTGACCATTTTTGATGGCGAATTGTTTTTCCACGCCAGTTATGACGAAATCAATGAAAACAATGTGATGCATTTTTTACTGGCCGATGAGAATAACGCCATCTCATTGATTAACTCTTTGTCAGCCTTGCGAGAAAACGCCCGAACATCGCTGGATATTCTGCCGGAGGAAACCTGGGAGCAGGTCAATGAGTTGTATTTGCTGATGAAAAGCGAGCTGTCTGCCATCAGCAATCGGCGGCGACGTCAGAAGCTGTTGCTGAATATGTCTGAACGCTGCCAGACAGTCTGGGGCATACTGGCAAATCATATGAGCAGAAATCATGGCTATTATTTCATGCAGACCGCCAAACATCTGGAACGCGCCGACATGACCAGCCGGATTCTAGAACTGGCTTCGCTATTGCTGGCTGAGAATCGCAGCCAATCAATGCGCGCTGTTGAAGGCATTTTGTGGAGTCATTTACTTCGCGCGCTCAGTGCCCAGCAAATGTTTACCCATAGCCGTAACAGCGATGTAAACGCCGAGGCAGTGCTGGCATTTTTGTTGCGAGATTCGGCTTTCCCGCGTTCATTGTTTTTTTCACTGACCGCGATCAGTCGTTATCTGAGCCCGTTGCCCGGTGCTCATAAAGTAATTGACCATCACCGACAAAGCATTGAGTTCATGTTTCAAAACCCGCAGGAAAACCTGCCCGCAGAGGAAATTCATAATCGGATGGATGCCCTGCAAATTCGACTGGCGGCACTGAACACAGCCATAAGTCATCAATGGTTTTATCCGGTTCATACCTCATGAAGCGATTTTTTTGCACCTGCGGTCAAGAGATATTTTTCGAGAATACTCACTGTAATCGCTGCGGCAGCCTGCTGGGCTTTGATCCCGAATCACTCGAACTGCATACAATTGAGGCATTGCCCGATAGTCGTGCCCGCACCATCATCGGCAAAACCTATCGTCGCTGCACTCACCATCAGCACGACATGCAATGCAACTGGTTGATGGCCGATGATGAGTCACAAGTTCAATGCATCTCCTGTCGGATGACCCGGGTTATTCCTGATCAAAACCTGCTCAGAAATGTGCGACGCTGGAGCGTGCTCGAATCCTCAAAAAAACGGATGCTGCATGGCGTGTTCAGTCTTGGCCTGCCGGTTCAACAACGCAACGGTCAACCACTGGAATTTCGCTTTCTTGAGGATAAATGGAGTAACCCGAAGGTACAGGATGAACAGGTGCTCAGTGGGCATCTGAACGGGGTGATCACGCTGAATGCCGCAGAAGCTGACAGCAGCTATCGTGAAGCCACTCGCGAAGCGATGAATGAACCCTATCGAACCCTGCTCGGTCATTTTCGTCATGAAATGGGGCATTTTTACTGGGATCGACTGATTGCCAATTCCCCATCACATGCCGCATTCAGAAAGTTGTTTGGCGATGAGACCGCCGACTATCAAGCGGCCCTTCAGGACTATTATCAGCATGGGCCAAGACCGGATTGGCAGGAATTTTTTATTTCGGCCTACGCCAGCGCTCACCCGCTGGAAGATTGGGCTGAAACCTGGGCACATTATCTGCTGATGCAGGAAACACTGCAGACCGCCGTGTCATTTGACATGATTACCCACCCAGAAAACGAGGCCGACTTTCAGGAGTGGCTGTCGGAATGGTCTCAGCTGGTGGTGGTACTCAATGCGCTTAACCGCAGTATCGGTAATGCCGACGCTTACCCGTTTGTAATTTCAGAACCGGCGCAACGCAAGCTGCATCTGATACATCAATTGATTCATCAGCAGAATGGCTGATCATTGTTGCGCATCAAGGCGCGGCATTTCCATAAAGGCTTCTCTGAGCCGCTGGCCCCAGGCTCTGCGCAATTCCACCAGATAGGGGTGCTCTGCTTCGAAACGCTGGTGATAACTCAGATCATAACTGTCTTTCTTGTAAATCAGCACTTCAATAGGTGGTCCGACACTGACATTACTTTGCATGGTGGAATCCATTGATATCAGTGAGCAGGTCGCGGCATCCAGCAAGGAGGTTTCCGGGCGAATAAACCTGTCCAACACCGGTTTACCGTATTTACTTTCGCCGATTTGCAGATAAGGCGTTTCACGTGAAGTGGTGATGTGATTGCCCTGGGGGTAAATCATGAATGCTTGTGGAGGACTCCCCTGAATTTGTCCGGCCAGCAGCAGTGTAGCCTCGGGCGCAAAACCAGAGGCTTCATTATCGGAGTAGCGGCGTATGCGGCTGCTAAGAATCTCGCCAACATAATCCGCGGTGTCCGACATGTAGCTGAGCGTATTCAGGTTATGTGGCTGGCCTTCACGAATATCACGATTGAGCTGCTCAATCACAAACTGCGTAGTCGCAAGATTGCCGGCGCTCATCAGTACCAGACTTCTGTCGGCATGCGTTTCACAGCGTGTCATTTTGCTGTAAACACTGACTTGATCGATGCCGGCATTGGTTCTTGAATCCGAGGTCAGAACCAGTCCTTCATCCAGGTTAATGGCTAAACAGTAAGTCATAGGGTCCTCTGCTGTGACCCGATAAAGATAGTCTGAATTATCCGGCAGAGCAATGCTGATATTAGATGCCTTATGGCTGTCTGAATAATAACCGCGTTTAATACCCCGGACGCATACCGCACTGATCCAGCAATTGCTGCCACAAATCAGTGTGTTGTTGCACGGCTTTATCCAGCTCGCCCCAGAGGTTTTGCTCGGACTGAAGCAAAGTCTGCTGGTAATAGTCCTGCATGCTGTCGGGCATGATCGCTGACTGCTGCTCTGCCAGCTGTGCCAGCGCGAAGAACAGTTGTTCTGCTGCCCGGTACACCAAGGAAATATAGGGCTGCACCTCACCAATATAAACACTGAGAAACATGCTGTGCATCTGCCGGGCTCGCTGATTGGGTTTGCCCTGATAACACAATGGCGCATCGGTCAGCCTTTGCTTTAATAGCTCGCTGGCATCATCCAGCCGGGTGGTTAACAATCGAGCACTGTTCAATAGCTGGCCACCATCAGAACGATACTGCCATTGTTGATAGGCGGCTGCGACGGGAATCAGATCTTGCGGGTGATCGCCAGCCAGCAATAACTCGAATCGGCGATGGATATCCTGCAGTTGGTCCACCAGGGTGCCGACCCGTGCTAAACCTGCATCGACCGGGTAACGCCCTCTTGAGGGTGACAACAGGTTTTCAATTTCCGGCACTGTCCAGGTCGCATTCCAAATGACTTTCGGCAGGTTTTCCTGCTTGTGCTGCATGACCGCCAGTAAGCGTGCGCGGCGCTGCTCATTGGTAATTTCCGGCAAACAATCCTGTGCGGCTGCAAGAAACCGCAACTCGTATTGCAACAGGTTCAAAGGTTGCATCACGCGACCAAGAATAGCCGTTCGCTCACCAATGACATGCTGCAAATCACAACCATAAAATGCCAAAAAATCCAGCATGCCGAGGTCAATCGCTTCAATTTCCAGGCGGCGCTCACGCATTCGCGGCAGTCTGGGCGAGGCTTCGATGTCGCTGAATTGGGCATCAAGATTCAATACCCGGGCCAGTCGGTTGACATACTCATCCATCAGACTGTCTGGCTTTGCAAAGGGGTCACAAGCAGACAATAATGCCGCCAACACCAGCACGACTACCAGAGTCCAGTGACGCTTCATGACGTCAGTATGCAGACACTCGATTTAGTGGGTGAATTAGCGGGGCACCACTCGCACGTAGCCACGCTGACCACGCATCAAGTGAGCAGGCGTACCGGCATCCAGACGCTCATCTGCACTTCGAACCGCCTGCACAACGGCGATGGTGTCACCATTATCCCTGCTGAGGATATATTCAACACCCAGACTCGAGCGCGATTTTTCGTCAATAAACTGACCGGCCAGTGCACCGCCCACCAAGGCCACAATGGTGATGGCAATACCTGCCGGGTTATCCGCTTCGGTAATGCCATAAGCCGTCGCACCAGCCACCGTTGCACCAATTGCAGCGCCCCAACCGGGACGTGTTCCTTCACCCATGCCTTCGATTCTGACCATTCGCGATGAGTTGACGACCACATTTTCAACCGACATCACGCCACCGACCTCATCGGCGTAATACTGACTTTGAGAGCGTGAAGCACAGGCGGCCATAAGCGGCAAAATCAACAAAAGCACCAGCCATTGTTTGCATGTTCGGGCAAAAGACATAAAAGACTCCGGAAAAATCGTTTTAATGATTCTATGACTCGTGCCGAGTCAATAAAATCCGCAAACGCCGATTGCCGCAAAAACACTGCTGGCTGGATATCTATTCAGCTATCAGGCAAGTGATGTGTGACCGTGCTCGACACGGGCAAACAGAATGTCATTTTCCAGTTGAATATGTTGTTGCAGATCCCGGTACAGCCATTGCAGATTGTTGTACAAAGCTTGCCATGTGATTGAGGCATCTCGCGGCGGGGTGAATTGATGGGTGATTTGCTGCAACTGTTGCAGATCTGCCTGATGCGCCTCATCTTCCTCGCGCATCCGTGATAGCGGTGCCGATGCCAAACGGTTGATGCCTGACAAAATGATCGGAAACAGCACTTGTTCTTCTTTTTGCATATGCGTTTCCAGCGAAAACTGCATATCCATCAAAAGCAAGACCAGACCACTCGGGCAAGCCGCATGATTGACATTATCCAGCTCAACTCGTTCAGCAAGCCGGATAAGTTCGGGAAACTGCTGTCGGTGCCGCTCGTGATAACGATGCAAAATATGCGCAATCAGGGTATCACTGTCGTATTGCGACCAATCGGTATCATCCGCCTGCGTCTGATACTTGCTCAGGGTGCTGATCAACGCCTCGATATCCAACTGTCTTGCAACGGCTGCATCTGCCAGCCTCGTCTGACCAGCCTGACAAAAATCAAGCTGATGCTTGAACAATACTGCGGTGGCTCCAGGATAGTGAATAGCCAGTTCTGCCAACCGCCACTGTGCGAGTGTCATATCCACCATTGGGATCTCCTTTGGAATGACTTTCGCTAATCATAGGCAAATGCTGACCGTCGCAAATCGAAAAACACGCTTAATTTGATCTGGATCAGACTCTGTTTTTTTCGGGTCGGTTTACCGACCTGGTCGCCAACGGCGTAGCAGCAAAGCGTTGCTTACAACGCTGACTGAACTCAAGGCCATGGCCCCACCGGCTATCATCGGATTGAGAAAACCAAAGGCGGCCAAGGGTATGCCGCACAGGTTGTAGATAAACGCCCAGAACAGATTCTGGCGTATTTTCCGATAGGTGCGCCTTGAAATATCAATGGTGGCGGCGACCAAGCCCGGATCGGCCCGCATCAGGGTGATATCGGCCGCATGCATTGCCACATCAGTGCCGGTAGACATTGCAAAGCTGACGTCTGCCGAAGCCAGCGCCGGTGCGTCGTTAATGCCATCGCCGACCATGGCGACAGGTTGATGATGTATTCTTAAATCCTGCAAGGCCAATGCTTTACTGTCAGGCGTTTGGTCGGCCAGCACCGTGTCGATTTCAAGCTGACTGGCCACCTTGGATGCAGCAGCCTCATTATCTCCGGTCATCAACACCGTCATGATGTTCATGGTCTGCAACTGTTGCACCGCCTGACGGCTGCCTGGCTTGATGGCATCGGCAAAAGTCATGCACCCTAGCAGCCGAGCCGGATGGCCCGCGGCCAGCCAGGCAACACTGTCCTGCTGACTGCTACTGACCGGCATCAACTCGGCCAATGCCGATTCAGTCAATGAAAGCGATTTCATCAGAGTATGATTGCCAATCCATAATGGCCGTCCCTGCACTTGTGCATGTAAACCCTGGCCTGCAATTTCCGTTAACTCTTCTGCTGGCAGCGCTTCGATAGATCGCTCAATGGCCGCCTCCGTCACGGCTCTCGCCAAGGGATGATGACTGGATTGTTCAAGGCTGAAGGCAAGTTGCAGTAACTTGTCAGCACTATCATTTTCAGCGACATGAACAGAAGTGAGTACTGGCTTGCCCTCTGTCAGCGTGCCGGTTTTATCAAACACCACGGCTTTGACGCGATAAGCCTGCTCCAAGGCCTGTGCGTCTTTGATCAAAATGCCAAAACTGGCGGCAACGCCGGTGCCCGCCATAATTGCAGCCGGTGTCGCCAGCCCCAATGCACAAGGACAGGCAATCACCAGTACCGACACCGCATTAATAATTGCTCGTTCCCAGCCAGCGCCGACAAACAACCAACCCGCCAGGGTCAACAGGGCAATCACCACCACAACCGGCACAAAGACCGAACTGACCTTATCCACCAGCCGCTGAATATCCGGCTTGGCAGACTGGGCATCTTCAACCATTCTGATGATCTGTGCCAGCACCGACTCCGCGCCGACCGCTGTGGCGCGAACCGTGATCAAACCATCCAAATTGACAGCGCCGCCGGTCACCTTGTCATCGATGTGTTTTCTGACCGACCGGCTCTCACCGGTCAGCATCGATTCATCCACATGGCTATTGCCGTCAATGATGACGCCATCGGCGGCGATGCGTTCGCCGGGGCGAATCATAAAAACATCATTCTGACGCAACTCAGCAATCGGCAAATCCATGACCACTGATTTCCTGACGATTCGAACGGTATCAGGCCGAAGTGCCTGTAAGGCCTGAATGGCTTCCGTCGTTTTTCGCTTTGCCCGGGCTTCCAGCCAACGGCCCAGTAACACCAAGGTGATGATGACCGCTGAGGCCTCAAAATAGAGATGCGTCTCACCATCCAGATGCAGATAAATGGATAGACCATATGCGGCAGAGGTGCCAATCGCCACCAGCAGATCCATATTGCCGCTGAACCGGCGGACAGCGTTCCAGGCATTTTTGTAAAAGTCTGCAGCCAGCCAAAATTGCACCGGCGTTGCCAGTGCCCATTGAATCCAGCCATTAAGCAGCCATTCATAGCCAAATAACATTGGCAGCATCGGTAAAACCAGTGGTGCGCTCAATAGACTGGCGACAATGACTTTCCAGCCTTTATTTGAGTGCTTTGCTGTGCTTGAGGGGTGTAAGGCATCAAGCAATTGCGCCTGATAACCCGCCTTACTGAGCGCTTCTATCAATTTGTCTGATGTAGTTGCCGAGTTGAGCTTGAATCGAGCTTGCTCTGAGGCCAGGTTCACTCGAACACTGCCTGCGTCCACTTCGGCAATTGACCGCAAAGCTTTTTCAACCCGACTGACACAGGAAGCACAGGTCATTCCCTGAACTGAGAGTGTCACTTCCTGTGCGGCTGCTAACATTGGCTTCTCAACCTCAAAAATCTGTCATAAAGACAGAAGTTGGGGGCGCTAGAGATCAAACTCAATGGCAAATCGCTCTGCCAGATCAGCATGCAACTCTTCATAATCCAGTTCACTGAGCTTAAGCCAGTCCAATGCCTCAGCAGAAGCAAGCAACCACTCACTATCCGGCTTCTGATATTTCACATGACTGAGGATATTACTGGCCAGTTTTATCATCGCGTACAAGGTCTTTTGCCTGGCTGCGACCGTTTTGTCTGTCAAAAAACTATCATCATGATGCCTGAGTATCAACTCAATCAAGGTATCGGGAAGATGCCAGGATTTGGCAATAAAAAAACCAATCACCGCATGATCGGTTGGATAGAAATCATTCTCGACCGCAGTGAATACTCGCTCTGGACTATTGTTTGCAGTTTGCAAAACCTGTTTGTAATCCGGAAATTTCATCGCTATCAGTGGAATACCACAATCCCGAAACAAGCCAAAGCTATAGGCATCTTCCTTCGGACAACTGTCATCCCCCATATTGAGCGCAGCATGCAACATCAACATCATTTCAGCGGTATGGTTGGCCTGGTCCCAGAACTTTTCCAGTGAGATGCTGGCTTTGCCAGACAGCGATTTACGCAGCTCGTAGAAGTTGACCAGATTCTCAACGGCATCCATGCCCAGCAGCACCACTGCACTGCGGATATCTGAAATTTTATTGGGCAAACCAAATTGAGCTGAATTGACTGTTTTCAGTACATTTGCTGCCAGCGCAATATCCTTGGAAATGATTTCGGCAAAAGCCGTCATCGCAGGCATTTTCTTGGCATGCTCATTTCTCAAGGCTTGCAGTATCGCAGGTTGCGGCGGGATCTCAAATCCGCTCGGCAAGGTGTTTTCTAATGTTGCTGACATCAATGTACTTATCTGTGCTAGGTAAATAGGGAATTTTGCAGGATCAACTTTCTGGATCTGATACTGCCCGTTCCAAGGTTTCGTTTAACTGCTGATAGGCCTCATCCAGCGCTTGAATGTCCCGTGTCGTCAGGGGTTCATCCGAGTGCAGACTGGCATGTTTGAGGCGCTCAGCGGCTTTGTGCAGATCTTTGTGAGCTGATTCAAGTGCCTGCAGCCAGTCACTATCAAACAGTCCCTCAATTTTTGCTAGTCGCAACCAGACGCCACAATGACACTCATGGGCGTGAATAATCGGCCAGGCCGACTCTGATTGTGGCTCACTCAGTTTTTGACTCAACTGCTGATACCAATGCCGAGTGGTCAATTGAAACAACTGCAGATCGCGATCCGCAGAACTGAGTGTCGCGGCAGCAAACGCCAGCCATTGCTGATTTGGCTGATAATTTTGCAACCAGCCAGCCACATCCTGTGCGGGCATTGGCCTGGCAATGCCATAGCCCTGTGCCAGTTCGCAGCCCATCATCAGCAACATCATGCCGTGACTTTCGGTTTCTACGCCTTCGGCGACCAACTGTCTGTTAAAAGCCTTTGCCAATCCGATAACACCGTCAACAATCGTGAAGTCATGCGGGTCATCCAGCATGTCTCGAACAAAACTCTGGTCAATTTTTATCGTCTGGGCCGCCAGGTGGCGTAAATGTGTCAGCGATGAATAACCGGTGCCAAAATCATCCAACGCAATCACTACGCCGAGCGCCTCACATTGCTTGATGACCTGACCTATTGCCCTTACATCTCCCAAAGCGCTGCTTTCCAAAATTTCCAACTGGACGTTACCGGCTTTGAGTTTGGGATATTCGCTCAATCGGTTGGCAAGATTGCTGACAAAATCCTTCGACTGCATATGTTGAGCAGCGATATTGATGCTCAACAGTATTTTATGGCCCTGCTCCTGCCATTGCTGAAGCTGCTGCAGTGCCTCTCTGATCACCCAGTCACCCAGTTCATTTTCCAAAGTGCTGCCAGCCAGCGCCGGTAAAAATGTGATCGGTGCCTGAAGCCCTTTTTCCGGGTGACGCCAGCGAATCAGTGCCTCAACACCAACCACTGCACCGGTTTTCATGTTGACTTCGGGTTGATAGAAAAGCTCAAACTCACCGGCATCCAGAGCTTCTCGCAGCCGAACCAGCAGGTTGTGGCGTTCTATCGCCTGCTGATTTTGCTCGAGATTAAATAATCGATAAGTGTTTCTACCAGTGAGTTTTGCCTGGTACATGGTCTGATCAGCATGGCGCAGCAAGGTATCGAGATCCGAATCGTCTTGCGGATAGAGTGCAACGCCACTGGAGGCACTGATTTCAATCTGCTGACCATTAATGAAATAGGGCTTGGCGAGCGCATGGTGAATACGCTGCAGCATCAGTTCACACTGCGAGTAACTCTCAAGATCGCGAAACAAAATGGCAAACTCATCACCGCCAAAGCGCGAGATGGTATCTTCGTCTCGGACGATTTCATCAAGCCGTCTCGCCACCTGAACCAGCAATTGGTCACCCACTTCATGGCCATATTTGTCGTTGACCGGCTTGAAATTATCCAGATCAAGAAAGCAGACACCCAACCAGGTGTCGGTTCGTTTACTGTGCGCCAGCGCCTGAGAGAAACGATCGGCAAACAGTACCCGGTTTGGCAACTTGGTCAACACATCATAGTGTGCCATCAGCTCCAGAGTTTCTTGCTGCTGTTTACTCTGTGTAATGTCAGAGAACATGCCGACGTAGTGCCGTGCCTCATGTTGATCATCACTCAGCGCTGAGATGGTCAATAATTCAGCGTACAGCTCACCATTTTTCTTGCGGTTCCAGACTTCACCTTGCCAGTATCCTTGATCCTGAATAGCTTCCCACATCAGCGCATAGAATGTCGGAGGATGCTTGCCCGACTTCAATAATGCAGGCGTCTGACCCAGCACTTCTTCCCGCGGGTATCCGGTGATCTCGCAAAAGGCCGGGTTAACATCGAGAATGATGCCATTCATGTCGGTAATCATGATGCCTTCATGAGCCTGAGCAAACACTCTGGCGGAAAAACGCTGTTGTTCCTCGGCCAGTTTTCGCAAGGTGATGTCGTAAATCATAAGCAACAACTCATCACTGTGCGTATCTTTAAGAATAGAACTGCTTAACAACGCATGCCGTGTCTGCCCATTGCAACAGGTGATTGTGAGTTCATCCTCGATCATGGCACCATTGGTTGATGTGTTGCCAGTGAGCATCCAATCTATAACTAGCTCTCGACAGGCATCGCTCACTTCGGTTTTTTGCCACCACTGATTCAAATCACCAAGTTGTGCTGCCGAGTAACCATAATTCTCGATGAAAGCCTGATTGGCAAAGTTAATATGACCCTGACGATCAATCATCAAATACGGCACTGGTGAATTTTCTATCAGCTTGCGAAATTTAATGCCGGCCAGTGAAGCCGCAAACATGAAACGAATAAATCCCAGAAACACTGCAAAGACGGCTAAGGCGACCCCAAACACCAAAACACGGATCTGCCAGACTGTGCGGGCAGGCAGCTCCCAACCACCGAGTGGCTGAGCTGCCAACTGCCAGTAACCCTCTGGTAATTGCAGATCCATCAGCGTCACTGGCTGTTCAAAAAGCGTCGCGTCGCCCCAAAAAACCTCTCCGAACTCACCAAGCCCATCTTTGCCTCGAATGGCCATTTCAACGGGCATTTGAGAAGCAATCAAACCGCTGGCTTGGAAAAACTGTTCGGCGTCAATGACCGCAGAAATCAGTCCCCAGAAATACTCATCGCCGTGCTCGTTTTTCAGAAAAACCGGGATCCGGGTAATCAACCCCTGACCTCCTTGGACGAGTTCAAGCGGTCCGGCCAACACCAGTTCACGATTGATTCGGGCTCTTTCTGCAGCTTCAAACTGCGCAGGTTCTAGACGATAATCCAATCCCAATGCGGCTTCATTGCCCTGCATAGGGTACATGTAGCGAATCACCATCTCCGGAGCCGCAGCGATATTGCGCAACTGAAGCGGTTCGTTAAACAGATGAGCCATGGCGACTTCAAACTCTGCTTCCGTCAATTCAGGTTTCACCGCAAACACGGCTGGCAGACCACGAACCGTTTGAATATGCCCCTGGAGATTGGTGACCAGCCGGTTCTGGAAATGACTGAGACTCTGCTGGGTTTCAGCGATAAGGCTCGCCATATGTCGTTGTTGCAGCAGGTGATTGACGTAAATCGCACCAGCCAGCAGCAACATTGCAATCACCGCGACCATGCATTTGTAGATGCTGCGGGTTGAAAACGGCCTGTCCGTAAGGCCTTTCATCTGGTTTGCGTCATAGCTTTTAATCACTGCCCCGTCATGGTCTCAGATGCTTGTCCGACTGATAGCTAAGTGTGGTAATCGAGAGTACAGCCGCATCAACGACCTGTTTGAGTTTAGTTGATGCAACGGCGCATCAGCGCGGATCATGTCGATTGGCGAAAACATTGTGCACGCCCTAGTTTAAGCGCAGCGGCGTGTACTGTGCAATTGTAAGGGCAGGCCGGAATACCATCTTTGCAAGAGAAAACCAGGACTGAGAATCGACATAGTTTGTTCGATTGAATTCATCACATAATGACAAGAGTCATACGCACGTTCAGCTCAGAATTGCTAAGCCGTTGTTTAGGAAACTTTTCTCCGTCGCAATGGCCATTCGAAATTGTGGACAAGTTGCTGTACCTGAGCTGCTGACTCGGCTAAAGTGAACACAGTCCAATTAGCCAAGGTTCAAAACAGGCTTGTTGCTCCTTAATTTCTATCTCGTTGGTGGAAAAGCAGTCACTCGAAGACGCATCTGTGAAAGGCAGCAGAGATTGGGCTTTTCGATTTTGAATACCACCCGGATAGCCGGAGTCGATCATGAGTGAGGCGGCACAGGAAACACCGCGAAAACAACCAGGCAAGAAAGAAACCACCATTCCTCGCTACATTGCGACAATGGCGGACTTGATGACCTTGTTACTGTGTTTTTTCATCTTGCTGTTGTCCATGTCTGAAATTGACATCATCAAATATCGCACCATGGCCGCTTCGATGGCCGATGCCTTTGGTGTGGATGCTGAAATCGATCCGCTGGAAATTCCGATGAGCACCTCGGTCATCTCGCAAACATTTTCCCCCAATCCTACAGACGATCTTCCACTGGATGTTCGCTATCAGGCCGTTGATCCGGATCAGGCACATTTACGCACCGATGATGTTGAATTATTCATGCAAGCCATGCGAAATCAGCAGGTCGACACCTTACGCGAGCTACTTCAAGATGAAATTGCCCAAGGTATGCTTAATATCGAAACTCGAGAAGACAGGATTCTTATCACGCTTGAAGATCAAGCCTCTTTCTCTTCAGGCAGTGCTGAACTCAAGCGCGAAATTATGCCGGTGCTGGATGTGATTGCCGGGACGCTCACTGCCATTGATGGCATGTTTGTTGTTTCCGGACATACAGATAATGTGCCTTTGGCAGGTGGGCTCTTACGTTCCAACTGGGAACTTTCGGCATCACGGGCGACGTCTGTTGTGCATGAACTGATAGAACGTTCGGCATTGCCTGAGAGCCGTTTCCGCATTGAAGGTTATGGTGATACTCAACCAGTCGCCGAAAATGACTCTCCAGGAAACCGGGCTCGCAACCGGCGGGTGGAAATTGCTGTCACAGCCTTCTAGCTATCTGGATACAATCGTTAAAACCGATCACATCAAGCACAACGCTGTGTTAAAACAAGAGAAGCCACCTGAGCTGGGTGACCCTACATGGACTAACTCACAGGACGCCACCAATGAAGACCGCTGATCTTTTTGTCAAAGCGCTTGAGAACGAAGGTGTTGAGTATATTTTTGGAATTCCAGGTGAGGAAAACCTCGACTTTCTGGATGCGCTGCAACACTCATCAATCAAACTCATTGTCACCCGCCATGAACAAGGTGCAGGATTCATGGCTGCCAATTATGGCCGCCTGACCGGCAAACCTGGTGTCTGTTTGTCCACACTAGGTCCAGGTGCTACCAATCTGGTGACACCCGCGGCCTATGCCCAGCTTGGCGGTATGCCGATGTTGGTCATTACCGGCCAAAAACCTATCAAAGCCAGCAAGCAGGCCTTGTTTCAGATTATCGATACCGTCAATATGATGCGCCCCATCACCAAGTTCACCAAACAGGTGGTGCATGGCAATACGGTCGCAGCCATCGTCAGAGAAGCGTTCCGTATCGCTGTCGAGGAGCGGCCAGGTGCCGTCCACATCGAACTGCCTGAAGATATTGCGGCAGAAGAAGCTTCCGAGCGAATCTATACCGTAGAAACCATTCGAAGGCCCGATGCAGATAATACGGCAATCAAGCAGGCCATCGACATGATCAGCTCAGCGACAATGCCTCTGGTATTGATCGGCGCTGGCGCCAACCGCAAACGTTCCAGTAAGGCGCTGACTCGTTTTGTCGAAAAAACCGGCATCCCTTTTTTCAATACACAACTGGGTAAAGGCGTTATCGATGAACGGCATGACAGCTACCTGGGCACGGCAGCATTGTCTGAATCCGACTTTTTACACTGTGCGATTGATCGGGCTGACTTGATTATAAATGTCGGCCACGATGAGGTTGAAAAACCGCCTTTTTTCATGACTGATGGCGGGGCAAAAGTCATCCATATCAACTTCAACGCCGCTGAAGTTGACCCGGTTTACTTCCCGCAACTGGATGTCATCGGCGATATCGCGACGTCCATCAATCGCCTGACCGACAAACTCACGCCACAACCACATTGGGACTTCTCCTACTATTATCGGGTCAAGCAGGAAGTTCAGGAACGTTTGTCACATTACAGCGAGGATGACCGTTTTCCGGTGTTGCCTCAGGCGGCTGTTGCCACCATTCGCAGATGCATGGGGGAACAGGATATTGTGGCGTTGGACAACGGCATCTACAAAGTCTGGTTTGCCCGCAATTATCCCTGTTACGACAACAATACCCTGTTGCTGGACAATGCTCTGGCGACCATGGGAGCAGGCCTGCCAACTGCAATGATGGCAAAACTGCATCACCCTGAAAGAAAAGTGATGGCTGTCTGTGGCGATGGCGGCTTCATGATGAATTCTCAGGAACTGGAAACGGCAGTCAGACTTGGCCTGGATCTGGTGGTGGTCATTTTCAACGACAATGGTTTTGGCATGATCAAATGGAAGCAGCAAGGCATGGGCTTCAAGGACTTCGGGCTCAGCTTTGGCAATCCCGATTTTGTTAAATATGCCGAATCTTATGGTGCCATCGGCCATCGACCCGAGAGCTTTCCAGAGTTTGCCCGTATCCTGGAACAATCGCTGAATAGCAAAGGCGTGCATCTCATTGATCTGGCGATTGATTACTCTCTAAATCACTCGATTCTGCATGAGGGACTCAAGCAGAAAATCTGCATTCTTTAAAACTTCAGGAAGTAGCCATGTCTTCAAGCGAACACTTTCCACTGCAAATTCCGGGCATCACCCCGGGCAAAGGCCAGCAAGTCGATGTTGTCTCGCCATTTGACCAACAATTGTTAGCCACCGTCGAAACCGCAGACGCAACCGCTGTTGACATCGCGCTGAATACTGCCTATGCACTATATCGCGATCGACAAGGCTGGCTGCCGGTTCCGCAACGACTGGCAATTCTGGAAAAAGCCCTATCGCTGATGTCAGATCAAGCAGACGCACTCGCCAGAGGTGCTGCCGCAGAGGGTGGCAAACCATTAATAGACTCACAAGTGGAAATGGCTCGCTGTATCGATAGTATTCGCCACTGTATGGACACGCTGCGTCACCAGACCAGTGAGCCGGTGCCGATGGGGGTCAATGCCGCCTCCAGACATCGATTAACAATTGTCCATAAAGAACCGATTGGGGTGGTGGTAGCCATCAGCGCCTTTAATCATCCGTTGAACCTGATAGCTCATCAGGCTGGCCCGGCGATTGCGGCAGGCTGCCCGGTGATTATCAAACCAGCGGAAAATACGCCGCTTTCCTGCTTTCGTCTGGTTGATATATTTCATCAAGCCGGTCTTCCCAAGGCCTGGTGTCAGGTACTGGTGACTGAAAATCATCAGGTCGCCGAACAACTGGCCACAGACAGTCGTGTGGCTTTTCTCAGCTTTATTGGCAGCGCCAAAGTTGGCTGGTACTTGCGCTCAAAACTGGCGCCAGGCACACGTTGTGCACTGGAACATGGTGGCGTCGCACCTGTGATTGTTGATCAACACGCGGATATCGAAGCTGCGGTTCCGGGACTGGCCAAAGGCAGTTTTTATCATGCCGGGCAGGTGTGTGTTTCCGTGCAACGCATTTTTGCCCATCAGTCACTCGCCAGAACTTTGGCTGAAAAACTGGCGGCAGCAGGTAAGCGCATGATCGTCGGCGACCCGCTTGCTGCCGATACCGAGGTAGGCCCACTGATTCGCCCTGATGAGGTTAAGCGGGTGCACACCTGGGTTGATGAGGCCATTGCCGCCGGCGCCGAATTGTTATCGGGTGGTCACAGTCTGGATAATCATTGTTATGCACCGACGGTGCTGTTCAACCCACCGGCCTCGGCCAAAGTGTCGCAAATGGAAATTTTTGGCCCTGTGGTTTGCATCTATCCATATTCAGAGCCAGATGAGGCACTGCAAGCGGCGAACAGTTTGCCATTTGCGTTTCAGGCAGCGGTCTACAGTCAGAATATTGATGCTGCGATGTACTATGCCGAACGTCTTGATGCTTCGGCAGTCATGCTGAATGAGCACACGGCCTTTCGGGTGGACTGGATGCCCTTTGCTGGCTTGAAACATTCAGGCCATGGGGTGGGCGGGATCACCCATTCAATGCGGGACATGCAGGTAGACAAAATGATCGTGCTGACTTCGAAAAGTATTCTCTAAAAAACAAGGTCCGCAGTGCGGGCCTCTTAGCGGGCTGACTTAGAACCTGTTGACCTTTCATTTCCACCTCTGTTGTGGCTGAAAAATTGCCAATCAAGGCGCGAGGAGAGAAATATAGTTGTTCTGAATAAACGATCAGCAACACTGAGTGGCGCTTTTTCAGTCACCACCCGGAGGGCTGGGACTATTTTTGTGCCCAGCCGCGTTGTCACTCGCTCATGTAGATTGGCTACAAATCGCTCCTTCAGCCTTGCCGTACACAAAAATAGCCGCCAGCAGTGGTGGTTATGAAAAGTCAACAAGCCCTAGTTTTTGTATTTTTTCCGTTCGCCAGAGCCGTCACGATACTCAGCCATTCTTTGCATGACCTCTGTTTGTTGTTCTGCTGTCAGTGTTTGAAAAATCGCATGATTCAACTCAGCTCGCTGCTTTGCATGAGCTTTGAACGAAGCAGCTGAGTTTTCCAGCATCTCATCAAGACGCGCCTGATCAAGCGTGTCGGCAAAGCTCAGTTGACGATAGGCCTGCCACTCACCACGCTTGCCATGCATTTGTTCACGAGTTTGTTCACGGTGTTGTTGCATCAGCTGACTGATCTGCTCGTTTTGCTCCTGAGTCAGAGCTACCGATTTGAGATAACGTGGCATCATGTCTGCACGATGATGACGCGCTTTACCGGCACACTTTCCTTCACGCTCTTTATGTTCGCCGTGATCCGCCGACATTACCGGTGCAGCCAGGCTCAGCGCCGGGATAAGAGACAACATTAATGCAAATTTTTTCATTGGATACTCCTGAGTGTTGACAACGGTCAGATCCGACTTTGTAGATTGACCGGACTTGACTGAAGTATCGATCATGCAACTGTAAACAACTGTTTTAGATTGTAAATTCAAGTAAAACATCGAGCTAAGCGTGGCCGTAGTGACAGGCATATATATTATGATCCAGACATCAATACCGGGATAGCGATATGGCACACATACTGATAATTGACGATGATGAAATTTTAGCCGGCCTGTTTCAGGACTATCTTGAAGGAGAAAAATTCACTGTCGTGACCGTCCACACTGGTGTGGAGGGTCTGCAACTCGCTCTGGATGGCCGCTTTGATATGGTGATTTTGGATGTCATGCTGCCTGATATGAGCGGCAACGATATTCTGAAACAGTTACGCCAGCAGAGTAATGTGCCAGTGCTGATGTTCACCGCCAAAGGTGACGATGTAGATCGCATTCTTGGGCTGGAGGCTGGCGCCGATGATTACGTCCCCAAGCCCTGCACACCACGCGAGTTGATTGCCCGCATCAAAGCAATACTGCGACGAACGGAGTCCACCTACTCACAAGGCAGCGACCACTGCATTGAGATTGGTCCCTTGCAGCTCTGGCCCCAACAAAGAAAGACCCTTTGGCATCAACAACCCCTCGAATTGACCAGTACAGAATTTAACCTGATTGAGGCACTGGCTCGTCAGGCCGGACAAGTCGTCAGTAAAAATACCTTGTCCGAAAAAGCGCTGGGTCGACCACTGGCGCGTTTTGACCGCAGTATAGATGTGCATATCAGCAGCATTCGCCACAAACTGGGGCAACGCGAAGATGGGCATGACTGGATTCAAACCATACGCGGCCAAGGCTATCAGTTGATTAAATGATGAGTCGTTTATTCTGGAAGTTCTTTTTTGCCTTCTGGCTGGCAGTGCTGGTCGCTGGACTAAGCATCGGATTAGGGGTGCAGTTACGACACAACGCAATGCAAGAACAACAACAATCCGCGCCAATCCAGATCAGCCGTCATGCCTCCGCGTTGATCTCTGTTGCGGAGAGCATCGGTGACTATGGCGGACGTGATGCACTTAGCCAGTTTCTGCTTGATCAACAGGCCGTGGCAAAGCAACCGTTGATGGCGGTTACTGATAGCGGTCAGGAACTGCTGAATAGAGAGGTGAATGAACATGCTATCGAAACCGCCCGTAATTTCCTGAGTCAAGAAGGCTGGCCCCGCCCAGTCAGACAGGTGCAACTGGAAGATGGTGAGCGTTATCTTTTATTTATCGCGCAAAGTGAAGACATTCCTTCCGGTATGCCACGCTGGGAACAAAGAAAGCGTCCACCACCAACACTCAGCGTGATGATTATCGCCTGGAGCATATCCGGCCTGATATTCAGCGCCCTGCTTGCCTGGTGGTTTACCCAGCCGATACGACATTTGCGCAGAGCGTTTTTGAGTTTTGCTTCGGGAAAACTGGAAACCCGTGTTGGCTCTGCCATGGGCAAACGTCGCGATGAACTGGCCGAGCTGGGACATCAATTTGACGAGATGGCTGACAGAATCAGTCAGTTGATTGGCGCACAACGGCGACTCCTGCACGATGTTTCGCATGAATTACGCTCACCTCTGGCGCGCATGCAGGCGGCTATTGGGCTGGCAGAACAAAATCCGGCTCAACAAAAAGCTGTGCTGGAGCGAATAGAAAAAGAATCGCAACGTATTGACGTCTTGATTGGTGATTTACTGAATTTATCCAGAATCGACACCGGTGTTGATAATTCACATGCACTGGAAACCCTAGACATTGCAGAGTTAGTGGATGAAATTGTCGAAGACGCCCGCATTGAAGCTCAACGCAAGCAACAACAAATTAAACTGCAGCGGCCAGAGCAGATCACGGCCACGATTCGCCGCAACCTGTTTCTCTCGGCGGTGGAGAACATTCTGCGTAATGCTATGAAATACAGCCCTGAAAACTCGCTGATCGAAATTGAGCTGCGTCATGACGCCGAGGAACTGATGATTCGCGTCACTGATCAGGGCCCAGGGGTTGCCGAAGCCGCTTTGGACAAGATATTTGACCCCTTTTATCGGGCAAGCCAATCATATGCTCAACAAAGCAGTGGTCTTGGTCTGACAATTGCTCGTCGGGCAGTGCATGCCATGAACGGTAGTATCGAGGCGCACAACCATGCTCAAGGTGGCCTTGAAGTCATCATCAGCTTGCCCGTCTGAAACAAAAAGACCGCCTGAACAGCGGTCTTTTTGGATCATGGATAAAGTCGTATTACTGAATAGCCCTCAACATCCATGCTGTTTTCTCATGGATACGCATTCTGTCTGAAATCAACGCCACAGAAGATTCATCATCACCCGCTTGTGCCACTTTGAGCGCTTCACGACAGGTTTTGACCACCAGCTCATGGCCAAGATTAAGAATTTGAACCATTTCTTTGGCAGAGGGCACGCCTTCGACTTCGTTGATTGAGCTCAACTGTGCAAACATCTTGTAGGTGCCGGGAGCCGCCACGCCAAGGGTACGAATTCGTTCTGCAATATCATCAACCGCTACAGCAAGCTCGGTGTAGTGCTCTTCAAACATCAAATGCAAGTCGCGGAACTGTGGCCCGGTGACATTCCAGTGGAAGTTATGCGTTTGCAGATACAGGGTGTAGGAGTCTGCCAGCAAACGTTTTAATTCCTCAGCGATTGCCTTGCGGTCTTTCTCTTTGATGCCAATATCAATTTTGCTCATTGCTTCCTCCTGAATAAAAATTCACTCCAAATCGCAGGCCTTTATAGTTCGCTCGTTGACTGTCAGTGTTTTTGAGACTGACCTCAGCGATTTTGAACGGCTGCCTGATTGATTCAAGCTTTGGATACTATGGTAATCGACTACAGAAAAAAGGTAAAACAAGTTATTTCCATAAAACTAATCGTCTATACCAATTAATTTACACTCAAGTCTCAGCGTACAGATCGATAGATTGGTTGTCGTCCGCGCTTACTCAATACTAACTGCCAAAGTTGCCCCTGACCGGAGCGGAAAAAACCGGCGCAACTGTGTAAATAACACTTCCACATCCTATAGAAACGCTCGTCGTATTTATGTTTTAGCTGTGGCCACGCCTGGTCGAATCGTTGCCACCAGGCCATCAGTGTCGGGTCATAATCGGCGCCAAAATTATGCCAATCCTGTAAAATAAACCGCCCATTCAGAGCCTGGCTTAATTGTTCAGCGGAAGGCAGCTTGCCATTAGGAAAGATATATCGGTCAATCCATGGATCCAGATTATGAGAGGTTTGCTCAATACCGATGGTATGCAACAGAAACAGACCATCATCTTTGAGCAGCCGAAATGCGGCATCAAAATAGACTGGATAGTTTTTAGGGCCTACATGTTCAAACATGCCCACCGAGACCAGCTTGTCAAATTGTCCCTGCAGCTGCCGGTAGTCCATCAACTCGATCGTGACTGGCAAACCCTTGCATCGTTCGCGAGCCAGTCGCTGTTGCTCTCTGGAAATAGTAATGCCATGTACTTGAACGCCATAATGCGTCGCCGCAAATCGGGCCAGACCTCCCCAGCCACAGCCAATTTCCAACAGTTTTTCAGCCGGTTTGAGTTCCAGCTTGCGACAGATCATGTCCAGTTTGTTGAGCTGCGCCTGCTCAAGTGAGTCGGCATGTTGCCAGAAGCCGCAGGAGTAGCTCATGGTGCTGTCCAGCATTGCCTCGAAAATATCATTGCCAATGTCATAATGCTTTTCACCGACCTGGCTGGCACGGTGACTGGCCTGCAAATTACAGAAGTTGTGTCGGATGATTTCAGCCACCAGGCGAAGCCTGGCCCAGCCTGTGAGTTTTTTTTCAATGTCCGCAGACATCAAGCGGCAGAACAAGGCGTCGAGTTCCATGCACTCCCACTGACCATCCATATAACTCTCGCCAAAACCCAGTGAACCATGGGTTAATGTTCGGCGATAGACGCGCTCATCAAACACCTGAATATCCCACGGCGCGTCGCCATTAAAAGTGACCCCGGCCAGTTCTGCCAGTTCTGCCAGCACTGCGGGCGGTGCATAGGTCTGGCTCTGGCTCGGCACTTCCTCGGTCAGATGCTGTTGACGATGCTGCCTATCAAGCTGCTTGATCATGTCAACCTCTCTTGTTCGTTGAAACTCCGTTTTTCAAACAAACCTTAAGCCAAAAAATATTTATTATGGTCAGGTAAAACATTGATTTGAAGAGTTATTTATACACTCAAAGTTTTGTTGTCGCTTACGTGTGATTATAACTTCGATGATACTGCTCTCAAAATAACATAAGATTTGGTTAGTCGTCTGAGGCAATCTCAGCCACATACAGCAAATTCATGCATGGCACAAAGCTTGCGTTGTATATACGATAGCGGAGTAAAAAACATTAAAAAGAACTTGCCCATCACCAATAAGGAATTGCCTTTCCCAGAGGGAGAGGAAATCATTTCCACAACCAATATTAAGGGAGCTATCACCAGCTTTAACAAATCCTTCCTTGATATCAGTGGTTTTTCTAAAGAAGAACTGCTCCACAAAAATCATAACGTCATCCGACATCCGGATATGCCACCGGCAGCTTTTGCCGAGTTGTGGCGGCAAGTTCAGGCCAAAAAGCACTGGATGGGCATCGTCAAAAACCGCTGTAAAAATGGTGACCACTACTGGGTGGATGCCTACGTCAGTCCGATTCATGAAAACGGCCAGGTCTCAGGTTATGAGTCTGTCAGATTCAAACCCGACCGCGAACAGGTCAAACGCGCCGAGACACTTTACGATCGGATTAATGCCGGAAAATCTGCCAGAACCGGTAGCTTCCTGGAACACCTCGCCCTTAAACACCGTGTGTTACTTCAATTTCTGCTGGCATCAATCGCAGGTGGTCTCATCATCAACCTGCTCAGCCTTCCCTCACTGATAATCAGCAGTCTCGCAGGGTTGGTCGTGAGCCTGCTGGTGTTTTTCATTGTCGGTCCTTGGACCTTCAAACCGCTCAATTCGGCTGTAACCAAGGCACGGCAAATTGTAGATGACCCGATGATGGCGCTGGTCTACACAGGCAGATCCGATGAAATCGGTCAGATACAACTACCCGCCATCATGCAAGAGACCAAACTGAAAACCATACTTAGCAGGTTGCGTGAGACGGCCTATGAAATCGAGCAGGATTCGGATGATAGCGCCAAATCCATTGCCGATATCAATGTTGCCATCCAGGAACAGGCCACAGAAAGTGACTTGGTTGCCACTGCAATGACCGAAATGACGAGCAGCGTGCAGGAGGTTGCCAATAATGCTGCCTATGCTGCGGTTCAGGCACGTGAGGCCAATGAGCAATCATTGAGTGGTGTGGACAGCGCATCCAAAGCCGTGGACAGTCTTGGTGAATTGAATCAGGCCGTTCAAAATGTCGCCAATGTAGTGTCACAACTGGATCAGGACACCAAAAATATCGAACAAATCATCGACGTTATCAAAAACATTGCCGACCAAACCAATTTACTTGCTTTGAATGCCGCGATTGAGGCAGCACGAGCAGGCGAACATGGCCGAGGCTTTGCAGTGGTTGCTGATGAAGTGCGCTCACTTGCCAGCAAAACCCAGCAGTCAACCGAGCAAATTCAGCACCTGATAGAAAATCTCAATCAAGCGGTCACCAGTGCCGTCAGAGTGATGGAGCAAAGTCAGCAGACCACAACCGAAAGCCAGCAGAATGTCTCCGCCGCCATTGAAGCGCTGCAACATATCGCTGAACAAATCAGTGGCATCAATGATCTCAATACGCAAATTGCAACCGCTGTTGAAGAGCAGAGCGCAGTCAGTGAAGACATCAACAGAAACATTGTCCACATTAGCGATCGAGCAGGTCATGCCATCTCAGGTGCCAGTCAGGCCAAAGACGCAGCACTGGCGTTGTCCAGACAATCTCATCAATTGGCAGACATGATCGAACGTTTCAAGCAGGAATCCTGACCGGCAAAAAGTTCATTTTCAGTTAAGCTTGCCTTTGTATACTGATAGCGTGGTCAAGACCTGACCAAAGCTTCGTGAGGCATTCATGTCAAAATCAAAATATGGCCGTTTTTTGAGCATTGTTCTGCTCAGCACAGGATTAATGCTGGCCATGCCTGGAACCCTGGCACTGGCCGATATCGACCACCGTGCTGCCCGCGAACTCCGCCTCTCGGGTAAAATTCTGCCACTGGAACGCATCATCGAAGTCGTCCGCGAAGTCAAAACTGGCATCATCATTGAAACCGAGCTGGAGTTCGAGAAAGGCCGTTACATCTACGAGGTTGAAATTCTTGATGATGACGGCCTGGTTTGGGAAATTGAGCTGGATGCCGCCACCGCTGAAATCCTCAAAATCGAACTGGATGACTGATTATGAGAATTCTGCTGGTTGAGGATGATCCACATCTTGGGCCTGCCTTGCTGGCTTCACTTGCCGAAGCTGGATATGCCGTTGATTTGAGCACCGATGGTATCGATGCCGAAGCGCTGGGCGATATTGAGCCCTATGATATTGCTGTACTGGACTTGGGCCTGCCGGAAAGATCCGGTATCGAAGTCCTGAAAAACTGGCGTCGAAGGGGGAACCGCCTGCCAGTGGTCATTCTGACCGCACGCAGCAGCTGGGAAGAAAAAGTCAGTGGCTTCAAAGCCGGTGCCGATGACTATCTCGCCAAACCTTTTCAGATTGAAGAGTTACTGGCAAGAATCAATGCAGTGTTAAAACGTGCTGTCGGTCTCAATACTGGTCCACTGCAATGCAGTGGCCTGTTACTCAATGAAGATACCCAACGCGTTACTCTGCCAGATCAAAGCGAAGAGGAACTCACCGCAACCGAGTTCAAACTGTTACGCTATCTAATGATGCATCCAGGACAGATCGTTTCCAAACAAACTCTGACAGAGCATGTCTATGAATACGATGCTGATCGCGACATCAACGTAATTGAAGTCTATATCAACCGGCTACGCCATAAAATTGGCGCGGCGCTTATTCAGACACGCCGCGGTCAGGGCTATGTTTTCATCGAGGAATCAAAGTGACTTCATTGAAGCATCGACTGTCTTTCGGTCTGACTGCCATCATTGCAGTTTTACTATTTATACAATGGGCGCTGATCAGCTACTTCGTTGGTCAGATGAATGAAGATCAGCTGCTGGACCGCATGCAACGAGAGGCTGAAAGTCTGCTGGCCAGCATCGAAATCGATGCCGATGGTGAAATGAAACTGGATCCGCGGCGTATGAGTAGCGTTTACATGACGCCTTTTTCGGGTCATTACTACACTGTTTGCGCAAATCTTCAATGCCAGCAGTCACGTTCTCTGTGGGACCACAATTTCAGTCTGAATCTGCTGAGACCAGGCGAGCGCATCAACCACTACACGACTGGCCCGGAGGAACAGAGACTGCTGACACTAACCATGGGCTTTCGCAAACAAGGTCAGCAATTGACTATCGCCATCGCCGAAGATACCAGTGCTCTTCAAGCACAACTATCACAGTTTCAGCTCCAGTTCTCATTATTGTCTGCGGCAGGGTTGTTACTTTTGTTGTTAATTCAATGGTGGTTGGTGCGTAATGCTTTGCAACCGCTTGGCAGCGTTAAGGCAGATTTGACTCGGCTTGAACGAGGCGAAATCGACCAGATCAGTACCGATGCTCCTGATGAAATTCAGCCAATGATCAACGAGCTGAATCAGCTTTTGCACAGTCTGACCCGCAAAAATCGTCGTTCCCGTGAGGCACTTGGCAATCTGGCACATGCGCTGAAAACCCGATTGACCTTGATCAATCAAATTGCTGACCGTGCAGAAATTCGCGCCAATCGTGAACTGCAAGACACAATCTACAATGCCAGCACTGCCATTGGACAAATCATTGAACGTGAATTGAAGCGTGCCCGACTGTTAGGTGCACCGCTACCTGGGCAGCGAGTCGCATTACGCCAGGAATTGACCGAGCTGACGGAGACTTTGCGTCAACTTTATCTGGAAAAATCGATTCAGTTTCACATCGAGATTGCCGGCGAGGCAAAGTTCTATGGTGATAGGGAAGATCTACTGGAAATGCTGGGCAATCTTCTGGATAACGCCTGCAAATGGTGTGAACAAGAAGTAAAAATAACCATTATTGCTGACAAAGGTGTTCAGTTCATTATTGAAGATGATGGCTCTGGATGCTCTGCAGAGCATCTTCATTCCATTACCCGCCGTGGTTTCAGGGCGGATGAAACACGACCTGGCAGTGGTTTGGGGCTTGCGATTGTCTATGACATCGTAGACAGTTACGATGGTGAGCTACTGTTTGATGCTTCTTCGATGGGCGGCTTGAAAGTCATTGTCGAACTTCCAGAGCGTTACAGTCGCTAGGTTGCAGAACACTAGTTCGACGACTGTCAGTAATCATGAGAATTCCTGACCTCAGAAGCGGTCTGTGCATAGTGCTCGTAAAGCAAATACGTACCCTTTGAAAATTCCAGCCAGTTATCTCTGCTGGCAAGCTTAACACGCTATTGAGCATCTCCCCACCATCAAGACACTGTACCCGTTAAAGTGATAAGCAAATCAACACGATTTACAGCTTTGATTAAAAGCGAATACTATGTCCTTACAATTCACAGGTCACCTTTATGCAACTATCCACACACACTGACTATGCGTTGCGTCTGCTGGGATACCTAGCAATCAAGGATGGTGAACAAACGGCCACGATTCATGAGGCTGCTGAACGCTACAACATGTCGGCCAATCATCTTGCCATAGTTGCTCAAATGTTGGTCCAACAGGGTTATGTGAAAAGTCAGCGTGGTAGAGGTGGCGGCCTGTCACTCGCTAAACCAAGCCACGACATCAATATCCGAGCAGTGATCGGTAAAACTGAAAACCTGCAACTGCTGAGCTGTTTTTCTGAACCTGCCAGTTGCCCGATTACCCCCGCCTGTGTTCTCAGACATGCACTTGGCAAGGCTCAAACTGCTTTTCTTGAAGTGCTTGATCAATATCATTTGACTGATCTTGTCACCAACAGAAACAAGCTCCGGGAATTGATGAAGGTCAGCTGATGACCATTGATCACGTCAAAAAATGGCGACAACACCAACGAGAACTGTTGATTGGTATCCGCCAGCAATTGACCATGCCACAACGACAATCCTGGCAACGCAACAGCCATATAACACTAGCAGAAGTCTTTACCAGTTTACCGGTAAGTTCACTAGGTTTTTATTGGCCAATTCGTGCAGAACCCGACTGCCGTGATTTTGTTGCCAAATGCACTGAAAGTGGCTGGAAAACTGCGTTACCCTTGATCCAAACAACCCACCAAGCGCTGGTGTTCAGGCTCTGGACACCCGATTGCCCCATGGAAAACGGCCCATGGGATATCCCCGTCCCGAAATCTGGCGACACCATAAAACCTGATGTACTGCTAATTCCATTGGTTGGCTTTGATGCCGCGGGCTATCGACTTGGATATGGTGGCGGGTTTTACGACAGAACGCTCGCCAGTCGCCAGCCCAAACCGCTCAGTATCGGCCTGGGCTTTGAAAGCGCTCTCTTGGACACTATTCACCCTCAGCCGCATGATATTCGATTGGACATGATTATCACCGAGGGCGGTTTACGAGACTTTCGTCAGTAACATAGCCCCCAACTCGGTAACAGGAAATGGCTCATGATCCAACAAAGGAATGCTCTTCAAGGTACTTAACACAGCTTTCTGATGTTGAGCCTGTTGCAGGTGCTGATTATTTTATCTCAGAGATACTGAGACCACTGGGCTTTGCAAATAGCATTGAATAGAGCCCGATACTGCTGATAGCAGCTCGACATTTGCTTTTACAATGCATTTTTATTGATATGGACAGCCTTTGTCATGCTGCCGGTCGATGCTTATAGCAACGCATTGATGATGTACATCATTAGCAATCGTTTACTGTCATCAAACACTCTGTTTGCCAGAACGCTGAGCATGACTTTTCGTGACAGCGACCTTATCGCAAGCATTGGCGGCGACGAATTTATTGTGATGTTAATTAATCAGGATGCAGCAGATATTCCGGCCATCATGCAGAGACTTCAATCGACTGTTCGAGCCTGCTATGACAAGATCAACCTCGAGCTTCACCTATCATACAGCTATGGCATGGCAATATCTTAAATCGACAGTGAATACTCACTCCAGCAACTCTATTCAGTGGCTGATGATGTCATGTATCGCAATAAACGACAATCCAGTCCAGACAAACCCCGTTAAGCTCTCACTCGCATTTGCCTTGCACCAAGGCAACCCCTCTGCAAAAATTCGGTCAGACTGCAAAGTTATCAATATAGAATCCAGGGAATCATGCCTTCAATTGCCATCATTGGTGCCGGCCTAAGTGGACTAACGCTAGCACATCAACTCAGTGGCTTTGCCGAGATTAGTCTGTTTGAAAAGTCGTGGCGTCCGGGAGGGCGACTGGCGACACGTGAACATCCAGACATGAGTTTTGACCACGGTGCTCAGTTTTTTACTATTCGGAGCACTCGATTTAGAACCTTTGTTCAGCCCCTGATTGATAATGCTTGCCTGCAACGCTGGGACGCTCGCTTTGTTGAATATGAAGGCGCGCAGATCATGCATCAGCGCCAATGGGATGCAGAATTTCCTCATTATGTCGCGGTACCCGGCATGAACCGTCTGGCAGCCGAGCTGGCCGAAGGACTGAATATCACCACTGAGTGCCAAATTACCTCACTTGAGCGCCACGCCGATGGCTGGTTTTTAAAAGACGAAAAGAGCCAGCACTACGGAAGCTTTGATTGGGTGCTGGTGTGTTTACCTGCTCAACAGTCAGCGGAGCTGTTACCGAAAGATTTCTGCCACTATCCAACTGTTTCGAGTATTGAAATGCTGGGCTGTTATGCCCTGATGCTCGGTTTTGATGAGCCGCTGACACTGCCTTTCGATGCAGCTCTGGTGAGGCAGGCTGATATCAGCTGGATGTCGGTGAACAGCAGCAAACCGGGCCGGCCCGAACGCTTTACCTTGCTGGTACAGGCCACCAATCAATGGGCAAATGAGCACATGGACTGGTCGGATGATGCAGTGACGTCGCACATGCTGGCGGAAATTGAACGCGTTACCGGACAACGTGTCAGTCATGCCCAGCATCAGCAGCTGCATCGCTGGCGCTATGCCAATATCTGCAAGCAGTCACTGGCGAATGTGTATCTGGATCGACAGTTACAGCTGGCAGCCTGTGGAGACTGGTGCCATCACGGCCGTGTTGAAGCAGCCTTTGGCAGCGCAGATCGATTGGCATCAGTATTGCGAGGATAAGTCAAGGGTCGTTGATGAACAAAGTCCGCCATCGGCTGCAGTAGTTCTCCACTGCCACGAAACGGTTTGGCCAGCTTTGCCACCATGGCCACATGACCATATAGCTCAAACTCTATTATGGTTGCGTCACCACCCCCCTGTGTAATTCTTTCAGCCAGGCGGCGACTGTTTCGCGGCAACACGGTTCTGTCTCTGCCCCCCACCATCAGTAGCATCGGCGGGTGACCGGCATCAACAAAGTTAATCGGTTGGCTCTGCCACTGGTCCTGCTCATCACCAAAGATCCGCTTGAGCTTGGCACTGGTCAATGGCAAAAAATCGTACGGCCCGGCGAGTCCGATCATGCCGCTGAGCTGCGTGGGCTGAAGTTGATGCTGTGCCAAATAACGATTATCCAACGACAGTAGCGCTGCGATATGCGCCCCTGCAGAATGTCCCGCCACAAAGACCTGATCAGCATCACCACCATAGTCAGCAATGTTGCTGATGACCCAGGCGACCGCAGCAGCGGCATCCTCAACAAATACCGGAAACCCCACCTCTGGATAGATTCGATAGTCTGGCACTACCACCAGCATTTGTTCTGAAACCATGGCCTCGGCGACAAATTTGTAATCCTGCCTGTTGCCAGAAGACCAGCTGCCTCCGTAAAAAAACACCACAACAGGCAAAGCTTTGGCGGCAGCCTCGGGCTGATAAACATCCAGTTGCTGTCGATGATGTTTGCCATAGGCAATATCTGTCTGAACGCTGTAGTGATGACTGGGCACCATCGCATTGAGCGTATTGATAGGTGAACAGGCCGTCAGCAACAGGCCGCCTAAAGCAGCGGTCAAAGATTTAAGTCGAACAGTTGGCATATCATTTCATCGGCTAGAGCTGGAATGCGGGATTAGTCGTACATGATTGTTCCAGTGCCACTGTGAAAATGAAGTGAGTGCAGCTCAGTTACTCGGCAGTTTAGCGTTGGCAAGGCTGGCAAGTGTGCGGTAAACACGTTCTGCATCAGCAAGATTACGTTTGGCTTTTCTGACACGATCATCTTCGATCATTTTCATCATGCCTACGACGCCTGCGATACTGGCGATGGCGCCAAACCAACCACCGCTCAGCCAGGCAATCCACATGGCAAGGGATATCAAGCCCAACACCTGAACCACCATGAACTGCGATGCGAGCTTTTCTTTTTTGCAGGTCTGCCAACGATGATGCCAGGCTTTCACCAGCGTTTGGAGCTGTTCATTGCTGAGCACATCAAGCTGTTTGTAATAATCAATGCCTATCAACTCATCATTATAGTTGCGTGAACACAAGGAAATATCCTCGGCAACCTCCATGATTTTTTGGTAAGTATCCTCGACCTGCTCTCGTTCCATCTATACCTCCTCGAGATGATTTTTACTATCTCGCAGATGTCTGCGAAGCCAAAGGGACAAAATTCCTGATATTCAGCACAAGCTTTCACGAGAGGCACCGTCTCTCAACGTTACGCCCGTGTCAGGATTCATTGACAGGCGAGGATTCTTGCGTCGGCGTTTCATCCAGCCAGCGGTATAGAGTACGACGGCCGATCCCAAGCAAGGCCGCTGCACGGCGTTTATTTCCGCCCACCTCTTCCAGCACTTTATTGACATATCTTCGCTGCAATTCATCCAGGCTTGGCAACATTGGCCCTGCCAGCAGATCATGTTCATCAAAACTAGTCGCAGTGATCGTTTCGACAGGGTCAGTTATCGGTGCATTCGACAAACGTTCTGGCAAATGTGACACCTGTACCCAGGCTTGTTCACAGAATGTGACCGCTCGTTCAACAATATTCTGCAATTCGCGCACATTACCAGGAAAACTATAGCCGCGAATCACGTCCAGCGCCTCCTCACTGAAGCCTTTAATCGACTTGCCTTGTGCCACTGCCAGTTGCTGCAAGAATTGCTGCGCCAGCAATTCGGTATCTTCCTGACGTGCTCTCAAGGCAGGCACTGTGAGCGTAAAGGTCTCAAGCCGGTAAAAAAGATCCTCGCGAAAACTTCCTTCAGCAACTTTTTGCTTCAAGTCCCGATGGGTTGCAGCAATGATCCTGACATCCACTTGTTCTTCGGTATCTTGTCCGACCGGCCTGATAGAACCATCCTGCAATGCTCGAAGCAGCTTTGCCTGCAATGCGATCGGCATTTCAGCAATTTCATCCAGCAATAAGGTGCCGCCGTGGGCTTGTTGTAATAATCCCTTGCGCGCCTTGCGGGCACCGGTAAATGAGCCTGCGGCGTGACCAAAAAACTCGCTCTCCAGTAGCTCTTGTGGAATACCGGCACAATTCACAGCCAGAAATGGCCCTTGATTTCGCTCACTTTCGGCATGAACCGCCTTGGCGACCAACTCCTTGCCTGTACCGCTTTCACCGTTGATCAAAACGGGACCCTGTGCCCTGGCAATCACCTTGATTTGATCAAACAACTGACGCATCAAGCGGCTTTGACCGTAAATGCCATGAAAACCTTGAGCTTGACTCAGCCTGCGAAATTGCTGCAGTTCATCTTTCAGACAGCGGTGCTCATAGACACGGCGCACCGCCAGCAAGAAGTGATCAAGATCCAGCGGCTTGGTAAGAAAATCATCGGCTCCGGCCTGCAATGCTTCAACCGCCTGTCGCACACTGCCAAAGGCGGTAATTACAATCATGCCTGGTCGGTTGCCTTCAGGCGCATGCTGTACCACTTCCTCCAGCAGTTGCATGCCGTTACCATCCGGTAAGCGCAAGTCGGTCACAATCACTTCCGGCATCTCACGAAAAAACACCTGCCTTGCAGCTTCAAGATTCATCGCCGAAGTCACCTGCCAACCTTCAGCCTCAAGCTCATCCGAAATCAGCCGGGCCAGCGCCTCATCATCCTCAACCACCAGAATCGGAACCGCTTTTTTAATCATTTTCCTGCACCTCTTTCAGCGGCATAATCAATTCAAAACGCGCCCCGCCCAACTGGCTTTCAGCAAGACAGACCTCTCCGTCATGTTCACGCATCACCCTTCGAACAATCGCCAGACCCAGTCCGCTCCCCTCGCCCGGCGCTTTACTGGTAACAAAAGGCTCAAACACCTGAACGGCCATTTCCTCGGTGATGCCAGGACCGGCATCATCAACATAGATAGTGACGCTTTTTTGTTGTCGATCCACTCGCCAACCCAATAAGACCGGTCCATCAGGACAGGCCTGAAAAGCATTACGCAACAGGTTAACCAGCGCCTGCTCCAGACTCAGAGAGTCGCCTTCAATCACACAATTTTCGCCATGATTCAATTCAAGTGTTTGTGCATGTTCAGGCAGTAAGGCTTGTGCTCTGGCAATTAACGCAGCAACTTGCAGTTGCCGCTTTCGCGCTCTGGAACTTCGGCCATAACTCAAAAGCTGCTCGATAATCGCCGTCATTCTTGAGGATTGAGCACGAATTTCATTCAACTCTCGCTGACTGGCGGAATCTTGATGCACTCTGAGCAAACGACTTGCCCGACCATCGACAACACTCAATGGTGCGCCCAGCTCATGAGCAACACCTGCCGATAATTGGCCCAGCGCGGCCAGTGTTTCTGTTTGCCGAAGCCGCTCAGCCATTTCACTGCGGGCACTGCGCTGTTCGGCTTCACGTTGTTCCGCCAGTGCAATTGCATCCAGCATGCCATTCAGCCCGGTTGCCAGTTCACCCACTTCACTGGGTCCCTGCAAAGCTGCGCGATGTCGCCAGTCGCCCTCACGAACTTGTTGAATGCTGCTCAACAAACGACTCAAGGGCCGGCCGATAGCTCTTTGATGTGTCAACATCAGCACCAGCATTATCAAACAAGCGATCACCAGAAATCCGCCCCATGCCCACACTCTCAACTGTTGCAGCCCCTTTTCGATATCACTACGCAACCGGGTGACCTGCAACAAACCACTGGGTTGGCCTGTGTTATCAAACAAGGGCATGAAAAAAGAGTAAACATTGCGACCACGAATCCGCTCGTACTGGGCAAACTCGCCTTCCGAAATGAGTTCCAGCGCACGGCTGGCTTGTTGCTGGGTCGGGTTAATCGCCCCAAAACTACTCAATCTTTGACCATTGGCATCAAACAGATAAGCACCATAGACTTCGGTCATACCAAATACCGATGCCATGCTGTTTTGCAGTTGTTCCAAATCTTTACGTTCCAGTGCCTGCGATACCGGCAAATGTATGGTTCTTGCTACTAACTGCAAATCTCGCTGCATTCGCTCTTCCATGAAATTTCCAACCAGCGTCAGCGCAATCGCCAGTATCAAACCCAGCATTGCCAACACGGGCAAGGCCACCTGAAGCATCAGCACGGTACGCAGGCTGCTTAACATCTTTGATAGCTTCATCAAATCACTCGACATTTATGACACATGCGCCAAAATGACACACACCTGGACACAAAGCAAGTGTAGCCAACAGCGGAAAAACCCACATAAACAAATATAATCAATAGCTTAAAATTTTGGCACGATTGTCGCTCTGTTGTGTGTGCACTTTTGCAAAACGAGGAGAATTTAATGAAAAAATTATCAACCAGCTTACTCGGCATGATGATGGCTATGGGTATGACAACTGCAGCCTATGCCCAGCAGGATGGCTACGGCCAAGCTTACGGCGAACAAGGCGTCATGCCTCAGCAAGCACCTGCCGCAGCTGATTTTGATGATGCTGAGCTGCAGAGCTTTGCCGCAGTTCAAAGCGATCTCGATGTTATTCGCAATGAATATTCTGCACGTCTGGAAAGTACCGAAAATCCTGACCAAGCTGCCCAGCTGCAACAGGAAGCCAGCCAGCTGATGGTTCAAGCCGTCGAACAAGCGGGTCTTGATGTTGATACCTACAGCAATATCGCGCTGGCCTTACAAACTGACCCACAATTGCGTGAACGCATTCAGGACATGATGTAAATCATCCGTGTTTCACACAAAGCCGGGTACTTCCCGGCTTTGTTTTATCTATGATGTAAATCGCGCTAAAAAACGAAGCAAACACCTACTTCTTATCAGATCCTTGCATATCTGCGCTTTTCATTCATGGCAAGAGCTTCTCATCCTGACCCATGAAGCAATCCTGATATCTCCATAACCTCTGAAGCTTTGAAACTTTCAGGTAATCCGAGATTGAAAACCTGTGACAAAAAATGAAATGATAGACGGAGAAAACCTGGGTTTTCACTGTCGGACATATTCAGCGCTGAAATCAGTCACCGTCTCTAGAGAGCATAAAAATATGTACACGCGACACCTGGAAGTGCCTGTGTTCGAATATCGCCACGGTACACTCGATGCGCGAAGTTTTAATCGGGCGCGTGTTGTTCAACGCAGGTCCAACCCTTCATTGAGACTGGCGCTGCCTCGGCTGAAACACCTCGACATTATCATTCAGGCTGATGCCTGGATTGTGGTCGATTGTTCTCTGAGTGATGTACCGGTGATTGCCTGGACAGAATTTGACCGCGGCCCAATGAATGCCTTGCATACGCCGATTCAATGCCAAATCCGACTGTTTCACGCGAATGCTGCCGCTTTACTTTCAATCGCATTGCTGGAGCTGAGAACAGTGCTTGATGAAGCGCTGATCCGCAGCGACCAACACCAGATATTACCGTTTCCCAAATCCTGATTGACTCACGTTAACAGAACCTAGACTGGTTTTGGAACATGTCGCTTGGCGGCTTGCCGATCCACCGCGATAAACGCCAGCAGATTTGCCAGTGTGCCTAACACCAGCCCATCAATCTGCCACGGACCAGACAACAAACCATTCCAGATCAAAGCAACGCTGATACCTGCGACCGCACCATATACAAAACGCTTTTTGCTGACATAAACGCCAAGGATTGCCATCGTCAGAGGCACCAGTACCGTAGGTGCCCAGAAGTTATAGGCCATGATTAGAATATCAATCACACTGTCGATGGAAATGGCAAAAATCACCGCAGCAACACCAATAAATAGCGTGGTCGCTCTGGCCAGACGCAGCTCGGCTCGGTCAGATATCGGCTGATGACGCAGTGGTCGCAACACATCATTACTGAACGAAATCGACGCCGCGTTGAGAAAAGAATCGGCTGAAGACATGATGATTGAAATAATCGCTGCAGCCACAATGCCCTGCAATACCGGCGGCACTGCTTCCTGAATCACAAACGGCATCGCCAGATTGGCGTTCAGATCCGGCTGCATAACCAATGCCACCAGCCCGATCAGACCGGTAACGACAAAAAAAGGTATCGAAAACAGACCACTGAGCAGTGAACCTTTCACCACATCACGATTTTCTCTTCCAATCAGCAAACGCTGCAAATACGGGGGAACCAGTGTTTCACCCAGCATGAACGTCAGAAACAATGACAACAATGCCAGCAGCATCAGCGGCTCCGTAGGTAAGCTCAGATGCGTGGATGGCACTGTCTCTGTCAGTACTTGCCAGCCACCAATATGTTGCAAGCCAAAATACAGCGTCAGCGGAATGCCGATTGCCAACACCACAAACTGAATCACATCGGTCCAGACCACAGAGCGCATGCCACCAACGGTCGAGTAGGCAATCACAATGCCGCAGCCCAGCAGGATACCCCAAATGGCCTCAAGGCCCAGGAAGATGTGAAAGACATACCCCATGGCACCGATCTGGGCACCGAGAATACCGGCGCAAAGCGCAATGGCAAAGATGCCGCTGAAGATGCGAGCGCCACGGCCGTAGTGTGGCTCCATGATATCGCCCACGGAAATGGCATCGGGATATTGCGCCATGCGTGGTGCAACATAGCGCGCCACCCACAACTCTTTCAGACTGAAGCCCCACAGGGCAACGATATTACTGATACCTACCAGATAGACCTTTTCAGCGTTGCCCATGGAAAAGCCGCCGCCGATAAACGATGCCGACAAGGTGGCAAAAATCACCATAAAGCCAAATGATTTTCCAGCCAGTGCGTAATCCTGCATGTCCCGAATATTTCGACCGGCCAGCAAACCGATCATCAATACCAGCAGCAGATAAATCAGAACAATCGCGCTTTCAGTCATTCCATGCTCCAAAATGGCTGCGGCTGTTGATGCCAACGCAGCGCTGAACGACATTACAAATCACCTGTTGGTCTATGGCAGGCTTGTATTCAGGCATCAGTGCCTGAGGGTTTTTGAATATCAGAAGGCGATATTAGAGCGCCGATCAATGCAGGTCATTACTTTGTGCAGCCGTCTGAGCATTTGATCACATCAGCACTTTATCGGCAACCAGCTCTCTGACAACTGCCAGATGCTCACGAATGTCTGTGCGCGACTGGGTAGTTTTACTGGCAATCTCAGCCGGAGCATTACCCATTGACCAGTGCAGACGGGCAATTTCCAGTATCTCTGGCGTCAGGCTGCTCATCACTTCTGAAGTCATCTGATCTTCAATATTTTCATGTTCGCTGCCTTCCACCCAAACGCCGGAAGCTTGCTCCCGCAGGCTTTGTCCCCAGCGCTCCAGCAGCATTGTGGCTTTACTGTTGCGTTCACGACGTTCGGCTTGCAGTGTTTCGGTGCGATGCTTGAGTGCTGTTCGTGCCAGTTTTTTTCCCATGCGACTTACCTTCTCAATACAAAAACTTGCTCATGCAGACAGCACGAGATGCATGAGGGCCGTCGTGAATATCTCATTACCCCAATGCTGAGGACTATGAGAAATCAATCGAGCCTAACATTCTATTGACGATCTGCGCGGCATTATTATCTTTTTTACTGCCGCGATAAGTGGCCACCAGCAACTTTGACTCACTGCAAGCTGTATCAATTTCGCTGCGAAACAATTCGTGAAATCGACGGACACCCAGAAGATAAACGCCGCGATTTTCCTGCATCTGCTGCTCAATCGCAACTATGGTTTCATTACTGTTTTCAACGATCAGTTGAGCAGCAATTCGACTGAAAAGCGGCATGGCCATCATAAAGGCCAACAGCTTGACTACTTCTTCAGGATTTCGTGAGCGCCAGTGTTGCGCATAGGCAGATACTTGACGAAAACGATGCCAGTCAAGATCGCGCAGGCGACTGATAGGACCGGATGGGCCTGCACCATTGAATATCGACTCGATATCCTGACAAAAGGCGTAATAATCTGGCATCGCTGCCGGCCCAAGCATCGTTGCAACCACGGCGATATCGGCTTCAAGCTGTTCACGCTGGCGAGTTGGACGTTGATGAAAAATCACCGCCGCCTCGGGGGCGTCTTGCTGTGATGCGCGCCAAAATCGTATGGCTCTCGCCTGAGGATGAAACTCAGATATCACCACCACCGAAGCGAATAACCGACTCAAATTCTGATTCATTCGGCCAGCCCTCTATCATGCAACATGATCTTTGACTTGCGGCTAACTGTGATTGTTCGGCAATCAATGTCTCAGCCCATGCCTACACAAAACCACAAAAGCCGGATGACGGCAATAGTGTCATCTGCCAGAATGGCTGCTCCAAGATTAAGTGAACTTACTAATGGCAGCTGGTTATACCGACGAACAACAACTTATCGCATCCATCGCCTGGCTGTATTACCAGGAAGGCATGACCCAGGATGCGATCGCCAGCCGGCTCGGCATGACCCGGGCCCGAGTGATTCGCATGCTGAATGAAGCCCGCAGCCTGGGTATCGTGCGTATCTCAGTCGATTACGGTTTTGCTGACTGCCTTGAGGCAGAACAGGCACTGAAACAACATTACGATTTGCTGGATGTTCGGGTCATTCCCGGTATAGACGGTCAATCACGACATGACCTGATTGGTCAGGCGGCTGGCAGTTATCTGGACAGTCTGCTCAAACCAGGCGACAGTCTGGCAATTGGTTGGGGTCGCACCGTGGATGCGGCGTTGCCTGCGTTAACACCACGTCGCGACAAACAACATACTGTCGTCTCGCTATATGGGGGCCTGCCAGCAGGTCACCACCTTAACCCTTATGACACCACGGCCCGCTTTGCGAGGGTGCTGGATGCTCAAAGTTATTACGTGACGGCCCCTATGATTGTCAGTGACCAGTCGGTGCGCGATCTGCTGCTGGCCGAGCCCACCGTCAAGTCAGTGCTGACTCAAGCTGCCAATGCTGATGTTGCTTTGATTAGTGCCAGTGATCTTGGGCCGGATTCCAAAAACCTGGTGTATCAGGTCATTGATTCAAGCTTGCGCGACTCACTGCTGGCAGCAGGTGCCGTGGGCGATACCTGCGGCATCTATCTCGATGCTAAAGGGCAAGCCGTTGATCACCCGCTCACCCATCGCATGATAGTGCCGCCACTGGCCGGTATTCGCCAAATTCCCAAGATCATTCTGGCTTCAGGTGGCATAGACAAAGTAGCGATTCTTCACGCCTGCCTGCTGCAAGGGCTGGGCAATATCCTGATCACCGACACAATCACTGCACAAGCATTGCTACAAATTTAATCAATGACAGTTTAATTGTCTGTCACATCCCTGTAATACAAATGTGTTTTCCTGATTACAAATGTTCACAACCAGGAGAACTCCAATGCGATTACTGTTTGCTGCTAGTCTGATCTCTGTTTCATTCACCTCAACTGCCCTCGCGGATGATGGCAAATTATTTCTATCCGGTTCGACTACGCTGATCCCGATTGTCAGCAACGCGGCCGAAGCTTTTACCCAGCAATACCAAACCTGGGACCAATTTGACGCCACGCTGCCATCACAAGCTATCGTCATTGAAACCAGTGGCGGCGGATCAGGTCAGGGCGTTCGCGCCGTACTTGATAAAGTCGCCGATGCCGGCATGGTGGCGCGTGACTTGCGTCCACAGGAAGTCGAGGCCATGGGGGATCATCAAGTGGTTCGGGTCGGCATTGATGCGGTTGCCATTGCGGCACGCCATGACAATCCACTACACAGCATCCACGATAATCTAAACACTGACACCCTGAAATCAATATTTTCAGGCGAAGTAAGTCGTTACAATCAAATTGATAATAATCTGGCTGACCAGGAAGTCGTCTTGCTGGTGCGTGATTCCAGTGCCGGTTCAGCGGTGATGCTGCAAAGACAGATTCTCGGTGAAACACCGGTTTCAGATCGTGCCCTGCAAATGAGCTCACAAGGCCAGCTATTGCGGACATTACTGGGTAATCCGTTCACTTTTGCTTACATTTCCGCCGGTCTGGTCAACGCTAATGAAGAGTTAAAAGCCTTTGCCCTCAATGGGGTGGCACCGACTCAAAGCAATGTGGTCAGCGGCGATTACACGCTGGCTCGGCCGCTGTTGATTGTCTATCAGGATGCCGATAACGCCTATCTCGGTGCCTTCGTGCGTTATCTGCTCAGCGATGATGGTCAGAAAGTAGTCACCGATCTGGGCTATATCCCGGTCCAGGCTGACCAGTAAACCGACGAATAAGCGCTGTTATGTCAACTCAATTTGCCAGTCACCCAGCCCGCCGTCTTGGCGGGCTGACACTGGATCCGCTGGCCTGGATGCTGACCCTGCTGGCTCTGGTACTCGGTGTCAGCACCTTCTTTTTAATTGTCGTTTATGTGCTCTGGCAGGCAGCAGGCGTATTTGGCGCGGTCAGCTTGAGCGAATTTCTGTTATTTGAACCGTGGGTGCCACTGGCTGAACCGCCCAGACTAGGCATCCTGCATGCCTGGGTATCCACTGTTTACGTGACTGGCATTGCATTGCTGGTCGCCGTACCACTAGGCATTGTCATGGCTTTGTTTATTGCCGAAATCGCCCCGACTGCTGTTCGCAACATATTGCAACCCTGTCTGGAAGTGCTGGCAGGCATTCCATCGGTGGTGTATGGCTTTTTTGGATATGTCACGCTGGTTGTCTGGTTTGAGCATATCTTTGACATGACCACCGGCGTCAGCATTCTGGCCGCCGGACTGATTGTTGCGGTGATGGTCATGCCGTTTATTGTCAGTACCGCCACCGAAGCACTGGATGCAGTGCCACGCAGTTTTCGGGAAACCGGTATGAGTCTCGGCGTGACTCGGTTTTATGTAATTCGACGCATTATTCTGCCGCGCGCCATGCCCGGAATCTTCGCCGGCATCGTCTTGGCTTTTGCCCGAGGCATTGGCGAAACACTGGCCGCCTTGATGCTGGCGGGCAACTCACTGGCCGTACCCAAAGAGTTACTGGATCGAGGTCAAACACTGACCGGCCTGATCGCCACCGAGCTGGGTGAGGCGGCGTTGGGCACCGAAAAATTCGCCGCCTTGTTTGCTGCCTCGGCCGTATTGATGTTGCTCATTTTGCTGATTAATGGCGGCATTCTTCTCATCAAAAACCGGTTACTATGTCATGCACAAGGCTGAACAACTACTACTCAACAACCGACGAGCCGTAGTCAATGACCGGGTGTTTTGGCTACTGGCCTGGACTGCAGGCGCTATAGGCCTGTTATTGCCACTGTCGATTATCGGTTATCTGCTATTCCATGGTTTTCAGGTGCTGAGCTGGAGCTTTATCAGCGAAGTCCCCCGAGGTTATCCCTTGGGCGTATCCGGCGGCATTCTGCCAGCCATTCAGGGATCCTTAGCCGTGACTGGATTAGGCCTGGCTGTTGCCTTTCCAGCTGCACTGGCCTCTGCCATCTATCTGTCCGAATACGCTCGAAGCCAACGCTTTGTCGCTGTGATGCGTTTTTTCACCGAATGTCTCGCCGCCATTCCGGCCATCTTGTTTGGTGTGTTTGGCTATGCCTTTCTGGTAGTGCAATTCGGTTTTGGTATCTCGGTGCTTTCCGGTGGGCTGACGCTGGCCATGCTGATGTATCCGGTAATACTGATCGGCAGTTACTCAGCGTTTAATGCCGTGGAGCGACCACTTAAAGAGTCGGCGTTGTCACTTGGCGTTTCTAGAGCTTATGTCATTCGTCGAACACTGTTGCCGAAAGCCTTGCCTGGAATTATTGCAGCGACTGTGCTGGCGGCTGGCCATGCCGTAGGCTCGGCGGCACCGGTATTGTTCACCGCCAGTGTGGTCCAAACCCGCAGCAGCCCGTCACTGGACAGCCCGGTCATGACCTTACCCACCCATCTCTACAACCTGGTCAGCGAAGCAGTGTCGTTTGAACATGCCTATGGCACTGCCTTTGTTTTGATCGCCTGCCTTTTGTTTGCCAACAGTTGCGCCATGATTCTGCGCCACAGATTAAGAAAGTGAGAACTTGCTTATGTTACAAACCGCTATCAATTTGAACTCACCAGCCGTACCACATCCGGCCATCCTGACTGCAGCCAGTGCGCCATCTTCAGGCATTTTGCAGACACAACAACTGAACATTCACTACAGACTGGAACAACGCTTGTTTGATATCAATATCAGCATTGCTGAACGACAAGTGACGACGATCATGGGGCCATCCGGCTGTGGCAAGTCGACATTGCTCAAGTCACTCAATCGAACCTTGGAGCTGACGCCCGGTGCTGAAGTCACCAGCGGCAGTGTCTATTTTGGTGAGCTGGATATCTATCAAAACGATGTAGATGCCCGTGCGGTACGCAAAGTCATTGGCATTATTCATCAACGACCGCAGCCGTTTCCGATGTCCATTGAAGAAAACGTGTTGTTTGGTGTGCGTTTTCATCAGCGGCTCAAACGATCCCAGCGGCAATTGCTGGCTGAACGTTATCTGACCATGGCTGGATTGTGGGATGAGGTGAAGGATCGACTGCATCAGTCAGCGCATCAATTATCGGGTGGACAACAACAGCGCTTGTGTCTTGCACGAACGCTGGCCAACCAGCCGCAAATCATTCTGATGGATGAACCCTGTTCATCGCTGGATCCGGCCTCGACCGAGCGCATTGAGCAGCTGGTTCAGCAACTCAAAGATGACTACACCATTGTCATTGTCACCCACAACATCGCACAGAGTCGGCGACTGGCGGATCAGGCCTTGTTGATGATGGAAGGTCGAGTCATCGAAAACGCACCGGCAGCACAATTTTTTGCCAACCCGACAACGGTTGCCGGTCAGGATTTTCTGCAAGGCCGCATCGGCTAACCCCTGTTTTTTACTCAAGGACTATTCATATGAATTCACAACGTATTGTTATTGCCATGATTGACGGCCTTGGCACCGACTATTTTGAAGCGTCTGAGATGCCTCATATCAAAGCCATGGCCAATAATGGCTTCTTTAAGACGGTTAGCGCCGTGATGCCGACAGTGACCAATGCCAATAATGCCTCTATCTGCTGCGGCGCCTTTCCTGATGAGCATGGCATTACCGGCAACTCCTATTTTGATGAAACCCTGAATCAGCCCGAATACATGGAAGATGGTAATTCCATCCTGGTACCGACCATGATTCAGCGTGCGCGCATGCACGGCGTCAAAAGTGCCCTGCTGACCAGCAAGAAAAAAACCATCCGCTTGCTTGGCGCTGATGCCGAAATTGCCATTTCGGCCGAAGAAGCCCCGGCAGACATGATCGAAAAATTTGGCTCGGCACCCGATATCTACAGTCGGGAAATCAACTACTGGTTATGGCAACTGGCGCTGGATATTCTGCAAAATCGTCCGGATATCGGTTTCCTCTATGTACATACCACCGACTATCCCATGCATATGTGGCCACCCGAAGCTGAAGAGTCACGTGCTCATCAGGCCGAACTCGACCGACTGCTGGGTCAAGTGACTGAGATTGCGCCCGATGCCGCTTTGATGATCACGGCCGACCACGGCATGAATTACAAAAAACGCTGCTGGGATCTGGCCAAAGCCTGTGAACGTCGCCAGCAGCCATTGCGGTTTGCTTTATCCGCAGAACGGGATCGCTATATCAAGCACCACCGTACCTTTGGTGGCACCGCCTGGATATGGCTGAATCATCCTGAAGATACAGATGAAGTCAGCTGCTTGCTGCTGTCACTGGAAGGTGTGGAACAGGTGTTAACTCGGGAGGAAGCCGCAAAACAGTTTCGTCTACTGGCCGATCGCATTGGTGACTTGGTGGTACTGGGTGATAGGGACACGGTGTTTGGTGAACTGGAAGAAGTGGAAATGGAAGACTTGCCCGCCCACTACCGCACCCATGGTTCAACCCATGAAATGGAAGTACCGCTGATTGTGCACAACTTCAAGGGTGCTATTCCAGCAGCCGACAAGTTCAATTTTAACCTGCACCTGAGTCGCAATCTGCTAGCACCACTTTGGCCGGTAACTGCTGATAAAATAGCAGCCAATCAATAAACAAAAGCCCCGGTGTTTTGCGCCGGGGCTTTTTTATTAATAACGACCTGACAATTTAGCTCAATACCGCCAGCGCCGCTTCGTAATTGGGTTCATCGGCGGTTTCCGCCACTTGCTCGGTGTATAGCACCTTGCCATCAGCATCAATGACCACAACCGCTCGTGACAACAAGCCCTGAAGTGGGCCGTTTTTGAAAGCAACACCATAGCTGCTGCCAAAGTCAGAGCGGAAGGCGGAGCCAATCAATACCCCGTCGATACCTTCGGCACCGCAAAAACGGCTCAGTGCAAACGGCAGGTCCATGGACACACATACCACGGTGGTGTCTGCCTTGGCCGCAGCACGTTTGTTGAACTCGCGCACCGAAGTGGCACAGGTGGGTGTGTCGATAGAAGGAAAAATATTCAATACCAACCGACCACTGATATCACTGCGTTTCAGATCGGCAAGATCATCTTTTGTCAGTGTAAAGTCAGGTGCGGCCGAGCCAACGGTTGGCAGATCGCCCACGGTTTCAAACGGATTACCTTTTAATGTCACTGTTGCCATGTTGCTCTCCATATTCAATCAAGAAGTGGCATGACACATCACGACCCGCGGAATGTCAAATTAGCAATCGCTGATTCAAGGTGCCAAGCGCTGTTTTAACCAGCGTCCATCGCCATCAAACTGATAGACGATCCGGTCATGTAAACGAGAGGTTCGCCCCTGCCAAAACTCCCAATAGTCAGGCTCCAGCCTGAAGCCGCCCCAATGCGGTGGTCTTGGCGGTTTCAAGCCGAACTCCAAACCATACTTCGCCGCATTGGCGACAATTTCTTCTCGTCCCGAAATCACCTGGCTTTGTGGTGAAGCCCAAGCGCCGATCCGGTGTGATAGTGGCCGACTGGCAAAGTACTCGTCGGACTCATGTTCGCTGATTTTGCTAACCCGGCCCTCTATACGCACCACACGCTCCAGCGCTTGCCAGTGAAACTGCAAGCTCGCATAGGGGGTTGATTCCAGCGCCTTTGATTTACGGCTAAGGTAATTGGTGTACCAGACCAGGCCGCGCTCATCATATGACTTGACCAGAACTGGCCGACAAGAAGGACGACCATTTTCGTCTACTGTGGCGACGGTCATCGCGTTGGCTTCGTATTGCTCGTGCTTGAGTGCTTCCTGGAACCAGGCATCAAACTGTTGCAAAGGCTCCAAGTCCAGCTCATGCTCACGCAAACTGCCCTTTTCATAGCTTTTTCGCAGGTCTGCTAGCTTTTTATCTGTCGTCATTAACGGATCCTGTAGTTTATTTCATGTCGGATGGTTTCAGTAGATCCACGCCGTTGTTTGTCTCAATCTGACCTGAAACTTTTAACTTGATAGCTATGACCTCAAAAAATCAGATAAATCCTGCCAAGCTGATGTTTTCCAAATGGACCTCGCTCACACCGCAAAATCGTGAACGTCATTTTTTGGTCGTCGGGGTTGTCTCAAAAAAGCGTGGTGATGAGATATTTAAAATTGAGTCAGTACTCACTCACAACACTTACCATGTAAAAATCAGTGACCTCAGAAACGCCAAACACTGGAAAATGGGCTGGCTTGCCAATGATCACGCTGCTGATAACACTGACTGAATCGAGTTTCGCCCCGAACGCTTTGCCTGATACATCAACACATCCGCTCGATGAATCAACTGTTCAGCATTTTCATCGGTAGCGGCAAGTTCTGCAACGCCCATACTGACCGTAAACCTTACGCGCTGATCACCTGCAATAATCTGGGTATCTTCGATACTCTGTGCCAGACGTTCAGCGATTGCGACCGCATCCGGCAGATCACTGCCAGGCAATAAAAAGGCAAACTCCTCGCCACCGTAACGACAGGCAAAATCACTTTCACGCAACGCTTGCCGACATAGTTCTGCCAAAATACACAACACTCTGTCGCCCACTGGGTGTCCAAAAGTGTCATTAATCTTCTTGAAATGATCAATATCCAGCAGAATCACTGCCAATTTGAGTTGATGCCGTTGTGCACGCCAAAAAAGTGTTTCCAGTTCAAGGCTGAAGCGACGGCGATTATCAAGGCCGGTCAAAGGATCTGTTTCGGCCTGGCGTTGTAATTGTGACTCACGTTTTTCTCGATAGCGCACCTGAAACTCCAGCATCCGCCGACTCTGAAACAAACGAAATACCAGCAATAAACTCAATGAGAACAGGATCAACAACACCACAATGGTCGGTTTGTACCACTTGCTTGGCGCAGCAATCCGCATCTGATAGATGAACTGATCCAATTCAACCGGATCTGTCAGACCAATATCGCGATAGATATTCAAGATCCGCTGCCAACGCTCGATATTGGTGTAGCCAATTTCAATCAGATCCGCCTGAATATACTGTTGTAAGAGCATCGCTTCATTAACCAAAAATTCCCTATCGAAATCAGATTCATAGGGTGGATATCGCTGCAAAATGTAATCTGCAATGATTTCAGGCTGTTCAAAAGCATATTGCCAGCCACGCACCACTGCGCGCCTAAAGCCCGCAACCATCTGGGGAGCTTCACGCAGGGTTGCCTCACTGGTGAACAACAGGTCACCATAGACATCAATGCCATAATCTTCCGGTAAAATCACCCGTGGCCGATAGCCTCGTCGCTCGAGAATATATGGAGCATCGGTAGTGAATCCAAGCATCAGCTGAGTGTTTCCCCGCTGCAAATCCTGCAACTCCCAGCTAGGAGTCTGATTATTCAGACTCGAAATGTTTACTCCCGCTTTTTTCAGAGCCGCAATCACCTCAACATCGATAATCGCGCCTCGTTCTTCAAGCATCAGCGGTAAGGCCACCGGCGCATCACCAATATCTTCAAGCCTCTGAATATTAAAGTCTTCCAGAGAGATAAATGCTGCCGGACTGCGCTGCATGATGCTTGCAAGCATCACCACCGGCAAGCCTCTGGCACGATGCACTAACAGATCGCTTCGCGTGACACCAAACTCTGCTTGCTGAAAGACCACTTCGCCGACCACATTGACTGTTTTGCCGCCAGGCAAAAGCCCGGGAAGGATCTCAACCTCCAGGCCTTCATCAGCAAAATACCCCTGCATTTCAGCCGCATAGTAACCCGCAAATTGAAACTGATGACTCCAGGGCAGCTGCAAAGTCACCGACTGCATGGCAAACGCAAGCTGGCTGAAAAACAGCAGATATGAAAAGACAATAAACTTCACTAGCTAGTCTGCCGGTGGAACCAGATACAGCCTGACTTAATCACTGTAAGGCACTTGAGTTGTCTGCAGCCATCGGCGCACATTTTTTCAACTGCCACAGTGGGCCGCCATCATCTCCCGGCAATTCATCGGTAATGGCAAAGCCCAACTCAAATGCGGCTGCCAGATCAGCCTGATCAATCGCAAACACGTTGATATTGCCATCACCGGCACCACACACCGCAATAAATTGCACGCCGGTCATCACGCCACAAGCCGCCGTATAAACTTCAATATCCTGATTGTTTAATTCCGCTAACATCTGACCGAGCGAATAACCTGAACCCGGTTCGCACTGCACACTTCCCGTACTTTTGAAGATTTCAACCGTGTGCTCACCCGGAATTACCAGGTTTTCAGAAGCAAGCTCCGCATCATCCGAACAAGCCGCCAAAAACAACAAAAATGGCAAAAATAGCTGCGTTTTTCTAAAAAAAGGATAAGATTTGCTCATCAATGCCCCCAAATAATCATTGGCTATCAATCGACCCTAACTATAGCAGTGTTATTGATGAATATGGATGTTCAGCGAAAAACGGTGACAACGGGAGAGAAAAAACGGGCAGATGCGATAAATTCCCTTAACAAGGTGTGTGGGACATTGGTGAAATCCCTGATGAATAAATATCAGGATGCCAGCCGATACTATTGCGCTTCCAAGCCACTGAGCAGGTCAGATAGATTATTCTTCTGACTTTACCGCCATGACCTCTTCTAGCCCAAGCCCTGTCAGATCATGAATGCTGCGCCACAGATAATAGAGTATGCCCAGCGTCATGATCATTGATGGCAGCGCAATCATCGGGTAGCTATACAAGGTCAATTGACCTAGCTGTTCATTAAATTCATTCGTTCCCGCCGGGCTGGTCACTATCCAAGTGGCAAGTATGTAATTCATCATCGCTGAAAAAGCGAAAGAGCCAGCCACAAGAAAATTGGCCCTCATCAAACGAGCCTCAAACACCTGGCTGCTGTTGGCTTCATCCAGCTTCTGTTGAATTTTTTCAACATCCAAAACAGCAGGATTAAAAAGCAGGGTTCTCACCAGCGGATATGGCGTGAAACTGGTGATCAGCACGACAAGACCAATGATTGCGGGAATAGCCGCTTCTTTGATAGCCAGCCATTTTGTATCGAGCTCAAGCAAGCCTATCCCGCCGGTCAGCAGAATACTCACCACCCCCAATAGCGCGATAAAATTAAATTTTCTATACTTGACCAACCCATACAGGCCCCAGCCGAGCGGAAAAGTCAACGCGACCACCAGACCTCCGGCAGCGCCCAAATGCTGATCGCCACTGAACTTCATCAAGATAATTGAAGGCAGCACAATACTCAGCAACAAGTCGAGTAACGGGTTTGAATTTTGATTAGCTACAGTGTTCATATTTATCTAGTTTCAACAACAGCAGTCAGACCAACTTGCCATGATTTTGTTCTCAAATGCTCAAAATTGCTTTTGAAGATATGCGCTTGCTGTAGTGAATAGCAAGCGACCCACAACGGAGACGAATTTATTCTATGCTTTCGATCATGTCGCAACGATGCTTATCGCGCAATCCGAATATCGTCTTTAGCAAAAAATCAGCCCCGAACTATACCCGCTCCTTGCTTCTGACAACTGTGGTCAGCGGCATGTTCTTTTGTCAGCATCAGCAGAAGCCTTCTCACCAGGATAAGTTGCCGGTAGTTTTGTCATGACAATGATTCTTCCTGGCACTGTAAAACAATCAGTACTGGATTGCTTCTTCACTACTCCGATAAAAACCACGTTGACTTACATTTTGTTAAGCTAAAAACGCAGTGTTTCACATCTACAATCAATTGTGATGCCAATAGCATGTGGCGCCGCTCTGCGTTATTGGGGCCACACTGCTCACTGCTTAATACCAAGACAATCCCGCGCTACTGTAGTTAGAGTGGATGCCGGATCGTTTGCTCAGTAGCGGACTTTCTTGAGAGAATCAGCTTGCGATAAATCCAGTTTGATTCATACAAGTCGACAGATCAACATCTAACGTGAACAACGTTACATCATCCTTAAAGTCTGTTTCTTGAACACTTTTTTCAAGAAGCGACTCCAGGGCTTTCAACCTTGTTTTGCCGCTTGTTTTGTCTACAACATCGCAAACCATACTCATATTTGCATTGGATTGCTCATGATTGATGATGTCGAAAAAGCCGTCACTACAAGCAAACAGCGAGATTGATTGATTCCAGTTTATTTTGTGTAAAGAGGCGTCAAAATCATCAGGCCTTAGTATTCCCAGTGGAAGATGCTCTGATTTTAACTTTCTCAAACTGTTTTCACCATCTACTTTCACAAGTGCATCAGGTAATCCGCCAGTCCATAACTCTATGTATTTTTCCTTGTGGTTAAGCTTTATTAATGTCGCAGCAACAAAAAGCTCTGCGGGTAGCAACTTAAATAAGGCCTCGTTGAGATTACTTGCCACTATAGACAGCTGCTCCGTCGACTCAAGCGAGCTGTGGAAAATCTGTGATGCAACCAGTGTTGGCAGCGATGCGGTGAGGCCGTGTCCGGTAGAATCAGCTACTAGAATCAGTGTGTTGTCACCTTGGTCTTTTATTGAGACTAGATCACCACTAAATCGCGTGGCAGGTTTGATGATATAACGAGCGAAGTCATTTGCTGATATATTGCTTTCAAGCATCCGAGTCAGAAGCTTCTCAGCAAGCGCCTCTTCTCGTGCAATTTCTTCAATTGCATCTTCCAGCGAAGACTTTATTGCCAGATTTTCATTTTGGAGTCTGGAAAGCTTCGAATAAGTTTTTATCTTGGCATGTAAGACCTTGAGATTAACGGGTTTGGTGATGTAATCATCTGCACCCGCCTCAAGGCATCTGATGATATTTTCGTTATCGCTTTGAGCGCTGAGCACAATAACGGGTGTCCAATATAGATTGCTGCCTTGTCGAATGTGATTGATGACTTCCAACCCATCCGCACGCGGCATATTAAAATCTGTAACAACAATATCAGGAGAGTATTCATCATATTTAGCCATCGCCTCACCACCGTCGATGGCAGAAATAACATCACAACCAAGCGACTCAAGGTACCTCGTCATAAACTTGAGTGCACCGGGATCATCTTCTGCTATCAATATGGCGGGGGCGTTTGGCATTTTTTTGATATCTAGTAGAAGTTTTTATTTATCCTTCAAGATCATACGTTACATGAACTTGATTGCCTTTGGGCGAATAGCTAACTGATGAGCACAACTGCCGAACGATGCTGATGCCTCGGCCGAATGTGCAGTCACTTCCGGGCAGTTTAGCGTCAAGTGAGTCAGTATCAAAACCATCTCCTGTATCAGCCACATGAATATGCAGTTTATGTCTTTCAGCTGAAAACTCACGTGAAATATGAATCTCAATGTGGCCAGTGTTACCCTGCTTTATTCTTTCCGAGCGCATTCTGTAGTAGGCATCAAAACCTGATGGTTGGGATTTTTCAGCTGAGCTTAGAAGCAAAAGACCATGATCCAGTGCGTTACTAACGAGCTCATTTACGACGAGGTGGATGTTAAAGCTGTCTTTTCTATCAAGGTTGAGACTAACAATCGCCTTGTCAAGTTTAAGGCTTGCATCGTCGCCCATAAAATCTTTGACGAGGAGTGTCTCATGAATGAGAGGCTGGCACATGAAGGCAGAGACTTCTAATCAGCTGATCTTGAAAAGCTGACCAAAATTGCTTATCTGGAATATGTTTTGAACCTCAGGTTTGCATTTGATTATCTCAATTTTTGAGCCATCGCCCCCTGCATATTCTTTTAAAAGTAGAAGCATTCCCAAGGCCGCACTGTCTATGTATGAGGTTTTTGAGAAGTCCAGAATGAATCGATTCGACTTGGGAATTTTTTCGTATGTCTGCCTGAACTCTGCTTGACATGAAAAGTTGAAGTTTTCATTGATTTTTATTGTTGAAACATTATCTTTCGTTTGGGTTTCCATGTTATGCAACCTCAAGTATTCAATAGATTCATATTCTAAAACAGTTCTACATCACCAGCACTCAGACTGGTTTGAGTTACTGACTTATGTTGCACCGACTGGATTTTGGGCTTGAGCTGACTGAGTCTCTTTTCTATATCGGCCAGGTGCTCTTGCAATCTTTCTGAATCAGATTCCGTGACTGACTGGTTAGCAACCTCAAGCAACTCCAAAGAGGCCTCGACACGTTTTTCCACATGCTCCAGTAATTGACGGCACATATCTTCAAATTGCAGCGCCATGATGGCAGTTTCTGTTGACTGTTCAATATTTTCCGAAATCTTGTTAGTTTCTTCAATGACCCTGGCAGTGGAATCGATTTTTTGTTGCATTAATTCAGTAGCAGAAGCGACTTTTTGTTTGCTACTGAGTGCGACATTCATATCGGCAGAAGCAATCCGATTTACAACGGCTCTGACGCCTTCAAGCGTATCAATAACTTCTTTACTAATGCTATTGATGTCATTGTTGATTCCGTCCGATTTAGCAGATAGGTTTCTGACTTCTTGGGCGACGACCGAGAAGCCTCTTCCGGCATCACCGGCCCTGGCAGCTTCTATGGATGCATTCAATGACAGAAGATTTATATCTGAAGCTACATTTTTGACATCATCCAAGAGAGAGAGCACAGCGTTGATACGATTACTCATGTCATCGAGACAATGCATGAGATAAACACTGTCCTTGCTTGTGTTGACAATGAGATCAACAAAGTAATCAAGCAGCTTGGCTGTATTATCGACGAATTCACTGATCGACTGCTCGTGGTGCTCATGAAAACTTGCTTGCAGCATGTTTTGTTGGGAACGTGTGCTCGCGTTGAGTTCCTGGAAACAAGCAGTGAGCTTGTTGACAGTCTCATATATAAGACCTCTGACCTGAGAGGACTCATCCTGAACCAGCTTGAGCTGGTTGAGCAAATCATCATGTGCCCTGGCATTAGCATCAGTTTGAGCTTTACCTACGGTGAGGATGGATTGTTGAGCAAATGTGTCATCGCCTGTCGTCCGCCGTCCATTCCCAGCACTGAGTTTAACAAGCCCCCAGGCCGCAAAAAAAGTAATGCCAACCAGGATGACACCGGTGAGCTGTGCGGCTGAATAAGCAACCACTACAGGCACTGAGATAAACGTAACAATCAAAAGCAGGTTAGTTTTGCTCATCGTTGATACCCATGGATGCATTTTCATTTATGTGAGTCTTTATTATTGATGTAAGTACTATCGTCGATTGTAGCAACATCTTTAATTTGAGTGATATTAGGGCAGTTGTTGTGAAAAAAGCTAAAGTCAGTGGCAATTTAGACGATATTCTCTTCAGAGTCACGTACAAGATTCAGACATGCGATGATTCCGGCATGATTTTTGAAAAAATTTTTATCTGACACAGGAGTGCCCAGGCAATGCTAATAAAACAGTTTCAGTTGTGGTGGCAGAGCAAACAAGGACGCCTGAGCAGACTTTTTCCGGATTTGCTAGAAGAATTCGCAGACAGTTTAATTCGATATTAGCGGAAGTCGATTATGAATGAAGAGCATCTCGTCGTAGATTTGGAGCATGCATTGACGATTGCGGATGTCGCTGATGTCTATGCTCGCATCCTGGGCATACTTGCTGAGCATGAAACTGTGAAGATTAACATCAGTAACCTCGAGCGTATTGACACAAGTGGCTTACAATTACTCTACAATCTTGCATTGTACGGCCTTAATGGTGGCGTACAAGTGATCTGGTCTGAGATAAGCGGTGCCTTTGATGAGGCAGCAGGTTTTATTGGCCTTAGTACTGACATTTTCATGGCCAGTTCAGATTAAAATCCGATGACACAAAAACAAAAGATCTAGGAGTTTTTAAATGGCAAATATCCTCGTGGTGGATGATTCAGCATCAATGAGACAAATGGTGTCTGTAACACTAAAAGATGCCGGCCATATCATTACAGCGGCAGATAATGGCAGCGCTGCGCTTGATATAGCCAAGCGGCAGAAATTTGATCTGGTTTTGACTGACGTGAACATGCCGGTAATGGATGGAATTACACTGACGCGTGAAATCAGAAAGCTTGGCCAATATCGATTTACACCGATTTTAATCCTGACCACAGAGGCTGGTGGCGACAAAAAGCAGGAGGGTAAAGCGGCTGGTGCAACAGGCTGGTTAGTCAAGCCCTTCAATCCCAGTCAACTTCTCGCCACTATTTCAAAGGTTGTTGCTTGAATTAACTCGAGACCAAATTTTAGCAACATTCCGCTACTAACAAGGAGAGTCTGCCTTGAGTGTTGACATCAGCCAGTTTCACGAAATTTTCTTCGAAGAGAGTATCGAAGGTCTGGATCTTATGGAGAAAGAGCTACTGAATCTGAACAAGGATGATTACGACGTTGAAACCATCAACACAATTTTTCGTGCCGCGCATTCCATAAAAGGTGGTGCAGGCAGTTTTGGTTTCAACCAGATTTCAGAGTTCACACATTCCGTTGAAACGCTGCTTGACCAGATGCGCAATAACGAGCGTGAAATCAACTCACAAGCAATATCCATACTACTGCAGGCGGTTGACAAGCTACGCCAGATGGTTTCAGCCGCCGAGCAAAACGAAAGCTTCGATGAAACAGAGCTGGTCGCCGTGTCTGAAGCACTTGCCCAGCTATTGTCTGACACACCAGGCAAATCAACACCACCAGAACAAGCCACCTTGAGTGACGGTAATGTTGCGGAAACACCAACTACCGGCAGCACGCACGGTTCAGGCTGGCATATTGTTTTCAAGCCCAACAAAAACCTGCTTTTCACTGGCAATGATCCGCTGCTGATTCTCAAAGAGCTCAAGCAGCTGGGCGACATGCAACTCAAATTGAAAGATGATTTACCTCCCTTTTCGGATATGGAACCCGAAGAGTGTTACTTTCATTGGGAGATCACTCTCAAGGGCACGAATGATGAATCTTCCATCAGAGAAGTTTTCGAGTGGGTTGAAGATGACTGCGAGTTGATCATAAAGCCGCTCGACGAGGTTGAGGAAAAGTCATTTAATGAAGCCGTTGTGGCTGACATTGCCACACCGGAAACGACCACTAACCAATCACTTGCTCACCCTGGCGCCACCACCGACCATGAAGTTTTAGAGCTCGATAGCGCCACGGCGAGACCAGTAGTTTCTGAGAATAAGCAGAGAACGCCTGAAACACCAAACACAGACAGCAAAGCAGGCCCCAAAGATGGTGGCATGTCTTCGATCCGCGTGGGCACGGACAAGGTGGATAACCTAATTAACCTGGTCGGTGAGCTTGTCATTACTCAGTCGATGCTAGGACAGCTTGGCTCAGAACTAGATGGTGAGATACATCAGGCTATCGTTGACCGGCTGGAACAACTAGAACGAAATACACGGGAACTGCAGGAAGGCATCATGCGCATCCGGATGATGCCCATCAGCTTTGCCTTCAACCGCTTTCCAAGACTGGTCCACGACTTGAGCCAGAAAACTGGCAAAAAGGTTGAACTCCAACTCAGTGGCGAGCAGACCGAACTAGATAAGACGGTCATGGAAAAAATTGGCGATCCTCTTGTTCATCTGGTGAGAAACTCGCTTGACCATGGCCTTGAGACGCCGGAGGTTCGCCTGGCGGCAGGCAAATCAGAAACAGGGCATCTCCACCTTAATGCCTTTCACCGTGGAGGAAGCATCATCATCAAAATCACTGATGATGGTGCCGGCCTTAACGAAGAAAAAATTCTAAAGAAAGCGATAGAAAAGAACCTGGTTTCAGGCAATGAAACGATGTTGCCAGAGCAAATTCATGAGCTGATTTTTCTCCCTGGATTCTCGACCGCGGAGCAAGTGAGTGACATCTCTGGTCGCGGGGTTGGCATGGATGTGGTCCGGAAAAATGTCAAAAGCCTGGGTGGCGAGATAGAGGTCAAGTCGCAAAAAGGGTCAGGTTCAACGTTCACCATCAAATTACCTTTGACTCTGGCAATTATGGATGGCCAGATAATCAAGGTGGCTGACCAAAACTTTGTCATTCCGTTACTTTCCATCATCGAATCTATCGAATTTAAGGACGAATCCATTCGTAGTGTCGTTGGTAAAGGTGAACTTTTAAGTTTGCGTGATGAATATGTACCGTTAATCAGGTTGACAGATATCTTCTCACTGGATCAAACACCTAAGAATCCCGACGATACGTCAGAGCGTAATCTCATTGTCGTTGTTGGCTCCGATGATTATAAGGTTGGCCTGCTCGTCAATGAGTTGCTGGCACAGCAGCAAGTCGTCATCAAAAGCCTCGAGACTAACTACCAGAAAATTGAAGGATTCTCGGGCGCAACAATTCTGGGCGATGGCACAGTTGCGCTGATTTTGGATATTCCAGGGATGATGACTTTGTTTGAAAAAAGAATGCAGGCCAATCCACCTCAACCAAAAATTGCAATCGAGGCATGACACATGAGTAACACACAAAAGATAACGCCAGCCGAAGAAAGTTGGCAAATGGATGGAGTAATCTCAGACGGTACCGAGCAGTTTTTGACATTTGAGCTTAATGGAGAAAATTATGGCGTCGAAATACTTCGCGTTCAGGAAATCAGGGGCTGGGATAAAACGACCCCCATTCCTCAATCTCCTCCCTATCTGTGCGGTGTTCTGAATCTGAGGGGGGCGATAGTACCCATTGTTGACTTGCGACTTTTCTTTGAGATGCCTTTCAAGTCATACAGCAGCACAACCGTGGTGATTGTACTAAAGCTTGAAGGCGATGCGCAGCGAACGGTCGGTGTTGTTGTCGACGCGGTGTCTGATGCTGAAGATATTGCTCTCAAGGACATCAAGGCAACGCCTAATCTTGGCAGTGCAGTCAACACCAAGTACATCAAAGGCATTGCCAATGTGGACGACGAGCTATTAATGCTGCTTGATATCGACAAACTGCTCAGCCTGGAAAGTATCCTTAGCTGAGCTTCGATTCGCTTTTGATTGCAGGTCAAATCGATACCCTAAAATCGTGATGGATCATAACGCCTGACAACCAATTTGAGTAACGACGACACTACTAACAAGGATAATCATGGAAGTACTGCATTTTCGAAAAAAACTGATTGCAAGAAATTCGCTTGTGATGGATTTGGGCAAAATTGACTCCGCCCAGAAGAATCGCATAACACCTGTCGATAAACTTTGGCTAAGACCAACAGAATAAATCCGTTGATAAAGCCTGTATCAGATAAAAAATAAGCTAAAGGCATACCAAACTGAGGAGAGTAAAAAATGGCTGTCAATAAAGAAGAAACCAGCGTTCCCTTGGAAGAATTAGAAAACATGTGGGACGCTATCGATGCTGCCATGACTGCAATAATGATGGTTGATCGTGATTTCGTGATCACCTATGCCAACCAAGCAACACTGAAAATGCTTGGGGAACACGAAGCAATTCTCAAAGAATCTTTTCCGGGATTCTCCGTGAATGGCCTTGTCGGTAGCAACATCGACACTTTTCACAAGAACCCTCGACATCAACGTCAACTTCTAAGCGATCCGAATAACCTACCTCATTCTGCTGATATACGTGTCGGCCCATTAGCATTTCGGCTCAATGTGACCGCTCGATTTGATGCTGCAGGCACATACATAGGCAATATGCTGGAGTGGCATGACGTTACTGAAGAAAAACGTGCAAATGCGGACGTACGAGGACAGATGTCGGCGATTGACAAAGTCATGGGAGTGATCAGCTTTAACATGGATGGAACGATTATCGATATCAACGAAAACTTTCTTCAAGTAGTTGGCTACAGTCGTGAAGAAGTGATTGGAAAGCATCATCGAATGTTTGCTGAACCCGAGTTAGCCAACAGTGCTGAATACAAAGAGTTCTGGGCTAAGCTAAATCGTGGAGAATTTGAGGCGGGTGAATTTAAGCGTGTCGGGAAAGGTGGGCATGAAATTTGGTTGCAAGCAAGCTATAACCCTATCCTGGATCTGAATGGCAAGCCATATAAAGTTGTCAAATACGCCTCGGAAATAACCGAAGAAAAACTTGCTAGTGTGGAGGCACAAGGACAGATATCGGCGGTTGACAAATCCATGGGAGTGATCAGCTTTAACATGGATGGAACGATTATCGATATCAACGAAAACTTTCTTCAAGTAGTTGGCTACAGTCGTGCAGAAGTGATTGGAAAGCATCATCGAATGTTTGCTGAACCCGAGTTAGCCAACAGTGCTGAATACAAAGAGTTCTGGGCTAAGCTAAATCGTGGAGAGTTTGAGGCGGGTGAATTTAGGCGTGTCGGAAAAGGTGGATATGAAATTTGGTTGCAAGCAAGCTATAACCCTATCCTGGATCTGAATGGCAAGCCATATAAAGTTGTCAAATACGCATCGGACATAACTGAACAGAAACAGCTACAGCGAACAGTGGAGGAAGTTCTTAAATCCACATCCGAGGTCATGACAGCCATGTCGGAGGGCGACCTTACAACGCTAATGGAGGGAAAATATGAAGGTAAAATCGCAGAATTGCAGCACGCAATTAACAACACAATAACCAAGATATCCAATGTAGTTCAAGAAATAAATGAATCTGCAATAAGCATAGCAACCGCGGCATCTGAAATCACGCAAGGCAACGTTGATTTGAGTCAGCGTACTGAAGAGCAGGCCTCTTCATTGGAAGAAACCGCCGCCAGCATGGAAGAATTGACCAGTACGGTGAGACAAAACTCTGACAACGCAAGACAAGCAAATCAACTGGCTACCAGCGCACGCGAGCAAGCAGAGAAAGGCGGTGAAGTAATCCATAGAGCAATTGAAGCCATGTCAGCTATCAGCTCCTCGAGCAAAAAAGTAACCGACATTATTGGGGTCATTGATGAAATTGCCTTCCAGACGAATCTGCTTGCACTAAATGCAGCTGTGGAGGCTGCGAGAGCTGGCGAACAGGGTCGCGGCTTTGCTGTCGTTGCGTCTGAAGTCAGAAATTTGGCACAAAGAAGCGCCAGCGCAGCGAAGGAAATAAAATCACTGATCAACGACAGCAGCGAGAAAGTCGAAGAAGGCTCAAAACTAGTCAACCAGTCCGGCGTCACCCTTGAAGAGATTGTTACTGGCGCGAAAAAAGTCGGTGATATTATTGCTGAAATTGCCGCGGCCGGTGCAGAACAAACATCTGGCATCGAACAAGTCAATAAAGCCGTGACGCAAATGGATGAAATGACTCAACAGAACGCTGCACTGGTTGAACAAGCGGCTGCCGCCAGCGAGTCTCTAGATGAGCAAGGCAAGAGCCTGCAACGATTGATGATGTTCTTCCGTACAGGTCAGGAAATGCCTGCCCCAAGCATTGATTCGGCACGTCAGATACCTGCTCAACGTTCCTTGCAGTCGAACGCCAGCATGGCTCATAAAAGGCTCGACCGTAAACGGGCTGAGCCAGCGAGTTCAGCAGATAAGGACTGGGAAGAGTTCTAGATCTTCTGAACTGGCTGGAGGGGTATGGACTTGAACCGTAGCGTTGGTGAAGGGAAGATTGGCTTGGGCAAAGACAGGGAGTTCCTGTTCTCGGATGCACATTTTCGTGTCATCCGAGAGTTTGTGACAGAAAATACAGGTATCGTGCTAACCGATGTAAAAAAAGACATGGTCTATGGCCGTCTGAGCAAGTATATCCGCAAGAATTTTGAAGGCAATTTTGACCTATTTTGCGAAACACTCAGCAGAGGAGATGACAAAGCTGCAGATTTTCTGATTAATGCAATCACTACCAATCTGACTTCTTTTTTCAGGGAGAACCACCATTTCCAATATCTCGCATCTCACATTTTGCCCGAACTTTGTGGCTCAAAGCAGGGAGATAAGCGCATCAGAATCTGGTCTGCGGGTTGCTCGACAGGTGAAGAGCCCTACAGTATCGCGATAACTCTTCGAGAGAATATTCCCGATATAGATGAATGGGATGTAAAAATACTCGCCACAGATCTCGACGCCAATGTGGTCAAACATGCCAGTCATGGTATTTATGACATAGACCGAATCAGTGGAATTCCCAGGGAGAGACAGCAGCGCTGGTTCGACAGAGGTCGAGGCGATAATGAAGGTTTTGTCAGAATACACCGATCAGTCAGGGAAATGATTACATTCAAACGTTTGAACCTGCTTCACTCGTGGCCCATGAAAGGTTATTTCGACATTATTTTTTGTCGAAACGTAGTCATTTATTTTGATAAATCTACCCAGGCTGACTTGTTTGCTCGTTATGCAGACATCTTGCAACCCAGCGGATATTTACTCATTGGCCACTCTGAAACCCTGTATAAAGTCTCTGACCGGTTTTCGTCACTGGGAAATACTATCTACAAAAAAATTAATGCCTTGTAAGTTCTGTTTAAAGAAAAGAGTCCTCTCAAATGACTTATGACAACACACGCAAAATTTCTGTCCTTGTGGTTGATGACTCAGCTCTTGTCAGAAAATTGCTGAGCGAAATTCTGAACAGTGACGATGAGATAAATGTCGTAGCAACTGCGACAGACCCCTATGATGCAAGAGAAAAAATCAAAGCTCACAACCCCGATGTGCTGACACTGGATGTTGAAATGCCAAAGATGGATGGCATCACCTTCCTGTCGAATCTCATGCGCCTTCGACCTATGCCCGTCGTGATGATATCCACACTGACCGAAAAGGGCGCTGAAACCACACTAAGAGCACTGGAGCTCGGGGCTGTCGACTTCATTGAAAAACCCAAGCTGGATTTAAACAATTCGCTTGCCTCATACGCGGAAGAAATCATTGTTAAGGTTAAAACAGCAGCAAAGGCCAATCTGAATCTGCGGAAATCTGCTGACCCGAAAGCCAGCGACACAACGATTGCTAAACTCGCCGCTTCGGGCATAGCAGCAAGATCCAACACATTGAATCAGCTCAAAACCACTGAAAAAATCATCGCTATCGGGGCCTCTACTGGTGGAACAGAAGCCATCAAGGAAGTACTTTGCGCTATGCCACCAGTTTGTCCTGGTATCGTTGTCACCCAGCATATCCCCGCAATGTTCAGCGCCGCTTTTGCTCAACGGATTAACAACATGGCACAGATATCCGTCAAACAAGCGGAGGATGGTGATCCAATTCTACCGGGTCATGCATACATAGCCCCAGGGGATAAACACCTCAAAGTTGAGCGTAGTGGGGCGCGATATTTGTGTCGTCTTGATGACGGGCCACCTGTATCACGTCACAAGCCATCCGTTGATGTCCTGTTCAACTCTGTGGCTGAGAATGTAGCGAGAAACGCCATCGGCGTCATGCTCACGGGGATGGGCAGTGATGGCGCAGAAGGCATGCTGAAGATGAAAGAAGCTGGTGCCAGCAACCTGGTACAGGATGAAAAAACCAGTGTTGTATGGGGTATGCCCGGCTCAGCATTCAAACTGGGCGCAGCAGAGAAGCAGTTTCCACTAGATGCTATTGCGGCTGAACTCATCGCTTTAAGCCAGAAATAGACGATGACACAGTCAACCCCTGCAAAAAAGCCAGACTGTTACCCAGAGTTTGAGCATATCAACCGCTATTGGGATCGTGTCAATCAATTCTGGGTAGCCAAGATATTGCCGGGTGAATATTACATCAGCTCTGCTCATGACGAATGGATAGCAACCACTCTCGGCTCATGTGTATCTGCCTGCATCAGGGACAGATTGTTTGGGATTGGTGGAATGAACCACTTTATGCTGCCTGAAAGTAATCGTGAAGATGGTGAAAAACAACACTGGAATGACGTTGCTACCCGCTATGGCAGCTATGCTATGGAGCACTTGATCAACGATATACTCAAACGCGGTGGTCGCCGTGAAAACCTTGAAATCAAACTCACAGGTGGTGGCAAGATAATCCGGAACATGTCTGATGTTGGCATTAGAAATATAGAATTTGTTCATCGTTATCTAGACCTGGAAAATCTGGATGTGAATGTTGTGGTTGAAGACTTGGGAGATATTCATGCCAGAAAAGTACTGTATCAACCCTCAACAGGCAGGATGAGAGTCAAAAAACTACAAACATTACACAATGAAACGCTGGTACATCGTGAAATCGAGTATCAACAAACCTTGAAGGCTGCAGAAATCAGTGGCAGCGTGGAATTGTTTTGATTAACAGCCGGCGATAATCTCAACAGGTTCCATTTTGCCTTTATAACGGGCAAATCTTCGCATCAAAAGCGGTAGTGATCAGCTTGAAAAACTGGGAAGAAAAATTATGAGTTCCGTGAATGTCGACACCGCGTTAGAAGCACTGAAAAAACAATTCAACGCAAAATTGAAAGACCGGATACAAGAACTTCATCAGCTGATCGCAGACTGTAACCCCGAAACTTTCCCTGAATACTCAGACATAGAAAAACGACTGATACAACTCCATAGAGTGGCACACTCTCTGATCGGGACTGCCGGCAGTTTTAAATTAGACGAAGTCTGTCAACTGTCCAGGCAGCTTGAGGCAGCAGTTCGATTGCGCATGGAAAAAAAGACAGCTCTCTCCATCGAGCATTGGTCCCTGATCCATGATTTAATCGAAACATTGGACTCCATCGCTCAAAAAAGCGCTCCTGTCCTGCCGGATTATGCCAGCGGTTATTCCAACTCACGAGACCTAAACCCTCTTGTTTACATCATTGAAGATGATCTCGAACAAGCCGAGCTTCTGACACAGATTTTAGGCACCCACGGTTTTAATCCGCGCGCTTTTACTGACCTTGATACACTGCGAGAAGTCATTGGTCATCCTCCACTGCCAGATGCCTTGGTTCTCGATATGTCATTTGCTCAGGGAAATACGGCAGGTGCCCAAACTCTCGAAGAAATAAAAAAACTGCACCCAACCTGCCCTCCCGCAGTTATTTTATCGGCAAATGATGACTTTGATGCCCGCCTTGCTGCTATTCGCGCCGGCGCATCTCGCTATCTTATGAAGCCAGTTCAACCTCAAGATCTTATTAGTGTGCTGGACTCACTAACCGGTCGGCAACCACCAGAACCTTATCGTGTCATCATTGTTGATGACGATTCAATAAGCCTTGATATCCATAAACGCATATTACAGTCTGCCGGTATTGATGTCGTGACGTTGCAACAACCAGAACGTGTTTTTGACATCTTGAAAGACTTCAAACCGGACGTACTGATACTTGACGTGTTTATGCCATATGTCTCTGGCCCAGAACTGGCAGTAATCTTACGAGAGCATGATGATTACCTGACGATGCCGGTCATTTTTCTATCAGCGGACAGCCATGCCAACCACAACTCCAAAGCGCTGTTAATTGCTGGAGATCAGTTTCTCGAAAAAACCGTCGCCCCAGATGAGCTGGTGGCTGCAGTAAAGGCCAGAGCCAAACGCTCGAGACAGCATAGTGCATTACAGCGCCGATACAAGTCGCTGCTGTATGAGCGTGATCGAGTGCACACTGCATTAAATCATCATGCGCTTATCAGCATTACTGATGCACAGGGCAACATAACCTATGCCAATGACGCATTTTGCAGGACAAGTGGCTATACGTCCGATGAGTTGATTGGTCAGAATCACCGTATTATCAAATCAAGTTACCACGAACCCGACTTCTATTCCGATCTATGGAAAACGATTTCTGATGGTCAAATCTGGACAAGAGATATCTGTAACGAACGAAAAGATGGTGGTGTTTACTGGGTTCATACAACCATTACGCCTTTTTTGGATGAAAGCGGCAAACCGTATCAGTATGTTTCTATAAGAACAGATATCACCTCATTAAAGCTGTCAGAGGAAAAACAGCGAGCACAGAACTCGATGCACGCCACACTGGGCCTGATAGCTGGAAGCTTATTTAACGCATCGCCTGTTGAGTTGGATACTGTCATCAACAATGCCCTGCAGTTGGTGTGTGAAGAGCTGGAAAATACTTGTGGCACTATTTTCTTCTTGGATGCCGCGACCCAATCACTCATAAAAACGCATGAATGGTGTCCTAACCATGCCCCTACAAACCTCCCGGCACCTGAAGTACTGACGCTCATCGAAACTCCATTGTGGTGGAGCCAGCTTAAAGAGGGCGAGCCAATCTATATTCCGGATGCCAAAGTTTTACATCCGGATGCGTTTAGGCAGCAATCCAGCATCGAGCCTGAGATGGTTTATGGCTTTCCTCTTCGTATCAGCGGAGGAACCTCCGGTTTCTTGTGTTTGCGAACCAGGTCTGAGGAAAAAAAAGAATTCAAATCTAAAATCAAATTGTTGGCGCTTTTTTCGGAGTTAATTGCCAGTGCAATCACACGAACAAAAAGCCAGGCAGAAGCTGAGCAAGCAAAAGAGAGGCTCCGCCTTGGTCAGCTCTATGCAAATATTGGCACCTGGGAATGGAACATTAAAAATGGAGAGATTTACTGGACTGAGCAAATAGCACCAATGTTGGGACTTGATCATAAAATCACTCAAGTTTCCTACACCAGCTTCCTTTCCGCCATTCACCCTGATGATCTTGCGTTGGTTACGGATAAGCTTAATGCCTGCATTGAGAAAGATGAACCCTATGAGGTTGAGCATCGAGTGATCTGGCCGGATGGCACTGAACGCTGGCTGCTCGAAAGAGGTTCTGTTGAGCGAGATCATCATGGCGATGCCGTCAAAATGATTGGCGTTGTGCAGGACATTAATGACAGGAAAATAGCGGAAATTGCACTTTCTGAGCGAGAATCTCAACTGTTAGAGGCTCAGCGATTAGCTTCTATTGGGCACTGGCACGCCAACATGAAAACTGGCGAAATTAGCTGGTCAGATGAAATATTTCGAATATTCGGCCAATCAAAAGAATCCTTCACACCATCTGTTGAGGCTTTTCATAAATCGGTTCACCCTGATGATCTTGCATTAGTGAATTCAAGTGAGGATACGGCAGCTAAAACCGGAAAGCATGATGTCATCCACAGGATAATTCGACCTGATGGAAGTGTTCGCCATGTTCATGAGCTAGCAGAGATGAAGCTTGATGAGCAGGGCATGCCTGAACTAATGAAAGGTACGGTTCAGGATGTCACGGATAGAGTAATTTATCAGCAACGTCTGCAAATTTTTAAACATGTAATTGATGCCGTCATCGATGGAGTCATTATCATCAATAGCAACGGTGTGATTGAACAATCCAATCCAGCAGCATGCGAAATTTTTGGTTATACCGCCACTGAGCTTGAGGGGGAAAAACTGAATGTACTGATGCCTGAACCTCATGCTCCAGAGCATGACAACTACATCCGCCGTTATCTCAATACCAATGAGGCTAGAGTTATAGGCAGACAAATTGAAGTCGTGGCTAAAAGATCTGATGGCTCTCTGTTTCCAATGGAAGTAGCCGTAAGTGAGTTGAAAACTCAAAATGATCTAAAATTTGTCGGCTTATTGCGGGATATCAGTGAGCGAAAAAGAGTAGAAAAAAAGCTGATTGATACCACATTGGCAGCTGAAAAAGCCAGCAAGGCCAAGTCAGAGTTTCTTTCAAGCATGAGCCATGAGCTACGAACCCCGCTCAACGCCATATTGGGCTTTGCTCAGCTAATGGAATACGACAGCACAATATCTGATATTCACCAAGACAATCTCAAAGAAATTATCAAGGCAGGAAGCCATCTTTTAGAGCTGATCAATGAAATTCTGGATTTGGCTAAAATTGAAGCGGGAGAAGTTGAACTGTCTTTGGAGCAGCTAGAGGTTTCACCCATCATTGAACAATGCTTGTCACTGCTAAAGCCGCTTTTTGAAAAAAACACTGTCGAAATTCAGCATAACCTGGTCGACGAGAGTATGGTTCTTGCTGATAAACGAAAACTCAAGCAGGTATTACTCAACTTGCTGTCCAATGCAATCAAATATAACCGCCCTGGTGGACGTGTGAGCGTAAATATACAACGCCTTGAAAACGGCTTCGTTCGAATTGCAGTCGATGATACTGGGTATGGAATTCCAAAGGATATGCTGGAACAATTGTTCCAGCCTTTCAACCGTGCCAATGCAGAAAATACTGACATTGAAGGAACCGGAATTGGTTTGACCATCACAAAGCGTTTGGTTGAGTTCATGTCCGGGCAGGTTGGCGTTGATAGTCAAGAGGGAGTGGGCAGCTCATTTTGGATAGATCTGCCAGCAACAGAGTCCGGTAATGATCTGCAAATCGGACTATCAGAGATGGAGCAACAACAGCCCCTTTCCGACCAACCTTCAGAGAACTACAATGTCCTTTACATTGAGGATAATCAGGCCAATATAAAATTGGTTAGACAGATCCTGGATCAATTACCGCATGTTAACTTAATCGAAGCACACACCCCCAATCTGGGTATAGACAAAGCACTCCACAATCATCCTGACCTAGTCTTATTAGACATAAACATGCCCGGCAAAAACGGATACCAGGTTCTCAAAGAGTTGAAAAGCAATCCAGAGTTCGAGGCGATTCCATTTATCGCAGTCACAGCAAACGCGCTTTCAACAGACATTGAAAAGGCAAAAAACACCGGCTTCGATGACCATATCAGCAAGCCGTTCAAGATCGAAGAATTTCTGCAAATAATTAATAGATTCTTGAATACAAAAACCTGAGCAGGCCGTGTTAACTGTGGCCTGATGATTGTTGAAAATTCCCAGATGAGAAAACATAGCCCATCTCAGGGCTATCGCGCCCGCAGGCAAAAAAAAGCGGCCAGCTGAAAGTCAGCTAACCGCTTGATTTTATTGGTGGGCCCACCTGGACTCGAACCAGGGACCAAGGGATTATGAGTCCCCTGCTCTAACCAACTGAGCTATAGGCCCGATTTGTTATCAGCTGTCTGAATCTAGGAAGCTTCTTAGTTGGTCAGAACGTGAAGGATGGCGCAGTTTGCGAAGCGCTTTTGCTTCGATCTGACGTATCCGCTCACGGGTAACATCAAATTGTTTACCAACTTCTTCAAGGGTGTGATCGGTATTCATATCGATACCAAAACGCATGCGCAGAACCTTGGCTTCGCGTTCGGTCAGGCCGTTCAATACGCCCTGTGTAGCTTCACGCAGTCCCTCGATGATAGCTGATTCTGCTGGCGACATCACGTTGACGTCTTCAACAAAATCGCCCAGATGTGAATCTTCGTCATCACCGATGGGCGTTTCCATCGAGATAGGTTCTTTAGAAATTTTCAACACTTTCCGAACCTTGTCTTCTGGCATTTCAACGCGCTCTGCCAGTTCTTCTGGTGTCGGTTCACGACCCATTTCCTGCAACATTTGTCTGGCAACACGATTGAGTTTGTTGATGGTTTCAATCATGTGGACAGGGATACGGATAGTCCGCGCCTGGTCAGCGATAGAACGGGTAATCGCTTGTCGGATCCACCATGTCGCGTAGGTTGAAAACTTGTAACCACGCTGATATTCGAATTTATCAACCGCTTTCATCAGGCCAATATTGCCTTCCTGAATCAGATCGAGGAATTGCAGACCACGGTTGGTATATTTTTTGGCAATCGAGATAACCAGACGCAGGTTGGCCTCGACCATTTCTTTTTTGGCACGACGCGCCTTGGCTTCGGCAATCGACATCTGACGGCTGATTTCCTTGATCTCGGCAATGCTCAGACCTCGATCATCGGCAATCTCTGCCAGACGTGTTTGTGCATTGATGATGGTATCAAGGTGCTTTTTGATGGTCGATGAATAGTGCTTTTTGGCCCGAACGTGCTTGTCGGTCCAGTCGAGATTGCTTTCATTACCCTGGAATGAGTCGATGAAATCACGGCGGTTCATACCTGCCTGCTCAACCACGATGTCCATGATAACTCTTTCCTGCTGACGAATATCCAGGATGGTATCTGTCATCAGGTCGTTAAGTGTTGCCAGCGCTTTGGGTGACAACTTTAATTCCATGAACAGGTTACTTGCCAGTTCACGTGCTTGAACCATGGCGTCGCCATCGCTGTTTAAAATGTTTTTGTAGGCCTCATTCAACGCTGCAAAGCGGACTCGAGCCTCTTCGATGTCTATTTCACCAGAGTCATCATCGTCACTGACACCGCCGCCATCATCATCGTCGTCGTCGTCGTCATCATCGTCACTGACATCATCATCGTTATCATCCTGAAGCTCATCATCGTCGGATTCGGCGATCAGTTCTTCGGGCATGACAAAACCGCGAATAACCTCGTTAATGCGAAGCTCTTCAGCTTCAACAGCATCAAACATTTCCAGGATGGCTTTGATACATGGCGGATATGTTGACAGCATCTGCAGGCTTTCACGAAGACCCGCTTCAATTCGTTTTGCAATGACTATCTCGCCTTCACGAGTCAACAGCTCGACAGAGCCCATTTCGCGCATGTACATGCGCACTGGATCAGTAGTTCGACCAAACTCACCGTCAGAACTTGCCAGAACAGCGGCGGCTTCTTCGTCAGAAACTTCGTCATTGGAGGCGGCGGCTTCTGCCAGTCGCTCCATTTCGTCGGTATCCATGCCATCTTCGTGGACCATGATGCCAAGATCGCTGAACATACTGACAATATCTTCAACCTGATCGGCATCCACCAAATCTTCTGGAAGATGGTCATTGATCTCGCCGTAAGTGAGGTAACCACGTTCTTTACCTAAGGCAATTAGCTCTTTAACGCGTGATTGTTGATCTTTCATTCGAGCCCTTTAAAACGTCATGACTAACAGACGGTAACATTGTATTATAACTGAGCACTAGTCTGAGTGCATCATTTTTAGCTGTAAGACATTTATTTGAATGATCTCACTTCCTGTTTTTCAGCATCTGTTAACTCACTGAAAGGTTTGCTGGTCAGGTATTTCAATCGTTCTGCTGCGGCCTGTTTGGACAGCCGTTCAAGGATACCTTTCAATTCGTGTTGCAATGCAGCCTCAGACAACGCCAATGGCTCTACAGCCAATCGCCTCAGATGAGCGGCATGCTCGGTATCTCGCCAGCGTTCCATCAACGCTGCTGTTGTTAGATGGGGGTGCTCGTGTAAAGTTTCAAGCAGTGCTATCAGCACATTGACGCCCGCTATGTCGAGATTCTTCAGTGAAGACAAGTCTGTTGCTTGTTCTGCCAGCTTGGGATACTGCAGAAGAATCGTCACCGCCATTCGCACCGGTGAGTAGCTTGTGGTTTTCTTGCTGGCTGAGACTGTTTTTCTGCCTGAAGGCGGCTGACTAGCGGGTTCTATGTGCTTATTCAGGGTGGCAACCGTTGTTTTTGCCAACTCAGCCAGACGCTGCTCGATCATATCGCGGTAGACGCCGCCGGGAATTTGTTTCAGGTGTGGTTTTGCCAACTCAATCATACGAGCCCGACCATCAATTGAATTGGCATCCACCTGTGCCAGCAATTGATTAAAGAAAAAGTCGGAAAAACTCTGTGCATTTTCAATCAGTTGATTGAAGGCATCCCCCCCCTGCGAATTGACGAGACTATCCGGATCCTCGCCGTCAGGCAAAAAACAGAACTTGAGTTCATGGTTTCCACCCAGCAGAGGTAGGGCATTTTCTGCTGCGCGCCATGCGGCATCTCGACCAGCGCGATCACCATCAAAACAAAAGACAACCTCAGGTGCGGCCCTCAGCAATTTTCTGAGATGGTCTGCGGTGGTCGCAGTTCCCAATGTGGCAACCGCGTTATTAACGCCGTGCTGGGCCAGTGCCACCACATCCATATAGCCCTCAACGATAACCACACGTTGTAAACGACGATTGCTTTTGCGTGCACGAAACAATCCGTAAAGCTCAGTGCCTTTGTGGAATATCGGTGTTTCCGGCGAGTTGAGGTATTTGGGTGTATCTTCCGGATCGATGACACGGCCACCAAAGCCAATTACCCGGCCACGATGATCGCGAATTGGAAACATCAGTCGTTTGCGAAAACGGTCGTAAACACGGCCTTTTTCGTTATCGATCAGCAGTCCGCCTTGCAATAACTGCTGTTGCATCTGCTGATTGCCGCCAAAGGTACGCAATACATTATCCCAGCCGTCAGGGGCCATACCGATATCAAATTGATCGATAGTCTGAGAACTGAGACCTCGCTGCTTCAGGTAATCAACAAAAACCTGTCGTTGTGGGTGATTGAGTAGTTGATGCTTGTAATACTGACTGACTTTTTCCATCAGGTCGTAAAGACTCTGAGTCGCCGGATTCTGTTTCACCTGCTGACTCGCGGGCACTTGCATGCCGACCATATCTGCAAGCTCCTGAACGGCTTCAGGAAAGCTCAGGTGGTCATACTCCATCAGAAAGCCGACCGCTGTTCCGTGGGCACCACAACCAAAGCAGTGATAAAACTGTTTGTCAGGGCTTACCGTAAAGGAGGGGGTTTTTTCATTGTGAAAAGGGCAGCAGGCATGCAGGTTTTTGCCGGCCTTTTTGAGCGGTACCCGCGCGTCGATAACATCAACGATGTCAACTCGAGCCAGGAGCTCGTCAATAAACTGTGGGGGAATATGACCGGCCATAGCGCAATTATGGCCTATGAGTGATGCAGGAAACTACTGAATGTTGCCAAACCAAGCTGGCATTCAGTTTTCAACCGTTGAGCGCTGACTTGACCTGATTACTGACAAGGCTCATATCAGCTCGCCCTTGCATTTGCGGGCGAAGGATATTCATCACTGCCCCCATGTCACGAACGCTGCTGGCACCGACTTGCTCAATGGCATTTTGAACCGCTTGCTGAATTTCTGCCTCATCCATCTGGGCAGGCAGAAATTCTTCAATAATGACAAGCTCGGCACGTTCAATAGACGCAAGGTCTTCACGGCCGGCCTTCTCATATTGCTCAAGAGCTTCTTTGCGCTGTTTGCCCATCTTGGTCAAGATGGCGATAACGTCGTCATCGGACAGATCAGCTCGATTATCCACTTCTGCCTGCTTGATCGCGGCCGTAATCTGTCGCAAGGCACCCAGTCGGTCCTTGGCTTTGGCGCGCATGGCATCCTTGACATCGTCCTGAATGCGAGTTTTGAGCGGGCTGGCTTCTTGAGGCATGAGAAGGCGGTGAGTGCTAGTGTATTAGTAGAGACGAACGCGGCTGGCGTTTTCGCGAGCCAGTTTCTTCTGATGACGTTTTACTGCAGCTGCAGCAGCGCGTTTGCGCACAGTAGTTGGTTTTTCGTAAGCTTCACGGGCACGTGCTTCAGCAACGGTTCCAGCTTTCTCACAGGCACGTTTAAAGCGGCGCAGCGCTACGTCAAATGGTTCGTTTTCTTTTACTCGTACAGCAGGCATTAAAGGTTTCCTAAATTCAGAAGTGAATGAAAAGCCCTTAATTGTACGAAATATCCACGATAAAGCAAATAGTAGAATTACATTATGTTGCGATAAAGGCATAATAATCAGTCAAAAATCTGGAGAAAAGCTCATCAATGCGTGTTTTAGGCATCGAATCATCCTGTGACGAAACCGGAATAGCCATTTACGACACTGACAAAGGCCTGTTAGCACATGCCTTGTTCAGTCAGATTGAAATGCATGCTGAGTACGGCGGTGTTGTGCCGGAACTGGCCTCCAGAGATCACATCCGAAAAGCACTGCCACTGATTGAAGATGTGCTTAAGCAAGCCGGATTACAAAAATCTGACCTTGATGCCGTAGCCTACACCGCAGGACCTGGACTGGTCGGCGCGCTGCTGGTTGGCGCGGCGATTGGCCAAAGTCTGGCATGGGCACTCAATATTCCTGCGATTCCGATAAATCACATGGAAGGCCATCTGCTTTCACCTCTGCTTGAGGACAATGCGCCTGATTTTCCATTTGTTTCGCTGCTGGTCTCGGGTGGTCACACGCTGTTGGTTGATGTTCAGGGTGTTGGGCAATACCAATTATTGGGTGAATCAATTGATGATGCGGTTGGCGAAGCTTTTGATAAAACCGCCAAAATGCTTGGCCTTGGTTATCCGGGCGGGCCGGCGCTTGCCAGGCTGGCCGAGCAGGGTAGAGCCGACCAGTATGTATTTCCGCGGCCGATGACTAACCGCCCCGGCCTTGATTTCAGTTTCAGTGGTTTAAAAACCTTTGCCCTAAATTCCTGGCATGACAGTGATCGAAGCGATCAAGCCAAAGCAGATATTGCGCTTGCCTTTGAAACAGCGGCGGTAGATACGTTGCTTATCAAGTGTCGGCGAGCTATGAAGCAAACCGGGCATAAGCGACTGGTCGTGGCAGGTGGCGTCAGCGCCAACAGCGCTCTGCGGGCAGCTCTGGACAACTTGCCCGGTATCACGGTTTATTACCCACGTCTGGCATTTTGTAGCGATAACGGCGCCATGATTGCCTTTGCCGGAGCGATGCGTAAGGCGGAATTCAAACTCAAAGCTGCTCCAGGATTTGATGTACGCTCGCGCTGGCCGCTGGATGAACTCAACACACCGGCAAGTCTGACTTAACCGGCTTTTTTCTCTTGTCCAGCCAGTAAACGCTGAATATTGGCTTTATGACGCCAGAGCAACATCACGGCAATCAGTAATACGACATAACGGGCCAAGGCTTCTGGCAACAACCACAGACTGTAAACCGGTGCCATGATTGCAGCGCTGATCGCCGACAAAGAAGAGATTCGGCTGATTGCAAACACGACGACCCAGGTCAGCAATGCCAATAGCGCCAGCATCGGCGCAAGCGCCAAGAACGCTCCCAGTGCCGTGGCCACGCCCTTGCCGCCCTTGAACTTGAAAAACACCGGGTACAGATGTCCGGCAAATGCCAACAAGGCAATGATGGCAAGCTCATTGAACTCGAGCCCAAAAACTCTCCCTATCAGAACCGGGATCACGCCTTTCAGCACATCTATGACTAGTACCAAGGCAGCCAACTTGCGACTGCCCATGCGCAGCACATTGGTCGCACCGGGGTTGCCGGAGCCTTGTGTGCGCGGATCCGGCAATCCAGCGAGCTTACACAGCACAACCGCACTGGATAATGAACCAATCAGATAAGCCGCCAACATTAGCAGCAAGGGTAAAACGGCAGTTTCAGGCATGGTATGATGACCTTTTGTTTTTGCGACATTATAAGGGGCCAACAGCCTCTTGCCATCTTTCTGGTCACCGTTGAGTTGTCACAACAGCGCTGCCCCTGAAAGACCAACAGTTCCAAAGGCGGTTATGGATAAAATTTTTCTCACTGATTTAAAAGTCGACACCATCATCGGCATTTACGAATGGGAACGAAACACCCTGCAGACTCTGCAATTTGATCTGGAATTTGATTGGGATATTCAAACAGCCGCTGCCAGCGACGATATCAAAGACACGCTTGATTACGGTGCGGTTGCCGAAGTGCTGGTCAGTTTTGTTCAAGACAGTCGTTATCAGTTGATAGAAACACTCGCCGAATCCGTATGCCGTCTGTTGCTGAAGCGCTTTCCTATCGGCGTTATCACGCTGTCTTTGACCAAACCCGTCAAACTGCATGGCCAAAACTATGCCAGAATTCAAATCACCCGGCATTCCAGATGAGTAAATCCAGAAAGGGCTTTCTATTAGGACTCGGTTGCAATATCGCGCCAGAGTCCAATATGGCTCACATGGTCAAGGCGCTGTTACAACATTTTGACCAGCTATCGCTGAGCAGTGTGGTGCTGATTCCACCGGTAGGAATGAATAGTCATCGGGACTTTCTCAATGCCGTCGCTTTTCTGGAAACAGAAATGGATGCAGGGAGCCTTAAAAGTCTGACCAATCAGATTGAAATTGATCTAGGCCGTCAACGTCATGATCCCGACAGCAAAATCAAGGATCGTCCTGCAGATATCGATATTCTGGCGGTCATGAATTTGCCGGAAGACCTCAGACTGATTCCCAGCAGCTTTACCGATGAATATTTTCTCTATCCACTGATTGAACAGCTGATCAGCTATCTCTCAACAGACAAGCCAACCACCTCAGATCGCCATCCATTCAGCCGTCAGTTGACGCTAGACGATCTATCTTTTGGAGAGTCGCCGACCACCATCTACCGCAATGGAAACACCGGTCAAAAACGGGTTGGTTAGCAAACTCTTTACCGCCAGATAAACCGGCTCAGCACCACCCTCAACCCCCAGCGGCGTTTCGGCCATCATTTGTTGCCGAACTTCTTGTGAATGACTTTCTGTGAACAACACTGGCCCCGGGGCCACCGCATTAACCTTGATATCCGGCGCAAATTTCTTGGCTTGCGCCAGCGTCAGATTTTGCAGACCGGCTTTGGTGGTGCCATAAATATCAAATCGTGGCGTCGGATTTTCTACATTGATGTCTGTGATGTGGACAATGTCGGCCGGGGCACCGCCTTCTCCGCGCATGCGATCCCGTAACGCCTCATTGACAATAAACGGTGCCATCATGTGCACATAGAAAAACTGGTGATATTGCTGGGCGGCCTCGACCAGATCATCCGAGGTTGGGGTGAAACTGGAGGCATTGTGAATAATCGCGCGAACCGTGTGGCAACGAAATTTCAGAGCTTCGGCAAACTGCATGATTGAATCACTGTCTGCCAGATCGGCTTGAATGGTTTCAATACCGGCATCTTCAAGCTTTTGGACATCCGGGGTGCGACTGCGATAATGTGCCAGCACATGATAACCATCCCGATGCAGACTGTTTGCGATATGAAAACCAACCCGACGCCCAGCCCCCGTCACCAACACTATATTTTCCAACACAAGTCTTCCTTCATTAATGAATGAGTTAATTTTGCCAGCACCTGAACCAGAGGATCTTGCGGTCAGTCTGGCACTGCGTCTGCGGATTTGCTCTGCAATTGACGCCGCAAACGGCCAATTGGCGTTTTCTGATTACATGCAGTTGTGTCTGTATTTACCCGGACTAGGATATTACAGCGCAGGCAAGGAAAAGTTCGGCGCTGCCGGGGACTTTATCACGGCTCCCGATATCAGTCCGCTGTTTGCTGCCGCTTTGGCGAGGCACTGTGTTGATGCCCTGCAACAAATTGAAAACGGCATTTTACTGGAGTTTGGCGCCGGTAATGGCCAACTCGCAACGGACCTGATAACTCAGTTCGTTGAGCTGGAGTGCCTGCCGTCCAGATACTGTATTTTGGAAACCAGCCCAAGTCTTGTCGAGGCTCAAAAGCAAACTATTTTTGCCCGGCATCCCAATCTGACAGATCGAGTGGTATGGCTTGATAGCCTGCCAACATCATTCAAGGGCGTGGTGATCGCCAATGAAGTCTGTGATGCGATGCCAGTGCACCGACTGGAATTTACCCAGCAGGGCTGCCATGAACTGGCTGTGACTTATGATGGTGACAACTTGCGTTGGTGTCATCGACCTTTGTCAGAACAGCTTAAAGCCTTTGCAGAGCAAATCAAACAACTTAACCAGGATACACGCCCGTACATCAGCGAAGTTCCTCTGGTGGCATCTGCGTGGCTGAACAGTCTGGCGAAAGCACTGCAACAAGGCGCCATCTTCATTCTTGATTATGGCTATCCTGCGAGTGAATATTATTTACCTGAGCGTGATCAGGGAACCTTGCGCTGTTATTATCAACATCAAGCGCATGATAACCCGCTGATTTTACAAGGACTTCAGGATATTACTGCCCACGTCAATTTCTCCGCACTGGCTGAGACCGCATTATCGGCTGACTTAGATGTCAGCGGCTTTCATTATCAAAAGGATTTTCTGCTGGCAGGAGGGCTGGCCGAACTGGCAAGTGAACAAATGGCCAGTTCACAGGATGTTTTCACGCAGATGAAAATGGCTGCCGCGCTGAAACGACTGCTACTGCCGGGACAGATGGGGGAGAGCTTCAAAGTGTTATCACTCAGCCGTGACATTGAGCTGTCCCGACTTTGCCCGATGAGCGACAAGCGTTATCTGTTGTGAGCTGTTTGGCGAAGCATCAGCGTCGAGTGTTTGCCTCAAAATAAAAAAGGGCGATTGCTCGCCCTTTTTTATGATGCTGGACAATGACTTATTGTCTTAGACGTTCTACTTCTTCTCTGAGACGCTCGATCTCGTCTGACATTTCAAACAGGATTTCCTTGACGTTGCTCATGTCATCACGCAAGTTACCAGTTTCCTGTTTGGTTCTGACGATGTCTTCTACCAGTTGAGGATTGATATCGCCATGCTGTCCTTGTCTGCGTTGCTGTGCCGTTGCCAGCACGGTTGGAATATCAATCACCACCCAGTCGGTACGTTCTCTGCCAGAGTTAGGATCCTGGTAGAAAGAAATGCCGTTATCCTGAGCAACCGTAGTGCTGACTCCCGAATCACGATTTCGTGAGCCTGGCAGCAGCGGGTTAACCCGACGGTCAATGGTTTGCCCAGTGAATTGATCTTTTTCTCTGTACTCTTCGTGAATAAGGCCAAAGACAAAGTTCAACCGGCCAGCACCATCAACAAAAACACGGGCGCTGTTGGTACGACGTTCACTGGCGATCGCGCCCTGATGCAAACCCAGGATCACGAAGTTAACATCTTCGTTTGGGCCCGCCTGGCTGAGGCCGCGTGACAGCGTTGAGCTCAAAGTTGACAGCTCACCGGGTGAAAACAGTGGCACTTGAGAGGTGCGCAGCAAAACTCTCTGATTGACATACATCGATTCCAGAATACTGCGCATATCTTCCTGGCTGATAGGCAGAGGATGTTGATTTGGAACCGCGCCTGAATCCTGAGAAACAACGCGAATATACTGGAGATTTGATTCCCACAGGGTTGGACCCGTCTGCGCAGCTTCCATCGCTTGAGCTTGCGGCTGTTTACTGAATGGATTGCTACAACCAGACAGACCGACCATCATCGCCATGCTGGCAGCGATCAAACCGCTGATTTTAACTACGCCTCGCATAATAAATTCCTCGTTTAATTTTTCCGGTTCTTATCAGGGACGACTGAGTTCAGCCTTCTGTTCCCGACATAACAACGCTTGTACCGACTCGCGCGGATCGTACCCTTCAAACAGGATTTTGCATACCTGCTCAACAATCGGCATCTCTATGTTGGCTTTGCGAGCCCGCAATAGAACCTCGCGGGCGGCGTGCATTCCTTCAACTGTTTTGCCGACATGCAATACAGCTTTATCGACGGCCATGCCTCTACCAATCGCCAGACCGAGTTGTCGATTTCGACTCTGATCATCGGTACAGGTAAGAATTAAGTCACCGATGCCTGACAGACCAAACATGGTTTCTGGCTGCGCGCCAAGACTTGCTGCCAAACGCAGAATTTCTGCCATACCACGGGTCAGTAATGCCGCCCTGGCATTGGCACCATATCCTAGTCCGTCACTGATGCCCGCCGCAATCGCAAGCACATTTTTTAGCGTGCCGCCAACCTGAACGCCCAACACATCATGACTGGTGTAAGCGCGAAGTGTTGGTCCATGCAGCGACTGTGCTAAATGAACTGCAAATTCATCGTTCTCCGAAGCAACCGTCAACGCTGTTGGCAGGTTTCTGGCGACTTCAGCTGCAAATGAAGGCCCGGAAATCACCGCCAACGGGTGCTCATCGCCGAGCGTTTCTCGAGCGGTGTCGTAGAGAAAGGCACCGGTCTGCGGCATCACCCCCTTGGTTGCCCAACTCACCGGCACGCCAGCAGGTAAATACTGAACCAACATCGACAAGGCTTCGGCAAAAGCATGGCTTGGTACCGAGATCATGACATGTTTGCAATCGAGTAATGCCAGTTGCAGATCATCGACAATTTCAAGACTGTCAGGGAATGACTGCCCGGGTAAGTATTCATCGTTACATCGCCGCTCACGCATCATCTGGCGCTGTCTGTCATTACGCCCCCAAAGCCAGACCTTGTGATGATTTCGAGCCATTGCCATGGCAAGGGCGGTACCCCATGCTCCCGCGCCAATCACCAATGTCGGAAATAATCCCTGTGTCATGTAATTTCGTGTGAATACGGCGATTAGTGGGCTGGCTCCTGCCCTGATTGCTGCTGAGCGGCAGCTTGTTGCTCACGAGCAATCTCGATCTGATGCCTGTACAACGCATCGAAATTAACTGGAGCAAGAACAAGTGCAGGGAAACCACCTTTGCTGACTATGTCTGAAACAACTTCACGCACAAACGGGAATAGCGTGGTGGGACAGTAACTGCCAACCAGTGGCCCCATCTCTTCTTTGGTATAACCAGTCAGAGTGAAGATGCCTGCTTGTTTAACTTCTGCCAGAAATGCCACTTTTTCGCCAACACGCGCGGTTACAGTGACAGACAAGACGATTTCATGGTTATCTTCGTCGATACGCTGATAATCATTACCCAATTGAAGATCCAGCTGTGGATTCCATTCTTCACGGAAAATTTCCGGTGAATTGGGTGCTTCAAATGAAATATCTTTGGTGTAGATCTTCTGAATCAGAAATTTTGGCTGCTGTTCCTGATTTGCTGCTGTGTTTTCTTCAGCCATGTTGTGTCCTTCTCTCTATTGTTTAAATGTTATGAACTTACGGCAAGCAAACTATCAAGCTGATTGTTGCGCTGTAGTTGTGCCAAGTCAGTATATCCACCGACGTGTTTACCGTTGATGAAAATCTGCGGTACGGTTCGTTGACGGCTTTTCTGCATCATTTCCTGGCGTTTGTCAGGATCCAGATCCACCCGAATCTCCTGATAGTGAACAGCTTTGCGCTCCAGTAACTGCTTGGCCATCACACAGTACGGACAATGCGCCGAGGAATAGATAACAACTTCTGCCATGAACTTCAGCCAAACAGGGGCAGGCGTGCTTCACGCCACGCATGTAAGCCGCCACCCAGCACAAAAACCTGGGTATGACCTTTGCTTTTGAATTGCTTTGCTGCTGCACGAGCTTTTTGACCGCTATCACACACCACAACCAGCGGCTGTTCAGTGTTTTTTAGCTTGCCTTTGCCGGCCTTCTGCTCAATCTCTGCGGCAGGCACGTGCAGTGCATCACTGATGTGGGATGTTTCGAAGGCTTCTTTGTCACGAATATCGACAAACTGGCCTTTTTGCTGATTTACCAGGTTGACAGCCTGTTGCACATCAATCACGTGCACACCGCTTAGACGACGGTTGATGCTCTCGGAGAAAATCAGCCACAACAGGATCACGAACAGTGATGAAAGTATCCAGTGGTTGATGATGAATTCGCCTATGTTTTCCATATACCTCAGCTCTGGGTTATCAGTTTGGTGGGTTTAATCGGCACTATGCTCACGACAAAAAACATCGCGCATCATTTCTATCAAGCGCAAGGTTCTGTCATCTTTTACCCGGTAGTAAATTCGATTTGCATCACGTCTGGATGCAAGAATTTCCTTATCGCGCAATTTCGCAAGGTGCTGGGAAATGTTGCTCTGCGTGGTGCCAACGTGGTCGACGATATCTTGTACCGCTAGTTCCTGATCACCCAGGGTGCAAAGTATTTTCAGACGCAACGGGTGCGACATTGCCTTGAGTGCAAATGCAGCCCGCTCAATGTCACTTTCATGGCTTATCATCTGTGTATGTGCTGCTGGATTCACAACATTTCCAATCTACTCGTGACTGTAAATCGTCACAAAAGACCATATAATACACGCCATTGTAAGCAATTTGCATGTATTGCCTTAAAGCAAGGCTGAAGATCCGGCAAATCGGCTGTCTGAGCCATTAGACAAGCCGGAATTGCTTAATCTAATGGCAAGTCAGCTCCTGCTTGCCCTTTCGTCATTACCCGGTGATGACATGCAAAAGGCAAACAAACCCTGACACCACTACAATTAAGGACCGAAACATGAATCGAGCTCACCGCCCTTTGGCGCTGATTATTCTTGATGGCTGGGGCCATAGTGAAAGTCCCGAAGACAACGCTATTCTGGCGGCAAACACCCCGGTGTGGGACTCACTCTGGCAAGAGCAGCCACACACGCTGATTGATGCCTCAGGCGCTGGCGTGGGCCTGCCCGGTGACCAGATGGGCAACTCTGAAGTGGGTCATCTCAACATCGGCGCTGGTCGTGTTGTGTATCAGGAGTTCACCCGCATCAGTCGAGCCATTCAAACCGGCAGTTTTTTCAGCAACAAATCACTGACCAGTGCGGTTGATAATGCCGTTGCCAATCACAAAGCCGTCCACATCATGGGCCTGCTATCCGATGGTGGCGTGCACAGTCACGAAGAACATCTTCAAGCCATGGTTCAACTGGCCGTCGAACGAGGAGCAAAGCAGGTGTATCTGCATGCTTTTCTGGATGGTCGTGATACGCCGCCACGTTCCGCACAGACTTTCATCGAGCGCATGGAAGAAAAGTTTCAGACCCTGGGAGCAGGGCGCTTTGCCACATTGTGTGGCCGTTTTTTTGCCATGGACAGAGATAAACGCTGGGAGCGCGTCGAAAAAGCCTACCTGGCGATTGCTGAAGGTCAATCCGAGTTTCAGGCAGACACGGCGAGCCAGGCACTTGAAATGGCTTACCAGCGTGACGAAAGCGATGAGTTTGTTCAATGCACCGCTATCGGTGAGCCAGTTCAAATACAAGATGGCGACAGCATCGTATTCATGAACTTTCGCTCAGACCGTGCTCGTGAGTTAAGTGAATGCTTTATTGACCTCGACTTCAACGGCTTTGAAAAGCCACGCGGTATAAAGCTCGGACAGTTTGTCAGCCTCACCGAGTACAAGAAAGACTACGATATCCCGGCGGCTTACCCCCCTGAAAAGCTCACCAATATCCTGGGTGAATACCTCGCCGCCATCGGCATGACCCAGCTGCGTATCGCCGAAACCGAAAAATACGCACATGTCACTTTCTTTTTCAATGGTGGCAGGGAGGAGCCCTTCGAAGGTGAGGATCGCATCCTGATTCCATCTCCCAAGGTCAAAACCTACGACGAAATGCCGGAAATGAGTGCACCAGAAGTCACCGATCAGTTGGTCAAAGCCATACACAGCAACAAGTATGACGTGGTCATTTGTAACTTCGCCAATGCCGACATGGTTGGCCACACCGGTAATTTTGATGCAGCAGTGAAGGCCATTGAAACCCTTGACAATTGCCTCGGAAAGATCTGGTCGGCGTTGCTGGAAACTGGCGGAGAAATGCTGGTGACCGCCGATCATGGCAATGCTGAAAGAATGCGTGATAGCGACAGTGGTCAGGCCCATACCGCTCACACCAGCAATCTGGTGCCATTTCTTTATGCCGGCCGCCCAGCCAAATGCGCAGAACATGGCTGTTTGTCAGATATTGCCCCAACCATGCTGTCATTACTCAATGCGCCTATACCTCCCGAGATGAACAAGCACGTGTTAGTGGAGTTGAAGCCATTATCATGACGATGGCCAGTCTGGTTCTGATATTACTCAGCAGTGCGTTAATAACTGTGGGGCACGCGCAGGACTCTACGCAACAGCTGGAATCCGTCAGAGACGAAATAAAAACGCTCAGTCAGGATTTGGCCAGCAACAAGGCTGACAAGGAAAGCCTCTACAAACAACTCCAAGTCCAGAGCATGAAGGTGTCGGCGATCAGTCGCGAGCTGGCAAGTCTCAACGAAAAAATCCGTACGCAGGATCGTCAGCTGACGGTGCTTAACCAGCAACTTGATCAACAGCAAATGATGCAAAGCGAACAGCTTGAAGCCCTCTATGAACAGCTTCGGGCGGCGTTTATCAACAGTCAGCCCGGCTATATGAAAATGTTGCTGAATCAGCAGGATCCCGCGCTGCTGTCACGAGGCAATGTTTATTATCGTTACTTCAACGATGCCCGACGACAACAGCTCGAAGAGATTGATCAGGTACTGGCCAGCCTGAGCGACGAGCAAAAACAGGTGTTTGCCGCACAGCGTGAACTGCAGTCGTTATATGAGACACAAAAGCAAAAACAGGCATCATTGCAGGCACAAACCGAAGCACGGCAGGCAACATTGGCTGCACTTGATCAGAAAATTGCCTCGCAGGATGCCCGGCTTTCAGAGCTGAGAAGTCAGGAACAGCAACTGCAAAACCTGATCGATTCGCTGGCACGTCAACAAGCTAAGAGAGCATCACCGCCGTCAACAGTGAAACCAACACAACCCTTTACCAGTCTCAATGGCAGATTGAATTGGCCAGTGCGCGGAAAAGTGTTGGCACACTATGGCAGCTCAAGAAATGTTGGTACACTCAAATGGCAAGGAATCATGATAGATTCGGCGCCAGGCACCGACGTCAAGGCTGTCGCATCCGGACGCGTGGTTTTTTCTGAATGGCTTCGAGGTTTCGGGCTGTTGATTATTGTCGATCACGGTGATCAGTTCATGAGCTTGTATGGCAACAACGATGCCCTGCTCAAGGATGTCGGCGACACGGTCACCGTAGGCGAAACCATCGCACAAACCGGCAACCAGGGCATTCGGCAACAGGCAGGACTCTATTTCGAAATTCGCCATAAAGGTCAACCCGTCAATCCAGTCAACTGGCTGGAAAAACGCAGCTGAATCAGGTTTTAAGAAGGGATAATTATGAGTTTTTTACGACGTGACATTGGACTGATATCTGCCGGTGCGCTACTGGGCGTGTCGCTGGTTTTCGGCCAAATGGTATTTGCAGACAGGAACGTCAAACCTGATATTCCTCTAGAGGACCTGCGCGCCTTTTCTGAGATTTTTGGTCGCATCAAAAGCAGCTTTGTTGACACGGTAGACGATCGCGAACTGCTGGAAAATGCCATCAGAGGCATGCTGTCAGGTCTGGATCCACACTCTGCTTATCTTGATGTATCAGCATTCCAGGATCTGCGTGAAGGCACCTCAGGACAATTTGGTGGTCTGGGTATCGAAGTCAGCATGGAAGATGGTTTTGTCAAAGTAGTTGCTCCAATCGATGACACGCCAGCCGCCCGTGGCGGTGTGATGGCCGGTGACCTTATCATTCGTCTCGATGACACACCGGTCAAAGGCATGAGCCTGAATGAAGCAGTTGAAATCATGCGCGGGGAACCCGGCACTCCACTGATGCTGACCATCATGCGCGAAGGCGCCGATCAACCGATCAAAATTGAACTGGTTCGTGACATCATCCGGGTTCGCAGTGTCCGTCATGAAATGCTTGAACCTGGCTATGGCTATGTTCGAATCACCACGTTCCAGTCTCCGACAGGCGCCGCACTTCGTGAGGCCGTCAATGCACTCAAAGAGGAAAACAACGGTTCTCTGAAAGGCCTGATTCTGGACATGCGTAACAACCCTGGCGGGGTTCTGGATGCGGCCGTTGAAGTTTCCGATGCCTTCATTAACAAGGGCACCATTGTTTACACCGAAGGACGCATTGCTGATGCCAAGCAACGCTTCCATGCCAAGCCTGGCGATTTGATTAACGGTGCTCCCATTGTTGTGCTGGTTAATGGTGGCTCCGCATCTGCCTCTGAAATTGTCGCCGGTGCCTTACAAGACCACCAACGTGCTGTAGTCATCGGCAGCAAGACCTTCGGTAAGGGCTCTGTGCAAACGGTAATGCCACTCAATAACAATACTGCGGTCAAACTGACTACGGCGCGTTATTACACCCCGTCTGGACGTTCCATTCAGGCAGAGGGAATTGCGCCTGACATTGTAATTGATGGTATTCAGGTGACGGCAGCAGAGCGCAGCGCTTTCTCACCAGTTCGTGAACAAGACTTGTCACGGGCGCTTGATAACGGCAAGCCAAAATCCGAAGAAGCTGATGAAGCAAATGAACCCAAAGAGCCACTAGAAATACGTGACTATGTTCTGGCTCAGGGCTTGAATCTACTCAAAGGAATGAATATTCTCAATCCACGCCCATGAGTTGAAACCTATGCCCACAGTCCTGATACCGCTCGCGGATGGATTTGAAGAGCTCGAAGCGATCTCCGCTATCGATCTGCTACGCCGAGCAGGTATCAGTGTCACCACCGCGAGCCTCAATGAGCAAAGGCAAGTCACAGGTAGCCACGATATCTCATTGATTGCTGATTCAACACTTAGTGAAGTGATGAACGACGAATTTGACATGCTGGTTCTGCCCGGCGGCCAGCCGGGCACCAACAACCTGAATGCGGACAATCGCATTCACACTATCATCAAGCGGCTAAATCAGGCTGACGGCGCTGTTGCAGCCATCTGCGCTGCGCCGCTGGTGCTGGCACATGCCGGTGTATTGTCAGGCAAACGGGCGACCGCCTATCAGGGCGTGTTACAGAGCAAAGATTGGAACGACATTCATCTTAGCGACCTGCCGGTTGAAGTCGACGGCAATATCATTACCTCACGTGGGCCGGGCACTGCGCTGGATTTTTCCCTCGCAATTATCGAAAAACTGCTTGGCCCGACTTTTCGACAGCAAGTCGAAACCGATTTGCTCAGGACATAAGATTGATGTCAGAAACTTCTGACCACTTTGCTACACAACTGGCAATCCTGCTGGTAGAACCATCCTCCATGCAGCTCAAAGTGATCATGAACCACCTCAAACAAGCAGGGGTTAGCCGCATCGACGGTGTTGCAGACGGTCAGGAAGCACTGGCCTTTGCTCGCAAATACCCGCCCGATCTGATTATCAGCGCCATGTACTTACCGGATATGACTGCTGATGAACTGTTGCAAACACTCCGACAGGAAGATCGCTTCGACAGTACACACTTTATGTTGATTTCCAGTGAGCGCAAACCGGACGCACTGGAAAAACTGCGTCAGACAGGCGTGGTCGCCATTCTGCCCAAACCCTTCGATCACGCCGATTTGAAACGTGCGCTTCGCACCACGATGGACTACATAGAACCTCAGGAAATCAGCCTGGAGAACTATGATGTCAGCCAAATCCGCCTGTTGATAGTCGATGACAGCAGTACTTCCAGAAATCATATTCAACGTGTTTTGAATCAAATGGGCATTTATGCGATTGATTCGGCCGAGAATGGCTCCGAAGCAATGCTTCTTTTGCAGCAATATGAATATGATCTGATGCTGACCGACTTAAACATGCCAGAAATGAATGGCGAACAACTGGTGAATTACGTTCGTAATGAGATGAACAACACCCTGTTGCCGATTCTGCTGGTGACCACTGAACGTGATCCATCACGGCTTGAGCAAGTCGAACAATCCGGTGTCTCGGCCATCCTTGATAAACCTTTTGAGCCAGAAAGCATTCGGGAAATGATGTATCGCGTGCTGGGTTAGATCTGCTCCATTCAAACCTTGCGATGCTGTTTTGCCAGTTCAACAAAGGTTTGCATGTAGGGAATGGCCACTTCATCCTCTCGAATCGCGGCAAACAAGGTTTTAGGCACACCAGAACTGCCAAGACAAACCCAGGTCAGCTTGCTTTGTCGTGATAACTCTGTTGCCAGCCAATCCGGCAACACCGTCACACCGCGCCCCAGCAGCACCATTTGCACCATGATATCCAGCGATTGCATGGCTTTGGTTTCAGGCTGAATATTGGCAGGCCAGAGAAACTGACTGAACACGTCGAGTCGTTCGTGACTGACCGGAAAAGTGAGCAATAACTCATTCTGCAAGCATTCGGCTTCAACAAAGGCTCGGCCCGCCAGTGAGTGATTTTCCGGCAGCAGTAATACCAGCTCATAATCAAACACCGGCTCAAAATGAACGCCTGTTTGCTGTAGTTTGTCCGGCGTCACCAGCACATCAATATGGTGATTGACCAATCCCTCGATGCCGGAAAACTGAAACTGATGAACAATATCCACATCCATCGCCGGCAGCTGCTGTAAATAATCCGCCAATAAACCTTTCAGCCACTGATAACAGGGATGACACTCAACACCCAGTCTGAGTATGCCTTGTTTGCCTGACGCATAAGCCCGCAGGGTTTGTTCACCTTGCTCAAGCACCGGCAACACTTGCCTTGCGATCTGCAACAGCAACTTACCGCCATTGGTCAGACGCAACTTGCGACCTTCTCTTTGCCAAAGCGGCAATTCAAGCTTTTGTTCAAGGTAGCGAATCTGGTGTGACAGGGCCGGTTGTGTCAGATGCAGTGCGTTGGCGGCCGCCGTCAAACTGCCATTATCTGCCAGTGCCTCAATGATTCGCAGATGACTTCGCTCAATCATTTATTAGCTTTCCTTATGGTTAACGAGAAAACCATCATTATTCCTCATTAATTGTTGTCTTTACAATTCGCTGTTCCTGGAGCCTGTTGCTCTTTCAGTTAAGGAATAATCATTATGGTTACCACACACAATCTCGGTTACCCCAGAATAGGCAGCCGAAGAGAACTCAAATTTGCCCTGGAAGCCTACTGGCGTGGTGAAAAAGATTTGGACATGCTGACCCACACCGGGGAAGTATTAAGAGCCCAAAACTGGCAGAAACAAGCCGCTTTGGATTTAGTCCCTGTCGGCGATTTTTCATTCTACGATCATGTACTGGATACCAGCGTCATGGTCAGCAACCTGCCAGCCAGAGCCCAGCAAACTGCTTCAACGCCCTGGCAAGCCTATTTTCTGGCAGCACGTGGTCGTGATGCTGCCTCTGATAATGAACAGCATTGCCGCCATAATGTGGCGGCTGCAGAAATGACCAAATGGTTTGATACCAACTACCACTATCTGGTGCCAGAGTTTTCCGAGGCGACACGATTTGAAGCCAACGCAGAACTATTACTGAGCCAACTGGCTGAAGCCTGCGCACAAGGCCACAATGCCAAACCGGTGATTCTGGGCCCAGTCAGTTATCTATGGCTGGGAAAAAGCAAAGACAACACCGATAAACTGGCACTACTGGATGATCTGGTGGCCTGCTATGCACAAATTCTGGATCAGTTGGCTAATGCCGGTGTTGAGTGGGTTCAAATCGATGAGCCGGTGTTGGTCACAGAGCTGGACGCTCAATGGACGCATGCACTCAACCAAGCTTATTTTTCATTGAGCAAATCGCCGGTCAAAACATTGCTGACCACCTACTTCGGACCGCTGCGTGATAATCTGCAACTGGCCTGTGAGCTGCCGGTAAGCGGACTACATCTGGATGCGGTCAATGCGGCTGATGAAATCAATAAAGTTGTTGACTGGCTGCCAAGCACCAAAGTGCTCTCGCTCGGCATCATCAACGGCAGAAATATCTGGCGCAGTCACCTGACAGAGATCCTGGATCGCATTGAACCGATTCACCAACGTCTGCAAGATCGTTTGTGGATAGCACCTTCATGCTCCTTACTGCATGTGCCCATTGATCTACAGCTTGAACAAAAACTGGATCCGGAAATCAAATTCTGGCTGGCTTTTGCCGATCAAAAACTGGATGAACTCAGTATTATTGCTAGTGCGTTAAATCATGGCAGAGACAGTGTTGCCGAGGCTCTGGCCGACAATGCAAGGGCCATCTCAAGCCGTCAACAATCCAGCCGTGTCAACAACCTTGCGGTCAAGCAGCGTTGCGAGCAGCTAGAGCCCGTACTAGCTGAGCGGCAAAGTCCCTATGCAGCTCGGGCTGACATCCAACAACAAAAACTCAAACTGCCGGCCTTTCCAACCACCACCATCGGCTCGTTTCCACAAACCGCTGATATCAGACGTACCCGTAAGTTATATCGTGATGGCGCCATTGACTTTGCTGAATATCAGCAAGACATGCATCGAGAAATCAATCTGGCTATCAAATTTCAGGAACAACTGGATCTGGATGTTCTGGTGCACGGTGAGGCCGAGCGTAATGACATGGTTGAATACTTTGGCAGCCAATTGGACGGCTATGCCTTTAGTGAGCTCGGCTGGGTGCAATCATACGGTTCCCGCTGTGTTAAACCACCGATTATTTTCGGCGATATTCAACGACCGAAAACCATGACTGTGGACTGGATTCGCTATGCTCAGTCACTCACTCAACGTCCGGTCAAAGGCATGTTGACAGGCCCTGTGACCATGCTGAACTGGTCTTTTGTTCGTGATGATCAGCCACGCTCAGAAACCTGTTTGCAACTGGCGCTGGCAATACGTGATGAAGTGCTGGATCTGGAGAAAGCCGGCACACAAATTATCCAGATCGATGAAGCCGCCTTGCGTGAAGGCCTGCCACTGCGCCGCTCTGACTGGCAAAGCTATCTGGATTGGGCTGTGTTCAGCTTTAAACTGAGCGCCAATGGCGTAAGAGATGAAACCCAGATTCACACCCATATGTGCTACTCGGAGTTCAATGACATTATTGAAGCCATTGCAGCGATGGATGCTGACGTGATTACTATCGAAACCTCTCGTTCCGATATGGAGCTGTTGGATGTGTTCAGGGACTTTGAATATCCCAATGCCATTGGACCGGGAGTGTATGACATTCATAGCCCGAATACTCCTGAGGTCAGCCAAATCATCGACTTAATGACCCTGGCTGCGCAACGCATTCCCAATGAGCGTTTGTGGATCAATCCGGACTGTGGGCTAAAAACCCGTCGTTGGGAAGAAGTACATCCTGCACTGGCAGCAATGGTGGAGGCAGCAAAGTCATGTCGCCAACAATTGGTCAAGGCCGCCTGATAAAAAACTTATCGGGCAGGGCATAACCGCTCTGCCCGATAGTTCTATTTCGTAACCTTGCTCATGCTGCCAGCGCCAACCGTAACTGCTCCAGCCGGTCGGGGTTCAGAGCGGCAGTCCGCTGCTGCTGTTCACACAAGGCACTGCGAAAACCCAGATAGTCGGCACTCAAAGGTCGAAGCGCCGTAATATCTTCAAATCGGAGTGCACCCGCCAAACCACTCAGCATTCCCGCCTGTTTGGTTTGTAAAACAAAGTTCTCAAGTGCTGTCTTTGACCATAATTGCGTCAAGCGCTGCCCCTGCTTGCTGGCTGTATCTAACATGACTCCGGCAAAACCACAGGTCGCCAGAGTCGGAACTAATGAGGCATCTGAGATCTGGTCCGCAAATAAAACCGCTATCACCGGCTGAGGGAGTTGCTTGAGTTGTGGTTTCAGCGCCACTAAACAGTCTTCCAGATCAGGAGCATCAAAAAGCCCGATTTTCAGATAATCCACCCGTGACTGGCTCATCGCATTGAGAGCTTCGCTAATCACCGTTGCATCCATGGCTAAATCACCCACTGTCGCACTGGTGAGACATCGACCATTGATTCTGCGGACAATTTGCGCTACTTCAGTGACTGACATGGCGCCCAGTGCTCCGGTCGCTGGATTTTTCATATCCAAAATGTCGGGCAGCTGATGTTCAATCAGCAGCGCCTCTTCCATAGACTGAATGCTGGCAAGATATCTAGTGGTCATCAATTCGGATTCCGGCTTGTTCAATCCTGGCCATCAACCATTGCCAGGCTTCCAATTCGCGTGGACCTGCTGTTTTATCAATGGCAATGCTCAGATAGCGCAGTTCTTCTTGTATTTTTTCAACCGGCAGCATCTCAAGGCGACTGACCAGAATGGCGGCCTCGAGCACTGCCGATTGTGCCCGATTAAAGCCACGAAACGGGGCGTGTGTGACTTCGTTGATCACCGCCCCAAAGAAACAGGCACGAGGACTGTCATCATCCACCCGGACTATCTCCAATTCGCTATGCGACAGTGCCTGTTGCAGATAAAAACCTTCAATTTGCTGGCAGGGGTGAACCGGCCACTGACGGTGGCCGGTTAATGCGCCGGCAAATATCCTGACATCATCGACATAATTGATTGTGCATTGCCGGTGTCGTGACAAATTGTCATAAGTGGCCGATGGCTTGAATGGCTTTATATGAAAGTGAGCATTTACTTCGCTAATACCCATTGGTGCAGAGTGAGGGTTGCCTTCAGCGTCGAGTGTCGTGACAATCACTTCGTGAATTCGACTATTCAGTCGTGTCATCAGATTTTTCCTGTTGTGCATTGTGTTTTGGATCGGCCGTACCACATGCTTTCTGCTTCTGATCCGCCGCCGTCAAAAGCGTTTTTTCAACTCTTGCTGTCGAAGTGGTTTGTTGCGTCACCACTTTGCCACCTGCCCGCTGAGGCTTTCGCTTCATAGTCGAGCCTTCTGCTTTTTGCTGAGTCAAATCCTCTGTTGCTGCATCAACCGCACAACCCCAGTTGAGATCTTCATCCTGGGTATAACGCTTACCCAGTTGCCAAGCAATTTCCGCGCGAGCCAGCTCAACGCCCAGATAAAATGCATGGCCGGGATCGTTGTCTACCGCCAAGTGGGGATAAAACTCAAAAGGATCGTCACTGAGCAGAAAACTGTCGCGATTGAAGATAAAAATACCTTCCTGGGCGGTCTTGATACGGTAGTTAGGATCCTTGATATTAGCGGCCAGATTGCGAATTTCATCGGCGCTATCCGGAAACGGGCGGCGCTCATGATTGATCAGCAAAGCATCGGAAAAGTCACGCGGCAAACTGCTGTCTTCGCGAGCGGCAAACATCATTCTCCTTGCCACATCCGCCTCACGAATGGCTCGTCTGGCGTGAGGACTCACTTCGGTTGCCAGAACGTTACCTACTCTCAATTCAGAAATGATACCGAACAGCAAGGCGTTGATGCCGCTGGTGTCCGCATCAGTCAGTTCGGTCAGATTACCGACACCCATCATCATCGGCGCGTCCGGGTATTGTTGTCTTAATGTGTGGTAGCGAACGATAGACTCTGTCAGACCAAAATGTATCGGGTCCAGAATGGGATCAGCAATCCATGGCTTGCCGATCTTATCCATCGCCTCCATCGCACGTTCCAGCGAGGCAAGATCGCCCGGCTCTGAGGGCACCAGTATCGACACAACATCATATCGCTCTGCAATATGGATACTATGCTCAGTCAAACTCAGCAGATAATCAGCACCCGCTTTGGCTGCTCGCTCCAGGTCTTCCAATGAAAGTGAGTCTACACTCACCTTGAAACCAATTTCATGCAATGCGGCAATCGCTTCCTCCATATGTGGAAAAGCTTCTTGCGGCAAACAACCAATATCGATGACATCCGCACCGTTTTGCTGATAGTAACGCGCTCTTTCGATAATGCTGTCTATGCTTCGTTCGGGCGCATCGACGATCTCAGCAAAGATCCTGACATCATGGCGACTCAAGTCAGGCTGTTTGCGAGCCTGGCCAAAAAACACCGGTAAATCCTTGATTTCCTCAGGTCCACGTTGCACAGGTAGCCCCAATTGTTGACTGAGCGCATCCAGATCACCCCGGCAGCGTCCCGGCACAATAATGCGATCAAATGTCCGGTATAACTCTGGCTTCAAACGTCTGGCGATCATTTTATCTGTCATCAGCGCAGCTACTGACAAACCGAGCTGGTGAATCTGGTAGTCAAACGGCAATGGCTCCATCTCTGCCAGCACTTTCTGAACACTCGGTTCAGCCAGTTTGCCAGTCAGAAACAGTATCTTTTCTGTCATTTCTTGCTGATTTCTTGTAATCGTCGTTGCAGCGTTTGGGCCAATTGCTCGGCACTCTCAACCACCGTTGTTGCTTCAAATGTTTTTAAACTTTCGGTGTGTGCCAAATCAATCTTGCGCGGCCACAAGCGAACGATTCTGTCGGGGGCGGGCGTATCGACTTCTGGCTCGGCATCACAGGCCAGAACAATGCTTGGTATTCGACATTTGCCGGCCTGCGCATAGACATTGGTGACCAGTGTGTCAGAAATACCCAGCACCATTTTAGCCACAGTGTTTGAGGTTGCAGGCGCAACCACCAGCGTGTGGTAATCACCTCGATAAAACAAACCCACAGGCGGCGCACTGGCAGCCCTGTCTCGATATACTCTGCCTGTCGCATTGAGCGCTTTTGGATCATGACCGTACATTCTGATTACTTCCTCACCTGCTCGACTGTAAAACAGATCCACATCCTCGAGTTCGCGAATGATTTCCAGGCACTCTTCGAGATAATGTCCAGAGCCGGTCACGGCCCATGCCAGACGCGGTTTTTCCGGCTTCGCCTGCATTTGTAAACCCTATTGAATGATCTAGGTCATGAATTTTGCCAGAGTCACCGCGTCGAGTAAAAATAAGATAGGTTTTGCAACACTATTCAGGCTAGAATGAACTGAAATTCTTATAACTCACAATGGAATGAAGTGGAGCTGCACGTATGTCAGAACGCATCCCCAAAATAGTTGTCGTTGGTGGCGGTGCCGGTGGTCTTGAACTGGTCACCAAACTCGGAAGAAAACTGGGCAAAAAGGGTAAAGCAGAAGTCACCCTGGTTGACAGTACCAGTACACACATCTGGAAGCCATTGCTGCATGAAGTCGCTGCAGGCACGCTGGATTCACACGAAGATGAAATCGAATATCTCAGCCAGGCCAATTGCAGCGGCTTTCGTTTTCGCATGGGCAAAATGGACGGCCTGGATCGTAAGAACAAACAAATCTCTCTGGCGCCGACCGTTAACAAGGAAGGACTCGAAATCATTCCGCGCAGGCACTTTGACTATGATTACCTCGTGATTGCTGTCGGCAGTGTCAGTCATGACTTTGGCATCAAAGGCGTCAAAGATCATTGTCTTTTTCTGGACACGACCAAGCAAGCAGAAACGTTCCAAAACAAACTCCTACAAGCTTATCTGCGCGCGCATACACAAGGCAGGCCTCTGGATGAAGGCCAGCTAAATATTGCTATCGTTGGTGCCGGTGCAACCGGGGTTGAACTCTGCGCACAGCTTTACGAGGTCTCACACCTGCTAACAACCTATGGTCTTGATGAAGTCAAACCTACTGATGTTAAAATCACACTGATTGAAGCTGCCGATCGTATTTTGCCAGGCCTGCCGGAAAACATCTCCGCTGCAGCGCACCAGGAACTCATTAAACTTGGCGTAGAGGTGCTGTCAAGTGAACGTGTTGTTGAAGTGACACCAGACAGTATCAAAACGGAAAGTGGCAAAGTTATTCCCGCACCCATCAAGGTATGGGCAGCAGGCATCAAAGCGCCTGAGTTCCTCAAAGACATTGCTGGCCTTGAAACCAATTGGATGAATCAACTGGTTGTTCGTCAAACGCTACAAACCACACTTGATGATGACATCTACGCCATTGGCGATTGCTGTGCCTGCAAATGGCAAGGTCACGATGAAAACGTACCCCCACGTGCTCAAGCAGCTCACCAAATGGCCAGCCTGGTCTACAAATCCATTCGTATGCGCATGGCAGGCAAAGAAGCACCTGAATATCACTATCACGACTACGGCTCGCTGGTTTCACTCGGCCGCTATGGAACTGTCGGTAATCTGATGGGTAACCTCAGCCGTGGCAGTATGATGATTGAAGGCTTGATGGCAAGAATGATGTACCTGTCGCTCTACAAAATGCATCAAGTCGCCTTGTTTGGTCCATTCAGGGTGTTAATGCTGTCACTTTCACACCTGTTTCGACGCAGCGTGCATCCAAAGATCAAGCTTCACTAACAGTCATAGTACTGACAGACACAAAAAAGGCCTTTTCAGGCCTTTTTTGCTTTCTACTGTACAGGCGAGAGCTAAAACAGTTTAATCACGCTTAAAGCTCATTCTGTCAAAGATTCCATCGTTATCGATACGATGCTTGATGGCGGCAGCAATATGCAGCACCAGCACTGCGATAAACAGATACGCCAGCCATTGGTGAATAACGGTAAAGTTCTCGCGCATTGCAGCATCAGCTTCAGCCAGCCTTGGCAAAGTAATGCCCCAAAGGTAGGTATCAAAACTACTGAACATTGATTGTGCATAACCACTTATCGGCATGGCAATCATCAACGCATACAACAGACCGTGAGTGAAGCTTGAAATACGTTGCTGCCAGCTTGGCACAAAATCGGGCAGCGGAGGAGGGGTGTGGGTCAAACGCCATCCCACACGGATAAAGATTAGGATAGCAGCAGTGATGCCGAGCGATTTATGCAATAAAAAGTAAAAGGCCCTGACACTCTCTTGACCTTCTGGCAGCTCATCCTGTCTTGGTAGCTCTACCATGTAAAGCCCGAGGCCAATCATAAAAAGCACGATAGCGGCAATCAGCCAGTGTAATGCCACCTGTACGCGATCGTAGCGCGCGCTGTTGGTTGTCATACAGATCTCCCTGATTATTATTCTGTTTGGGTGTGTTAATGCTTATGCTCATTTTAGATGTATAACAACGGGCAGTGTAAGTAATCACCTGACAGCGTTGAACTTTCATGCCCGAAACCAAGCAAATATCTTAAAAACACCCTAAATAAAAAAGGCCATTCACATAGCCCTTTCTAAATCTCCGACCTCATTGGAAGTGAATAATTCCCGCAGAACTAAATATCGAGGTTTGACGCCTGCAACGCATTTGCTTCTATGAACTCTCTGCGCGGTTCCACGTGGTCGCCCATCAAGGTATTAAAGGTTTCATCAGCCGCAATTGCATCATGTATCCTCACCTGCAATAACCGACGCTTGCTTTTGTCCATCGTGGTTTCCCACAACTGCTCAGGATTCATCTCTCCCAGACCTTTATAACGCTGCACATGCTGACCGCGTTTGGCTTCTTGAAGTAACCACTTCACCACTTGTGCAAAATTGGTGACAGTTTCACTGCGATCTCCGCGCTCAACCCGCCCCTCACCATCAAACAAGCCATTGATTTTACTAGAAAATGACAGTATTTTTTGATATTCAGTGCTGGCGAAGAACTCACCTGGAATATGAAACTCGGTTGCAATACCATGTCGGCTGAAACTGACGTTTATGTGCGGTACTGGTTCCTGATCATTTTTCGCGGTCGACAAATCAAAGCGTGTGCCTGTTGGCATGCCTTTATTTAGACCTGCGGCAATAGTATCTAACCACGGCTGCATCGCTGAACTATCGCCCAGTTCTGGAATGGCTGGTTGATAAATCAGCTGCTCAAGAAACGCAGGGTAGTAGTGATTAGACAAACGGGTGATAATCGACGTAATCGTTTGATACTCGGCCACTAATTGCTCAAGCGCATTGCCTTCAATGGCTGCTGCATCTGCTGAAGGGTAGAGCGCAGCATTGGTCAAAGCCACCTCCGTCAGATAACGCTCCATCTCGTTATCATCTTTTAAATAACGTTCCTGCTTGCCTTTCTTGATTTTGTATAGTGGCGGCTGTGCAATATAGACATGTCCTCGCTCGATTAGCTCAGGCATTTGTCTGTAGAAAAATGTTAATAACAGGGTTCTGATATGCGAGCCGTCCACATCCGCATCGGTCATGATGATGATGTGATGGTAACGCAGTTTTTCGGGATCATATTCATCGCGACCAATGCCACAGCCCAGAGCAGTAATCAACGTTCCTACTTCTGCAGAACTGATCATCTTGTCAAAACGCGCGCGCTCAACGTTAAGAATTTTTCCTTTCAACGGCAGGATGGCCTGTGTTCTTCTATCGCGTCCTTGTTTAGCGCTACCACCCGCAGAATCACCCTCCACGAGGAACAATTCAGAGAAAGCAGGATCGCGCTCCTGGCAGTCGGCCAATTTACCTGGCAACCCAGCTATATCAAGCACACCTTTGCGACGTGTCAGTTCTCTTGCTTTTCGTGCCGCGTCTCTTGCCCTTGCCGCTTCAACCATTTTGTTTGCGATTAGTTTTGCGTCTGCCGGGTTCTCCAACAGGAAGTCCTGGAAATGTTCGTTGACCAATGATTCAACAATCGTTCTGACTTCAGAAGACACCAGCTTGTCTTTGGTTTGTGATGAAAACTTAGGGTCAGGGACCTTGACGGACAAGACAGCAGTTAATCCCTCGCGCGCATCATCGCCCGTTGTTGTCACTTTTGATTTCTTAGCCAGGCCTTCGCTTTCGATGTACTGATTCAACGTTCTGGTCAGTGCCGCACGGAAACCGGCTAAATGGGTTCCGCCATCGCGTTGTGGAATATTATTGGTAAAACAGTAAATGTTTTCCTGATAGGAATCGTTCCATTGCATCGCCAACTCTACGACCACATCATCTTTAAGGCCGCTAACACTGATAATGCTTTCATGAATCGTCGTTTTATTTTTATTCAGATGCTGAACAAAAGCATTGATACCGCCTTCGTAGTGGAATACCTCAGACTTCTCATCCCGTTCGTCTGTCAGCACAATTCTTACACCTGAGTTCAAGAAGGCCAGCTCACGGATTCTCTTAGCCAAAATCTTGTAGTCAAACGTGACGTTGGTAAAGGTATCTTCACTCGGCCAAAACTGGATTTTTGTACCTGTGTTTGCTGTGTCTTCAAAGGCTGTCAATGGTGCTTCCGGAACACCATGCCGATAGGTCTGGCGATATATTTTCCCTTCCCTTTGAATTTCCATAGTCAGTTTTCTAGACAAGGCATTCACAACCGAAACACCTACGCCATGCAGACCGCCTGATACTTTGTATGAATTATCATCAAACTTGCCGCCCGCATGGAGCACTGTCATGATCACTTCTGCCGCAGATATTCCTTCCTCTTCATGAATATCTACAGGGATACCACGGCCATTATCCTCAACCGACACAGAATCATCTGGATGAATGCGGACGTTTATCTCGCTGCAGTAGCCTGCCAATGATTCGTCGATGGAGTTATCCAGCACCTCAAAAACCATGTGATGCAGGCCTGTGCCATCGTCTGTGTCACCAATGTACATACCCGGCCGTTTTCTGACTGCATCAAGTCCTTTTAGAACCTTAATGTTGGACGAATCGTACGTTGGGATGTTTTCATTGCTCATAAATAATCCATTCCATGAAGTGGATGAAGTCTAACCACACATTCTACTATGTATCGACGCTTGTTGACAGTCAGCCATCAAGTTGATAACTGACCCTGTTCCACGTGAAACAATTTACAATCGTCTTTGCTTTCTACCCAGCTTTTTAGTTCGCTGTTTGTGCTGGTAATGAAGGACTGAACTGGTGAGCTTTGAATATAATCAAGCAATATGAGTTGGTGGACCTGGTCCAGCTCTGAGCTAACATCATCGATTAATAACACACCTGTTTGCTTTTTCAGCTCATGAATAATTTTCAACTGTGCAAGACTAATTGCTAGAAAGAAAAGCTTCTGCTGTCCTCTCGATAGCAACTCTGCAGGGTCAGCATTGTTTATTTTTAGGGTCCAATCACAGGCATGTGCGCCATAGCGTGTGTAACCATGTTGCTGATCTTTTTCTATATTGGCGAGGAGCACATCGATTAGATTTTCATTTTTCGGCCAACCGATACTAAAACGCGAAGTAACCTCTGCATCAGCGAACGCGGGGCACAATTGGCTGAATAGCACCTTGAATTCTCGCCTTAGTCTTTCGAGGTAGTGTGAGCGATACTCTGTCAGTTCCATTCCGTGTCTGTTGAGATAGTTATCCCAGAGCAGTAATTCATCTCTTTTTGAACGATTTTTCAATGCCGCATTTCGCTGTTGTAATGATTTTTTATAGGATTGCCAGTGATAGTTGTATTCTGGTTCCACGTGAAACACACCCCAATCTATCAAACGACGGCGGTACTTCGGGCCGAGCTCGAAGAATTGATGACAGTTTGCCGGGATATATTGAATTGGTAATTGTGTGGCCAGATCAGATAAACGCTTCAACGGTGTTTGGTTCAGACGAATCTGCAAACCGTTACTTAAGTGAAACTGCAGACCGACCGGTGTATTGTTATCACATCGGGCAATCACTTGGAGCTGCGAATGTTGATGCTGGACCAGGTGTTTAAGTGATCGGCTGCGGAAAGATCGCCCCAAACCGAGCAGGTAGATCGCTTCAAGAATACTGGTTTTTCCAGAGCCATTTTCACCAACGATCATGTTGACTGCCTTATCAGGACGAAGCTCCATCGAACTTATATTGCGAAAATGATTAAGCTTCAGGGATAGCAACATCTGAGCAAATCAAATCAGCATCAATTATTCATGCTCAAACGATGTCTATCTGCTTTAAAAGCGTCTGCCGTTCTTTGGTAAGATCTCCGCTCAGCGCAAAACCGGTTAAACGCTTGTCAGCATCATGATATAGCGCTCTAAGACCAGCGCCGGTGCTTGATGCCTCAACCACTTCAGTTATCGGGCTGTTGTGATTGCTTAGTGGTGTGAAGGCGATAGGATATGCAGGTGTTTTAACCATAACTGGCATCACGGGATAGTTAACCCTGACTGGCTGTCCAGTCAATGTGCTCGCTAAACTTCTGGCCGCGTGCATGATGGGCATAACATACTTCTGATTAACGCCACACACGGCGGCACAGTCACCTATGGCATAAATATCAGCAACGCTGGTTTGCAAATAGCCGTCGGTGAGAATGGCATCAGAGACGTCTATTCTCGCTTGCGTCGCCAGCGTTAAATCGACCTCTAGGCCTATCGCCAATAACACAAGATCCGCATTGATTTGATGCCTATCGAGCTTAATCTGTAAACCTATAGAAGCATCGCGCTCAATCGCCTGAACACTGGTTTCACAATGCCAGTGCATACCGAGCAACTTAAGTTCTTCAAGAAGCGCTTCTGACATTGCTGAAGGAATGACCCTGTGCAATGGCAAAGGCGTATTGGAGATTAAAGAGACCTGCTTGCCAGCAACCAATAAATCGTTGGCAAACTCACAACCAATCAGTCCTGCGCCAATAACACACACATGCTCAACAGAATCAAGCCGCTGGTGAAAGGCTCTGTAATGCTCCAGCGAGTTGACGCTGAGAATATCGCCATCTGCAACATCAATGTGAACCGAGTCAGGAGGAAGCTGTCGTGGGCTTGCGCCAGTCGCCAGGACGAGTTGCTGATATTGAATGCGCTCACCTGAGTCGAGAAGTAGTTCATGAGACTCTGGGAACAACTCAATAACCTTACTATTACTAATGATATTAAGTTGATATTTTTCTGCCATCTCGGTAGCAGATGATTGAATAAGCCGATCCGGAGATTTCTGCTGACTTAAAGCATTGGATAACATTGGTTTTGAGTAAAAACAACCATCATCTTCGGTAATCATGAGCAACGGTTGCGACGCATCGAGCTTTCGTATTTCTTTCACGAGCGTATATCCAGCCAGACCCGAACCAATAATGACAACCGGCTTGCGATGCATGGTCATAGAAGTCAGAGTTCCATCATTTCAAAGTCATCTTTACCGACACCACACTCTGGGCAGACCCAATCATCTGGAATATCTTCCCAACGAGTGCCCGGAGCAATGCCTTCTTCAGGAAGGCCTTTTGCTTCATCATAGATAAAGCCACATACAATACACTGCCACTGCTTCATTATTATTTCTCCAATAGCTAATCGCTCTACATGCAACTATCTGGCATAGAGCATTATAGGATGTCAGTTATCTAGGTCAGATTAACAGTTTAGTTTCTGTGGTACTGTATGTCTAATCAGATTATTATCCTTTTTTTGATAGGGTTTCTCGCTCATGAAGCTGCCGACACTTCGCCAATTGCATTACTTGACTGCGGTAATAGATGAAAAGCATTTCGGCAGGGCAGCTGAGCGATGTCATGTCACTCAATCGACACTTAGCGCCGGTATTCAGGATCTTGAAGACCTGCTTGAGGTGAGCTTGCTGGAGAGAACCAATCGCAAGGTATTAACTACCCCGATAGGTGAGGAAATCGCCGCCAGAGCACAGCAGATCCTCTCCTTGAGCGAAGACCTTGTCGATCTGGCTCAAGCTGAAAAAAACCCAATGTCCGGACGCATAAGGATCGGCTTAATTCCAACCATCAGTCCTTTTTTGTTACCAAAAACCTTGCCAGTGATTCGGCGGGAACTGCCGGATCTGGAACTGATCCTGGTTGAAGATCAATCAGAGCGCTTGTTAGATCAACTTGAAGCCGGCAATGTTGATGTCGTGATTCTGGCATTTCCATTTAACACCCGAGGTTTGAATCAGCGGAAAATTTTCAGTGAGCGCTTCTGGATTGCCTTACCTAAGGACCATCGTCTATGCAAACAGCAGCAGATAAGAGCCGAAGAACTCCCGGTTAAGGAGTTATTGCTACTGGCTGAAGGGCACTGTCTCCGAGACCACGCTTTGAGCGCCTGCGAACTTCCCTTGTCAGCACAGCGACGCAGTGTTCAGGCGACCAGTCTCTACACACTGATAGAAATGGTGGCCAGTGGTATGGGCATTACACTCATCCCGGAAATGGCAATTAACTCAGACATGGTCAAGCATGCCGATATTTGTCTAAAAGCACTAAAGAGCAACTCCGCACAAAGTGAACGTGAAATCGGTCTGGTCTGGCGGCCAAGCTTTAGAAGAACCCGAACACTGGATCGCTTAACAGAAATACTTGGATCCGTTGATCTTTCATAGTTGCTTTGTTTGTCTGGATGAGAGCAACAAAACTTATGCTTGAAATATCACTCAGACACAGCATAAAAACGACGCACCTCATTGAACAAGCGATGCAGAGCAAGGGAGGTGTAGGGTGGGTTCATTCGGGCGTATACCCGACCCTTTGGATCAACCAGATACAGGCTGTGATGCTGATGAAGCTGACCAGTGGCATCCTCATAAAACCAGAAATCGAAGATTTTACCAAGCGAGGCCAACAACACCGGATCGATAATCGCTTCTGTGCTGCTTTGAGAAAGACGCTCTGACAACAAGAGCGGCCGCTCCAGATCGTGTATTCGCACCAGTAATATCTGAACATCCCGATCGGCAATTCTGGCAGCAAGGTTCTCCAGCACACTGAATACAACAAGACAATCCGGGGCACACTGATGATGCGTAAAATAGACAAAACTCCACTTGCCATTGAACCAATCAGCTGTCAGAGCATAGCCATCATCACGGCGCAGCAGCATTGACGGCAGCTCGGCAGGTGGAGACAACAAATAAGGTTTAAGCTGTTCGGGGAGGATTCGATGATCCACAGGCGGTTGCTGCGCTTGCATCATAAAGCCCAGCAGGACCGCTACAATGAGCAGATATATCAGCAGAAAACGCTTAGAATTGATGTTTTTGATCAAACCTTGCATGGGCCTATTCATGGATAAATTGGCAAGATGCCAGCAATACAGTGATGCGCGAAATGGCTGAAAGATTATTCCGCTCGACCGCCATCGTCAGCTGTATGACCTTTTTATCTCGTATTCTCGGCTTTTTACGCGACGTTGTCATTGCCCGAATGTTTGGTGCCGGTATGGGAGCAGACGTATTTTTTGTTGCTTTCAAAATTCCGAACTTTCTGCGAAGGCTGTTTGCTGAAGGGGCATTTTCACAGGCTTTTGTGCCGGTTCTGGCTGAATACCGCCAGCGAGGTGATCGGGATCTGCGCGAGCTGATTCACCATACCAGCGGCACCTTGTTCACCATTTTATTTGTGATCACTTTGATTGGTGTGCTGGCATCGCCTTTGTTAATCATGTTGTTCGCACCGGGGTTTATCAACGAACCGGAGAAGCTTGATCTGGCCAGTCAGATGTTGGCCATCACCTTCCCTTATCTGTTGTTCATTTCGCTGACGGCCTTATCAGGCTCCATTTTGAATGCTTTTGGCAAGTTTGCCGTGCCCGCGTTTACGCCGGTATTTTTGAATATATCCTTGATCGTCGCAGCTATCTGGCTGGCACCCATGCTTGATGAGCCAGTAAAGGCACTGGCCTGGGGCGTCTTTGTCGGCGGTATTGTGCAACTGTTGTTTCAGTTGCCATTTTTGTTAAAGATTCACATTCGCCCGAAGCCTCGATGGGGGTGGAAACACGAAGGCGTGCAAAAAATTCTTCGCTTGATGCTGCCGGGCATGTTTGGAGTGTCCGTAGCCCAGATTAATTTACTGCTGGATACTATTCTGGCATCGTTTTTGGTCACCGGCAGCATCTCGTGGCTGTATTACTCTGATCGCCTGGTCGAATTCCCTCTTGGGGTGTTTGGTATTGCTTTGGCCACCGTTATCTTACCAAGCCTGTCTCGCCAGCATGCCAGTGATTCCGCACAAAGCTTCTCAGATACCATCGACTGGGCTTTGCGCTGGGTATTATTGATCGGTGTGCCGGCGGCGATAGGGCTGATTCTGTTGGCAGAACCGTTGCTGGTGACGCTGTTTCAGTATGGGGAGTTTACTCGTTACGATGCTCACCAAGCCTCGCTGAGCCTGATGGCCTATGGACTTGGACTACTGCCGTTTATTTTGATTAAAGTACTGGCTCCGGGTTTTTTTGCGAGGCAAGACACTAAAACACCTGTGAAAATCGGCATCATTGCGATGGCTGTAAATATGGTACTGAATATCATTTTGATGATCTATCTGGCACATGTCGGACTGGCGCTTGCAACCGCATTATCTGCCATGCTCAACGCCGGACTATTGTATTTCGTCCTGCGTAAACGCAATGTCTATCGACCGGCTGCGGGCTGGTTAAAATTCACTGTCAAACTGGTCGTTGCCACCACAGGCATGATTGCCGTACTGATCTGGCTGACACCGCAAATTGGTGACTGGTATGACTGGTCTGGCAGACTCCGCTTTCAAGTGCTGATGGGCTTGATCGCAGCATCGGCCATCAGTTATTTTGTGCTTTTGCACTTACTGGGTATTCGAGTGAAAAGCCTCATTAGACCCAGACAGAGTGATTTCTAAACAAAAAAAAGCCCTCCGAAGAGGGCCAGAAGGAGTTGCGAGACGACTCCGAAAGTAAACTAGAAGCGGCGGCCAATACCTACGCCCCAGACAAACGGGTTAATATCTGCATTGATTTTTGCTCTGCCAACCGCGGTATTTTTGAAGCGGGCAGTGGTATCGATATCCAGGTATTTGACGTCAAAGTTAATGAACCAGTCCTGATTGATAGCCACATCCACACCCGCTTGCGCTGCCCAGCCCCAGGAGCTACTCAGACTGACTTTTGCACCTGGCTGATAGATGGCTGAGCTTTTGGGCACTTTTTCATTATAAAAATGTGTGTAGTTGACACCTGCGCCGACATAAGGGCGAACGGTGGCGCCAGGGCGAAAATGGTATTGCAGGGTCAATGTGGGCGGTAACACTCGGGTATCAATTACATTCTTAGAGCCCGGCAGACCTCCCAGAACACCACCCACAGCCTTGCTGCCACGGACGGTATGTTTTGAAGTGCCAAGAATTAACTCAACGCCCCAGTTTGGAGTGATCATATAGGTGATATCCAATTCGGGTACTGTGTCAGAATCAACGCCAACGCCTTTGCCGAGGTTGCCAAACGCTTCCGTGGACAAGCTGCCACTGCTGTCATTGGGATTGACATTAATGATACGACCACGCACCAACCAGTCACCGGCCTGATAGGCAAGCACTGGGGTTGTAACCGCAGAAAGGCCAGTAAAGGTTAATATACCGGCAGCAATAAGGGATTTTTTCATTTCGAGCTTCTCCGTTCCATCGTTATATAACAATTGGGATACAGTGTTACCGAGCTGCAGAAAGTTTACATTGATCCAGGTCAAGAACCCTGCTGTCAGTCTTCAGCCACACAGTTTTTGTAATGCTTCGAGATCCTCAATGGTGACACTTTTGCCTTCAAAGTGAACGAGCTGACCATCCTGTAGACGGCCAAGTAAACGGCTGACTGTTTCAACCGCTAACCCCAGATGATTAGCAATATCACTTCGCGACATACTCAATTGAAATTCTGTGGCAGAAAATCCGCGATCCTGAAATCGTCGTGATAAAGACACCAGAAAAGTCGCCATTTTTTCCTCGGCGGTTTTCTTGCCAAGTAAGACCATCAGACTCTTGTCACTGGATAATTCCTTACTCAGCCGTGACATCATTTGCATCTGCAATTGCGGCATGGCTGCACCAAATTCCTGCAAACGTTCAAATGGCAGTTCACAGACACTACTGGTTTCCAGTGCTTTAGCCGTTGACTGATAATTCTGAGAATGGATCGCATCCATGCCGATAAATTCACCCGGAAAATAAAAACCGGTCACTTGTTCACGGCCGTTGCTGGCTGAAATGGTGGTTTTAAAAGCGCCACTTCTCACTACATAAATCGACTTGAACGGGGCCAGGTAGTTAAACAGGCTCTGGTTACGACTGAGGCTCTGGCTACGCTTGATAATCTTGTCGAGCCGCGCCAGATCATCGCTATGCAGTCCCAATGGCAGACATAGTCTATACAAGGCGCAAGACTGACAGGCCAAATGATGCTCATGTTCAACTTTGGCTATGTCCCTGAACAGTGGCGCGACATTATTAGCATGTGTCATGGGCATTCCTGGCTAAAAAGTTCAATTTATAATAACGCTTCAAACCACGGTCTGAAACAGTTATTATTTGTTTTTGTTGGTTATACATCAGGAAATATCATGAACGCTCGCAGCGCGACCATTGCGCGTAATACGCTGGAAACCCAAATCGAAGTTTCCATCAACCTTGATGGCAGTGGCCGTTTCTCCTCGCAAACCGGCGTTGCGTTTCTCGATCACATGCTCGAACAAATCGCTCGTCATGGCCTGTTTGATCTTGAAATCAAGGCCAACGGCGATCTGCACATCGACGCTCACCACACTGTTGAAGATATTGGCATCACCATCGGCCAAGCTCTCAAACAGGCGCTGGGCGACAAAAAAGGCGTGGTTCGCTACGGCCATGCTTATGTGCCGCTTGACGAAGCCTTGTCCAGAGTGGCGCTGGATTTGTCTGGCCGACCAGGACTGGAGTTTGATGTCACATTCAACCGTGACAAGATCGGTGATTTTGATGTCGACCTGTTTTACGAGTTCTTTCAAGGGCTGGTCAATCATGCAGCGATGACACTGCACATTGATAATCTGAAAGGCCGTAATGCCCATCACATTGCCGAAACCATCTTCAAAGCCTTTGGCCGAGCCCTGAGAATGGCGGTCGCATTGGATCAGCGTGCGCTGGAACAATTGCCATCCACCAAGGGTGCTTTATAATCGGCTAAATCCCGCTTATTACATTCAGGTTTTTGTCAGCTATGCATCGCGTTGCAGTTATTGATTACGGCATGGGCAATCTTCGCTCTGTTTCCAAGGCCCTGGAAGCCGTTGCCAGCGAGCACGAAATTATCGTGACTGCAGATGCAAAAGCGATCAGCAATGCCTCACATATCGTCTTTCCTGGTGTTGGCGCCATTCGCGACTGCATGAGCACACTGCAGCAAACCGGTCTGGACGATATTGTCAGAACCGCTGCAGCCAGCAAACCCTTTCTAGGCATATGCCTTGGCATGCAAGCACTGATGAGTCACAGTGAGGAAAATTCCGGCACCGAGGGGCTTGGCATCATTCCCGGCAATGTGCGTTATTTTGATCAGGCAGCAGCTCAGGGGCTTAAAGTCCCACACATGGGCTGGAATCAGGTCAGCCAGCGCCTGCATCCGCTCTGGCATAACATAAGCGACGACAGCCGCTTTTATTTCGTACACAGTTACTATGTTGATCCACAAACCGAGCAGAGCATTGCCGGCGTCAGCGACTACTCATTGAAGTTCGCTTCAGCGGTGACTCGCGATAATGTTTTTGCAGTGCAATTTCATCCTGAAAAAAGTCAGCATGCCGGTTTGCAATTACTGAAAAACTTCCTTGACTGGGACGGACTGTCCTGAAACCGATAACAGATTGGAGAACACGTTATGTTATTAATCCCTGCCATTGATCTCAAAGAAGGTCACTGCGTTCGTTTGCGTCAGGGACGCATGGAAGACAACACAGTGTTTTCGGAAGATCCGGTCGCCATGGCGGCCCGATGGGTAGAGGCGGGTGCCAAGCGATTACATATCGTTGATTTGGATGGGGCTTTTGCAGGCAGCCCGGTCAATGCTGATGTCATACACAATATCTGTGAGGCATTTCCTGATCTTGATGTTCAGGTTGGTGGCGGCATTCGTGATGAAGATACCATTCAAACCTACCTTCATGCGGGTGTTCGTTATGTGATCATCGGTACTAAAGCGATCAACGCGCCACATTTTGTCGGCGATGTTTGCGCAGAGTTTCCGGGCCACATCATCATCGGTCTTGATGCCAAAGATGGCAAAGTCGCCATTGATGGTTGGTCAAAACTTTCTAACCATGACGTGATTGATATTGCTCAGCAATTCGAGCAAGACGGTGTTGAGGCCATCATTTACACGGACATCAGTCGAGACGGCATGATGCAAGGGGTCAACCTCGAATCAACGCGGGATTTGGCTCGCGCTATTAACATTCCCGTCATCGCTTCTGGTGGCGTCAGTAGCTATGACGATATCAAAGCCCTGTGTCACTACGAATCCGAAGGCGTAATGGGAGCCATTGTTGGTCGTGCCATTTACGAAGGCAGCATTGATCTGGCAGAAGGTCAGGCACTTGCTGATCGACTGAACCCACCACTGCAATTCTGATATGGCACTGGCAAAACGCATTATCCCTTGCCTTGATGTTGACGCTGGCCGTGTGGTCAAGGGCGTACAGTTTGTCGACATTCGGGATGCCGGCGATCCGGTCGAAATTGCCAGACGTTACGATCAACAGGGCGCCGACGAACTGACCTTTTTGGACATTACTGCTACACATCATGAGCGCGAAACTATGGAAGAGGTTGTTCGCGCTGTCGCCAGTCAGGTTTTTATCCCGCTGACCGTCGGCGGCGGCATCCGAACGGTTGCCGATATTCGCCGGATGCTCAATGCTGGGGCCGACAAAGTGGGCATCAATTCTGCCGCAGTCAAAAACCCTGATTTTGTCAGAGAAGCAGCAGAAAAGTTTGGTTCACAGTGCATTGTTGTCGCAATTGATGCCAAGAAAGTCTCAAAGGCGGGTGAAGCCAATCGCTGGGAGATTTTTACCCATGGTGGACGTCAAGCCACCGGGATTGATGCGGTGCAGTGGGCCCAAAAAATGGTTGAGCTGGGCGCGGGTGAAATCCTGCTGACCAGCATGGACCGTGACGGCACCAAATCCGGATTTGATCTTGAACTGACCCGAGCGGTAAGTAATGCTGTATCTGTACCAGTCATTGCTTCCGGTGGCGTCGGCAAGTTGCAGGATTTAACCGACGGCATCAAACTGGGTCATGCCGATGCTGTGCTAGCCGCAAGCATTTTTCATTTTGGTGAACACACCGTTGAAGAGGCCAAACAACAAATGGCAGAACAAGGTGTTGAGGTTCGACTGTGAGTGACTGGCTGGACCAGGTGAGCTGGAACAATGATGGATTGTGCCCAGTGATTACACAGGAGTATTCCAGTAAGCAAGTACTTACACTTGCCTGGATGAACCGTGAATCATTAAGACTGACTGCCGAAACCGGTCACGCAGTTTACTGGTCACGATCCAGACAGCAACTGTGGCACAAAGGCGAACAGTCGGGACATCAGCAGATCATCAAATCCATTCGTATTGACTGCGATCAGGATGCCATTTTGTTACTGGTGGAACAAAAAGGCGGAATTGCCTGCCATACCGGTCGACATCACTGCTTTTTTCAACAGTTACAGGATGGGCAGTGGCAAACAACTGAACCGGTACTCAAAGATCCGGATGAGATATATTCATGAGCGATATCCTGCAAAAACTGTCTGAAGTGCTCGAGGCGCGTAAAAACGCCGATGCAGACAGCTCCTATGTGGCCAGTCTCTACCAGGCCGGAACAGACAAAATTCTCAAAAAAGTCGGCGAAGAGGCCGCAGAGACGATTATCGCTGCAAAAGACGGTGACAAGGCGCAAATCATCTATGAAACGGCTGATCTGTGGTTTCACACGATGGTGTTGCTGGCGCATAATGATATTTCCGTCAACGCCGTTATCGAAGAGCTGGATCGACGTTTTGGCCTGTCAGGCCTTGATGAAAAAGCCAGCAGGGACACAAAATGACCGACTGTATCTTTTGCAAGATTATCGACGGCAGCATCCCATGCAGCAAAGTCTATGAAGACGAATGGGTGTTTGCTTTCAAGGATATCCAGCCCAAGGCCGAAGTACATCTGCTGGTAATTCCCAAACAACATATTGAACGGCTCGACCACCTTGATAGCAGCCACACTGAGCTGATTGCTCACATGATGCTGATTTTGCCTGAGCTGGCAAAATCCCAGGGATTGGATGATGGTTTCAGAACCATTATCAATACCGGCCCGGGCGGTGGTCAGGAAGTCGGACATTTGCACATTCATCTTCTGGGTGGCTCAAATCTGCCCGGTTTTCACTAGGAGCGTGACATGGGATTTGGTGGTATTAGTGTCTGGCAGCTACTGATCATACTGGTCATTGTTGTCTTGCTGTTCGGAACCAAAAAACTGCGTTCATTGGGCGGTGATCTTGGCAGCGCCATCCGTAACTTCAAAACCTCTCTGCGTGAAGGTGAGCAAGAAAATAATACGGAAGAGTCCGACAAGCCGATTGAACATCAAAAAGATTCGACAGAAAGCCAGCAACAGCAACGGACCGCCGATAAAGACAAGAATGCCGGTTAGGTATCGTGTTTGACATTGGCTTCTGGGAAATTCTGCTGATAAGCGTGGTTGCACTGATCGTTGTCGGGCCTGAGCGACTACCTAGACTGGCGCGTGTCACCGGCCTGTGGCTCGGCCGTGCCAATGCAACGCTGCAGGGCATCAAAAGTGAGATCGCCAAAGAATTGCGAGCAGAAGAGCTCAAACAAGCGCTGCGAAAACCCGACGATTTGCCGGATATGAACGAAATCATCAATATTGATGAAGCGACAAAACCTGACCGCGCATCAACACCAACCTCAAACAAAACCAGCGCTCAGGACAACAATGTCAAATGACGAACAGCAGCCGCTGATTAGCCACCTTGTCGAGTTACGTGACCGTGTTCTGAGGGCGGTGCTGGCAATACTGATTTTGGCCGTCGCGCTGCTACCTTTCTCCAATGACTTGTATCTGTGGCTGTCAGAGCCATTGCTACGTCATTTACCTGAAAGCAGCTCCATGATTGCCACCGAGGTGGCATCACCGTTTCTGGCACCCTTCAAACTCACCCTGGCCACCGCGATGTTGCTGGCTGTGCCGCTGGTGTTATATCAACTGTGGGCATTTGTTGCGCCAGGGCTGTATCAACATGAAAAACGTATCGTATTCCCGTTGATGTTTGCCAGCACGATATTGTTCATCTTGGGCATTGCCTTCGCCTATTTTGTGGTGTTTCCGTTGATCTTCGGTTTTCTGACACAGGCTGCACCGGAAGGCGTGGCCGTGATGACAGATATCAGCAGTTATCTGGACTTTGTGCTGAAGATGTTTTTTGCATTTGGCCTGGCATTTGAAGTGCCGATACTGACCATGCTGTTGATAAGAACCGGCATATCGACACGGCAAAGCCTCAGCGAGAAAAGACCCTATATCATCGTCGGCGCTTTTGTGTTTGGCATGCTGTTAACGCCACCAGACGTGATATCACAAACGCTGCTGGCGCTACCTGTATGGTTATTATTTGAGCTTGGCCTGCTATGTTCTCGCTGGTTTCCGGCCAAGCCAATCGCGCGGCAAACTCAGGACTGATATCGCATCCGTGTGCCGTGTTGCAGGGACAACTGGATTTCAGCAGCGGTCAATGCCGATGGAAAATACACACCTGATATCTTGGCACCATGAATGCTTGCACCATTCAGGCTCAGACAGCGACTGAAATCAATCCCCCTCAGATCGGCTTGGCGGAAATAGCTGTTGGAAAAATCCAGTCCATCAGCAATAAGACCCTGCAGGTCAAGGTGACGAAAATCACAACCACTCAGATCGACCGGCTGGCCACTGGCGACTCGCTGGTTGAAGTCTTCAATTTTTCCATTACGCAGTAACTGATAGAGGGGGTTCTGTGATATCGCAGGCGCTGCCATGTCTGAATCCTTGTATTAAGCGGTGATATCGATAGTGCCACCCGGATTATCCGGGTTAAAACCAGCTTCTTCGGTCTCATTTGCCTGATTGACAACCATGTCGTCTGTCATTGAGGTAGGGGCTTGCTCACTAACACTCACAGTGTTCTGTGTTTCGCTTTCCTGAAGCTCCGGTGTTTGTTGTCCACGTTGCTGCTCTGCGACCGGTAGCGGGTTGGTCAGTGTTGGTTGATTACTGAATGGAGCGATTCCGGGAATTTCCATAAACGTCTCCTTTGAGTTGGACAGGTTCTCAGCTTAACGCCAGGCTGTTGTTTTTACAATATACATCGCGTATGACAAGGCACATTCCTGCAGGGTTCATCGGGTACCCCCTTTTGAGCTCTTTATTTTGTGATATTTTTCACAATTAATAGCTGCCGCAGATGTGACGGCACCTGAATGTTCAGAATCAGCGTCTGCATGATTGTGCTGTGTTTGATCATATGGATCGATCCACCGATCGTGACTCAGCATAAGAAAAGCTTATTCGACTTGGGATTCCCCTCTAGCCTGGCTATGAGCTGTCTTCCTCGCCAAAGATGAAAGATACACTTATCCCTCGACGGTTCATCTGGATGAATTGTCATCCGCCTTGCACAAACATTAATTTAGTCTTCGGATTTTCCTGATCACTAATGTACCTATCGGTGCCGACAAAGTGATCACAAAGTATCCCAATCACTTTTTCACCTAAAAAATGCATCTGCAAATTGTGCATTGCTCCCAGCCCATCACCTCGAACCGGATAGCAAAGGCTGCGATTTTGCTCAGGATTATCATTTGAACAGGCCAGTAAACGCAGAAACCATCAATCAACTACTGGCAACAAATAAAAAAGCTCGCCATACTGAAGACACCACTACGGGCAGCGGAGCTGAACTATGACCATCGCACAAACCATCATTGATGAAATCGAGGTATTAATGCAGTTTGATCTCGATAGCACCTTGTCTGGCATTAAAATTCATCACGGCTCAGCAAGACCGGGTCTGGTTGAGGCTGCTGAACGGTTATTCAACAACGGCTTTATCGACCAGGTCGATGGCGGTTATCTGACAGAGCTTGGTCACGAAGCTGCCGAGCATATTCAATCTGCGATACGATTGCTAAGACCCTAAAGAAGCCGCTGATACTGCTCAAAGCAATAGTCATATTCATTGCTGTCATCCGCCGAATGAGCCTCACGGTTAACACACTGCCATTGCGCTGGATCCCATTGTGGAAACCAGGTATCACCGGGCACCTCCGCTTCAACACGGGTTAAGTACAATTGATCCGCTAAGGGTAAAAACTGCTGGTATAAAGAAGCACCGCCCATCACCATCGCCTGATCAGCATCACCACAGGCTTCCAGTGCATGTGAAATATCCCTGACAACCACACAGCCGTCAGCTTGATAATCACTTTGTCGAGTCAGCACAATATTGGTTCTGCCTGGCAACGGCCTGCCAATAGACTCATGAGTATTGCGGCCCATAATGATTGGATTGCCCATCGTTACCCGGCGAAAGTACTGTAAATCTGCTGATAGCCGCCACGGCAGTCCATTATCCCGACCAATCACACCTTGTTTATCCATCGCCACAATAATCGCAATTTTCATCTTGTCACCTGTTCTTGTCTGCCGCATAGCATAGCACTGGATTTTAATGATTCAGGTATTATCAAAATCATCAGCGGCGCAAACAGGATCTGTGATGTTTTCGACAATTTTTGCGGTGGTAGGCGGACTGGGCATGTTTATGCTCGGCATGTGGTTAATGTCAGAAGGCCTGCGCATGGCCGCCGGCAATACCTTGCATCAACTTTTACAACACTGGACACGTACTCGACTTCATGGTCTGGGCATGGGATTTTTTTTAACCGCTCTGATTCAGCACTCCGGTGCGGTAACGGTTGCCACCATTGGTTTCGCTAACGCCGGTTTGCTGACACTGGAACGGGCTATATGGATCATTTTTGGCACCAACATTGGTACCACTGTGACAGCATGGCTGGTCGCCATGATTGGCTTTAATTTCAATATTGCCGCTTTTGCACTGCCAATGATTGGCTTTGGAATGTTGCTGAAAATCAGTCAGGGGGAAAAAGCTGTGGCCTGGCTCGGTCAAGCACTGGTCGGATTTGGCGTGCTGTTTTTAGGCATAGATGTTCTGAAAGACAGTTTTGCCGATTTAGGCGCTGCAATATCACTGGATATCAGCACTGGTCATCTGGCAGGTGATATTCTGTTGTTCACCGGCATTGGCTTTCTGGCCACCGTATTACTGCAATCCTCCAGTTTGATGCTGGCCATTACCATGACTGCACTGGCCGGAGGAATTATTGGACTGATACCTGCAGCCGCAGTCGTTGTTGGCAGCAATATTGGATCAACATCAACCGCTGTTTTTTCTTCATTTGGCAGCACCGCTGCCGCCAAACGGGTTGTCAGCAGCCATGTCATCTTCAATCTGCTGACTGCCTCCGTCACCTTGCTGATACTGGCACCACTACTGGCTATTCTGCATTTTGTGCAACAGCTTTTGGTGGATGTGCCCGCTGAAACTACAACACTGGCACTGTTTCATACCTTGTTTAACCTGCTAGGTATCCTGCTGATTTGGCCAATCGCCAACAGACTGGTGAACTGGCTGGAACATCGATTTATCAGTAAAGAAGATGAACTGGGTAAAGCTCGTTATCTCGATAAACATGCTCTGAACCTGCCTACACTGGCAATGCATTCTCTGATGAAAGAAACACAACGAGTTGCAGATATGGCATTAAAATCCGCAGCAGACAGTATCAATTTTGAACGACTCCACCCTGATCTGAAGAAAAACCAGCAGTATTGCGATCAGATTATTCTGGCTATCGGTGAATACAGCCATCAACTCTACAAGCAAAACCTGCCTGAATCGGTCTCTGAAAAACTGCCTGTATTGCTGAGGATCAATCAATACTACGCAACTATTTCTGAACTGTCAGTGATGCTGAACAAAAATCGTGGCACATTGGAAACCACCATGGCATCGCACATAGAAGCACAACTCAACGACTTCTATAAAGATTGCCTGAGTCTGGTTTCCGCCGCCAATATCAACGGTGATGGTGAAAAAGATATCAAACATCAAATGGACTCACTGGAAAGCAATTATCAGTCTCTGAAGTCACTACTGCTCAGACGCGGCGCAGAAGGTACGCTCTCAATCGCCCGGATGGACAAACTGTTGACCGCTATCAGCCAGGCACGTCGCATCTGCCAACAGTCCATGAAAGCCTTTGATTACTATCAGAATGTTCGATTTGAAGCTGATCCAGAGTAATTCACCATAACTCCTGTACAGACACTGTATTGATTCGATCATAAGCTGTGGATAAAAATCCTTGTGGATAACTTCAATAGTTACCCACAGGAGATCGCTTGCGCCAGCCGAAAGTTATCAACAGCCTCGATAGAACTCAAGCGACTGAAACTAAACAAAATAAATGATTAATCCAATTATCCACATGACTAAAGAACTAACATCACATAAATTCTTTATATATTTTCTTTGGTAATGATCTAATGTCCAGCATTGTGCAAGTGGCGGTTCCGTGTCCACTAAGGCAAACATTTGACTATCTGAGTATGCTTGATGCCGATAGCTGGCAGCCGGGTATGCGGGTGAAAGTGTCTTTCTCTGCTCGTAATGTGATCGGTATTGTTGTATCCAGCAAAAACAATGATTCCGTTGATCAAAAGACACTCAAAAACATTGAGCAACGCATTGATGAACAGGCACTGATTCCCCAGACATTATTCGACATCATTATCTGGGTCAGTCGTTACTACCATCATCCGATTGGTGAATGCTTTCAGGCGGCGCTGCCCAAGCAACTCAGACGTGCCGATGCTGCACAACTGCAGTATGAAACATACTGGCGCTTGGCCCAAAACAACCAGCCTGAACAACGTCTTGGTAACAAACAACTACAAATCATCAACTTGCTTGAGCAGCATCAAAACGCCCTGAGCGACAGCCAGATAAAAAAACAACTTGGAAGCTGCAAAAGCAGCCTGGAAGGTCTACAAAAACTCGAGCTGATTCAGGCCGATCAGAGAGTAAAAATGCCTTTATTCAACGGCAATACCCTGGATCACAGTCAAACACTAAACAGTGATCAACAATCTATTGTCGATACTGTCTGGCAGCATAGAAATAACTTTGAACCCTTCCTGCTGCAAGGCGTAACCGGCAGTGGCAAAACTGAGGTTTACATTGAGTTGACCGCTCGGATGCTGGAACAGGGCAAGCAAGTACTTGTGTTAATCCCGGAGATTGGCTTGACTGGGCAGTTTGTTGAACGTTTCTACGCAAGGCTCGGTTCACAGATTGTCGTTATGCATTCATCGGTATCGGATAGTGAACGAAAACAAGCCTGGCTCCTGGCCAGAGAGGGTACAGCCAAAGTCATTATTGGCACCCGATCAGCCATTTTCACACCGCTGTTGAATCCTGGTCTGGTGATTATTGATGAAGAGCATGACAGTTCATACAAGCAACAGGACGGCCTGCGATACCATGCCCGAAATATTGCCATGGTTAGAGGTCGCAATCACGGTATTCCGGTAGTTCTAGGTAGTGCCACACCATCTCTGGAAAGCCTGTATCTGTCAGCACAAGGCCGTTATCAAAAACTACAACTGATAGAGAGAGCGGGGGGCGCACAATTACCCAAAGTTGAACTGGTGAGTACCGAAGGACTTAGTGAGTCGATAAGTCCGCAAATGCTTCAGGCGATTGAAAAACACCTTGCCAGAGGAAATCAGGTATTGCTGTTTATCAATCGTCGTGGTTATGCACCGATCTTGATGTGTCATGAATGTAACTGGCAAGCACACTGCAAACATTGTGATGCGCGGATGGTGGTTCACCAACACCGGAATATTCTGTTCTGTCATCACTGTGGTTACATTCAACGCTTACCTGAGGAATGTCCGGATTGCGGTCACAAGGAATTGAAACACTACGGCGCAGGTACCGAAAAAATTGAGCAATCACTAGCGAAGCGCTTTGCAAATTATCCGGTGATCCGTATCGACAGGGATACCACACAGGCCAAGAATGCCTTTGCAGAAATCGTTGCCGAAATTCAGTCCGGAGAACCACAAATTTTGGTGGGGACTCAGATGCTTGCTAAAGGCCATGACTTTCACAATGTCACTCTGGTAGGCATTGTTGATGCTGATCATGGATTATTCAGCGCTGATTTCAGAGCCACTGAAAATCTCGCCCAATTGGTTGTTCAAGTGACCGGTCGTGCCGGCAGAGGCCAAAAAAAAGGCCAGGTGATGATTCAGACCAGTCAACCAGGCCACGAATTCTGGCGTCACTTACTTAATCAGAACTATGTCTCAGTGGCTGAGGCATTGTTGCAGGAACGCACACAATTGATGATGCCGCCCAGCCATTACTGGGTAGTCATACGCTCCGAAGCAATGATTCAAAATGAAGCGATGCAGCTGCTGTTTGATGTGCTTGCGGTCATGCAAAAATACCCATCGCCAGAGGTGGTATTGTTGGGACCGGTTCCGGCGCTTATGGAGAAAAAAGCCGGACGTTATCGGGCTCAGTTATTGCTCAGTTGCGCACAGCGAAAGCCATTGCATCAATTACTGGACCAGACATTGCCTGAAATTTCCAAACTCAAGCTGGCCAGAAAATGCCGCTGGTCTGTTGATGTCGACCCGATAGCGCTGATCTAGAGATAGCATTGCTGATACCGATGTCATGAATGGTTGATGTCATCCCGAACACGGATCGGTTAAAATGCGGCATTTATCAATTGTCTTGATTAAGGCTGTCGACCCTTGAAACAACAACTCATCCGACTGACAGAGCAGGCCCTTGGCAAGCTGGTCGGTCAGCAGAAACTCACCGTTACCGAGTTGCCCGAAGTGCAGCTGGAACGTACCAAAGATAAAAAACACGGCGATTTCGCCTGCAATATCGCAATGGTGCTGGCTAAAGCAGCTGGCATGAACCCACGAAAAATTGCCGAATTAGTAGTGGGTGCATTGGAAGATAATGCAATCATCAGCAAGGTTGAAATTGCAGGACCGGGTTTTATCAACTTCTTTCTCAGCGATGCTGCCTCACGACAAGTTGTGATTGATGTGTTGCAACAGCAGGACCAATATGGCTTCAGCAAGGTCGGTGCCGGAAAAAAAGTTCAAGTAGAGTTTGTTTCAGCCAACCCAACAGGTCCATTGCATGTAGGGCATGGTCGAGGTGCTGCCTATGGCTCAGTGGTTAGCAGTCTGCTTAAGGCCGTCGGTTTTGATGTGCATCGTGAATACTATGTCAACGATGCCGGTCGCCAGATGGATATTCTGGCAACCAGTGTCTGGCTCAGATATTTGGAAGCTTGTGGTGAGCAAATTCCTTTCCCGAGCAATGGTTATCGTGGCGGATATGTTCAGGATATTGCGGAAATGTTGTTGCAGCAGCAAGGCGACAAACTTCTGCATGCGGCCTCTAAAGTATTTTCAGATATTCCTGTGGATGAACCACAAGGCGGTGATAAAGAAGCACATATCGATGCCTTGACCGAGAAAGCTAAAACCATCCTGGGTGAAAAGCATTATCGTCTGGTATTTGATATTGGCTTGAACGCCATCTTGTCAGATATTCGTGATGATTTGGCCGAGTTTGGTGCTGATTACGATCAATGGTTTTCAGAACGCTCACTGGTCGAATCCGGTGTGGTTGAAACCGCTATCGAGCAGCTCAAACAAGCCAATGTCATGTATCAGCAAGACGGTGCCTGGTGGTTCAAGTCAACAGATTTTGGTGACGAAAAAGACCGTGTCGTGATTCGTGACAACGGCCAGCCGACCTATTTTGCCTCTGATATTGCCTATCACCTGAACAAATACCAGCGTGGTTTTGATCGCATTATTGATATCTGGGGCGCCGATCATCATGGCTACATTCCCCGGGTACGCGCTGCCATGGATGCCATGCAGCAGGATATCAGCCAGCTCAATGTCTTGTTGGTGCAATTTGCCGTGCTGTATCGCGGCAGCGAAAAAGTAGGCATGTCAACGCGTAGTGGCGAGTTTGTCACACTGCGCGAGTTGCGTGATGAAGTAGGTAAGGACGCCGCCAGATTTTTCTATGTGCTGCGCAGCGCCGATCAGCATATGGATTTTGATTTGGAACTCGCCAAGTCTCAAAGTAACGATAATCCTGTTTACTATGTTCAATATGCGCATGCTCGTGTCTGCAGTGTGTTCCGACAATTGCAGGAACGAGGTGGTGAGTGGACGCCTGAATCAGGCCAGCAAAACCTGCAACTGCTGACACAACCCCAGGAACAGGATCTGTTCACCATGTTGTCCAGGTATCCTGAAGTTCTGGAGCTTGCAGCGCTGAATCATGCGCCGCATCTTCTTGCGCATTATTTGATGGATCTGGCTCGCGATTTCCACACTTACTACAACGCGCATCACTTTATTGTGGATGATGCTGAGCTCAGTCAGGCACGTTTGTGTCTGGTCGCTGCCGTGCGCCAGGTGATTGCCAATGGCTTGGGGGTTCTGGGCGTCTCTGCACCAGAATCGATGTAAGAGGCTTACAAAATAATGGCTGCACGAAGAAATACCCGAAAGCAACAGAAAGGTGGTCTGCCCTGGGGCCCGATGTTGCTGAGTTTTGCGGTCGGGGCGTTTGTGATGTTTTTGATGCATCTAAATGACAATGTGCCGGAAAACAACACTACCCAGACACAGATGCCACGTGCTGAAAGCAGGGGTATCCAGCCGACATTTGATTTCTATACTTTGTTACCGGAAACCGAAGTGGTGGTACAACAACCCAGACAAAGTCAGCAACCGATTGTGACCTCACCCCCGGAATCAGCTGCTGAAGCGCCTGCGGAACCTGTTGCTGGACCTGCAACTGCGGCGATTCCTGCTGAAGCGCAAATCAGTTACATGATTCAGGTGGGATCATTCCGCAAGCTGGAAGATGCCGATGCCTTTCGGGCGAGATTGGCCTTTTTGGGTATTGAGTCAAAAGTTCAGACCGTTACCATAGATAATCAGGATACTTGGCATCGGGTTCAGATTGGCCCTATTGTTGGGCGAGCGAGTGCGGATGCTATGCAAAAACGGCTGCAGGATAATCAGATAGAATCTTTGCTAATGAGGGCAAGACACAGCTAAACAGCCGGCAAGATTATCTTTATACATAACAGTCACGGCTATTTATTAATCACCATCGAGGAACCCCGGTTATGACGCAAAACAACGCTGCGAAAATCTGGCACGAGGTTGCCAGTCCTTTTTGTGGTATCGCCTCTGATGATTTGACCATTGAAGTTACAGGTTCAACGGTTAAAGTATTGGAAAACGGGGACGCGATCACACGGGCAGGTTTTGAAACCCCGATTACCGATATTCAACCAAGAATTCAGGGTCAACCGTCAAGCCTTTCTCAGGCAGTCGAACATATCGCCAACTTGTTTCGGCACAGCCAGCAACCACTGATCGGTGGTCTTGGTACGGATTTGAATGGTGCTCGAGCCGCATTGGCGCTTGCAGATAGATCAGGCGCAATCGTTGACAGTCAATACTCAAAAGCCGCTTTTAGGAATATTCTGGTGTTGCAGGACACCGGTTACATGACCACTACATTGACCGAAGTGCGAAACCGCGTTGATTTGCTGGTGGTGATAGGCTCTGATATCGAAGCCATCTTTCCACGATTTTTTGAACGTATGGTCTGGAATGAAGAGAGCATGTTCGGTCAGGAAATTGAATCACGCCAGATAGTGTTTATAGGCAAAGCGCCCAGTGGTGATGCATCAACATCTCCGGGCGGTCGCAAAGCAAAAGTTCTGGGCTGTGCTGATGCTGACCTGCCGGAAGTCTTGTCATTACTGAGAGCTTTGGTCAAAGGCAAACAAGTACAGGCAACCGAAGTCGGTGGTATTCAGATATCCGAGCTGCAGCAGCTGGCAGAGCAGTTACTTGCAGCCAAATACTCTGTTCTGAGCTGGTCTGGCAGTCAGCTTGATTATGACCATGCTGAAGCAACCATTCAGACGGTCTGTGAAATGATCAAGGAGCTTAATGCCACAACTCGCAGTAATGGTTTGCCATTAGGGGGCAAGGAAGGTGACACCACGGTGAATGCTGTTGCCTCCTGGCAAACCGGATATCCGATGCGAACCAGTTTCTATCGTCGATTCCCCGACTATGATCCGTTTATCAATGAAACACAGCGGATTTTGAATAACAACGAAGCTGATGTGTTGTTGTGGGTGTCCAGTTTCAATGTCGCTGTCACTCCGCCTCAATCAAATGCAAGCACCGTTGTATTGGGCAGAAGCGGGATGCAGTTTGAAACAGAGCCCGAAGTATATATCCCGGTCGGGGTGCCCGGCATTGATCATGAGGGCCGAACTTTCCGCACAGACAGCGTGGTCTCGGTGCCTTTACGAAAATTACGTGACAGCGGCTTGCCCAGTGTGTTTGATGTGCTGACAGCTGTTGAACAAGCGCTGTAAACGGAGACCAATATGCTTTTGAAACTGACAGGTGGTCGGATATTTGATCCGGCACATGGTATGAACGATGTGGTTCGCGACATATACGTACGTGACGGTCGAATTGTCGATGCGCCATCCGATAGCAAAGTTGATCAGGAAATTGATGTCCGCGGCAAGGTGATTATGTCTGGCGCCATTGATATGCATACCCATATCGGCGGCGGCAAGGTCAATATTGCCCGGACCATGTTGCCTGAAGATCATGCTGAAGCAGTGGTGGAGCGTACCGAATTGCTGCGAAGCGGTTGTGGTCATGCAGCACCGAGCACGCTGACCACCGGTTATCGTTACGCTGAAATGGGGTATACCGCAGGGTTTGAACCCGCTGTGCTGCCTATCAATGCCCGTCAGGCGCATATGGAAATGCACGATACACCGATCATCGACAAAGGCGGTTATGCCATGCTGGGCAGCGATGATTTTCTGCTGCGCATGATGGCAGCCAATGCCGATCAGGATGCTATCAACAACTATGTGGCGTGGATCATGACGCATACTCAGGCGGTCGGTTTGAAAGTGGTCAATCCGGGCGGTATTAATGCGTTCAAATTCAATCAGCGCAAACTGGATTTGGATGAAAAGAATATTTACTACGGAGTGACGCCTCGAGATATTTTGCACCGCCTGTCAACGGCAGTAACTGAACTGGGTGTGCCTCATCCCTTGCATGTTCACGGCTGTAACCTGGGTGTGCCGGGCAATATGCACACTACTCTGGATACCATTCAGGGGGCAGAAGGTCTGCCGATGCACATGACCCATATCCAGTTCCACAGTTACGGAACAGAAGGCGACTTCAAGTTTTCCTCAGGTGCTGCACAGATCGCGGAAGCCATCAATAAAAATAAAAACATCACGGCGGATGTAGGCCAGATTCTCTTCGGCCAGACCGTGACAGCCTCCGGTGACAATATGCGTCAGTTTGCCGGTAGCCCACATGCTCATCCCAATAAATGGGTGTGCATGGACATTGAATGTGATGCCGGTTGTGGTGTGGTGCCGTTTAAATACAAGGATCAGAGTTTTGTAAACGCCTTGCAGTGGATGATCGGTCTGGAAACGTTTTTGATGGTCGATGATCCCTGGCGTATTTTCCTGACCACTGATCACCCTAATGGTGCGCCGTTTACCAGTTACCCGCATCTGATCAAATTGCTGATGGATAGATCGTTTCGCAACGATATTCTGTCAACCTTGCATCCAGAGGCGCAGAATGCCACACATCTGGCATCACTGGATCGCGAATATTCGCTCTATGAAATCGCCATTATGACCCGTGCCGGTGCTGCAAAACTGGTAGGCCTTGCTGATCGGGGGCATTTGGGAGTCGGCGCAGCAGCAGACATCACGGTTTACACCGATAACGCGGATCGTGAAGTCATGTTCAGCAAACCTGATTATGTCTTCAAAGACGGCCAGCTGGTGGTCAAAAACGGTGAAGTCATCAAGGTTACCTGGGGTACGACTCATGTGGTCAAACCAGAATATGACGCCAGCATCGAAAAGCCTTTGCAGGAGTACTTTGACAAATACCACACCATTAAAATGGGTAACTTTAAAATCAGTAATGATGAAATCGCAGATGATGGCCGAGGCAGTCTGACCATTCAGCCGTTGCGGCAGGGAGGCAAGTTATGATCATTAACGGTGTCAGCATTGACCCGACTTTCGCAGAAGCCTTTCCAATGAAAGGTACCCGGGTGATCATCACCGCGCAAAATCTGCAATGGGCCATGAATTCAGCACAGGCATTTACCGGTTTTGCCACCTCAGTCATTGCTTGTGGTTGTGAAGCGGCGATCGAACGTACCCTGGATCCTTCAGAAACGCCGGATGGCAGACCGGGCGTTGCTTGCCTGATATTTGCCATGGGCGCCAAGGGCTTAGCCAAGCAGGTTGAGACACGGGCAGGGCAGTGTGTACTTACTTCGCCTACTTCAGCGCTTTTCTCTGGCATACAAGGTGAGGACGGTAAGGATATTCCTCTGGGTAAAAATCTGCGTTTCTTTGGCGATGGCTTCCAGATCTCCAAGATGATTGGTGGCAAACGCTATTGGCGAATTCCAGTGATGGATGGCGAGTTTTTGACCGAAGAAAATACCGGTGTGGTTTCAGCAGTGGGCGGTGGTAATTTTCTGATCTTGGCCGAGTCTCAGCCACAGGCTCTAGCCGCTTGCGAAGCGGCTATCGAAGCGATGAAAAAAGTGCCCAATGTCATCATGCCGTTTCCCGGCGGAGTGGTGCGCAGTGGTTCCAAAGTCGGCTCCAAATACAAAGCATTGAATGCGTCGACCAATGATGCTTTTTGTCCAACGCTCAAAGGCCAGACCAGGTCGGAATTGTCACCCGAAGTAGAGTCCGTCATGGAAATCGTTATCGACGGTCTGAGCAAGCAAGACATTGATGAAGCGATGCGGGTAGGTATTGAAGCCGCCTGTGCCCTGGGTGCTGAAAACGGTATTCGTAGAATCAGTGCCGGTAACTACGGCGGCAAGCTGGGTCCGTTCCACTTCCATCTTCAGGAGATCATGGCATGAGCGCTCTGACATTCAAATTGATTTTTGAACGCGCCCAGCGAGTTGATTGTTCACCTCTTAGCGGGAACAAACTGGAAGGCAAAACCGTTGCCGAGATTGCCGCTCTGCCTTTGGTGGCAGGCAGACAGCCCGTCACTGCCGGTGAGGTGTTTGAAATCAGTGGTGATGATTGCCGCCATATCGTGTTTGAAAACAGTTCAGACAAGCTGGATTTTATTGGTCATGGCATGTCTGATGGCGAGATCACCATCCACGGTGCTGCAGGAGCCTATCTGGGTCAGTTTATGAGCGGTGGCCAGATAACGCTCAATGGAAACAGTGACATTTATACCGGTTGTGAAATGAAAGGCGGCCAAATCAAAATCAACGGCAATGCCGGGGATTTTGTGGGTGCGGCTCGCCCTGGATACAAAAACGGCATGACCGGCGGCACGATTATCATTACCGGTAACACCGGTGCCCGAACCGGAGATCACATGCGTCGAGGCATGATTTTAATCGAAGGCGATGCTGGCGATTATTGTGGCTCGCGAATGGTTTCGGGCACCATCGCCGTATTGGGTGGTGTCGGCCGCCATCTTGGTTATGCAATGAAGCGAGGCACCTTACTGCTTAATCAAGCGCCGGCCCAGGGCATCAGCGCCAACTTCAATGATTGTGGTTCACATACACTGGCATTTTTGCCGCTGCTGTTTGCCGAGTTTGCCAAGCTTGATAGTGGCTTTGCCAAAGTATCACCATTTTCACGGGTACAACGCTATGCTGGTGATATTGGTGGTATTGGCATGGGCGAGATTTTGGTGCGTTTGTAACTCGCTCAGGCTCAAGCACAAAGAATCGTTATTCAGAGCATTGGCCGATCGAATCAAAGCTGCCAAGCCACAAATAGATAATAATGCGCTATAGCTGATAAATCCTGGGCTGGAGCGCGATATTTCGTGGAAATTCCTTTCGGCAATGATTGTAGCTGTGTGATCAGGTACTTTACCCGGTCAGGCTTTGGCAATTGGGTCGCTTTGGTTTACTCTTTCATGGAAAACCAAAGAGGGAGTGCACATGTCTGATATCGGAAAATCCGTCATCCAGTATATTGTTGAGCAACAGCGTGCACATCCTGATGCCTCAGGTGATTTATCAGGCTTGCTCAGTGATATTGTCAGTGCTTGCAAGAAGATTTCTCATCTGGTTTCGCGCAGCGGCATTATTGGCCTTGGCGGTTATGCGGATAGTGAAAACATTCAAGGAGAAGCGCAAAAAAAACTGGATATCATCAGCAATGATGTGATGGTGGATCACATGAAGTGGACCGGGCATCTGGCCGCGATGGCGTCCGAGGAAATAGAGGATCTGATTCAGATCCCCGGCAAGTTTCCCAAAGGCAAATACCTGATTTGCTTTGATCCGCTGGATGGGTCATCGAATATCGATATCAACCTGACGGTTGGCACCATCTTTTCGATTCTGCGTTGTCCCGAAGGTAACGTTAATCCCACGCTGAAAGATTTTATGCAAAAGGGTACCGAACAGGTATGCGCCGGTTTTTGCATTTATGGTCCCAGTACCATGCTGATACTGACCATTGGCAATGGCGTCAATGGCTTTACGCTGGACAGGGACGTTGGCGAGTTTATTCTGACCCACCCCAATATGCGAATTCCGCGTGATACCGCCGAATTTGCCATTAATATGTCAAATCAACGCTTTTGGCAGCCACCTATACAGCGTTACGTTGATGAATGTGTGCGTGGCACCGAAGGGGTGCGTGAGAAAAACTTCAATATGCGCTGGAACGCGTCGATGGTGGCCGAGGTGTATCGCATCCTGACCCGAGGCGGAATTTTTCTCTACCCGTCAGACAGTAAAATCGCCAAGCAAGGTGGAAAGTTGCGGTTGATGTATGAAGCCAGCCCCATGAGTTTTATTGTTGAACAAGCGGATGGGCTGAGTTCAACCGGGTTGGAGCGCATTATGGAGATTCAGCCCAAGGATATTCATCAGCGAGTTCCGGTGATTTTGGGTTCAAGAGCCGAGGTTGAACGGGTCGTTCGCTATCACTCGGAAAAAGCCTGAACAGTCCGTCTGTTGCGCAGACCGCCATGGTCGATAAACAACAGCCATTACCTGCATTTAATGTTATCGGACTGACGCGTCAATATGGCGAAGGTGCCGCTGCCGTGCATGCGCTGCAAGGCCTTGATTTACAGATTCCCGCATCGACGCTGGTAGTGTTGTTGGGGCCGTCTGGCAGTGGCAAGTCAACCTTGCTGAACATTATGGGCGGTCTGGATCATGCAAGTAGTGGCGAGTGCTGGTTCTTTGATCAAGCACTGCATCAGTTCAGTGAAAAAGCACTGACCCAGTACCGACGGCAAAATGTCGGATTTGTTTTTCAATTCTACAATCTGATGCCGAGCCTGACGGCGCGAGAAAACGTGGAATTGGTCACCGAAATTGCAGATTCACCGATGGCGGCTGATGAAGCCCTGGCCTTGGTGGGGCTCGACCATCGTCTGGATCATTTCCCGGCACAGTTGTCAGGTGGTGAGCAACAGCGTGTCGCCATTGCCAGAGCCATCGCAAAAAATCCGACCCTGTTGCTGTGTGATGAACCGACCGGTGCACTGGATAGCGCCACAGGTCGAACTGTATTGAAGGTGTTGCAGCAGGTTAACCAGCAACTGGGCACCACCGTGTTGATTGTGACCCACGCTGCCGCAACGGCAGAAATGGCGGATCGAGTCATTCACTTTGCCGACGGAAAAATTCGCGAGGTCATCGAAAATTCCGCGCCAGTGTCTGCTGAGCAGATTGTCTGGTAATACCGATGCTATCACCGCTCGATAAAAAACTGTTTCGGGATTTATGGCGGGTTAAGGGACAGGCGATTGCCATCATGCTGGTGATCGCATCCGGTGTCACCTTGATGGTGATGATGGACGGCATGGTCAATTCACTCACGGACACCAGAGATACCTACTATGAACGTTATCGGCTGGCGGAAGTGTTTGCCCCGGTAAAGCGTGCCCCAGCGCATATGGTGGATCGGGTTGCTGATCTGGACGGGGTGTTAGTGGCAGAAGGCCGAATCAATGCCGCAGGGCAGATCAATTTGCCAAGGATTGATGTGCCGGTTCGTATGCAGGCAGTGTCATTGCCGGAACACCGGCAGCCGGATCTGAATGCTGTTTATCTCTCGGCCGGCCGGCATTTGCAGGCTAATCAGCGTGATGAAGTGCTGTTGCTGGAGAGTTTTGCCCGTGAGCATGAATTGACACCAGGTGATCGCATGACGGTGACTATGAACGGTGCGCGACATCAATTTCATATTGTCGGTTTGGCGCAATCACCGGAATTCCTTTACACCACACCGCCCGGCGAACTGGTGCCAGACGAAGCACGTTTTGCCGTGGTCTGGATGAATCAGAAGGCATTGGCGGCGGTGTTTGACCTGGATGGTGCCGTTAACGAGATCCTGTTGCGAACCAGTCGGGATGTTTCTGTGACAGGTACCATCATCGAACTGGATCGGCTGTTGAACCCTTATGGTGGTCTGGGTGCTTATTCACTGGACGATCATTTATCCAATCGATTTATTGTCGACGAGATAAACAGTTTGCGCGTTTCCAGCCGAACCGTTCCGCCGGTTTTTCTCGGCGTGGCGGCTTTTCTTTTATACATCGTCATTTCCCGAATGGTGCAGGTCGAGCGTGAGCAAATCGGTTTGTTGAAAGCATTTGGTTACAGCAATGTCGAAATTGGCGGCCATTACTTCAAGTTTGTCGTTTTGATCGCCGCGGGTGGTGCCTTGCTGGGTTGTTTGATGGGCGTTTGGCTGGGCCATTCGCTGAGTGGTTTTTATCAGCTTTATTACAAATTCCCGTTTCTGGTCTTTAGCGTCGATCCGAGTGCTTTTGTGATTGGTTTTGTTAGCAGTGTTGCCGCTGCTTCGGCAGCCAGTCTGCTGGTATTGAGAAGGGCATTTAACCTGCCAGCGGCTGAAGCCATGCGACCACCTGCCCCACCTGATTACAGCGCCTCGCTGCAAATTCCCAAACCTGTGTCCGCCTGGCTGGATCAGCCCAGTCGAATGATGCTGAGGTCGGTGCTCAGACAGCCGGCAAGAGCAATGTTGGCGACATTGGGAATTGCGGCGGGTATGTCGCTGAGCGTGGCTATGCTCAGTGTGATGAGCGCTTTTGATCGAACCATTTCGCTCAGCTTTGATGTGATTGATCGTTCGGATGTCACCGTTACTTTTATTGAACCGCTGGGCAGTAGCGCGACGTTCTCGCTGCAGTCACTCGATGGCGTTTTTAAGGTTGAACCGTTTCGAGCAGTATCTGTGCTGATGCGTAACGGGGTGCATGATTACCGTGGCAGCATTACTGCACTCAGCGAAAATCCAGCGCTGTATCGAGCCGTTGACGTGTCCATGCAGGCCATTGATTTGCCGACAGAAGGCATTGTGCTGTCCCGATCTTTGGCGGAACAGTTGGCTATCCTGCCCGGACAGTGGCTGACGATTGAGATCAGAGAAGGGCGGCGTCCGGTGATTGAAGTGCCCGTGATAAGCATTGCGGATACTTTGCTCGGTTCACCGGCATTTATGTCAATTGAGACCCTTAATCGATTATTGAAAGAACCGGGCAGGGTTTCCGGTGCTTATCTGTCAATCGATCAGCAGCAGAGTCAGCGCTTGTATCGACAACTCAAGGACATGCCTGCGGTGGCCGGAGTCACCTTGCGTGAGGAGAGCCGCTCAGCGATCCGAGAGGTTATGGATACCGGGGCGGGCGCCATGCGTTTTATTATGACAGCGATTGCTGCGGTGATAAGTTTTGGCGTGGTGTACAACACGGCTCGAATCAGTTTTGCCGAGCGGGCTCGCGACCTTGCCAGCCTGCGGGTGCTTGGGTTGAGCCGTTCAGAAACCGGTTTTGTCTTGTTGGGCGAACTGGCTTTGATTGCCTTACTGGCACTGCCGGTCGGTTGCCTGCTAGGGTACTTTCTGACCAGTCTGATCGCAGAAGCTTTCAGTACCGATCTGTATCGTATTCCAATGGCTTTTGTGCCCGCCAGCTATGGATTGGCGATGCTTGCTGTTGTGGTGGCTGCGGTGGTGTCTGGCATCTTGTTGCAAAGAGATATTCACAGACTTGATTTGGTCACAGCGTTGAAAATTCGGGAGTAGTGTCATGGTTGCTCGACGTAAATCGAGATCGATTCTCACAGTGATGGTAATGGTATTGCTGATCATTGCCTTTGCGCTGGCATTTTCTCCCCGACCGGAATCCGTCGATATTGTACTGGTGCAGCGGCAAGATATGCAGCTGACCATCAATGAAGAAGCGCGTACCCGAGTACGAGATGCTTACATGGTGTCTGCGCCGATTGCTGGCCGATTGTTACGTGTAGAGGCAGAACCTGGCGATCCGGTGATAGGCGGTGAAACCATCATCGCCAGAATGTTACCGATTAATCCATCGGCACTGGATATTCGAACACGTGAACAGGGTTTGGCAGCGGTCAATGCGGCCGAGGCGGCACTCAGAATGGCAAGGGCAGATCTGAACAAGGCTATCGCAGACAAGGAGCTGGCCGAAGTAGAGCAACTACGTATTCGTCAATTGCACGAGCGTGGTCTGGTGACCCGTTCCGAACTGGACCGGGCAGTGCGTGGCTATAGGGCCAGTCAGGCAGATCATGATACGGCCATTGCCGCGATTGCCATGCGAGAGGCTGATCTTGCCAATGCACGGGCACGCTTGATCAGCTTCAATGATCCGCTCAGTCCGGCTGGCAGTGTGACTAATAGCAACACCATCCCGTTGGTTGCACCTGTGTCGGGGCGAATTTTGAGGATTTTGCAAAAGAGTGAAACAACACTGGAGGCGGGCACGCCTATTATGGAAATTGGAGATACGGCAGATGATCTGGAGATTCTTGCCGAATTATTGTCCAGTGATGCCGTCAGAGTCTCTGTAGGTGATCCTGTGCTTATCGATCATTGGGGCGGGCCTGAACGTCTGACAGGACAAGTCGAACAAGTTGAACCTTGGGGGTTTACCCGGTTTTCAGCCTTGGGCGTAGAAGAGCAGCGGGTCAATACCATCATCCGCTTCACCGATGACCCGGACAAACGACGTGCTCTCGGCCATGGTTATCGGGTCGAGGTCAGTATTGTTGTCTGGCAGGAACGTGATGTACTGACGGTGCCTTCAGCGGCCTTGTTCCGCCATCACGGGGCATGGGCCGTGTTTGTGGTGGATGAGCGTCAGCGGGTGCAGATGAGAAAGGTTTCCATAGGGGTTAACAACGGTTGGAATGCTGAGGTGCTGGAAGGCCTAACCGAGCATGAGCGTGTGGTCGTATATCCCGGCCCTGAAGTGCAGGAGGGCCGGCGAGTTCAGGATCGGAGAATATTTTAAGTGAGCAACAAGTAAGAGTAAGCCGAGATGGTAAAGATTCTGGATCTGCTGGTCAGTCTGAAGGTGTCATCGGCCATGGCAAACGAGGTGCAATATCAGCTGGAGGGCAACACCTATCAGGGTTATTTTGTTACCCCCGATCAGGCCACAAACTGGTGTTGCACGGCACGGCACGGCACGGCACGGCACGGCCGATCCGATGATTAGCATGCTGGATTTTGCCGCACTGGCGGAAGCGCTGGAACAGCATCAGGTGGCCAATGAAATGATTGCCTATGGCGGTGCGGATCATGCATTTACCGAATTTGATGACGCTCGTTGTAACCCGGAAGCTGATAGTCGTTCCTGGCAACGTTTTCTCGAAGACCGCTTTGCCAGCCACTGATTTATCAAGCCCGGATTAGCAAATCAGGGCACTGAAATAAAAAGTACTTATTTCACAAAGGAGTGATGCATGTTACTCGTAGCCAGCTCGATGCATGACTATGCCGAGCAAACCCAACAGTTTTTGATCGAAGGTGATATCAAGGCCGCCTTAAAAGCCGGCAGAAACGTCTCATCACTTCGAACCTCACAAGTATTAACTCGAGTGCCACTGGAAAACGTTATCGCCTTCCTGTTGCAATCCGGCTGGGAAAAAGCCGCCTATGTAGCCGGATATTTGCCACCCGCATTTACGGTAACGCTATTGGGGCAAATGAGCGAGGATGATGCCGGATCACTGCTGGCGGAAATGGCACCAGAAAAGTTTGCCGATGTACTCAAACTGTTGCCCGAAGCATATGCCAGCCGTTTGCTGGATCAGATGGATCCGGACTATCGGCAACGGGTCACGCAATTGGCTGAATATCCGGAAGGAACAGCCGGCTCGGTAATGAGCCCTAATTTCCTGACTGTTGATGCTGACAGTCATATCAGTGAGGTGATTGAGGCGGTGCGACTTGCCCCGGCAGAGGTGGAGCGCACCGCTTATGTATTTGTTTTGCACCCTGAGACGCAGCGTCTTGAAGGGGTGGTTTCATTGCGAGAGTTGATGCTTGGCGATCCCAAAGCCAAAGTCAGGAATGTCATGACCTCGGATGTCTTTGCGATTGCTGTCGATGAGCCAGCGCTTGAGGCCGCCAGACGAATTCGCAGTCGGCGGCTGAAAATGATGCCGGTGGTTGATGAACATCAGGCAATGGTTGGCATTATCAGTATCGGTCAGTCTATGGATCTGCTGGCACATGAACTGGCCGATGAGTTTGTAGCAATGAATGCCGCCTCGCCGGATGAGAGTTTTTACACACCGCCCAGACAGGCAGTGAAAAAACGTCTGCCGTGGATGGCCGCCAATATTTTTCTGAATCTTGGCGCGGTCGCAGTGATTAGCAGTTTTGAGAATACCATTGTGCAGGTGGCTATTCTGGCGGCATTTTTGCCGATGATCACCGATATGGGCGGTAATGTCGGTATTCAGGCGCTATCTGTGTCGATCCGCAGTATCGCGCTGGGTGAAGCCCGGCTGATAGATTTTTGGAAAGCTGTTCGTAAGGAACTGGTGATAGGCCTGTTTAATGGTGTGGCCCTTGGCGCATTGTTTTGTGTGGTTGCCTATGTATTGCAGGGCAATGTCATTCTCGGCGTTGTTGCCGGCATTGCGCTGGGTATCAATGTGCTGGTCGCTGGTGTAGTGGGCGGTACGATGCCATTTTTGATCAAACGCATGGGTAAGGATCCGGCCCTGATGACTGGACCGATTTTGACAACGATCACTGATATTACCGGCGTCACGATTTATCTGGGCCTGGCAACACTGTTCCTGTCTTCACTCATGGTTGGCTAGATGAAATTAAAACTAATAGCGACTTATAGCCTTTTGTTAATAGTAAGTGCTTGCACACGCGTGCCATCTGGCATCAGCCCGGTCACAGATTTTGAGCTGCAAAGTTATTTGGGCAAATGGTATGAAATCGCTCGTTTGGATCATTCATTCGAGCGAGGCTTGAGTCAGGTATATGCCGAGTACAGTTTGCGAGAGGATGGCGGTGTACGCGTCATCAATCGCGGTTTTGATGCCGCCAGTCAGCAATGGAAAGAAGCCGAGGGCCGGGCTTATTTTGTCAAAGACAGTAATCTCGGCCATCTCAAGGTTTCGTTCTTCGGGCCATTTTACGGCAGCTATGTGATTTTTGAGCTGGATTCTGACTATCAATACGCTTTTGTCGCGGGGCCCAGCCATAAATACTTGTGGTTGTTGGCAAGAACACCGCAAGTTGATGATGAGGTGATGACACGCTTTATTGACCAAGCGGCGCAGGCTGGCTTTGCGGTCGATGAGCTGATCTTTGTGGAGCACGATTAAGCCCTGAGGATTGCTTGCGGTTTTAGTTAGCTCTTATGAGTTTCGCCCCTGCTGCCAGTTGAGCAAACTCACCAGCAATGCGGTTAGGAAACTCAGCGTGACCATCATCGAACATAAAATGCCTGCCAGCACCACAATGCCGACGACACGATACAACTCTGTGCCCTCAGCGGGGATGAGCACCAGTGGCGCCAGACCAAACACGGTGGTAACGGTTGACATCAAAATCGGCCCGGACGGGTTGAAAATGCCGGATCTAGAGGCTCTCAGACTAAATATGTCTTATTGCGCAAGTCACTCTGCCCATGGCGATGTTTTGTGTCAGAATGATACTCAAACTCTTCAACCATATTAAGTACGGATAAGATCCAATGACAATGCGGACACTTTTCAGGCGATGGACCGAACGATATTTTTCTGATGAAGAAGCCGTCATTCTGCTGATAGTGCTGGCGCTGGGTTTTGCCGCGGTTATTCTGTTTGGCAGGATGCTGGCCCCGTTTCTGACCGCGCTGGTGTTTGCTTTTCTGTTGCAGGGCCCCGTCAATATCCTGGAACGCAGAGGGGTTCCGCATCTGCTGGCGGTGAGTACCGTGTTTCTTGCTTTTCTGGGGATTATGCTCGCCTTGGCCTTCATTCTCTTGCCTTTGGTCTGGAACCAGATGGTGCTGTTTTTGCAGGAAACACCACGTATGTTTGCCAGCGGTCAGCGGTGGCTGGATGAAATACAAGAGCGTTATCCACAGTTGGTCACACCGGATCAGATTCAGGCATGGATAGGCATGGCTGGCAGGGAAATGACGCAGTTTGGTCAACGTCTTATCACCGCGTCACTGTCATCATTGGGCAGTGTGGTGGCATTGATTATTTATCTGATTTTGGTACCGATTCTGGTGTTTTTCATGCTTAAAGACAAACAAAGACTAGTCGACTTTATTTTGTCTATGTTGCCCAAAAAACGTTCATTGATGAGTCGGGTTTGGCATGAAATGGACGATCAAATCGCCAACTATATTCGTGGCAAGTTTGTGGAAATCATCATTGTTGGCGCGGTGACTTATGTGACATTCATGCTTCTAAGCGTTCCCTACGCGGCCTTGCTGGCGGTAATTGTCGGTTTCTCAGTGCTGGTGCCGTACATCGGTGCGGCCGTTGCCACCTTACCTGTTGCTGCGGTAGCAGGGTTTTATTTTGGTCTCAGTGACCAGTTTATGTATGTAATGATCGCTTACGGTATCATCCAGGCGCTGGATGGCAATGTGCTGGTACCGATTTTGTTTTCAGAAGCGGTCAATCTGCACCCTGTGTCGATCATTTTGGCGGTACTGTTCTTTGGTGGCATCTGGGGGTTCTGGGGCATTTTCTTTGCGATTCCTCTGGCAACTTTACTCAAGGCGCTGGTCTATGCCTGGCCTCGAGGGGTTGAGCTGGAGCAGCAAGCGCAAATGCTTGAGGCAACAAGGCAAGCACCATCAGACTAGGGTCTGAAATTCGACTTACAATAGTCAAGGGTTAAAATTTAAGGAGTTTTGATGAAAAAGTGGGGCGTAATTGCAGGTCTGGTGACCGCATTGAGTTTTACCTTTAATCCGGTCATCGCAGATGATCGCGTTGATCATTTCAAAGGGCTTCAGGCACAAAACCTGAGCGAAGCCTTTGCGCATATCAGCGACTACAACCAGCAGTTGCAAGAATTGCTGAATGCTGATTTGACACCGGAAGCCATTCTGCAAGTGCATGAGCTGACCTACACACTGGAAAATGCACTTGAGCGACTGGAAACCGAGCTGGACGCTTGGGCTGAACAGCTGGAAGAGCTGCACCTGGCGTCAGAAAAGTTTGATGCCGAAGCGGTCAAGACTGAAGGCGATGCCTATCTGTCATTGAGTGAACAATGGCAACGCTGGGGCAACACTGAATAAGCCCTGAAAAATCTCCTGAAACGCTGGCTGGCCGGGCCATTAAATCCTGATAATTGATAAGGGTTTGAGCTAGCCAGCACCGGTTCGTATAATGCGGTGTCAATACGCAGATACGGACCTTCTTCTTTATGGCCATTCAAACGCCATCCACCGAGCTTCAACTTTCCATCGTCCTCCCGATTTTCAATGAGCAGGACAACATCGAACCCCTGTGCACAGAAATTCGCACGACCTTGCATGCCGCGGGTTTAAACTTCGAAATCATTCTGGTCGATGACGCCAGCACCGACAATAGCGCGACCAAAATTCAGGCCATGTCTGGCCCTGACATCCGAGGGGTTTTTCACCGCGTCAATGCCGGTCAAAGTGCCGCGGTTGCCTCCGGCTTTGCGGCGGCACGTGGCCAATGGATAGGCACTCTTGATGGTGATATTCAGAATGATCCCGCCGATTTACCGGCCATGTTGCAAAAAGCTTTGGCTGAACAAGTAGATTGTGTGACGGGCGTTCGAGCCAAGCGTCAGGATACCTGGTTGCGTAAATTTTCATCCCGTGTTGCCAATGGTTTTCGTGACTGGATTACCGGTGACAAGGTCAGTGACAGTGGCTGTGGTGTCAGAGTGGTGCGGCGTGAAGCCGTGCGAGAGCTGCCGGTATTCAACGGTTTGCATCGGTTCATGCCGACCTTGCTGCGAGGGCAGGGCTTCAAGGTGATTGAGCATCAGGTCAATCATCGTCCACGCTTGCACGGTGAATCCAAATATGGCGTCAACAATCGACTTTGGCGCGGCATTTATGACTGTTTTGGCGTACGTTGGTATCTGAAAAGAGCCGTTCGTTCAGATCGGCTCGGGTCATCGGATTGATGCAGTCGCCGATTGATCCGTTACTGGAAAGCCCGGAAGTTCAGCAGGAACTTAAACGCTCGGCACGCAAGGATCTGCGCAAATTTCTGATTTTGTTTTTGATTGGCCTGAGCATTTATCTGTTGGTCAATTTCACGCCCTTTGCTGACTTTCTCGATCTAAAAGAAGTCTCCATTCTTGACGGTGAGCGCACCTTAAAGCTTGCCGGTGTGTTTGTACTGATGACTGTGTTGCTGATGTCCATCGGTACGCCACGTTTACCGTTTTATGTGCTGGCTGGTTTTGTCTTTGGCTTTTTTGAGGGCCTGGGTCTGGCATTGATTGGCAGTCTAATAGGCTCTTTTGTGATGTTTCGTGCAGCACGCTGGGGCGGCCGGTCATGGTTGTTACGTCGCTTTGGCCATAAACCAGTACTGCAACGCATTTTGCAAACACAACCAACGATTACCGCAGTGGCAATGACCCGGATTTTGCCGATCAGTAATGTGTTCATCAATATCGGTCTGGCGATGAGCAAGGTGCGTAGTCGGGCCTTTTTGCTGGGCAGTCTCATTGGCTTTTTGCCGCAAGGCATTATCGCCACTTTGATTGGATCCGGTGCGGCAGATGATGTCGCATGGGAAGGTGCCGCGCAGTTGGCGATTGCCGCCGCTGGATTGATGGTGATGCTGTGGCTGTTCAGCCGCTGGTTATATCGCCAAAAACAAACAGGAGAATGACTTCATGCAAATTGACCAGATGAAAACCTGGCATTGGTGGTTGTTGATCACTTTACTGGCAACATTAATCTTCACTGTGAGAGCCCTTGGACCAGTTGATCTGGAAGGCTGGGCTCAGCACCGCAATGTCGGTTATGTCATGGACATGATGTGGCAGGGCAGTTGGCTGGCACAATATGACATTCAGGGTCGGATATTGTCCAAACCGCCGCTGCATACCTGGAGCATTGCGCCATTTGCTGCAGTATTCGGCGTCGACAGACTGGCAATGATTCTGCCGGCGTTTTTGTCAGTGCTGGTGTTGAGTTGGCTGGTGTTCTTTGAAGGTCGGAGACGCTTTGGGCTGTTGGCAGGCGCTTTTGCTGCACTGGCGGTTGTGCTGTCACCGATGATGCTCAAGCATATTGCCCTGGTTCGCTCTGATCCGATGTTTGCTTTGGGCATAACTGCGGCAGCTTTTATCGCCTATCATGCCTGGGAAACCGGGCGAGGCTGGACCTGGTTCTGGGTGATTACCGGTCTGGTGACCTTGATTAAGGGGCCGTTGGGTCTCGTGCTGGCCGCGGCAGGTTTGCTGGCGTATTTTTGGGAAAAACGCACCGATTCGACGACACAACCACCCAGGATGAAGCTGTGGCCCGGCTTGTTGTGGTTTTTCGGCATCAGCCTATCCTGGTTTTTGCTGGCGCTGTGGCAACAAGGCTATGAGCTGATCGACAAGATGTTTTTTGATGAGTTGATTGGTCAGGCGGCCGGTACGCGCAAATCCAGCATACCCGGTGAGAACCTGCCCAAGCCAACCTTATTTTTGCTGTTACGCTTTTTGCCGTTCAGCCTGTTTTTCTTCTATGGTCTGTGGCGAGTATTTCGTCGGCCGGCGGCAGATCCCGCAGAGCGTCGCTTTGAACGCTTTCTGGTCGCTTGGGTATTGACGGGCTTGCTGATTTTCTCATTGGCAGCGCATCATCGTGCCGATTTGTTGCTGCCACTGTGGCCTGCATGTGCGTTGATTGCTGGCCGTGAAATGCTGCGTTTTATGCATCGTATCGGGCAGATACAGTTTGTCTCAGGCCTGGTTGTAGTGGCTTTGCTGGTGATCGGTGGCAGCTATAATCACTACCATCATCCGACCGGCAAACGTGCCGAGAATGTAGCGTATGCCGCTCAGATGCAGATTGCCGCCGAGATCATTCAGGCAGAAGCTATTGATGTGCAGCAGTTGCAACATATGGGCACGGCTACCCTGTTGCAAATGTATCTGGGCACATTCCACCCCTGGCTGGATATGAATTCCTTGCGGCAGATGCTGGATTCACAACCGGTGGTGATGCTGGCGGTTGAACCCTGGGCGCTGGAGTTACTGGAGCAGGAGGCCGAGTTGCAAATCAGCCCGTTGCTCAGTGATCAGCATCCGCTGACACAAACGCCAGTTTCCATCATTAATGTCAGCTTGCGTTGAAACATGATGGAGCAGCCTGTTTGTCAGGCTGCTCCTGCAAGCATGATTAACCAAGCATGCGCTTGAGTGTGTTATCACGTAATTTGAAGTGGTGATACAGTGCCGCGCCAATATGCAGGGCAATCAATGCCAACAGCACAAAGCGCCCGCCGTAAACGTGTAAATTCTTTATTGGATCTCTGGCATCGCGCCAGGCCTCTTCTGAAATTCCCAGTCCATTGACCACAACTGCCTGAAACACCGAGGTATCTGAAAATTTGGGCAGTAACTCAAACGCGATCGGTGTGCCATAGAAAAACTGATTGGTCAGCCCGGCGAAAATGTATCCAGTGATTGGCATCATAAATAAAAACACATAAAACAACCGATGGGTCCAGCGTGCTGCATTTTGCTGCCAGGCGGGTCCAGGAATGGGATCAGGTTGAACGTTCTTGAGTCGCCAAACCAAACGCAAAATGGCAAAAACAAACAGGCTCATGCCCATCGACATATGCAGTTGTAATACAAAGGTACTGGGTGCAGTTCTGGGTTCGGTAAACCACATCCGGTAGTAAATGGCCAGCAGACCAATGATCAGTAATGCAGCCATGGTCCAGTGCAGCCAGCGGGCAATGCGCCCATAACTTTCACGCGTATTTGACAGTGATGCTGACATGCTTGCTTTTCCTCTCTGGTTATTGTGATGCCAGCGTTAGTTGCTGAAGCGTATCGTTGCTGTGCCATGATGTCACAGTTTTCTTGTATGAAGCTGAAAAATAGCCGAATTTAACGTTTTTTAGCAACAAATAAACGAAAACTATTATCAGGTGAAGCCGAATGATGAAAAGGATCCTGCCCTTCTTACTTTTACCCTTGTCTACTTCTTTGCTGGCGGCCGAAAATTACTTTGAGTGTATGCAAGCTGCGACCCAGCAAGGCGTCGTCTATGACACCGAATTGCCGCTGGCAATTTACTGCACTACCCAGCACTTTGATACGGCACCAATCGCTTTTCAGGCTCGGGCGATGGAGCTGAATATCGAAGATATGAAAAAAAACGATCCGACTTTTCGTGCCTACTATGACACCGTGCGCCGCAACTCGACCCTGGATATCTATACCGATGCTCAGGTCATTGAGCTGTATCTCGACAAACGGGAAGTCAATAAAGACTGATCATTTCGAAGCCGAAGATAGGTGAAGGTTAGACCGCAACCTAAAAAAATGCCCGCCAATCATTGGCGGGCATTGAGAGTATGGGAGCCGATGCTGGCTCCCGGGTTCACGTCCTGTGATTAAAAGTCGTACTGAATGCCGCCAAAGAACAGACGCTCACGACCTGGCAGCTTGCCTTCGTTACGGCTGGCCAGATAGCGTTTGTCGAACAGGTTCTCAACACTGGCGAACAATGTGACGCCTGAGTCAGGCACACGGTAGTTCACAGTGGCGTTCCAGATGGTATAGCTTGGAATAACGCCATCAACACCGGTACGGTTGCCAGTCAGCGACTCACGACGGCTATTTACGTCGTCTACGAACTGTTTACCGACATGCTGAACACCGATTCGGGCATCAACACCACTGACATGCTCATAGCCAAAGTCGAGGTTAACCAGATTGCGCGGTGCATACTGCATCCGGTTGCCCTTGGTGTCAGGGTTTGGCGATGATTTATACTTGGCTTGCGGCAAGTAAGTGTAGGCACCAGAAACATAGAAGTTGTTGGCGGTACCCATAATGTCACCAAAGTTCACCCGGCCAGCGACTTCAAGACCGGTTTGATGGCTTTTACCAGAATTTGAGAACGAACTGCCGTTATCAATGATGGTGTCCTTGATTCGGTTATGGAACAGCGCTGCTTCAGCGGTAATACCCGTGAAGTAGTTTGAACGAACTCCGACTTCATACAAAGTGCTTTTTTCTGGTTTTGCCTGAGCCGAAATGCTTGAATCTCGATTGGCACGAGCAGGTGAAAAGCCTTTGTGGACTCCGGCAAAGACGGTGGTGTTGGCAATACCATTCCAGGCCACACCAAAACTTGGTAAAAACTCAGTGTCTCGATCTCTGGCTCTATCACCGGAGATGTTGTTGGTGTCTGAACTGCGGATACGTTCAACACGGAAGCCCGGAGTTACTGACCAGTCTCCAAGGTACGTAGTATTCTGTGCATAATAGGAAACTGCTTCAGCTCTCAATGTTGAGTGACTGAGATCTCTACCTTCACGAAGTGCTAAACGATAACTTTCGCGTTGAGCAGCATTGTCTGCAAATACCTGTTTACGAATCGCAGTATCTTCGTGATAACGCAGGCCAACGATAGCGTCATTATCCAATCCAAACAGGTTATGAGCAAAGTCAGCTCGGGTTTCTACACCCCAGGTGTAGAATTGACGGGGGGCATGGCGACCACCACAGATGCTGATGTCATCAACTTGATCAACACGAGGTGTATTGCCTAGGCCAGCTTCCGGACATGAGCGCAGTCTTGACCATGACAGATCATCAGTACCGATTCTGCCAGTATTGGAAGAACGCAGCCCGTTACGGAAGGTATCCGTGTAGTAGGCTTGTGAGCTCAGCGTAAAGCTGTCGTTGACTTCAAAGATATGTTGCAACTGAACGGCATGACGTTCCTGCTCCCACTTGTCGTTTTTGATGGTCGGGTGGCGGAAACGGCTGCGGTTATACTCGTCGATAGTCAGGTAGTTTTCGGTTTGGTTGCGTTCATCATCGGTGTAGTTGTATTTCAGACGAACGGTTTGACGATCGGTGATACTCAGTTCACCGGTGATGCGGTAGTCACGGACATCAAACTCACTACCACGGAAGATTTCATCGCCTTTGAATTGTGAGGCTTCCAGCATAATGCCGCCGATCTCGTTACCCCAGCCAATTCGACCATTCAGGCCGCGATAGCCCTGGTTGCCAAATGCTGATCTGACAGAACCTTCGATTTCACCATTACGTGGCACCGGGCGAGTTACATAGTTGATTGCACCACCGAGTGTTTGTGGGCCATACAGAATTTGACCGGCACCCTTGATCACCTCAATGCGGTCGATAGATGTGAAAGGTGTAGAGTAGTGAACAACAGGATCAACGTACGGCGCCAATTGCAAAGGCATTCCGTCTTCCATGATCATGGTTTTGGCGCTACGGCGTGGGTTTTGGCCACGAATACCAATGTTAACGTCCAGGCTCATGCTGCCATCAGAGACTACGTTAACACCAGGCACGGTACGCAGGGCTTCGTTAATGGAAATTGGGCGGCGATCTTCCAGATATTCTGAATCAATGATGTTGTAAGTGCCGGGAACGGCTTCAAGACGATCTGGAAGAATGCCGGTAACGGTCATGGTGCCTACATCAATGGCATCATCATCTGCGTGAACCCAGGTGGGCGACAGCATCAGCGCGGATGCCACGGCTGTGCTGATTAGTTTTATTTTCATTACTGAACTCCTGAATTTAGAAAGCTGGAGCAGAGTAGCGAAACTTCTTCCCGGCAAAAATAGGAAAAAATCCCGAAAAAAACGGGAGTCATTTATGAAAAGGCTTGATCTGTGGCCGGGAATAAGTTTGGACTGTTGTTGTTAAACAACAACCGTAGCAGTTTTACGACAATATTTTGCCCGCTCGCGCGGCTTTTGCGGAACTTTTGCTAAAGCTCGCGGAAATTCTGGCTTGTAGAGCAAGCAGGGCGTTACGGACTGCACGCTACAGTCCGCAACCCACGTAGACTACTTAAAAATCGTACTGAATACCGCCGAAGAACAGGCGTTCGCGGCCGGGAAGTTTTCCTGAGTTACGGCTGACCAGATATTCTTTGTCAAACAGGTTTTCCACGCTGGCAAACAATGTCACGCCGGAGTTAGGCACACGATAATTTACAGTGGCATTCCATACGGTGTAGCTCGAAATAATGCCGCGTCGACCGGTTTCATCTTCTTCACGACGATTTTCAGCGTCTGGCATTTGCTTGCCAACGTGTTGCAGACCGATGCGAGCATCAACACCGCTGATATGTTCGTAACCAAAGTCCAGGTTGACCAGATTGCGTGGTGCATATTCCAGACGGTTGCCTTTCAGATCACCATCTTTGTATTTGGCGTAGGGAACGTGGGTAAACGCGCCCGAAATATAGAAATTGTTGGCGGTACCCATGATATCGCCAAAGTTAATGCGGCTGGCAATCTCAAACCCGGTCCGTTGACTCTTGCCCAGGTTGAAGAAATCGCCGTCATCATCAGCCAGTGTATCTTTGTTGCGGGCATGGAAAGCGGTCGCCTCAAAATATACGCCTGTGAAGAAGTTGCTTCTCAAGCCCAGTTCATACATGGTGCTTTTTTCCGGCTTAGCGGAAATACCTACAGATTCCCGGTTGGCGCGGGCAGGAGACAATCCTTTGTGAACACCGGCAAACACCGTGGTGTTATCAATGCCTGACCAGGCTAAACCAAAACTGGGCAGGAATTCGGTCTGGCTGCGACTGCTCCGAGTGTTCTCTCTATTGTCATCAAAGCTGCTGCGTAGTTGCTCGACTCGAAAGCCCGGGGTAACGGCCCAGTTGCCGATATAGGTGGTGTTTTGAGCGTAGTAGGAAATGGCTCTGGCACGAAGTGTCCAGTGAGAGTTTCTGCCAAACAGATTTTCTTCGTAGGCCGCATCAAAATTTTTGACCTCAGCCCGGGTTCTGGCCCAGGACTCTTTTCTGACCGCAGTATCTTCGTGATAGCGAAGCCCGGCAATAGTTTCATTTTCCAGGCCAAACAGATTATGTGCGAAGTCGGCCCGTGTTTCGGCACCCCAAGTGTAATACTGGCGAGGTGCCAGTCGAGCACCACAGTTCGCCGGATCTTCATCGGTCAAGGCGACCTGTCTTCTTAAACCATTACAACTTTGATAAGTTGAAACCAGGTTGCCATTGCCGTCATCAACAACATTACCTGCACGACTGTATCGCGTGCCTTGCCGGAAGATATCGTTGTAGTAAGCCTGGGTTGTCAGCCGGAAACTGTCATTCACATCAAACAGATGTTTGACCTGTACCGAGTGCCGTTCCTGCTCAAAGCGATCGAACTTGGCTGTGCGATGTCTGAATTTGTTCTGTGCGTATTCATCACGGGTCAAGTAGTCTTCGGTTTGATTGCGATCATCATCGGTGTAGGTGTATTTGAGCATGACCGTCTGACGATCAGTGAAGTCGAGTTCGCCTTTGAAGCGGTATTCCCTGATGTCATATTCGGCGCCTCTGAAAATACCGTCGCCCTTGCGTTGCGTCATATCCAGCATGATGCCGCCGATCTCGTTGCCAAAGCCAACATTACCATTCAGAAAACGATAATTCTGGTTGCCAAAACTTGAGGTCACCGAGCCTTCAACTTCGCCGTTTCTGGGAACAGGTTTGGTGACGAAATTAATCGCACCGCCCAAAGTCTGAGGGCCATGCAGAATCTGACCTGCGCCTTTGATAACTTCAACACGGTCGATAATGCCTGGGTGTGGTGCAAAATGATTGACTGGATCGACATATGGCGCAAGCTGCAGAGGCATACCATCTTCCATAATCATTGCCTTGGCGCTGCGTCTTGGATTTAGACCGCGAATACCAACGTTGAGATCAAAGCTCATGCTGCCATCCGGCACCACATTCAAACCTGGAACGGTATGCAGCGTTTCACGAATAGACAGCGGTCGGCGATCTTCAAGATACTCGGAATCGATAATTTGATAGGAGCCGGGCACACTGTCCAGATTGTCTGGAAGTACCCCTACGACGGTCATCACACCGATATCAACGGCTGTGTCCTGCTCTGCCTTGAGCGATATTGGTGACATGATGACGGCAGAGAGAACTGCACTGCTGATAACGGGATGTTTGAGTTTCATGAATGCCCCTGTGGTTTGAGTGTGTACTCACCGTAGCGAATGCATTCAGGCAATCATATAGGAAAAATTCCTATTCCTAGGAATTTTTCCCGAAATGGCCGGGAACACTTGGCAGGCAAACTGCCGATTTGTTCAGGTTTTTGCTATTCGGGGCGTTATGATTTCTCTGACGAAGGGCGACGGCGGCGTCTGGCAGGTTTACTGTTTGCAGACGGTGCGGCTGATGATGGACGTTGGCGGTGTCTTGTTTTGTTGCCATGAGCCGTTTCGGCACGTTGGCCATCACGATGTTGTGTTCGTGGTCGGGATGGTTTTTGTGGCTGACTGATGCTTTTGGATGCAGGCAGGTCATGAACCGGCTCAAAACCGTCGACTAGAATTCGCTGCAATTGCTTGCCAATCACTCGCTCAATGGCGTTGAGTTGGTCAATTTCGTCGGCACTGACCAATGAAATGGCTTCACCATCTGCGCCTGCACGGCCGGTTCGGCCAATCCGATGCACATAGTCTTCCGGTACATTTGGCAAGTCGACATTTATAACGTGAGGAAGCTGATCGATATCCAGTCCGCGTGCTGCGATATCGGTGGCAACCAGAACTTGTATTTTGCCCGCTTTGAAATCTGCCAGGGCTTTGGTGCGGGCACTCTGGCTCTTGTTGCCATGAATTGCCGCGGCTTTGATGCCTTGCTGATCCAGGTGTTGGCTCAGTTTGTTGGCACCATGTTTGGTTCTGCTGAATACCAGCACCTGGTACCAGTTGTTTTGTTTTATAAGATGCGCCAACACGGCGGGTTTTTGTTTTTTATCAACCGGAGAGATCCATTGTTTGACCGTGCTGGCGGTAGTATTGGCCGGGCTGACGGAAATTTCGGCCGGCGCATCCATGAATCGTCTGGCCAGTTCGCGAATCTCTGTTGAAAAGGTCGCCGAAAACAACAAAGTTTGCCGTTTTGCAGGCAACAGTGCCTGGATCTTGCGGATATCGTGAATAAAGCCCATGTCCAGCATGCGATCAGCTTCATCTAGTACCAGTATTTCCAGATGGTTGAAGCGCACTGCATTCTGACCATACAGATCCAGCAACCGGCCTGGTGTTGCAACCAGAATATCAACACCTTTTCGCAGTTTCATCATCTGTGGATTTATACCGACGCCACCAAAAACCACGGCACTACGTAGCGGCAGGAACTGTCCGTACCTGGCAACGCTTTCACCAACTTGTGCGGCCAGCTCACGTGTAGGTGTCAGAATCAGACAACGTGCCTGATTGGGCGCGGCTTTTTGTCCAAGGCTGAGCCGTTGAAGAATGGGCAGTGTGAATCCTGCGGTTTTGCCTGTACCCGTCTGGGCCGCGGCCATGACATCCTTGCCGGCGAGTATCTCTGGAATCACCGCTTGCTGAATGGGGGATGGGCTTGCGTAGCCCGCTTTTTCCAGTGCACGCAAAATTGGATCAGCAAGGCTCAGGTTTGAGAATGTCATAGAGATTCCAGCAGAAAGTCAGCCGAATTGTTGCCTGTGTCGGCTAACAAGCAGGATCGGCAAGCAGTAACAAGTGAGGAACGCGAGGCCACGCCGTGCGTTTTTTGACAGAGATCATTATCGCATAGATTTTCCCTGTTCAGTCGAGGATATCTGACTTAATGATGTTATTATTTCTGGTGATGTTAAGAAGTGTTTAAGGAGACCCTATGTTTAAATCCAAAGCAACGATTACCGCTGTAATCATGGTTGCAGTTGCCCTGTTTGTGGTAATTGCCGTTTCGAGCGTTTTCTTCGGAACCAATGATGCCTATCGGGAAGTGGCGCCACGTCAGGTACAGCAAGCAGCACCGACAGAAGAGACTGAAGCCATGACGGATGAAGCGCTTGAGCAACTGATGGCAGAAGAACAACAGGCCATGGAAAGCGTTGTTGAAGAAGAGGTGGTGGAGTCGGCAACAGAAGTCGTGGAACAGGCGACCAAAGCCGCTGTGCAATCGACAGAAGATGTGACTGATATCGCTCAGGCAGCTATTGATGCCGCAGCACAACAAGCTGCAGAAGGTCGAGAGCAGGCAGATCAACTGGTAGAAGAACTGGCGGCAACTACTGAAGAGCAAGTTTCGCCAGTAGCCGCAACCGCACAAGCGCAAACACATGTGGTGACGGCAGAAGCGCTGGTCTTCAATCCTGTGGTTATTACCATTCAGCCAGGCGACACCGTTTCCTGGGTGAATATGCCGACCCATGATACTCAATCACTGGAGGGATTGATTCCTGAAGGTGCGGAACACTGGCATTCAGAAATGAGCCAGAATTACAGCCGTACCTTCACCCAGGAAGGTATTTATGTGTATAAGTGCACACCTCATTTCGGTTCAGCGATGGGGGGTGCGATCATCGTCGGTAACCCTGTTAACATTGAAGAGATTCGCAATGCCGGCGCACGCGGCGCGGCTGGTCGACTGGTCAGGCAAGCGCTTGCAGTTGCCGATGCTATGTAAATAGCTGCCCTGTCAGACAAAAACCCGCCCGGCCAAGCGCTCGGCGGGTTTTTTATTAAATAGCGCTAACACCTTTAAATTTTTTGCTGTATATTGCACGCTTCTTTCGTGCCATTCGGACGAAAGGGAGATACAGCGGAGCGGTAGTTCAGTTGGTTAGAATGCTGGCCTGTCACGCCGGAGGTCGCGGGTTCGAGTCCCGTCCGCTCCGCCATTTTTCTCCACAACTCAAGCGATGATGACCTTGGGATTGTTTCTGTCTTTAACGGCATGAAACATATGATAGACCAGCGGTACCAGCATCAAACTCACCAGCATCGAAAAGCTCAGTCCCCATACCACAGCAATGGCCAGTGGTTGCAGCATCTCCGATCCTTCACCAAAACCAATCGCCAGCGGTAGCATTCCCATAACGGTACTTAGTGTTGTCATCAGGATGGGACGCAGCCTTAAACGGACGGCAGCAATAATTGCTTCGGTCAGATTGGCGGTTTTCAGCCGTTCAAGCTCTATGTAGTTGACCAGCAAAATGGCGTTGTTGACCACGATCCCGACCAGCATGATCGTACCTAGCCAGATTGGCATGGATAGAGGCAAATTCAACCAGTACACCCCCATTGCAACGCCGATTGCAGCAAAGGGCACACTAAGCAGAATAATGATCGGGTTGAGCAGTGATTCATACTGAATGGCCATGACCACCAGCACCAGAAATAACGCCAGACCAAGCAACAGCATGTTTTGTCTTTGTTGTTGTTCCAGTGCCTGTCGCTGACCGCCATCGTAGAGTGTGTAGCCTGCTGGCAGATCCAGTGACTGACGCATTTCATCAAGTTGAATCAAAGCCTCTCCTAATGTCGCCTCGGCCGCCAGTGCTGCAGAAAGTTCGACAATACGCATCTGGTTTTCACGACGAATTCTGGAAGGAGTTGCCAGTAATTCAATTTCAGCAACCTCTCCGAGATATACAGGCATGCCACCATTAGCTGCCGGGAAAAGAATCACAGATTGCAGCGCCTGCGGTGAATTGATTTCTTCCTGTGGCAAACGGAGTCGAATATTGTATGTGCGGTTACCCTCTTGGAAGTCACTGATGACACGGCCTTGCAAGGCAATTTGAGCGGCTTCGGCCAGATCGGACATCGACAGGCCGAGTGATTCGGCACGGATTCGATTAAGATTTATGGATAGTTCAAAGCGTTCATCTTCAGCGGAATGTTGAACATTTTCCAGCAAGGGGATCTGTCGCATCTTGTCAGCAATTTCATCGGCTATCTGCTTCATCACCAGCAAATCTTCACCCTGCAGTCTGAGGCTGATGTCTTCATCTCCACTGTGGGTTCTTAGCCCACGAATACCTCGTTGAAACACAAATACCCTGAGTCCAGGTATCTGCAAATCATTAATGTCTTTGCGTAACTCCCGAATCCATTCCGGTGTTCCCACATCGCGTTGTGCGAGAGGCAACAATTGCACGGTCATTTGTGACCGACTGGGATCTTCACGTTGAGAGCGACCAAAAACTGTGCCGCCTACCAGGGTAAAAATGGTATCTGTCTCAGGTTTGGCGGCAATGATTTGTTCAATGCGTTGTACATTGACATCCATTTCCTCTACAGAAACACCCGCATCAGAAATCATGCGAATTTCCACCCGGCCATCATCAATGTTGGGTAGCAGAATCTGATTGCCGCTGGTGAAAACGGGCAACATCACTGCAAATCCGGTAATAAACAAGGCGATGACCAGTAGTTTGATTTTCAATAACAGTCGAATCAGCTTGCCATAGCCGCGTTGCAGAAGTTCGACAATCGCATCAATGCCGCGTCGAATGGGGTTGCTGCCTATTTCAGTGACTTTCGCCGCATAGGCCGGCACCAATGTCAGGGCGATCACCATCGAGGCAAAGATGGCTGAAGAGATGGTAAAGATAAGCTCACTGAACAGTAAACCTGTTAATCCACCGATAAACAGAAACGGCAAAATAGCGGCAAGGTTGGTCGAGGTTGAAGCGACGATCGGGCCATTGACTTCGGCAGCGGCATGGGTGCCGGCCTCAAGCGGTTTTTCATTTTGGCGCTGGTGTCGGTAGATGTTTTCCAACATGACAATTGTGTTATCGACCAGCAAGCCGACGCCTAGCGCCAGGCCTCCGAGGGTCATGATATTGAGGGTCAGGCCGCCGGCACCGAGCAAGATAAAGGTAAACATCATCGCTATTGGAATCGCACTGCCAATTATCAGGGTACGACGGAGATTACCAAGAAACAGATACACCACCAGCATCGCCAGCACTGCACCACTCAGGGCGGCAGAGGCGGCATTTTGCAGGGATTGTTTGATGTAGATGGATTGGTCTGTGACGGCGGTGACTTCAATACCCGGAGGAATGACTTTTTGAGCGATGAGCCAGTCCAATTGTTGCATCACCGACTGAACCACCGCAGTGGTATTTGCTTCAGGCTGCTTCTGAATAGCCATTTTGATGCCGCTGATGCCATCGGCCCGAATCAGGACGCGCTCATCCTCGCTGGAGTCGACTACTTTTGCCACTTCCTGTAGCAAAATGATGTTGTTGTCAGTCCGGCTTACCGGCAACTGACGAATGGCCTCAACGGTTGAAAGGCGTCCGGCAATACGGCCAGTAATTTCACTGCCAGGCATTTGAAGCCGACCAATAGCAATATCTTCATTGGCGCCATCAATCGCCTGCACAATATCTCTGTAACTCAGGCCCAGTGCCGCTAGTCTTTGTTGATCGGGAATCACCTGAATCTCACGCTCGACACCACCGCCAATTTCGGCTGCTGCTACCCCGGGCAGATTGATAAACCATTTGCTGAGCACATCATCCGTCCAGGTTCTCAGATCGACAATGCTCATCAGATCTGAGCTGACGACAAACTCTGTGACCGGAATTTGTGAAGGATCCCGTTTGAAGATTTCCAGCAGAGAAATGGAAGAGGGAAGTTGTGAACGGGCTCGATCCAACCGGGTACTGGCATCGCGCAAGGCAATATCAATATCCTTGCCATAGCCAAAGTCAATATCAATTTCCACCAGGCCCAAATCAGTAGCAGATTTGACGTTGATGGCTCCCTCGGTGATGGCCAGCTGTTCCTCAATGAGTCTGGTGACGCGGTCCTCCATCACCGTGGCAGGTACACCTGGTTCAAGAATACGAATTCGAATATCCGGATAGATGATTTGTGGCAATAAATCTATCGCCAGTCGGCTCAGTACCGCAAGGCCAAGCACAATCACCGAGGCGGCAATCATGCTGATACCGATAGGATGTTTGATCGACCAGGCGGCGAGGCCGCCCCCTTTGATGTTCATCGGTTTAAACCACTGCTGGCGCTGTCGACAATGGTCACCTGCTGATTGTCTCTTAGGTTGGTGAAGCCACGTATTACCAGTCGCTCACCCGATTCAAGGCCCTCAAGAATCTCAATTTGATCACCAATTTCCAGGCCGGTCTGCACGGCGCGTGTTTGCGCTCGGTTGTCATCGTCAATGATGAAAACATAGGGGTGGGCAGTCGAACGACGCAAAGCGATGAAAGGAATTAGTAGTCTTTCTGAGCGCTGGGTTTGAAGTATGACGCGAACAAACTGGCCCGCTCTGGCACCCTGTGGAACCGGATGCAGGGCGATTTCCACAGTGCCGGTGCGCGTCATTGGATCGATATCTGGATAGATGCGACTGATTTCGCCATATAGGGGTGTCTGAGCCGCGGAGCCAGTGCGAAGGGCATCAATGTAGAGCTCTACCGTATCGCCAACGGACAAGTGATTCAGTAAAAGTTCTGATAACCGGACTTCAGTGATCAGTGTTTGTTGATCAGCAATCGTCATGATGTGGGCATACCGATCGGCAATATTGCCTGGCTCACTTCGGCGCTCAGTGACTACGCCATCAATGGGCGATCTCAGCGTCAGAAAACCCAGACGGGTCTCCAGGGCGGCGACATCGGCCTGAGCAATCGCAAGGTCGGTCTCAATCTGAGTGAGTTCAGCGGCAGTGGTCAATCGGCGCTCAACCAAATCACGGATGCGATTAAGGTCGGTTTCGGACTTTTTCTGTAAAGCCACAGCTCGATTCAGTTGAGCCCGCAGCAGCCGATCATCAAGACTGGCGATTACCTCGCCTCGTTTGACCCTGTCACCTTCGAAAAATGGCAGTTCGGTGATCTGACCTTCTTCCTGGGTGAAAATTTGTATTTCCTGAATGGCTCTGAGTGTGCCGGTTCGTTCACGTCGTACTGACAGATCAAGGCGCTGAGCCTCGACCACTTCAACCAGATGAGGTCTGGGCTGTGTTGTGGTCGGACTGGACTCACGTTCGCATGCTGCGAGTGTGATTAACAGCAAAACCAGCAAGGGTGTTTTGACAGTAAATTTCATGTGCTTAAGATCTGGCTTCGCCGTCTGGCCACGAATTGTGAATGACATCGACTGCTTGATAGGGGTTTGCCAGGGTAAAGTTCCTCATGACGGTCTGTTGATACATGAGTCTCATGACAAAATAATGTCTTCAGGCCGGTTCTGTATCCTGATACGATGGTGTTGTTCTGCCTGTTGCCTTTCGTTGGGGGTGTTGTAACCCCAGGTGGCCAGGCAGAGTTGCACCTTTTCCAGCAAATTATCTTCGATGACCTCATACAGTGTGTTTAGCCGGTCTTCGACAAATATCAGACACTTGGGCTGGCAGACCGCTTGTAACTTTAGAAGTATCAGCGGTTTTCTCAGCTGTTTTTCCAGACCAAAGATGTGGCGGTCATCAAGTGTGATGCCATTTGCCGACAAAATGGCGCTGACAAACCGCTCCTGCTTGGTGGTGACGATAAATAATTGCTGCTGGGGGATCCCGAGCAGTAGCTCTCGGATACCCGGATAAAGTGGATTGTTGGCAAGCCAGCCTTCAAAATCATCGCTAATCCATTGATCGCGGATGGTTGCAAACACCGTTTTCAGTTGCTTGATTTCACAACCATGCCGCAGCAGGGTCTGTTGCATGGTGTCAGCAAACGAATGTGTCAGTTGTTCGACGGGAATGCCGTCGTAAAGTGCCCGACAGATTAAAATCGCTTCATAGCCGGTTTCCATTGCCGGCCTGACCTGCCTGAACAAGAATAAGATCTGTTCAGACATTTGGGCAGGTAAATCAGGCCATAGCTTGACCGCCGCTTTCCAGCCACTGATGCCGGTTTCGATGGCGCTGTCGCAAATAACGCCATCAAAATCCAGCGCGTAGTAGTGGTCGCCAGACATCAAAGCAGGCAGTGTTTGGCAAAATCCTTGGCTTCATTGGCTGTCCAGTCAGCCTTGCTTTTGTCTTGCAATTGCTCACACCACTTTTCACTACCCACCTCAGGACTGCAGGCCATCAGGCCAATAGAGAAGATGGCTGCGGTGAGGGCCAAGCCCGCTTTTTTGAATACCTGCATGCTTATGCTCCCTGGGGAATGTTGATTTAGTTGCGTTGATAGACCAGTTTGCCTTCAAACAAGGTGTGACTGACCTGATGACTGAACAGCCAGCCTGAAAACGGACTGTTTTTGCCTTCGCTGAGGAACTGGTTTGGCTGACATTCAAACTGGGACTCTGGATCAATGATGCAAATATCAGCCAGGCTGCCAACTTTGAGTTGGCCAGCCTCTATTCCAAGAATTTCTGCTGGCCGACAGGTGATGGCTGCCAAGGCATCAATCAGCGGCAGTTCATCATCTTCGACCAGTTTCATGGTGAGTGGCAGCAGCGTTTCCAAGCCAGAGATACCGGGTTGCGTTTCGGCAAACGGCCCCAGTTTGGCATCGTTATCAAGCGGTTGATGATGCGATGAGATGGCGTTAATCACGCCTTCCCGGAGACCTTGTTGTAACTGCTCGCGATCTCTAAGACTGCGCAGTGGCGGCAGTACATGACTGAGGCTGTCGTAGTTGCCAAGGTCATGCTCGCATAAATGCAGGTGATGTGCACTTACATCCGCGGTGACAGGCAATCCGCGACTCTGTGCCTCTCGAATAAGCCGTACCGCTTTCCCGCTGGATAAACTGTGGAAGTGAGCACGTACTCCGGTTTGTTCAATCAGAATTAAATCACGACTGACTGCAATAGTTTCGGCACTTTCGGGTATGCCAGCAATGCCCAGGCGAGTACTGACCGTGCCTTCGTGGACACAGCCACCCGATTGCAGCCAAGGATCGGCAGGGTTGATGAATACCGTCAAATCCAGCGAGGCCGCATATTCCATGGCGCGTTTGAGCACCACACTGTTTTTGATGACCGACAGTCCGTTACTGACACCGATACAGCCGGCAGCTTTCAATGCTGCCATTTCAGCCAGCAGCTCTCCTTGTAATTTTTGGGTCAGTGCGCCAATGGTCAGCACCATGGTGCGGCCGGCTTTTTTGGCGCGATCTTCGATCAGCTCAACAACGGCGGCAGTATCAATCACAGGATCAGTATCTGGCGGTACGCATAATGTGGTGATGCCGCCAGCCGCTGCCGCAAGCGTTTCGCTGTGTATGGTTGCGGTGTGTTCCTGGCCGGGTTCGCGGAGTCTGGCACTCATATCCACAAGGCCGGGGCAGACAATCATGCCGCTGGCATCAATGGTCATATCGGCATGAAAATCGCTCATCTGCTCGGCGATGGCGACAATTTTGCCATCGTTGATAAACACATCCAGACCATTATCAAGTTGACTGGCAGGGTCGATGACGCGTCCGTTGCTGATGCGGATTTTCATGTGTCTGTCTCTTGTTGTTGTGCACCCAGGGCCATCGACATCACCGCCATACGAATAGCGATGCCATGTGTGACTTGTTCGAGAATGACTGATTGCGGACCATCGGCAACCGCAGAGGCGATCTCGACACCCCGGTTAATCGGACCCGGATGCATCACGATGGCGTCGGGTTTCGCCAACCGCAGTTTTTCAGGGCTCAGGCCGTAGCAGCGATAGTATTCACGTGCGCTGGGGATCAGTGCACCTTTCATTCGTTCCAGTTGCAAGCGCAGCATGATCACCACATCGACATCTTTCAGCCCCTGATCCATGTCGTGGTAGACATGCACACCGAGCGTCTGGCAATCTCGCGGCAGCAAGGTTTGGGGACCAATGACTCGAATTTCACCAACGCCAAGAATCGACAAGGCCTGGATTTGTGAGCGGGCAACGCGTGAATGCAAAATGTCACCGACGATGGCGACACGAAGATTATGAAACTCGGGTTTGTGCCGACGAATGGTAAACATATCCAGCATGGCTTGTGTCGGGTGGGCATGACAGCCATCGCCGGCATTGATAACACTGACATGAGGTGCTACATGCTGGGCAATAAATTCGGCAGCTCCGCTTTGGTCGTGGCGCACCACAAACATGTCGGTATGCATGGCTTCCAGATTGTGCAGGGTGTCGAGCAGGCTTTCGCCCTTGGAGGTGGCCGAGGTGCTGATGTTGAAGTTCATTACATCCGCTGATAGCCGCTTTGCAGCCAGCTCGAAGGTTGACCGGGTTCGGGTACTGTTTTCAAAAAACAGATTGATGATGGTCTTGCCTCGCAGCAGCGGGACTTTTTTTACCTGACGCTGGGTAATGCCGGAAAATTGTTCAGCCCGATCCATGATTTCGGTCAGCATCGGTTTTTTCAGGCCTTCAATGGTCAGAAAGTGGCGCAGGTGTCCTTGCTCTGTCAGCTGGTTACTCTGCATTTTCTGCCTCGATGGATTTCAGTTTCAGATGTAATCCACCGCTATTGTGCAGTTTGATTTGACGCTTTTCCGGTAACTCGATTGAAACACCTGCAATATCAGGCCGAATAGGCAATTGTCGGCCATCTCGTTCAACCAGTACTGCAAGAGTGACACTGGCGGGACGGCCATAATCAAAAATCTCATTGAGTGCAGCGCGGGTGGTGCGGCCGCTGTAAAACACGTCATCCACCAGCAGCAAATGTCGGTCATCGACCGAGAATGGCAAGTCGGAGGGCGTGACCTGCGGGTGCATGCCGATTCGGGTGAAATCATCACGATAGTAAGCGATGTTCAGCGTACCCAGAGGGCCATCAAAAAAATCTTCGCCAAGCCTCTGCTCCAGGGCTTTTGCCACCCATACGCCGCCGGTATGAATACCGATTAATAGTGGCTGTCGTCCTGCCAGTTGTGACTGAATGCTATCGGCCATCTGGTCCAAAAGCGCGTCAATTTCTGCGTGGGTGCTTGGAATGTTCATTGTCGATCCAGCCATGATTGAAGAATGATTTGTGCTGATAAACGGTCAACATCACTGCGTTGTTTGCTTGCCATTTTATCGCGAATTCCCATATGTTCCAGTGCTTCGAAGGTGGTCAGCCGCTCATCTTGCCAATCCACGGCAATTTTGAAGCGTTCTTGCAAGCGGCGACCAAACTTGCGCGCGGCAGCAGTCATTGCTTGTTCGCTGCCATCCATGTTCAACGGTAAGCCGACGACCAGTAGCTGTGGCTGCCATTCCTGTACCAGTTTTTCCAGCATAGACCAGTCTGGAATGCCATCTCGGGCCTTCATCGCCGTCAGCGGGCTGGCGGTGCGTGTTAATTCCTGCCCAACGGCGACGCCGATATTTTTCATTCCGAAATCAAACCCCAGCAGCGTGCGAGCCATACTCATCAAGCGTGCCCACTGCTGGCAGAGATCAGATCAATGTTGATACCGAGCAGGTTTGCGGCAGCGTGCCAGCGCTGGTCTGCCGGTGTTTCAAAAAGTATCTCTGTGTTGGCTGCTACGGTCAGCCAACTGTTGTCTGCCAGCTCCTGTTCCAATTGACCTGCTCCCCAACCCGCGTAACCCAGCGTGACCATAAAGCGTTCAGGACCAGAGTCTGTGCCAAGCGTAGGCAGAATTTCACTGGAGGTGGTCAGATAAATGCCTTGATCTATCTCCAGGGTGTTACGCCAGTCTGCCGGGCCGCCATGCAACACCATGCCTTGTTCCTTTTGCACCGGGCCACCAAACAAAACCGGGGTGCTCATCTTGGCTTCAGAGTCGTTGTCGATTTCAAGATGGCGCAGCAGTTCTGTCAGCATGATTTTGGTTGGACGGTTGATGATCAGGCCCATCGCCCCATCATCGTCGTGTTCACAGAGATAAACCACTGATCGATAGAAGAATGAGTCGGCCAGAGCCGGCATGGCTATCAGGAAATGATGTTTGAGAGAGTCGGTCATCAGAAAAAGTTTAAGCCCACCTGGAATAGTCGTTCGACTTCGCGAATGTGTCGTTTGTTGATTAAGAACAGGATGACATGATCTTCGGCTTCAATGACTGTATCGTGATGCGCAATCAACACATCATCACCACGGACGATGGCACCGATAGTGGTGCCCGGGGGCAAATCAATCTCGTCAATTCGCTTGCCAACCACCATTGAAGAGCTTTTGTCGCCATGAGCAATGGCTTCCAGCGCTTCTGCTGCTCCACGTCGTAGTGAGTGAACCGCTACAATATCGCCCCGACGGATATGTGCCAGCAAACTGCCGATAGTGGCTTGCTGTGGTGACAAGGCAATGTCGATGGTGCCGCTTTCCACCAGATCTACATAGGCAGCCCGGTTGATCAGCGACAGCACCTTGCGTGCGCCAAGCCGCTTGGCCAGCATTGCAGAGAGAATGTTGGCTTCATCATCGTTGGTTAGTGCGCAGAACAAATCAACTTTTTCGATTTCTTCTTCGAGCAGCAATTCCTCGTTAGCTACATCACCGAGCAGGACAATACTTTTTGTCAGTTGCTCCGAGAGAAACTCTGCACGTTCGGGATTGGCTTCAATGAGTTTTATCTGATAATCGTGCTCCAAGGCCTTGGCGAGCCTGACGCCAATATTACCGCCTCCCGCCAGCATGATTCGCTTGTAGGGCTTATCAAGTCGCCGCAGCTCGGCCATGACTTTTCTGATGTCACTGCTGGCGGCGACAAAGAACACTTCATCATCTGTCTCGATCACGGTATCGGCCGTTGGATTGATGGCCTTGCCGTTGCGAAATATCGCTGCAACACGAGTATCGGTTTTGGGAATGTGCTCGCGAATTTCCTGTAATGGGTTGCCGACAAGTGGTCCGCCATGGAACGCACGGACAGCAACCAGTTGCACTTTTCCTTCAGCAAAATCCAGTACCTGCAGAGCATTGGGATGACTGATCAAGCGCTCAATGTAGTCAGTGACAATCTGTTCGGGACTTATGAGAACATCAATTGCGATGGCGTCCTTGTTGAACAGTTCGGGCTTACTTAGATATTCGGTAGTGCGGATTCGGGCGATCTTGGTCGGGGTGCTGTACAAGGTATGGCAGATTTGACAGGCAATCATGTTGGTTTCGTCACTGTTGGTGACGGCCAGAATCAAATCGGCGTCCTCAGCACCGGCTCGAGCCAGTACGTCGGGGTGTGAGGCATGTCCCTGAATGGTTCTAATATCGTAGTGATCCTGCAACTTCATCAGGTTGACAGGATCGCTGTCGACCAGAGTGATATCGTCATCCTCTCGTGCCAGTGTTGCGGCAACAGATGAACCTACTTGGCCTGCACCCAGAATCAGAATTTTCATGATCTATCCTATGACTGCTTGATGTCGATACCCAGTGATCGCATTTTACGATAAAGGTGGGTGCGTTCCATGCCGGCAAGTTTGGCAGCCTTGCCAACATTGCCTTCAGTTTCTTGCAACTTGTGCAGCAGATAAAGCCGCTCAAATTGCTCACGCGCTTCTCTGAGCGGCAGATCAAAATTGATCCTGCCATCCTCTTCCACTGGGACAGCAGGATTTTCCTGGAGTGCGGCATCGATTTGATCGACATCGATATCATCGGTCTCTTCGAGTAGAAGCAAGCGCTGAATAATGTTTTTTAATTCCAGCACATTACCTGGCCAAGTATAGTTGCGAAGTCGATTTTGTGCGGCGACCGTGAAGCGACGATAAGGCAACCCGGCCTGCGTGGTTTGCAGATCAACAAAGAAGTGAACCAGCTCGGGAATATCTTCGACATGATCGCGTAATGCGGGAAGGTTCAGTGTGATGCTGTTGAGCTGATACAGCAGTCCCTCGGCAAACTCACCATGCACAATGGCCCGCTCAAGCGAATGTTCACTGGCACAGATCAGTTGACAGGTATTGAGTTGGCCGCTTTCCAGCAAATGCGATAGCAATGATTGGGCCTCGTCACTCAGCAATCCTACATCATTGATGAAAACACAGTTGCCCTCGGCCAGCGAGGTCAGCTTCAGGCTGTCCAGTGGAAAGCTTTCCGGGCTGAGTTCGATAAATCGTCCATTGGCATAATTGCCAAGCCGATGCAGGTAGCGGGCAAAGCAATGTTTGCCGGTGCCGCCTTCGCCAATCAGCAGGATTGGCATTCCGTGACCGGCAACCCGTTCCGCCTGTTCGCGCAGCAAATTGATACTGGCACTTTTGCCGACAGGGGTGATGGCCTGTTCATGCTGGAGCGCAGATTGTTTCGCCTGATTTTCCAGCGCCTGTTCTACCGCTCGCAATAGTTTGGCCATGGACAGTGGTTTTTCGATGAAGTCACTGGCACCCAGTCTGGTGGCCTCGACAGCGGTTTCAATGGTGCCGTGTCCCGACATCATCAAGATGGTCACCGACGCACGCTGTTCCTTGAACTCCTTGAGCAGGCTGATGCCATCAACATCGGGCATCCAGATATCAAGCAAGACCAACTGTGGTGTGATTTGGCTGAACTGTTGCCGCGCATGCTGGCCGTCTTCTGCGGTGACTACCTGGTAATTTTCGTCTTCAAGAATGTCCTTGATTAGCTCGCGAATATCCGGTTCATCATCGACAACAAGAATTAACGGTTTTTCGGTGATCACGATTCTGACTCCTCCAGAGGCAGGCGAATTATAATACTGGCACCTTCGGGCTGCAGGTTTTCTGCCCAGACGTTACCACCGTGTTCTTCAATGATCTTGCGAACAATGGCCAGCCCGAGTCCTGTGCCTTTGAGCTTGGTGGTGGTGTAAGGTTCGAATAATTTGTCTGCCATATCGCTCGGGAACCCCGGGCCCTGATCGGTCACGATGATTTCCAGCCAGCGCCGGTGGTCTTGCTCAACCGCGTGGTAACTGATGACGATATCGACTTCCTGTCCGGCCTCTTCACTGGCCTCGATGGCATTTTTGAGCAGATTGTGCAGCACTTGCCTGAAGCGGTTACTATCAATTTTCGCCCGGATATCATGAGGGCTGTTTAATACAACAAACTGATGGCTAGGGTTGCTCTGATACATTGCCAGTACTTCACGAATCAGTTCGCCGATGGAGTGCGTCTGCAGCTGTAAGGCCGGGCTGCGAGCATACTCGGAAAATTCATCCACCATGATTTTCATGGCTTCCACCTGATGAATGATGGTGTTAGTCAGCTTACTTAATGCAGGTACCTGATCTTCGGGAACCAGCGGTTGGTATTTATGCTGTAGTCGCTCGGCAGACAATTGAATGGGGGTGAGCGGGTTTTTGATTTCATGCGCCAGACGACGAGCTACCTCACCCCATGCCGCATGACGCTGTGCTTGCAGCAATGCGGTGATATCATCGAACACAATCACCCAGCCACTGCTGGCGGGTAGTGGGGTGCCGTGTAACATCAAGGTCTGTCGACCTTTGGCTTGAGTTAGATCCACCTGTTGTTGCCAGCCGGAATTTCGTTTTGAAAGCTCTTCAATCAGTTGGCAGAAGACTTGCAGGTTATCGTTTAGCTGAGCCAGTTCTGATAGTGGACTTTCCAGTTTTTGCTGCAAATTGACACCGAGAATCTTGTTACTGGCAACATTGGCTGTACGGAGATAATTTTCGTTATCAATGGTCACTACGCCGGTCGATAAGCTACCCAGCACTGTGGTCAGATAACTGGTTTGCTGTTCAAGTAAGCGATGACTACGTTGTGAGGCGTTTCTGGCCTGAGTCAGTCCTTCGGTCATCTGGTTGAAGGATCTGACCAGAAAACCAATTTCGTCATGACTAGCTACATCGAGTTTCATGTTGTAGTTGCCAGAGGCGACCGCCTGGGTACCTTCTGCCAGAGATTGTAAAGGTTGCACAATTCTTCTGGAAATCCAAACAGCAAACCACAAAGACGCCAGGATAGTCAGGAACACAATTAGGCTCAACGTCAACGAAAAAATGGTGATCAGGGGTTTGCGTAGATAACTGATTTCCAGGTAGTCGGTGTAGGCATCTTGAACGGTTTTTCCGAGAATGCTCAGGTTACGATTGACCGGGAACATGACATGCAAAATTCGCTGTTCACTGAGTGGTGTGAGTGTCGGAATGAGTACCGCAGCTCGAAGTTGAAGCTCATCGTTCTCGCCGGGATCCATGCCAATATAGTCTTCCTGTGCCTGTAATTGTCTGAGGATCGATTCACTGGGACGTTCCGGCACCATGATCATCGGGCTGTCGACGCTGGACATTACGAGCTGACCGTCGATCGTCCAGATGCTGACTTCAAGTGCACCACTAAGCTTGATTAGTTCGCGCAGGTTGTGACCGAGGTTTTCATCAGGAATTTCAGATAATACACCAGCCATCATTCTTGTCTGTCGTAGCAAGGTTCGCATTCTAATCCCAAAGGCTGTCCTGCTGAGCTCAAGCGAGTCAGTGAGTGCTTGCTCAACATTCACATCGAACCAGCTGTTGATGCCACGATGAAGAAAGTGCAAAGAGAAGCCATACACAATTGTGGTGGCGCCCAGTATAAGCATGACAAACAGACTGACCAGTCGAGTGGTCAGCCTTGAGCCGGGTTCATTCTGTCTGAAATCACGGAATAAACGATACAGACTGCGAATCAGTATTCCCGCCAGCAATACAAGACACAGCAGGCCGACACCAAAAATCAGCAGAAACAACTCATTGAGTGCCGAGCTGTCTTGAGTGGCGGTGGTTAACAACCACGCCAGCACCAGCAATGATATGGCAAGATAAAAGTATGGAGCCGTGCCGGAACTGAGTCGTCGAATAAGTTTCAGTACCATACGGCTTCTGTCCAAGGGCTGGTGAGTTGCCACTTGTTCGATAATAGTGCGCCAGGTCGCATTGGTGTCGGCAAGACATGTAAATCCAGTCCGCTTCGCAGTCTGAGCTGGAGTTGATTGTGTTTAAGCAGTATTTCGGGTGGTAAGGTCAAGGCATTGATTCGGCCCATTGATGCCAGGGCATCTTCGATGGTGGGAAAGGTTTGAAACTTTTGTGTACTGACCGCCGTTAACACGTATTGTCTGGAGAGTTGATGAAAACGCAGTTCGTAAACCAGTTCAGTCCGCCACACTTTGCGGTTCCACTGCCAGAGTGGGCCGAGCACAGGAATTTCGTTGATTAATTGAATTTCCTGGAAAAACGTGATCGGTACACCATGCTCCAGCGCTTCGACGACCCGAGGAGTCAGCGGGTAACGGATGGAAGCATTGAGGATGTGGCCATTGCCGACCTTGCGAACATCAGCATGTTTAACCTGAAAGGTTTCTGCAAATGCTGGAACGGACCAGCAGAGCGCCAGTATGAGCAGCAGCTTGCGGGTCAGTTTAACTACGCTGAAGACATGCATAATAGAATCCGTCCATTACGTCATCGCCGGGCAGACGTTGATAACCAACGCGTGTGCGATGCGCGGGCGCATCAGCAATCTGAAGCTCTGTTGCGTCATGGTGGCGTTGTAAAAAAGCTTCGATTTGCTGCTCATTTTCCTGTTTCATGACTGAACAGGTCGTGTAGATCATCATGCCACCGGCTCGAACTAAAGGCCAGAGTGCGTCCAGTAGTTGTTGTTGTCTGAGTGCTAACTGCGCAATATCTTCTGGTCGGCGCAGCAGCTTGATATCTGGATGACGACGAATGACGCCTGTTCCGGAGCAAGGCGCGTCCAACAGGATGCGGTCGAATAATTGCCCATCCCACCAGGTTTCTGGCTGGCTGGCATCGGCGCACAGCAGTGGAATTTCCAAATCCAGGCGAGAGGCATTTTCAGAAATTTGCTGCAAACGGCTTGCGTCCACATCCATGGCCAGCAACTGGAGATTGGCTTCATGCTCAAGCATGTGACAGGTTTTGCCTCCCGGGGCTGCACAGGCATCAAGTATTCGCAGTCCGGGTTCAAGGTGCATCAGTCGGACTACGTGCTGAGCGGCGCCATCCTGAACCGAGACTTCGCCAGTTTCAAATCCGGGTAACTGATACACATCCACTGCCCGGTCAAGCAAAATGCCATCTGGACAGTTATTCAGTGCTTTAGCCCGGATATCTGCCTGTGCAAGTTTGATCAGGTAGTCATCTCGACCGAATTTTTGCCGATTGACTCGAAGCATCATGGGGGCAGCCTTATTATTGGCTTCTATGATGTCACTCAAACGACTTGGCCAGTCATGTTTAAATCGTTCGAGCAGCCAGGCAGGGTGTGCGCTACTTGCCTCATTATCGCTGGCGAGATCTTGATTCAAGCTATCTGCACGACGTTGATAGGCTCGCAAGCAAGCGTTGATCATGCCGCTGGCCCATTGTTTCCCAAGGTTTTTGCTGGCATTGACGGTTTCGGAGAGTACCGCGTGAGGCGGTGTTCTCATTTGCCTCAGCTCAAACAAGCCGCAAAGCAGCAGATTTTTCAAATCCTGATCTTTGGCTTTTAAGGGTTTGCTGAGTAATTGTTGGCTCAGGTAGTCAAGGGTGCTGTAGTGGCGGATGACGCCATAAGTCAATTGCTGGCAGAGGCTGCGTTGCTTATCTTCCAACAGCGGCAGTGAGCGTCCAAGTTCAGCCGTCAGGGAATGTTTATCTCGACTGACTGCAGTGATAATTCGAGCAGCCATACTGCGAGTGCAGATTGTTTTGGATGGGCTAGCCAAGTGTTTCGCCCACCTCAATGCGATTGGCATTGATGAAGTCTGCGACGGGCATGGCTTTTTTGCCTGGAGCTTGCAGTTGTTGCAGGCGAATGATGCCATCACCGGTCGCCACATCGATGCCTTGTTTAGTCACAGACAACACCGTGCCAGCGCTGGACTGAGAATCGCCGCTCATAAGACTGGCCTGCCAAATCCTTAACGGCTGTTCTTTCCATTGGGTAAAGGACACCGGCCAAGGATTAAATGCCCGTATCTGTCGGTCAATTTCAGTGGCTGATTTTTGCCAGTCGATCAAGGCTTCGCTTTTGTCGAGCTTACTGGCGTAGGTGGTGTTGATATCGTCCTGAACTTGAGCATTGAGTTGCTGGGCAGACAAATCAGTCAATGCCTCAACCAAGGTGTTGGCTCCCAGCTCAGCCAGTCGATCATGAAGGCTGCTGGCCGTTTCAGTGTCTGCGATAGTGCATCGTACTTCGGCCAGCACGGGACCGGTATCCAGCCCTGCTTCCATCTGCATAATGCAAACGCCGGTTTCTTTATCACCGGCAAGAATGGCTCGTTGGATGGGCGCGGCACCGCGCCAGCGTGGTAATAACGAGGCGTGCACATTAATGCAGCCGTGTTTGGGTGCATCAAGTATGCGCTGCGGCAATAACAGGCCATAAGCAACCACGATCATGACATCGGCCTGATAGTGCTCAAGCCGTTGCCGGTCTTGTTCGTTTTTGAAGTTTTCCGGCTGTTCAACGGGAATTTGATGTTGCAGCGCTAGTTGCTTGACCGGGCTGGGCGTCAGTTTCCGCCCCCGACCTGCCGGACGGTCAGGCTGAGTATAAACGGCGCAGATCTCATGTTCTGTGTCCAGTAAAGCTTGTAGTGATGACGCGGCAAATTCTGGTGTGCCTGCGAAGATGATGCGCATTAAAGTCCCCAGGTCTGTTGATCGATCACTAGCCGCTTTGCTTGTCCAGGCCGGTGCAAAAGAGATGCTGTGGCTATTCTACAACAGCCTTATCCAGCGCGCTTGCATGGAATTGCGAGACAAGGTTCGCGGCTGGAGAGGAGGGCTGGGTTCAAAGCTTCTGTTTCTGGTGTTTTTCCAGACGTTTTTTGATGCGCTGACGTTTGAGATTACTCAGATAGTCGACAAACAGCTTTCCGTCGAGGTGATCAATTTCGTGCTGGATACAGGTTGCCAGTAAGCCCTCGGCTTCAAACTCTTGCACTTCGCCTTGTAAATTCAGCGCCTTGACCTGAATCGTGTCAGCACGGCTGACAGTTTCATAAGCTTCCGGAACGGACAGGCAGCCTTCCTGATACTCACGCTCACCCTCGGCTGCAATGATTTCCGGGTTGATTAAAGTCAGTGGTTGACTTTGGTCTTCCGAGATATCAATGACGATCACTCGCTTGTCGACGTTCACTTGAATCGCTGCCAGGCCGATACCCGGTGCTGCATACATGGTTTCCAGCATGTCCGTTGCCAGCTGACGTACTTCGTCATCAACCTCATGAACAGGCTGGGCAATGTTTCGCAGCCTTGGGTCAGGAAAGTGCAAAATGTTCATCAGTGCCATGCAGATACCATTATGTCAGAAAACACCACTCAGACCTCGTTTCATGGTCCAGAGTTTTCGTATTATAAGATCTGTTGATTGTCGATAGCCATCACTGCTAGCGGCGATGAATAGACTATTCTGGCTTGAGGCTTGAATAGAATGCAGAAAGGTTACGAATGTCTTCATCACTGAGATTGCTTGCCTGCACTTGCATGATCATAGCCATTTGGCCGTGACGTTGTTTGTCACGGTAGGCGGTTAAAGCAGAGACCAGGTACTCGTAATTCTGTCCGGCGAGATTAGGATAGTTCGGCATAGTGGCAATGCCATTTGCGCCGTGACATGTTGCACAAATGGCCGATCCAGCTTTGCCAGCCGAGACGTCTCCTTGAGCAATTGCTACCTGAGCATTCAGGCCGACCAGTGCTGTAAGAGCAGTAAGGAACATATTCTTCATGGGGCAAACTCTCGTTTTATCTGCAAGCCTAGAGCTGCACAGGGTCTGTTGCCAAAACTCCAAGCCTTGCCATGTTTGGTGGGTCAGTGTTTTTATTATGCACATCGCTTGATATGTGTCTGAGGTTATACCACACTAGCAGTGTTGCTTGTCTACTATGTCGGGATCCGGACAGCCCGACTCTACGAGGACCAAACTATGATTCGTCGCATTTTTCTAAGCCTGTTGTTGCTGACACTGAGTTTACCGCTGATTGCCAACAACCTTGAGCTGAATCCGAATCACCCGGATCGCTATGTCGTCCAGAAAGGTGACACACTTTGGGACATATCAGGGAAGTTTCTGAAGCATCCCTGGCATTGGCCTGACATCTGGTATGCCAACCCACAGGTGGAAAACCCGCACCTTATTTACCCCGGCGATGAATTGACACTGGTGTGGCGTGATGGCCGACCCGTACTGGAACTTTCCAGAGGTTTGCCCGCGTATCGCATGTCACCACAAATCAGAGATATCACGCCCGAAGCAGCAATCCCTGCCATCCCGCTGTCTCTGATTGGCCCATTCCTAAGCAAGCCGCGCGTGGTTGGCGAAGAGTTGTTGGAACAGGCACCTTATGTGGTTGCCACGGCAGATGAGCGAATCATCACCGGTGCCGGCGACACTATCTATGCCCGTGGTACAGATGCTTATGATAGTGAAGTCTTCAGTATTTTCAGACCTGGGGATGCTTACAAGGACCCAGATACAGGTGAACTTTTGGGCTACGAAGCTATTTATACCGGGGAAGGTGCTGTAACCAGAGGCGGCGACCCATCAACGTTGCGATTGATTAATACCACTCGGGAAGTCATGGTGGGTGATCGCTTGCTGGAGGCGGATGAAGACAGTTTTGATCTGACCTTCTTCCCGCGCAGGCCTCAACAGGACATCGATGGCAGCATCATTTCAGTGGTCGATGGCGTATCGCAGATAGGGCAATATCAAATCGTTGTGCTGAATAGAGGTGCGCGCGAGGGTCTTGAAACAGGACATGTCTTTTCGGTCTATAAACGCGGCGAGACCATTCGCGATACCGTGACTCAGGAGCGAAATGCGATGGTGACATTGCCCGAAGAACATGCCGGTATCGCGATGGTTTTCCGGGTCTTTGACAAAGTCAGCTATGCCATTGTCATGAAGGCTTCGACGGCAATCAACATTCACGACAAAATCAGATCGGTAGATTTATAGGAGACGATTCTGGACAGATTCAGCGGCGAACAGCTCAAAACAGCCTGCTGGCTGGCACTGCAAAGGATTTCAGGTGTGGGCCCAGTCACTTACGGCCGCATCCTCGATCACTTCAGTGAGCCTTTGCAGGTGTTTCACAATCCGGAGTTGGCACGCAAAATCGCCCCCGATCTCCACCAGTCCCTGTTGGCTGCCGACTGGGATTCGGTCGAGAAAGACATGGACTGGCTGGAGTCTGATTCCAAGCGTCACCTGATCACCTTTAACGATCCCCGCTATCCTATACTACTCAGAGAAATTTCTGATCCGCCGCCGCTGATTTTTGCACATGGTGACATCAGCTTGCTATCAAAGTGGCAACTTGCTGTTGTCGGCAGTCGAAACCCTTCAACCTCAGGGCAGGATCTGGCTTATGATTTTGCACATTATTTGAGCCAGGGAGAGCTGGTGATCACCAGTGGTTTGGCGACAGGTATTGATGCGGCGGCTCATAAAGGCGCGCTGGCTGGTGGTGGCAAGACCATTGCAGTTGTTGGTACCGGACTGGACCGTGTTTATCCCGCTAGTCATCGTCAGTTGGCACACGACATTACCGACAATGGTCTGATTGTTTCAGAGTTTCCGTTGGGAACGTCGCCCCGACCGGAAAACTTCCCGAGGCGTAATCGAATCATCAGCGGATTGGCGTTGGGCACATTAGTGGTTGAAGCGGCATTGAAGAGTGGTTCATTGATTACTGCCAGAATGGCATTGGAACAAGGTCGAGAGGTATTTGCCATTCCTGGATCGATTCACAACCCATTGGCAAGAGGCTGCCATCAACTGATTCGTGAAGGTGCAAAACTCGTTGAGACAGCGAATGATATCATTGAGGAACTAGGAGCGCTGGCAGCAGTCTCTATCAGCTCAGAAGCGGCGCAAGTTATCAATCACAAGGAAAATATTTCTGCGGATGTAGACTATCAGGCACTGTTTGCGCATCTTGGGTACGACCCGACTCATGTAGACACACTGATAGCCCGCAGTGGATTGACGGCTGATGCGGTTTCATCCATGCTGTTATTACTGGAGCTCAATGGCCAGGTCGCTTCAATGCCGGGTGGGCGCTATGTTCGCACCGGCTCATGAGAGAGATTGATGAAAGAAAACGTAATTGATGTGCTGTTGTATCTGTTCGAGAACTACATAGACTCGGAAGATAACGTACAGCCAGACAAGGACGCGTTGGAACTCGAACTTGAGCAGATTGGCTTTCAGGAAAAGGAAATCAGTAAGGCACTGGACTGGCTGGACAGCATGACGGTGCTTGCGGGAGAACAACCTAGCATCAACGCCAGCATGCGCATGTTTATGCCTGCGGAGCTGGAAAAACTGGATGTTCAGTGTCGTGGCTATTTGCTCTTTTTGGAGCAGGTCGGTGTACTGGATACTGATACCCGCGAAATAGTCATTGAGAGAGTCATGGCGCTGGAAACAGATGAAATCGATCTGGATCAGCTCAAATGGGTGGTTTTGATGGTACTGTTTTACCAGCCCGGTCGTGAAGTGGCTTATGCCTGGATGGAGGATCTGGTGTTTGAAGATCTTGAAGCCGTGATCCACTGACGGCATACCTCCTTCGCTATTCTTCACACTTAGCCCGTCTTGTAACGGGCTTTGTTGTTTAAGAGCCTTTTGTTTTTTGGTATTGATATTTATGGGAAAAAAACTCGTCATCGTTGAGTCTCCGGCCAAGGCCAAGACCATCAAGAAATACCTTGGCAAAGATGTCGAGGTGCTAGCCTCCTACGGGCACGTGCGAGACTTGTTGCCAAAAGAAGGGGCGGTTGATCCGGTCAATGATTTTGCCATGAAGTATCAAATCATTGACCGAAACAGCAAGCATGTCGAGGCGATTGCCAAGGCAATGAAAAATGCTGATGCGCTCTATCTGGCAACCGATCCGGATCGCGAGGGAGAAGCCATTTCCTGGCATTTGTTCGAATTGCTCAAGAAAAAAGGTGTGTTGAAGAACAAAGAAACACATCGGGTAGTGTTCCATGAAATTACCAAGCAGGCAGTCAACGATGCGGTAGCAAACCCCCGTGAGCTGTCGATGCATCTGGTTAATGCCCAACAGGCAAGACGAGCCTTGGATTATCTGGTCGGCTTCACCTTGTCGCCATTGCTTTGGAAAAAAGTTCGCCGGGGTTTGTCCGCAGGGCGTGTTCAAAGTCCTGCCTTGCGCATGATTGTTGAACGTGAGCTGGAAATTGAAGCATTTAAGGCACGCGAATACTGGACTATCGAAGCAGATGTTGAGGCCGAAACAAAACCGTTTCAGGCTAAGCTAACCCATTTTGAAAATAAAAAACTGAGTCAGTTTTCAGTTGATAATGCCGCGCAGGCAAACCAGGTTGTCACCGATCTGAATCAGGCAGCGCAGGGCAAGCTGCTGGTCACAGAGGTCGAGAAAAAACAACGCAAACGCAATCCTTCGGCGCCTTTTACTACCTCAACCTTGCAACAGGAAGCCTCACGCAAGCTGGGCTTTGGCGCGCAACGAACCATGAGTGTGGCACAGCAGCTGTACGAAGGTGTTGATACCGGCGAGGGCGCGGTTGGTCTTATCACCTATATGCGTACCGATTCGGTAGCCTTGGCGGCTGAAGCGGTATCTGAGATTCGCCGGTTGATTACCAGCAAATACGGTAGTCAGTCGGTGCCATCCAAGCCTCATGAATACAAAACCAAGTCAAAAAATGCCCAAGAAGCGCATGAGGCCGTCCGCCCGACTTCAGTAGAACGCACACCAGAAGACATGAAGGCTTACCTGTCAGCTGATCAACTCAAACTGTATACCTTGATCTGGCAGCGCACCATGGCCAGTCAGATGGTTCATGCCACGCTAAACACTGTTGCCGTGGATATGGCCTGTGGCAAGGGAAATACCTTCAGAGCAACCGGTTCGACAGTTGTTAATCCCGGCTTTATGAGTATCTACATGGAAAGCCGTGACGACAGCGCCGATGACAAGGATGAAAAGCTGTTGCCACCGATGGAGGTGGGACAGGTCGTGACGCTTGTCAATATTCGCCCGGAGCAGCATTTTACCGAACCACCACCACGTTACAGTGAAGCCAGTCTGGTCAAGTCATTGGAAGAGCATGACATCGGTCGACCTTCGACCTATGCCAGCATCATTTCGACCTTGTTGCAGCGTGAATATGTGGAATTGCTGAACAAGCGTTTTCATCCGACGGATGTAGGCCGTGTAGTGGGCAAGTTTCTGGTTGAACATTTCACCCGCTATGTGGATTACGACTTTACTGCCAAGCTTGAGGATGAGCTGGATGCGGTATCGCGAGGCGAAGAAGAGTGGATCCCGCTGTTGCGAAATTTCTGGGGGCCATTCAAGGAACAGGTTGAAACCAAAGACAAGGAAGTGCAGCGGAGTGATGTGACACAAGAGCTGCTTGATGAGGACTGCCCAAAGTGTGGCAAAAAATTGTCCAGTCGTCTGGGGCGCAGCGGCCGTTTTATTGGTTGTACCGGTTATCCGGAATGTGACTACACCCGCAATATCAATGGCGAGGAAACCAGTGCCAGTGAGCCCGAAGTGGTTGAAGGGCGTAAATGTCCCAAATGTGATTCTGATCTGTGGATTCGAACCGGTAAATACGGCAAGTTCATCGGTTGCAGCAGCTATCCAAAATGCAAACATATCGAGTCGTTGGATCAACCGGTCAACACCGGTGTGACCTGCCCGAAATGCAACAAGGGCGAAATCCTGACCCGTAAATCAAGACGCGGCAAGGTGTTTTATTCCTGCTCAGAATATCCGACTTGTGACTATGCGCTGTGGAATGAGCCGCTTAAGGAGCCATGTCCGAATTGTAATTGGCCAATTTTGACGCTGAAAACCACCAAGAGCAAAGGCACCGAAAAAGTCTGTCCGCAGAAAGAATGCGGCTACAGCGAAAAAGTCGAACCGGCTGATTAATTTTTCTTGTCGGAATGTCCTAAATCACGCTGCGGGTCGATAATGTCCCGCAGTTTTTGTTTGAGCTCTGAAAGTTCTGGAAACCGGCCTTCATCCTTCCGGGACCAGATAAGCTGATCATCCACACGCACTTCAAAAATGCCGCCAGTGCCGGGCTTGAGCACGACTTCGGCAATGTCACCATCAAAGGTTGTCAGCAGTTCTTGCGCCATCCAGGTCGAGCGCAAAAGCCAACGACACTGCTGACAATAGTGAATGGTGACCTGATGCTGGTGGTTCATGGCAGAACGTTCCGGTTGTTTGATCATGTGGTTAGAGCAACTACCCACTACTTTGGCTGGTAGAGGTCAAGCAGTGCATTTGTTGCACTGATTTGATGCGGGTGGCCATTTTGGTGCATAGTTACGTGATTTTATCAAAACATTTTTAGCTTTGACGATACTATAACAAGAGGTAGCAGGAATGGCGGCACGACTTGACGAGAAATTGGAACCCATCTTTCAGGATGTTCTGAGACGTAATCCGGGTGAGGTGGAATTCCACCAGGCAGTTCATGAAGTACTGGAAACCTTGGGTCCAGTACTCGTTAAATATCCTGAGTATGCAGAACAAAAAATAATCCAGCGGATCTGTGAGCCGGAGAGACAAATTATCTTTCGTGTACCTTGGCAGGATGATAAGGGTGAAACCCATATCAACCGGGCATTTCGTGTGGAATTCAACAGTGCGCTGGGTCCTTACAAGGGTGGCATGCGTTTTCACCCGTCAGTCTATCTTGGCATTGTTAAATTTTTAGGTTTCGAGCAGATTTTCAAGAACTCGCTGACCGGCATGCCAATCGGTGGCGGCAAGGGCGGAAGTGACTTTGATCCCAAGGGAAAATCAGATTCCGAAATCATGCGCTTCTGTCAGAGCCTGATGACCGAGTTGTATCGTCATATCGGTGAATACACCGACGTGCCAGCCGGCGATATCGGTGTCGGTTCGCGTGAAATTGGCTATCTGTTCGGTCAGTACAAACGGATCACCAATCGCTACGAGTCGGGCGTGTTGACCGGCAAGGGCGTGCACTGGGGCGGTAGCCTGGCGCGTACCGAAGCAACCGGTTACGGCACGGTATTTTTTGTTCAGGAAATGCTCAAGGCGCGTGGCGACTCTCTGGACGGCAAGACCGTCATTGTCTCTGGTTCAGGCAATGTCGCTATCTATGCCATGGAAAAAGCCATGCAATTTGGTGCCAAAATCATCGCCTGTTCAGATTCTTCGGGTATCGTTGTCGACCAGGATGGCATTGATCTTGATTTGGTCAAGCGGATCAAGGAAGTTGAGCGTCGTCGCATCAGTGCCTATGTCGAAGAGCGAAAGTCAGCTAAGTACATAGAAGACGGCAATATCTGGAGTGTGCCTTGCGATGTGGCCCTGCCTTGTGCAACCCAGAACGAGCTGAATGGCAAGGATGTAAAAATCTTGTTGGATAATGGCTGTATTGCCATTGCCGAAGGCGCCAATATGCCGACAACACCTGAAGGTATCCAGCTGATTCAGGCGGCGGGCATTGCCTATGGTCCGGGCAAGGCAGCCAATGCCGGCGGTGTGGCAACTAGTGCTCTGGAAATGCAGCAAAATGCCAGTCGTGACGCCTGGTCGTTTGAGCACACCGAATCGCGCCTGGAAGAAATCATGATCAATATTCACCGCAATTGCTATGAAACGGCCGAGGAATTTGGTGCGCCCAGCAACTATGTGGTCGGTGCCAACATTGCGGGCTTCATCAAGGTGGCCAAAGCTATGGATGCACTTGGTCTGGTATAAGCCTGGCTGGATGTCCTAGCAACCACAAAGCGAGCTTCGGTTCGCTTTGTCATTTCTGCAGGCAGGTAATTTTCTGGGCTACTATATCGGAGATGACAAACACTTGTTGCCCGATCAGCGCATAAACCTGCAAACAATCTGGCAAAGTAGTTTCAGCTTCCAACACTGAGCCAAGGTCGATAGCCGGCTGCTTATCTAGCCAGTGTGGCTGAAAAAAGCAGTCGGCATCATTAGGAAACAGGGCTGCATAGCGTGTTCCGGATTCGACCAGATCTTGGAAAAAGTGCGAGCCGAACGATAAGTCGGGAATCAGGCCATTGCCCAGGTCGGCGACTTCGACCAGAACAGCCACCCTGTTGATGTCAGCATAGCGCACGGGAATGCCAAGCTCAGGGCTGGATGTCCCCCAGCGACCAGGGCCAATCAGCATAATGCAGGCATCCGGTGGCAGCGCATTGCAGACCGCGCCGATGCGCTTTGCCAGCGTAAAACGCTGGCTATGCGTCAGCTGGGCAAACTGTTCAGCTGGGACATACAATAGATAATCAAGTTGCAAAGGCGGACCGCTACCCATGAACTGGCCATTATTTTCGAACAGGATATTGTCGGCACTGATGTCTGTCGCCAGGCCCGCCGGATGAGCGGCATCGTCTATTGACATCGGCCGGCACTGCACCAGGTTGATGTGTGGTACCGCCCCTGACAGGTTGACGGTAAATTCGATATCGACAGGCTGGTCATAACAAGCCTCAAGCGTTGCCAGCATCGTTTGCGTGAGGGCGACAAAATCGGTGTCTTTGAGCAAGGGTTCAAAGGTCAGGCGCCAGATCGCGCTGCTGTCACCGAGTTCACGGGCACGACGTGAAGCGACATGATCCTGCACAGCCAGTTGCTGAATCGGTAAGCGATTGTCCAGCTCCTGCAACAGTTTGCGTAGCGACAGCGTTTGAACGCCCTGCTGCTGATGGACATCGATCAGATCAACTAGCTGCTGACAGAATTGATATTGTTCTTGCTGACTGCGGTAGGGCCGCAGCATTGGCTGGTCCAACGCCACGACACAGGCATGATCGCTCTGGATTCGGTCAACAGCACGGGTACCGAGACCCATAACAAGACGCAGCATGCCAGCGCATGGCTGCATGTCCGGATGCCAGATAAAGCAGTTGCGGGACACTCCAACGGCAGCCGCGTCTGGTAGATAGTAATTGCCGTGGTAGCGGCCATTCACGCGTTGCACCAGCAAGGCCATCGGTTCTTCTACGCAGGCAAGGCCACGCCGTTCCCGATAACGCAGCGCATCCTGATTCATCGTCGATGCGTAGATTTGCTTGATGGCCGAGACCAGTGCTGACAGCCGCTGTTCCGGACTGCCCTGATTGCTGAGAAAAATACTGTCGTACTTGCCGGCAAAGGCGGCACCAAAACTATCCTCTTGCAGGCTGCTGGATCGAATTAGAATAGGATACTGCCCGAAGTGATCGAGCAGTGCTTGAAGTTCGAGGACAATCTCTTCCGGCATGCAGCCCGACAGGATTTGTTCGGCCAATATCGGTGCCTCTGAATAGTAACCCTGGTCAGTGCGCTGCTGCATCAGGCTTGACCAGCACTGGTTGTGCACCAGAAAGGCATAGAACAAATCTGAGCCGATATAAAACGAATCATGCGGATCGAGTCGGCCAAGCCAGTATTCGGCGTCGGTGGACAGCAACATCTGTCGTGCCAGCAACATGCCCAACGCCTTGCCACCGATATAACCGCTGCCGATCAGCCGCTCGCGGATGGCTATTAGATCACCGAGGCTGAAGTAATTATTCAGCAACGCTCGCATCCGAGGATCACGGCTCAACATGACTTGGATGATTTGCTGTTTGGTATCGGCAACTGCCGGGTCATCGCAGTCGACAGCACATTGTTCAGCCGCTGAGATAAACAATCGGTCCCAATAGTCCAGTGCTCGTTCCGAGCGATGCTGAAGACTATCCTGCTCGATGAGTGCCTGTAATCTGGCGGCATCCGTGCTGTCAGTTACTGGAATAAACTGACCGTGACGCTGATGGTGCGGCAAAAACATGGTCGGCGAGTATCGTTTCCAGACCTTGATCGGCTGAATCTGGGTGTCGTTGCCGGCGCGGTGCAAGTCAATCATCACCTGAGTGGTCTGGCGAATTCGCGACAGCGTGATGTCAGAATGTGCGCCACTATGCAAGGCGAAGTACGCCACCGTATCCAGCTGGTAGAGTAAAGGACAGATAACTCGAAAAAAATGACCTACCATGTGATCGGTGGCCCAGGCATTGAGCAGGTCACTCAGGCTGTCGCAGACATAAAAAGCGCCTGGCCCATGCTGCTGGATCAGTTGCCAGACATGGCTGGTAAAGCTCTCAAAGCCACTGAGAGCATCGATGTCAACTCGCTGAACCTGCGGCTGGTCATCGATAACGGCTGGGTGCTTGGCAAAGCGCAGATAAATGATCCGCCGCTGGTTTTGCTGAGCTGCCTTGACAAAGGGCTGCACCAGTCGTTGATAGTCTTCGATATCGTGCAGGCGCCAGACCACATTGTCGCCAATGCGCAGCCCATCAAGAATATCATCCAGGCCGGGAATACCGGTTGAGACAAAATCGCTGTCGTTCATAGTCAATCCCAAGGCGTATCCGAGGAGGTACCAAGTGACAGCTTGCCCGCAGCAACAGGCCGCGAGCAAGTCTTCAGGACTATTTTAGCTGTCTGGATGTAAGGCCTGGAATACGGTTTTGGCGAGCTGCATTGCTTCGTCGCTGGTTGTAGCCAGCACATTGAAGTGACCCATTTTTCGCCCAGCTCGCGCTTCTTTTTTTCCGTAGAGATGCAGTTTGACATTTGGCAACTGCAAGGCATTCTGCCAGTTAGGTTGTGAGCTGCCCCAGACATCGCCGAGCAGATTAATCATCACCACTGGCGAGATCAATGCAGTGTCACCGCTGGCGAGACCACACAGCATTCTGACTTGCTGTTCGAACTGCGAGCTGCGGCAGGCGTCCAATGTGTAATGCCCGGAGTTGTGGGGTCTCGGCGCGATCTCGTTGGCGATAATGTTGCCGGATTGGTCAACAAAAAACTCAACGGCCATGGTGCCAACGTAATTCAGTCCGGCGGCAATTTTGCCAGCCATTTCAATTGCAGATTGTTGTTGAGCTGGACTGACGGTGGCAGGCACTCGCGTAGAATGCAGAATGCCGTTCACATGCACATTCTCGGCAACCGGGAAGTTGTAGATCTCACCATTTTCGCTGCGTGCCAGCACCACGGAGATTTCACGATCCAATTGAATACGTTGTTCCAGCACACACTCTTTCTGTCCAAGGGCTTCAAAGGCCTGCAGCGCTGCTTCAAGATTTTCACAGACTATCTGGCCTTTGCCGTCGTAACCAAATGTGGCTACTTTCAGGATTGCTGGAAATTGAACGCTGTTGGTTGCCGCGATGAGATCTTCTTGGCTGTGGATACTGGCAAACGGAACTGTTGCAATACCGTGGCTGTTGATAAAGCGTTTCTCGACATTACGATTTTGTGTTTTTGCCAAGGCCATTGAAGAGGGGTGAACAACGGTTCGTTGCTCAAGAAAAGCCAGTGTGCTGGCGGGAATATTTTCAAACTCGGTCGTGATAGCGTCACATTGATCAGCCATTTGCTTTAGAGCTTGCTCATCTGTGTAGCTGGCGCAGATGTGCTGATCGGCGATGATACCAGCGGGGCTGTTTTGATCGGGGTCGAGAACGACAACCCTGTAACCCATTGACTGGGCGGCGCTGGTAAACATACGGCCGAGTTGACCACCGCCGAGCATACCGAGTGTTGATCCGGGCAAAATCATGATGGTGCTTATTCCGCTTTGGGGGGAAGTGTCATGGCGAGTACCGCTTGTTCTTGCTGATGGCGGAATGATTCGAGCTTTTGCGCAAGTGCATCATCCTGTGTCGCGAGCTGGGCAATGGCAAACAAGGCCGCATTTGCAGCACCGGCTTCACCAATAGCAAAAGTCGCTACCGGTATCCCTTTGGGCATCTGTACTATTGACAACAGCGAGTCCTGACCATTCAAATACTTTGACGGAACAGGGACGCCCAATACCGGAACGCAGGTATTAGCTGCCAGCATGCCTGGCAGGTGGGCAGCGCCTCCGGCCCCTGCAATGATGCAGTTGAGGCCTCGTTGTTGCGCAGTTTTGGCGTAGTCACTCAGCAGATCAGGTGTTCTGTGTGCTGATACGACGCGTGTTTCGTGGGGAACGCCAAAAGCCTCGAGTTGCTCAACGGCTTTTTGCATCACAGGCCAGTCACTGGTGCTGCCCATGACGATGCCGACAACCGGTTTAATCATGATAGTTCCGTTGCATTGACAGAAAAGCAGTGCATTTTAGCTATTTTATTGAAAATAGGAAAATTTACTGCAGCATTTCCGGTCATATAGAGCACGGCAATAATTGAACGGAAGGTGACGAGTCGATATACTAGATCTTCCTTTCTGCCGTCTTTTTTGTACACGTTCCTCATTAACCCAATTCCTATGGGCCGGTTAACCGGAGGGTAACGTGGCGGCGTAAACAGTAACTTAAAGGTACGTGACGTGAGTCAGCCAACTGAATTGACACAGGGCCTCTACCGGCCCGAATTTGAAAGAGACAATTGCGGCTTCGGCCTTATCGCACAAATGGACGGCAAGCCAAGCCACTGGCTGGTCAAGACTGCGATCGAGGCGCTGGGCAATCTGACCCATCGCGGTGCTATTGGCGCTGATGGCAAGACCGGTGACGGTTGTGGTTTGTTGCTTAAAAAACCGGATAGTTTCTTTCAGGCTGTAGCCGCTGAACTGGGCTTCACGCTGGCGGAGCGCTATGCCGTTGGTATGGTGTTTTTATCACAGGACTCTGCAAAGGCTGCTGATGCGCAACAGGCCGTGGTCTCCGCAGTCAAGCAACAAGGTCTCGAGGTTCTCGGCTGGCGCGATGTGCCAGTTGATGCAGAGTCAGCCTGTGGTCATGAAGCACTGCGTTCGTTGCCGGTGATGCGCCAGTTGTTTATCAACGCGGCAAATAACATGGATGACGCTGCTTTTGAGCGCGCTCTATATATCGCAAGACGCAAAGCTGAAAAAGCCATTACTGACGACGCGGATTTTTATATCCCCAGCCTCTCAGCTCAGGTCGTTTCATACAAAGGTCTGGTAATGCCGTCTTATCTGCCGGTGTTTTACAAGGATCTGAATGACGAGCGCCTGGAGACGGCCATTTGTGTGTTCCATCAACGTTTTTCTACCAACACCTGGCCTCAGTGGCGCCTGGCTCAACCATTCCGCTATCTGGCGCACAACGGTGAAATCAATACAGTTCAGGGTAACCGCAACTGGGCCTTGGCTCGTGGTGCCAAGTTTGCTACTTCACTGATTGAAAACATGGACGATATCCGTCCGCTGGTCGGAACCACCGGGTCGGATTCTTCCAGCATGGACAACATGTTGGAGGCGCTGCTTGCAGGTGGTGTTAACTTGTTTCGAGCCATGCGTTTGCTGATTCCGCCCGCCTGGCAGAATGATCCGACTATGGATGCCGATCTCAAGGCATTTTATGACTATAACTCCATGCATATGGAGCCTTGGGATGGTCCTGCTGGTGTGGTGCTGACTGATGGCCGTTATGCGGCCTGTACACTGGATCGGAACGGTCTGCGTCCAGCCCGCTATGTGATTACCCGTGACCGGCATATCACTCTGGCCTCCGAAGTCGGTGTCTATGATTACGAAGCGGCTGATGTTGTAGCCAAGGGTCGTCTGAAGCCGGGACAAATGCTTGCCGTTGACACCCTGACCGGTCAGTTGATGATGCCGGAAGACGTTGACACCCTGCTGAAAAACGCTCACCCCTATCGTGAGTGGCTTTCAGACAGTCGTGAGCGCTTACTGACCAACGACGATGATGGCAGGCATGGCCCGAGCATAATCGGTGAGGAGCTCAACTTTTACGAAAAAATGTTTGGTGTCAGTTTCGAAGAGCGCGACATGGTCGTTCGGGTGCTTGGTGAGGATGGTCAGGAGGCTGTCGGTTCGATGGGCGATGATGCCCCGTTTGCCATTATGTCGCAACAGAACCGCGCCTTGTATGACTACTTCCGTCAGCAGTTCGCTCAAGTTACCAACCCACCGATTGATCCATTGCGCGAAAACATTGTCATGTCACTGGAAACCTGCATCGGTGAAGAGCGTAACCTGTTTATCGAGACTCATGAACACGCTCAGCGCAAGGTCATTGAGTCACCGGTTTTGTCTGGCAGTCTGTTCAGAAAAATCATGTCGATGGGTGAGGAAAGCAGCGAGTTTCGCTCCTTCCGTATTCAGCTCAGCTACCAGAGCAGCCACAGCCTGGAGCAGGCGATATATTCAATCTGTGATCAGGCCGAACAGGCCGTTCGTAATGGTGCTGTGGTCATCGTGCTCAGCGATCGGCTCAATATCAATGCCCGTGACCGGTTGCCAATTCATGCATTGCTAGCCACTGGTGCGATTCATCAGCATCTGATCACCGTCGGCCTTCGGTGCGATGCCAATATTGTCGTTGAAACGGCGACGGCGCGCGACTCTCATCACTTTGCCGTCTTGTTGGGCTATGGTGCGACGGCAATCTATCCTTACTTGGCCTATGCCATTCTGGCCGATCAAATCCGTACCGGTGAGATCAAGAATATTGAGCATCGTGAGTTGTGTCGCAGCTTCCGTAATGGCATCAACAAAGGTTTGATGAAAATCATCTCCAAGATGGGTATATCAACGATAGCCAGCTATCGCGGTGCGCAACTGTTTGAAATTGTTGGTCTGCACAATACGGTGGTTGAAAAATGCTTTGCGGGAACTGTCAGCCGGATCGAGGGCGCGACATTTGATGACCTGCATGCCGAACAGCTGGCTATTGCAGACAAGGCCATGAACAAACGCAAGCGGCGTCAGCAGGGAGGACTGCTTAAGTATGTTCATGGTGGAGAATACCATGCCTACAACCCGGATGTTGTCGCAACACTGCATAAAGCGGTGCAAGGTAGCAGTTATGATGACTACAAGTCCTACGCGGCATTAGTGAATGAACGTGAACCGATGGTGTTGCGTGACTTACTCAGCGTCAAGCTGGCAGATCAACCACTTGATATTGAAGAAGTAGAAGATATCGGCCAGATTCTGCAACGATTCGACAGTGCCGGCATGTCTCTGGGTGCCTTGTCGCCAGAGGCGCATGAAGCACTGGCGATCGCAATGAATCGGTTGGGCGGCCGCTCAAATTCTGGTGAGGGTGGAGAAGATCCCGACCGTTTTGGTACAGAGCGGGTCTCGAAAATCAAACAAATTGCCTCTGGTCGATTTGGTGTAACACCGCACTATCTCGTCAACGCAGAAGTCTTACAGATTAAAATCGCTCAGGGCGCTAAGCCGGGTGAAGGTGGTCAGTTGCCAGGTGATAAGGTGAACCATGTAATCGCCACGTTGCGTTATGCAGTGCCAGGTGTGACATTGATTTCACCGCCGCCGCATCATGATATTTACTCGATTGAAGACCTGGCGCAGCTGATTTTTGACCTTAAGCAAGTCAATCCTGAAGCGCTGGTGTCAGTCAAGCTGGTATCTCAGGCCGGCGTAGGTACGGTCGCTGCTGGGGTGGCAAAAGCCTATGCTGATTTGATCACCATCTCGGGCTATGACGGCGGCACTGGTGCCAGCCCGCTTACCTCGGTGAAGTATGCGGGAGGCCCGTGGGAACTAGGTTTGTCCGAAGCGCATCAGACACTGCGAGCTAATGACTTACGAGACAAGGTTCGTTTGCAAACTGATGGTGGCCTGAAAACCGGGCTGGATGTGATCAAGGCTGCAATTTTGGGTGCGGAAAGTTTTGGTTTCGGCACGGGGCCAATGGTCGCCCTTGGTTGTAAATACCTGCGTATCTGTCACTTGAATAACTGTGCAACCGGTGTTGCAACACAAAACGAAACCTTGCGAACACAACACTTCATTGGTCTGCCACAAATGGTGATGAACTACTTCCAGTTTGTTGCCCGTGAAACCCGTGAATGGCTGGCTAAGCTGGGCGTGCGCAGTTTGCAGGATTTGATTGGCCGTACCGATCTGCTTGAAGTTTTGCCTGGCGCAACGGCCAAGCAGCAAAAACTCAATCTGTTGCCTTTGCTGTCGGATGCCGGTATCGCCGCTGACAAGCCGCAGTTTTGTATTGAGCCCAGCAATGCGCCTTACGACAAAGGTGAGCTGGCGGAGCAAATGGTTCGTGATATCAAGGACGCTATCACCAATAAAACGGGCGGTGAATTCAGTTATCAAATTCGCAATGTCAACCGCTCAATCGGTGCAAGGCTGTCAGGAGAAATCGCCAAGATTCACGGTAACTATGGTATGCGTGACAAGCCTGTCCGTGTGAATCTGAAAGGCTCGGCAGGTCAGAGCTTCGGCGTTTGGAATGCTGGTGGTCTGGAGTTGAGACTTGAAGGTGATGCAAACGATTACGTTGGCAAGGGTATGGCGGATGGCAAACTGACTATTTATCCGTCAGTAGAAAGCAGCTTTGATTCACAAGAAGCCAGTATCATCGGTAACACTTGTCTTTACGGTGCGACTGGCGGTCAATTATATGCTGCTGGCCGTGCAGGTGAACGTTTTGCTGTCCGTAACTCTGGTGCGATTGCGGTTGTTGAAGGTGTCGGTGATCACGGTTGTGAATACATGACTGGCGGGGTTGTCACGGTGCTGGGTGAGACCGGTCTGAACTTTGGTGCGGGTATGACTGGAGGTCTGGCATATGTGCTGGATCTGGATGGCAATTTTGCCGAGCGTTACAACAAAGAACTTGTTGAGCTAGTGCGTATTGATAGCGATGAAATGTCTGAGCTCGCGCTGCACCTTAAGTCCATGATCGAGGATCATGTTCGTGAAACTGGCAGTGCCTGGGCACATCAGCTGCTTGATAATTTCTCTGATCGCCTTCGTCAGTTCTGGCTGGTCAAGCCAAAAGCCGCGTCACTGGACGGTCTGATTCAGACTGCAACCAAAGCCGCTTAACGCAAGAAACATGGAAAATGACAAAAAATAACTTTCAATTTCTCGATGTGGGTCGTGTTGACCCAAAAAAGCTTGAAGCCGATGAGCGAATCAAAGGCTTTGGTGAAATTTATGGTAACTTTGATGCAACTTCATCAGCTGAACAAGCTGATCGTTGTCTTGAGTGTGGCAATCCTTATTGCGAATGGAAATGTCCTGTTCATAACTACATTCCAAACTGGTTGAAACTGGTATCAGAGGGCAACCTTGCCCAGGCTGCTGAGCTGGCGCATCAGACCAATACCTTACCTGAAATTTGTGGCAGGGTTTGCCCGCAGGATCGTCTTTGTGAGGGAGCCTGTACGCTTAATGATGGTTTTGGTGCAGTGACCATCGGTTCTGTCGAGAAATACATCACTGATACCGCATTGGCTGAAGGCTGGCGTCCGGACTTATCCCATGTAGTGCCCACCGGTAAGCGTGTTGCCGTGATTGGTGCCGGTCCTGCTGGACTTGGCTGTGCGGATGTTCTGGTTCGTAACGGTGTTAAACCGGTGGTCTATGACCGTTATCCGGAAATTGGCGGCTTGCTGACCTTTGGCATTCCCGAGTTCAAGCTGGAAAAAGAGGTGGTCAAGCGACGCCGTGAAGTACTTGAAGGTATGGGCGTTGAATTTGTACTCAATACCGATATCGGTAAAGACATTGCGTTTCAACAGCTGCTGGATGAGTATGATGCAGTTTTTCTGGGCATGGGCACCTATACCTACATGAAAGGTGGTTTCCCCGGTGAAGATATGCAGGGCGTTCATGAAGCATTGCCTTATCTGGTCGCCAATAACAAACACCTGCTGGACTTACCGACTGAAAGTTACATCAGTCTCGAAGGCAAGAATGTCGTGGTATTGGGCGGCGGTGATACGGCGATGGACTGTAATCGTACGGCGATTCGTCAGGGTGCCAATAGCGTGACCTGTGCCTACCGTCGTGATGAAGAAAACATGCCGGGTTCACGTCGTGAAGTGAACAACGCACGTGAAGAGGGTGTCCAGTTCCTGTGGAACCGTCAGCCGATTGAAATTGTAGGTGACAATAACCAGGTTACTGGCGTCAAAGTAGTTACAACTGCACTTGGTGAGCCGGATGAGCGGGGTCGTCGTCGACCTGAGCCGGTGCCTGGAAGTGAAGAGGTTATCCCTGCCGATGCCGTGGTCATAGCGTTTGGTTTTCGACCCAGCCCAGCTCCTTGGTTCGCCGAATTTGGTGTGAACATTGATGAAGGTGGTCGCGTCGTTGCGCCAGCAGAAGCTCAGCCCGCCTATCAGACCAGCAATCCGAAAATCTTTGCTGGTGGTGATATGGTGCGTGGTTCAGATCTGGTGGTCACGGCCGTATGGGAAGGTCGTCAAGCGGCAGAAGGTATTCTTGACTATCTTGAGGTCTAGTCCAGAGAGATCATCAAAAGCCGCTGCACTCAGCAGCGGCTTTTTTGTGCGTGACAGAAATGTCGTACTGAATTGAAATGATGGAAGGTGTTGACTGTGTCCGAATTGAAGAATGATCGTTATTTACGTGCCTTGTTACGTCAACCCGTGGACAAAACCCCCATTTGGGTGATGCGTCAGGCGGGACGGTACTTGCCGGAATATCGGGAAGTTCGAGCCAAGGCAGGTGATTTCATGACCTTGTGCACAACGCCTGAACTGGCTTGTGAAGTGACATTACAGCCTTTACGTCGTTTCGACTTCGACGCCTCGATTATTTTTTCTGACATCCTGACGATTCCTGATGCCATGGGACTCGGTTTGCACTTTGTTTCTGGTGAGGGACCGAAATTTAGTCGCCGCATTGAAACCGCCCGTGACATTGATAATCTGGCAGTACCAGATATGGAAGATAGTCTGGGATATGTCATGGACGCCATTCGTATGACTCGGAGAGAGATCGACGGGAAAGTCCCATTAATAGGATTCAGTGGTAGTCCGTGGACACTAGCCTGTTACATGGTGGAAGGTGGTGCCAGCAAAGATTTTGCCTTGATCAAAGGCATGATGTTTGATGCCCCCGACGAGATGCATAAATTACTGAGTGTACTGGCAAAATCTGTGACCAGTTATCTTAATGCGCAGATTCAGGCGGGTGCTCAGGCGATCATGTTGTTTGATACCTGGGGCGGTAGTCTGAGTGGCGACAACTACCGGGCATTTTCGCTTGCCTACATGCAACAGATTATCGCAGGCCTGATGCGTAAGCATGAAGGCAGAATTGTGCCAGTAACTTTATTTACCAAGGGTGGTGCACAGTGGCTGTCATCAATGGCTGAAGTGGGTGCCGATGCGCTGGGTCTGGACTGGACCGCAGATATTGGCCTTGCTCGTTACCAGGTTGGTCAGCAGGTTGCCCTGCAAGGCAATATGGATCCTTGTGTGTTATACGCAAAACCCGAACGAATCAGGCAGGAAGTGAAAAACATTCTGGCAGCCTATGGTCATGGCAGTGGCCATGTGTTCAATCTTGGTCATGGAATCCATCCAACTATTAATCCTGAGCATGTTCAGGCTTTGGTCGAAGCCGTTCATCAATTCAGCCAGCCTTATCACGGATAGCCTGCGCTTGCCTCATCGGTGCTGAGCTTATTCGTTAGATTAGTGCTCAATTTTTGAGGCAAGCAAGTACTGACCAGTGATTTGGTGCGCATCTGCGGCGTGCCAGGCTGGTGACGGGAGTAATGCAGAGTAGCGCGATGTTATACAGCTATGAAATGCAGCTGATGTTTTTGGCCGGAGCCAGCAATGACTCCGGCCGCTAGTCGTATTAATTTGCGTTTACAGCTCCCCGTCTGCAGCCATCCGGATAAAGCGATCTGTGAAGCGCAGCTTGACGTTGTCCGGGTTGCCGTAGATGCCGGCCGGGGTTTCAATGCCAATGAATTCAGCGTTTGGTGCACCATCACCCAGCAGGCCATGCGCAAACGAGAACTCAGCAACCCGACGCATGGTTTCAAGAGGTGTCTCGCTGGTAACAAAGTCAACAGCATCGGCAGGCAGATAGAACATTTCCGTGGTGCTGAGCTGCTGTTCATAGCCTTGCAGATCGGTGCCGGCTGCCAGACCAAGTGCAGTGCGTGCTTCTGCCGCGGTAGCGGCATCATCCATCATCCGGGCCATGGTTTCGTACCAGGCACCGGTTAAAGCTTTGGCAAAGGCTGGATATTGCTCAATGGTTTCGGTATTGACCACCAGCAAGTCGATGACTTCTCCGGGGATCTGCCCGGAGTGGAAGACCAGATTGGTGTCAGGCATGCTGAGAATTTCATTAAGCAAAGGATTCCATGTGCCCACGGCCGTGACATTGGGATTGGCTGCAACGGCGACCAGATCAGCGTCCGAGGTATTGACGACACGAACATCACGCTCACTCAAGCCAATGGATTCCAGTGCACGTGCCAGAACATAGTGGGTCACGCTCAGCTCTACCATGTTGATACTCTGGCCTTTGATAGCTTCAAGTGAGTCGGCGCCCTTAAGGATCAGGCCATCATTGCCGTTGGAGAAGCTGCCGACAATCAAGGCGGTGGAATCAACTCCACTGGCGGCCGGGATGGTCAGCGCATCCATATTGGTCATCACGCAGGCATCAAAATCGCCGAAGGTATACTGGTTGATGGACTCGATGTAGTCATTGATCTGCACCACATCAATCTTGATACCGTACTTGTCGGCCCATTTGTCGATGATGCCTTCATCGGCGGCATAGCCCCAGGGCATCCAGCCGACATAGATGGACCAGGCAACCTTGAATTCGTCTCTTGCCATAGCCGGGCTGGTCAGTGTTAAGGCCAGTAACATGGCCGCTAATTTTTTCATGATCGAACCTCACTTTGTCACTATTAAAGAAGTACTCAAGGCGTTATGCCGAATCTCCCGGGCTTTTGTCCCGCCGTGTGACCTTCAGTGAAGGTTGAGTGCTCTTGGACCAGCATGACCGTCATTGATCATCGGAACCCTAGCGCTCTATTTGGATAACTGTTACGGCTATGCCGTGAATACGCGTCTAGCAATTGGGTGTTCAGCAAGCGCTGTGCCAATTAATAATATCGTTGATAAACAGTCACATAGCCTAACTCTCAAGGATGTATGTCTGCTCTTGGCACGCAATTGGGTCAGAGAAAAATGCTTGGAGCACCGCGATGGTGCGCAAGAGCGTCTGGTCGCACCGCTGTCTTGGGAGATACAGGCCCAAGCCAGCATTGTTAGTGGGGCGTGTAATGCGCCCCACTAATGATAGCGTCCGGACTAGAACATTTTCAGATAACGCTGAATCTCCCAATCGGAAATGGTGTTGTGGTAGCTGTTCCATTCCTCACGTTTGAAACTGACGAAAGCGTTGAACAGCTGATCGCCAAAAACAGCGCGCGATAGTGGGTCGGCCTCGAAAGCGTCAATGGCTTCATCCAGGGATTGTGGCAGGAACTCAATACCTTGTGCCTTGATTTCAGCATCGCTGTATTGATACATGTTTTCATGATGCGGAGCGCCAGGATCTAATTGTTCGCGAATGCCTTCCAGTCCGGCAGCCAGAATCATCGCGGTGCCAAGGTAAGGATTACCGCTGATATCGGCTGCTCGGCACTCGATACGGCCACCAGCAGAGGGGATTCGTATCATATTCGTGCGGTTGTTGCTGCCATAACAGCAGAATACTGGCGCCCAGGTTGAGCCAGACATCGATCCCTGTCGAACCAACCGCTTGTAGCTATTTACGGTTGGCGCGATTACCGCGCAGATAGCCCGGGCATGCTTAAGTACCCCGGCGGTAAAGTGATAGGCCAGTTTTGAAATACCGACCTGATGCGGATCATCATCAGCAGCAATGAAAAGATTTTTGCCGGTTTCCAGGTCGGCCAGTGACATATTGTAGTGGGCGCCACTACCGGTTCTGTCAGCAAAGGGTTTGGGCATAAAGCTGGCAAAGGCTCCATGCTTGCGGGCGATCTCATTGGCCATCATCCGGAAAAAGACAAAGCGATCGGCCATTTGCAGTGCTTCGGTGAAGGTGAAGTCGGTTTCAAACTGGCCGATGGCATCTTCATGATCAAATGAGTAGACATCCCAGCCAAGCTTGTTCATCGATACCACCAGTTCGTCCAGGATATGCAGGTTATCCATCAAGGTACAGGGGTCATAACAGGGTTTGCCCAGATTGTCGCGATCGCTGATCGGCGCAAAGCTACCATCGGGAGTATCACGAAACAAAAAGAATTCGGTTTCGATACCCAGATTGAATGTAAATCCCATTTTGGCAGCAGCAGCAGTTTGCTGTTTGAGAATCACTCTTGAGCAGGCATTAAACGGCTGCCCGTCAAGATACAGGTCACTGGCAAACCAGGCCAGATCTGGGTTCCATGGGCATTGCACCGCCGACGCAGGATCCGGCATTGCGGCGACTTCATTGTCGCTGATGTCCTGAGGCACACCGTCCAAGGCAGCGCCGGTATACAGCTCTGAGCCACCCAACATATTATGCAGGTGACTCAAGGGTACGAACTTGCCTTTGATTCGTCCATGTATATCTACATAACTGGCCATGGCGTACTTGACGCCTGCTTGCTCTAGACTTGCGGTAAGACTGTTGTTGCTGTGTGCCGAAGACATAAATTGTTAGCTCCAATTGGCTGATGTTGTGGGAAGATCGATGCCAGGAATGGCATAAAACTTCCATACAATATGCGTGCCAGCACATTCCGGCGGTGACAGCCGACGCTAACAGACTACATGGAGATGACGATATGCTTGACCAACCGTGGCTAAAACAGCGTTTTGACTTGGGTGATGTTCAGTTGCAGAGTGGCCAATGGCTGCGAGACTGTTATATCGAGTACGGCCAGTGGGGTGAGGTCAATGCACCAAAAAATAACATTGTTTTGTTGCCAACCTATTACGGTGGTGCGATCGCAGGTAATTATCCGCTGGCGGAGTCTGGCAGCCCGCTGCGACGCGCGGACTTATGCTTATTGATCCCGGGCATGCTGGCAGCAGGTGAATCCTGTTCGCCATCAACGGCAGCAGAGGGGCAACGTGGTCGCGAATTTCCAGCACTGACCCTGGCTGACCAGGTCACGGTCCAGGCCGCATTGCTGCAGGGACTGTTTGGTAAAGAGTATCAACTGCAGCTGGTTGCTGGCTGGTCGCTGGGCGGCATGCAAAGCCTGCAATGGGCCTGTCTGTTTCCCGAGCGGGTCAAACGGGTGGCGGCCTGGTGTTCTGGTACACGCTGTTATCCGCATAACCGACTGTTCCTCGAAGGATTACGCAGTGCCTTGCTTGCAGACTCACTAGCGGAAAGCGATAGCCAGCCGGTCGCCGGTTTGCGGGCATTTGCTCATGTTTATGCCAGCCGTGCATACAGTGCGGCCTTTGTCAGGCAGGGCATGTATCGGCAACTGGGCTTTGACAATCTGCAGCAGCTGCTGGACTGGTGGGAGCAGGATCACTTGGCGATGAATCACCACGATCTTTTGGCAGTGCTGGATATGTGGGCACGCGCTGATATCAGTGACAATACGCATTTCAATGGTGACAGACAGGCTGCGCTGGCTGCCATCAGCATGCCGTGCCTGATCATGCCATGTGTCAGTGATCAGTATTTTCTGGTCGAAGAAGCCCGTGCCGATGCTGCCAGAATTCAATCATCCAGGTTTTCCGTCATGCAAAGTGATTGGGGGCATGCTGCGGGCGGACCTGGACGCGAAGCCAGTGCCATGAAACAGCTCTATGCGGCGCTGGCCGATTTGCTGGCTGAGTATTAACGACTTCTCGCGTGGATGAGCCGGCTTGTCAATAGTAAGCAAAGTGATGGTTTTAATAAAGACAGTTTGAATCGTATCGGGTTTTTTGTGTATTTGATTTGTAGCCCTCACCCTCAACTCAGATAAGGTATGCATCATAAATCATGGATGGTTTTAAAGTTCGCTTATATCCGTCCGAGTTGTGTCATTTAGTCAATAAGAACTCATGCTTGAAAACACCTTTTACAGGTTCAGATAGAGCATTTCGATAGCAGTCATACTTGTCAGTCATCGAAGGCTTGATAGCATTGGCTTTCAAATGCGTTGAGGGCTTGTACTGGGGTAGTCTGGAAGTGCTTTGCAAGCATTATCTTTTGTCGATAACAGTCTTGATGGTCATGCTTCCCAAGCTTGGCGAGTATGGCGCTTTGTTCTTGGGCCATATTGATTTTGTGTTTGTATTTTCGTCAATTCGTCTTTTTCAGATTGGTTAACAACGGGCAATTAAGGCCAATCTAAATTTCGTTGCGTAGGCTTTCATCTAGGTTTTTGTGGCTTGTTCATAATAGATTTCCTATGTCTAAGACTTATCTGACGATGGTTCCAAAACAAAAAAAAGGGCGGGTAATGAACCCCGCCCTTTTTTTGTCAGACAATCCGACTTATTTGGTATTGTTGGTGAACTCCGGATAGGCTTCCATACCACACTCGAGCAGATCCACACCCTCGTACTCTTCATCTTCCGAGACGCGCAGACCCATCACCATCTTCAGCAAATACCAGACGATAAAGCTGGTGATGAATACCCAAGCGAAGATAGTCACAGCACCGATGATTTGAGCAGCGAAGGTAGCATCGCTGTTGGTCAGTGGAACAGCCAACAGACCCCAGATACCGACGACACCGTGGACAGAGATCGCACCGACTGGATCGTCAAGTTTGAGTTTGTCCATCATCACGATTGAGAACACCACAATAACGCCACCGACAGCACCGATGATCGTCGCCATCAGAGGTGCAGGTGTGTCAGGACCGGCAGTAATCGCAACCAGACCTGCCAGCGCGCCATTAAGTATCATGGTCAAATCAGCTTTGCCGAACAGAAGTTTGGCAACCAGCAAAGCAGCGATAACGCCACCGGCCGCCGCCGCATTGGTGTTCATGAACACGATAGCAACGTCATTGGCATCAACGATTGTTGATGTTGCCAGAACCGAACCACCGTTGAAGCCGAACCAGCCCATCCAAAGGATGAACGTACCCAGTGTGGCCAAAGGCAGATTTGCACCTGGAATCGGACGAACTTCACCGTTCGGGCCATACTTGCCTTTACGTGCACCAACCAGTATTACGCCTGCCAGAGCTGCGGCGGCACCAGCCATGTGGACGATACCTGAACCTGCGAAGTCTGAGTAGCCGATTTCGCCTAGATCAAACAGACCAAACACAGCTTGCTCACCCCATGTCCAGGAACCGGACATTGGATAGATAAAGCCAGTCAGCACAACAGCAAATGCTGCAAAGCTCCAGAGTTTCATCCGTTCTGCAACAGCACCAGAAACGATCGACATTGTTGCTGCCACAAACACTGCTTGGAAGAAAAAGTCAGCAGAAGGAGCATATGCCCAGTCGTCAGCAAGCCCGTCACCTGTGATGCCCGACAGGAAAATACCGCCTTCATACATAATGCTGTATCCAACTATCATGTACATGGTGCAAGCGATGGCATACAGCATGATATTTTTGGTCAGGATTTCCGTAGTATTTTTGGCACGAACCAAGCCAGACTCGAGCATCGCGAAGCCTGCCGCCATCCACATGACCAGGGCACCACATACCAGAAAGTAGAAGGTGTCCAAGGCATAGTGGAGCTGGAAGATTTCATTTTCCATTTTTTCTACTCCTCAGTTTTACAGAGCTTCAGGGCCGGTTTCGCCTGTGCGAATCCGAACCACTTGCTCAAGTGGGTACACAAAAATCTTGCCGTCACCGATTTTGCCGGTGTTGGCACCTTTGATTACAGCCTCAATCACCTGCTCGACAATACCGTCATCAACGGCAATCTCGAGTTTCAGTTTTGGCAGGAAATCGACAACATACTCCGCACCACGGTAGAGTTCAGTATGGCCCTTCTGACGTCCGAAGCCTTTCACCTCAGAAACGGTCAAGCCTTGCACACCGATTTCTGAGAGTGATTCTCGGACATCATCAAGCTTGAAAGGCTTGATAATCGCTACAACTTGTTTCATAGATACGTTCCTTTTGAAAATGACCGTTCTGGGAATGCAGAACGGTCGAAAGGGATTTAGAAGGTTTTACCAATGGAGAAAACGAATTTGTCACTGGTAGCACTTCTGCCAAGATCTTCATTGTAGAAGTCGCCAGCTTTACTGCTGGTCGAGATGTAGGACAGTGTCCAGTCGAATCCAACAAAGTTTTTGCTCAGGCCGAGGTAGTAGTCAGAGTAGCCACTGATACCCAGTTTGCTACTGAAGTCAGAGTAGCCATAGGCAGCCGTAAAATCTACACCGTCAAAAATCGGCAGTTCGTAGTCAAATGCCACGTTCCAGTAGTGCACTTTCTCACCACTGCCTTCGAAGTTTTTATCGTAAGCATAGCCCAGAGTGAAGTAGCTATAGCTTAGTGCGCCGTAAACTTCGTTGTTGTTGGCGCCACTGTCGCCAGGGAAGATATAGCGCAGAGCTCCAATGTCAAAGCCGATACCTGTATCACCGAACTCACTAGCAAAGCCGCCATAAACATTGATTTCAGAGCCACCATCAATGCTGCTGCTCCAGATACCGGTGTAAAAGCCAGAGATGTGTTCATAGTCAAAGCTGCCAGAGATAGCAGGCTTGTTGTCTGAAAAGCTGATACCGCGGAAAACATAATCAGATGCCAGCTCGACGCTTGCGCTGGTCATGTGCTGTCCGTCTTCGCTTTCCCATGCCATTGCCGAGCTGGCGGCAAAAGTTGTGGTGGCTGCGAGACACAAAGCAGAAAGTTTGCTCAATTTCATTCCAGATGCTCCTAGTTCATTTCAAGTCAGTCTTAAAGGGTCGTTTGAATCTCACTATGTTGGAAAAACGCAACACACTGTATTCAGACTGCCACAACTAACGCAGATACCGTGCCATGTTGTAAATATCTATTTAAAACAATGAGATGGTGTTGTTTGTGAATGTGTGTCGCCCCAGTATTGAACTATTTTGGTGCGAACAAAAACGATGATGTTAAATTTTGGTGCGATGCTCCGAATCTGATCACGATGCACAAACTTGCTATGATGCGTGCAGCCGATGAGGAGAGCCTGTTAGACATGAATTACCCACTAATCGACCCTGTTGCACTGAATTTAGGGCCACTGCAGATACATTGGTATGGCCTGATGTATCTGTTTGGCTTTGTGGCTGCCTGGGGCTTGGCAAGAATGCGCGCCAGCAGCCATGGCTGGCAACACAACGAGATAGACGATCTACTCTTTTACGGTGCGCTTGGGGTGATTATTGGTGGTCGGCTTGGCTATGCCTTGTTTTACGACCTTGCCGCCAATCTTGATAATCCGATCAATGTGCTGAAAATCTGGCAGGGGGGCATGTCTTTTCATGGTGGTTTGATCGGCGTGTTAGTCGCTTTTTGGTGGTTTGCCAGAAAAACCGCCAAGGAGTTCTTCCAAGTCAGCGATTTCATTGCACCGATGGTGCCTCTGGGCTTGTTTGCGGGGCGAATAGGCAACTTCATTAATGGTGAGCTTTGGGGCAGAGTCAGTGATGTACCCTGGGCAATGATATTTCCGGGAGGTGGTCCATTGCCAAGGCATCCTTCACAGCTTTATCAGGCAATGCTGGAAGGCCTGCTATTGTTTATTTTGCTTTGGTGGTTTTCGAGTAAACCTCGGCCAAGAATGGCTGTTTCCGGGCTGTTCCTGACAGGTTATGGCGTATTCAGATTTTTGGTTGAGTTTGTCCGCGTACCAGATCCGCAATACGGCTACCTGGCGTTTGACTGGTTCACCATGGGTCAGTTGCTCTGTCTACCGATGATCATTGCCGGTTCGGTGATGTTGTGGCTGGCATACCAGGCTAAGCCAGCAAAATAGTTATCCAGATGGCGGCGCTGATGCACAAGGTCAGCAATACGGCCAGTGAGCCATAGTCCTTGGCTCTGCCGGATAGTTTGTGCTGATCAGTACTGACTCTGTCGACAACGCACTCAATGGCAGAATTAAGTGCTTCGACAATCAAGACCACCACCAGAGACGCAATCATTGTCAGCCGTTCAAACGGACTGACATCCAGCCAGAAGGCAATGGCAGACAGGACCAGCAGTAGAATCACCTCCTGCCGAAAAGCGGACTCATATCGAATTCCTGCGTACAGACCTTTGAGTGAATAGGCAAAGGCAAAAACCAGTCGTTTGATACCGGTGTTTTTATGAATCATTTTTCAGCTTCCAAGACAGCTTGTTGAACTTAGCCTGAGGTGATGTCGAGTCTATAAATGATTGAATTTTAGGCAATCATTGTGACTGGCGTGTTAAAATTCGCACTTGCAATTTTTTAGGCTTAAGGTCATGCATTACCAGGATCATTACGATGTTATTGTGGTCGGTGGCGGTCACGCTGGCACTGAGGCGGCGCTTGCTTCGGCACGTCAGGGTGTCAAAACCATGTTGCTGACACAGAACATCGAAACATTGGGCCAAATGAGCTGTAACCCTGCGATTGGCGGTATTGGCAAAGGTCATCTGGTCAAAGAGGTAGATGCACTTGGCGGTGCGATGGCACGGGCTGCCGATTTGGCAGGCATCCAGTTTCGCACATTGAATTCCAGCAAAGGTCCTGCTGTTCGTGCCACCCGCGCACAAGCCGACCGCATTCGTTACAAAGCGGCTATTCGAGCCATGCTCGAAAATCAACCCAATCTGAGTCTGTTTCAGCAGGCGGTTGATGATCTGGTTGTCGAAAATGGTCGTGTGGCTGGCGTGGTAACCCAAGCCGGACTGAGATTTTCAGCCAAAACCGTTGTTTTGACGGTAGGCACATTTTTGGGTGGACTGATTCATATCGGTTTGCAAAACCATCAGGGAGGCCGTGCTGGCGATCCCGCATCGATAGCCTTGTCCAGGCGTCTGCGTGAATTGCCGTTTCGGGTGGATCGCCTGAAAACCGGTACGCCGCCGCGTATTGCTACTCAGAGTATTGATTTCAGCCAGTTGAAAGAACAGCCGGGAGATACCCCTACACCGGTGTTTTCTTTTTTAGGCAAAGCCAGCGATCATCCAAGACAGATTTCCTGCTACATCACCCATACCAACGATCAGACACATGAGGTGATTCGGCAAAATCTTCATCGTTCACCGATGTACAGTGGTGAGATAGAAGGTATTGGTCCGCGCTACTGTCCTTCAATTGAGGATAAAGTCGTGCGTTTTGCGGATCGAAATGCCCACCAGATTTTTCTGGAACCAGAGGGATTGGAATGTGGCGAGGTGTATCCAAATGGCATTTCAACCAGCTTGCCATTTGATGTGCAATACGAAATCGTTCGTTCGATGAAGGGACTTGAAAATGCCCATATCACCCGACCGGGTTATGCCATCGAATATGACTTCTTTGATCCGCGTGATCTCAATCCATGGCTGGAGACTCGTCATATGCCGGGCCTGTTCTTTGCCGGGCAGATCAACGGCACCACGGGTTATGAGGAAGCAGCGGCACAAGGATTGATCGCAGGCCTCAATGCTGCATTGCAAGTGCGTGAACTGGCACCGTGGTATCCGCGGCGTGATCAGGCCTACATCGGTGTGCTAATTGATGATTTGATTACCTCTGGCACACGTGAACCCTATCGAATGTTTACCAGTCGTGCTGAATACCGGCTGATGCTGCGAGAAGATAATGCAGACGTTCGCCTGACACCTATCGGCCGTGAACTGGGCGTTGTGGACGATCTGCGTTGGCAGATTTTTAATGAAAAACAGGAGGCTGTCGAACGCGAACAGCAACGCCTGGCAGCCAGCAAGCTGAGTCCTGAAAAACTGGATCAGCAGAAGGTCACGGCAGTACTGGGCGAACCACTCAACAAGGCAACCAACGCATTGGAGTTATTGCGTCGACCCAGTGTGGATTACCAAACGCTGATGTCCTTATTGGATGAGCAAGTTGTGGTAGCACCTGAAGTTGCCGAGCAGGTGATGATTCAGGTGAAGTACTCTGGCTACATCAACAGGCAACAGAACGAAATTGACCGACTGCAGCGTAATGAAAGCCTGCCGTTACCGGCAGATATGAACTATAAGAATGTTCGAGGTCTATCCAATGAGGTCAGGGAAAAGCTGGAAGCAGCCAGACCCGTCAGTCTTGGACAGGCAGCCAGAATTTCCGGAGTCACGCCTGCTGCAGTTTCTCTGCTATTGGTGCATCTGAAGCGAACTGGCATGAGTGAAGCCAGCTGATGTCGGCGGTATTGCTGGCTCAGCTCGAACAGGGTTGTGCCAGATTGCAGCTCTCATTGACCGAGGGTCAAAAACAACAGCTGGTCGCGTATGTGTTATTGCTGGATAAATGGAACAAGGTCTATAACCTGACTTCGGTTCGAGATCCGTACCAGATGATGCAACGTCATATTCTGGATAGTCTGGCTTTGATGCCGTATCTTGATGCTAAAAGCATGCTGGATGTTGGAACCGGCGCTGGCTTGCCGGGAATTCCGCTCGCAATTGCATTGCCGCAGATGCAAGTGACATTGCTGGACAGCAACTCCAAAAAAACCCGATTTCTTCAACAGGTCAAGGCAGAGTTAAAGCTTGCCAATGTCACGGTGGTTCATGGCCGAGTCGAGCAAGCGGCTTTACCAAAGTTTGCGGTAGTGACGGCGCGCGCTTTCGCAACAATTGCTCAAATTATTGATTTGGCAGGCAGACATTGCGATGATTCCGGCAGTCTGGTGTTGATGAAAGGTCTCTACCCCGAACAGGAGTTGCAGCAGATTGGCTCGGGCTTTAAATTGCAGGATGTTGTGTCTCTGGATGTGCCTGGATGCGATGCCGAACGGCATCTGGTTCGGCTGATTAAGGATTAGGGCTCGAATATGGGAAGCATTTTTGCGATCACCAATCAGAAAGGTGGCGTTGGCAAGACCACAACCAGTGTCAATCTGGCGGCGGCCCTTGCTGATTATGGTAGAAAGGTATTGCTGATTGATCTTGATCCGCAAGGTAATGCTTCGACCGGTTGTGGTCTGGACAAGGATGATATTGCCCTGACCAGTTATGAAGTCATCATGACCGAGGCCAAGGCAGCTGATGCGATTATTCGCCCTGACAACCTGTCATTTGACGTGATTCCAACCAATTCGGATCTGACGGCTGCGGAAGTCCAACTGCTTGAGGTCAAGCTTCGCGAACACAGACTTCGTCTGGCGCTGGAATCAACCCGCGATCTTTACGACTATATACTGATCGACTGCCCCCCCTCCTTGAGCATGCTCACGGTCAATGCGCTGGTTGCCTCCAAAGGTGTTCTGATACCGATACAATGCGAGTACTACGCACTGGAGGGATTGTCGTCGTTGCTCAAGACTATCGAACGAATCAAACAGCGAGCCAACCCAGGACTGGAAATTACCGGCTTGTTGCGTACCATGTTTGATGCACGGAATAATCTTGCTAATCAGGTGTCACGCCAGCTGATTAATCACTTTCAGGGCAAGGTGTTTCACTCAATTATTCCACGCAATGTTCGTCTGGCCGAAGCTCCCAGTCATGGCTTGCCAGTCATAAATTATGATCGGACCTCTCGAGGTTCCATTGCGTACATGGCGCTGGCGAGCGAACTGATGCGCCGTGATAAAAAAGCAGCATAACAGCAGATAATTAGGGAATCCGATGGCTATCAAAAAAAGAGGTTTGGGCAAAGGACTCGATGCACTACTGTCAGATGTTCATCACGAAGAGGGTGATTTAAACGACAGTTTGCAATATTTCCCGCTGGACATGATCCGGCCGGGTAAATATCAGCCGCGGATGGATATGTCACAGGAGTCGCTGGAGGAATTGGCTGACTCAATAAGGGCCCAAGGTTTGGTGCAGCCGATTGTGGTCCGGCCGATTGATGCCGGGCACTACGAAATCATTGCCGGTGAACGTCGCTGGAGAGCTTCCAAGCTGGCAGGGCTGGAAACTGTGCCGGTACTGATCAAGGATGTTTCAGATCGCAGTGCCATCGCCATGGCCTTGATTGAAAATATTCAACGTGAAAATCTCAATCCTATGGAAGAGGCTAACGCGTTGTTTCGGCTGCGTGAAGAGTTTGAGATGACCCATCAACAAGCCGCAGAAGCTGTCGGCAAATCACGGGCAACCGTGACTAACCTGTTGAGATTACGCAACCTTAATGAGGATGTGAAAAAGCTGGTCGAAAATTGTGATCTGGAAATGGGTCACGCCCGAGCTTTGTTGGCGCTGGAAGGCCAATGCCAATCAGAAGCCGCCTTGCAGATCGTTGAAAAAGGCCTGTCGGTGCGTGAAGCGGAACAGCTGGTACGTCGCTTGTTAAAACCTTCGGCTAAAGTCAAGCCTGAAGCCCCTCAGCCATCCTTTGAAGAAATTGAGCAACTCGAACAACGCATCATGGAAAAACTCGGTAAGGGGTGCAGCATCAAGCACCGAGCCAATGGCAAAGGCAAGCTGGTGTTTGATTATGCCAACGTCGATGAGCTGAAAAGATTGATTCAACAAATTGGCGTCTGAGCCAGCAGCTTTGCTTGTCAGAGATTCCCGTCTCGGGTGTGCACACAAATAGTGAAAGCCGTGTGTCACTATGGTGCAACTTTTTTGCATCAAAGTATTATTTTACTGCCGTCCCAAACGGAAATGTGTTAGTTCAATCACACTTTAGCAACCATTTAGCTCACGCGATGGATCCCATTCATTCGCTGGACTGAAAATTGCTTCCTCTCGCTTACTCAAAAGCGGTGGAATCAGCAATGAAACTGTTGGACAGAATATTTAACGCCTCAGAGCTTCGTGAAACAGCGCCACAGGAAGTTTTGCTGCCAGAGCTTCCGGACACTCCGCATTTTTCAGAAGAAGAAAAGCGGTTTTATCGTTCAATCCAGCTGGTGAGCAGCCAGACCGCTCAACTTTCCAGACAAATTTTTCGTGCGCTGGAAGTCCAGCAGAACTTTTTATCCGAAATCGGTCAGCGTACTGACAAACTGGATATGGAGTTAAGGCAGGCCAACGACTATCTAAACAGCTCAAATTCTACCGTTGGTGCATTGCAATCGCAGATAGATGTCGAGGTCAATGATGTCAATGCTGCTGTAGGCTCTGCGATGCAGCAGATATCAGTGACCTTGAATGAAAAGTCCCACAGTGTGGCCAATGTGCTGGATGGCATTATGGAAATTGGTCGTGGCGTGAACATTTTGGCGCTCAATGCTGCAATTGAAGCGGCACGGGCAGGTGAGCATGGCCGCGGCTTTGCGGTCGTGGCTGACGAAGTTCGACGGCTGGCAGCAATTACCATGGACAGGGCGCAGCAGGCGTCCAAACAGCTCGACTTTACTCAAGTTAACGCAGAACTGGACAACATCAGTAAGACCAATGCACAACGATTGAACAACTTTGTAGAGGTCATTCAAGCGGCCACGGCTCAATTAACGGAGTTGTTTCACTCAATCAGTGAGCAATTGACGGCGATAATGGAGAACACGGCGGTGATCTTCGAAACGCTGGATCTGAGCAATGGTGTGATGCAGCGGATTCACAGTAAAAACAAAATTATTAACGAAGTCGTAGAAGACACCGCAAAAGGCGTGGATAAAATTGATATCCAAGCCGCAGATATCAAGGCGGCGTTCAAGTCAATGGATGCGACATTGAAAAAACTCTATCTGGTTCCTGATGCTGCGCATGATCAGCTGGATGATATTCTACATCGAGGTAAATTACGGGTTGCGATTGAACCAAACTTTGTCGGTTTGTCATTTCGGGAGAAACTGGGAGAGCCACTCAATGGCATGGATGTTGAGTATGCAAAGGCCTTTGCCCGATATCTTGGTGTGGAATGTGAATTTATTGAAGCGCCCTGGGATATGTGCACTGAATTACTCACGGCAGGCAAGCGATATGGGGAGCCGCCTGCCGACATTGTAATCAGTGCACTACCGCCATCCGCTGAATACGATAATGTGGCGTACTCAGAAGCCTATACCTATCTTCATTGGGTGCTGGCGAGGCGCAAAGGCGATGAAAAAATCAATCGACTGGAAGATCTGGCGGGTAAAGTCGTGGGAATTATCAACGATCCGGCGGCATTTCAAGTGCTCGAAGATCGAGGGCTTCGATGGAGTAGTAATGAGAGCAAACCCGCTGGCAGAATTAAGTTGGAAAATCTGATTGCTTATTCTGATCAGTCTCGAATCCACAATTGCCTGGCCGATGGCGTAGTCGATGCCTTTGGCGTTGATTTACCGATTTATTACTGGGCCTGTGAAAATTCCAACAGTCCCTGGTACGGCAAAATCGAGATTATCCCAGGCAATGTTGCTCAACAACCCTATTACTACACCATGGCAGTCAATGCCTGGGGCTCGAGTTATCGTTTATTGGCAAAGGCCAATGCATTCATTGCCTGGTTTAAACAACAGCCAGAACGCAAGCAGATTGAGCAAAAGTGGCAGGGGACTGCAGTGACCGGCGACATCAGTTACCGGGATGAGACGGGTAATCTGATGGGGGAAGCCGATCTCAAAGTTTTATACCAGGCACATTGCCAGAAATTTAACCTAACCCCGAAATCACTTGATTGATAATCAAGTCAGGATCTGTTTCTGCTGATACAGTCATCACTCTAGCTAAGAGAAGCGCTGATACAGCTGTCAGTAAATTTCCAATTTCTTCAGCACATGGCTTGTGATCCCAGCGAGTCACAAATCTGCAATTTTCTCCCGACTAAAATAAATAAAAGCAAGATAGTCGTTGACCACCTGAATAACCGGTCTATATAATTTGCTATTTTTGCTTAGGGTAAAACTTAAGCTTTTATAAGCTCTGACGGATAAAAATGGAGCAACTAACCAGAGTAAGTCCGGTAAATCAGTTGTTAAAGACACAATTCATCGTGTTGCTGATTATTGTGGCAAGTGTTTTCTGGTTATACGGCAAGGAACTCGCCACCGCCGTTTGCTTCGGCGGCTTAATCAGCGTGTCTAATACGCTGCTGCTGAAATGGCATTTGCTGAGAACCGCCTATAAAGCGGGCGCCAGTCCAGTGGACAATCTCAGTGGCGCATACAGGTGTATTGTCGAACGATGGATGCTAACCATAGCCATGTTTGCTGTTGGCTTTGCGATATTGCAGTTTAACGCAGCAGGTTTGCTCCTCGGCTTCGTAGCAATGCAGGTAGTTTTGTTATTTGGATATATGAAACAGGCTTGAGATAAACCATGGCGGAAGAGCTAACAGTATCATCACATATCAAGCACCATCTTCAAAACCTGGCTTTTGGCAGGAAACATGAACTCGTAGACGAGCAAAACAACCTTTGGGAGCCAACTGGCAGCTGGGGTTTTGCTACATCCTCCAGCGAAGCGGCGCAAATGGGCTTCTGGTCTATTCATGTTGACACGATGTTAATGTCAATCATGCTGGGAACGCTGATGATGTGGTATTTCCGCAGTGTTGCCAAGAAAGCCTCGGCAGGTGTTCCCACTGCCATGCAGAACTTCGCAGAATGGATTATCGAGTTCGTAGACACAACGGTGCGCGGTTCATTCAGTGGAGGGAAAACCACTTTTGTAGCTCCGCTAGCCCTGACCATCTTCGGCTGGGTGTTTCTAATGAATCTGATGGATCTTGTGCCAGTTGATGTAATCCCTTTCCTAGTTCAGCATACAACAGCTTATTTTGTCGCAGACCTGAGCCCGCATGAAGTTTACTTCAAAATTGTTCCCACCACCGACATCAATGCTCCATTGGGCATGGCGGTCACGGTATTGCTGCTGATTATTTTCTTCAGTATCAAGATAAAAGGTCTGGGCGGTTTCTTTGGCGAGCTGGCATTCCAGCCCTTCGGCAAAAAAATGCTGCCGTTCAATTTCGCACTTGAAGTGGTAACTTTGCTGGCAAAACCATTCTCACTGGCCATGCGTCTGTTCGGTAACCTCTACGCCGGTGAGATGATCTTCATCTTGATCGCCATCATGTACAGTGCGGGGATGGTTATTGGTTCGTTAGGTGCTCTGTTACAAGTGGGCTGGGCAATTTTCCATATTCTTATTATCACATTGCAGGCATTTATCTTCATGGTGCTTACAGTGGTTTATCTGGATATGGCTCATCAAGAACATCATTGATACTGAATGGGTTTTTAGTGTTATTTTTGTGTAATTTTTATCTGAGAGTTTAGGAGAAAAAAATGGAAACAGGTATTGGTCTGATTTACATGGCGGGTGCACTGATGGCTGGTCTGGGTGCTCTGGGTGCTGCTATCGGTATCGGTCTGCTGGGTGGACGTTTTCTGGAATCAACTGCTCGTCAACCTGAACTGGTACCAGTTCTGCGTACCCAATTCTTCCTGGTTGCAGGTCTGCTTGACGCGGTACCAATGATTTCTGTTGGTCTGGCCATGTACGTTCTGTTCGCTGCGGTATAACAAGTCATTTAATTAATCCGTCGCGATAACAAAGAGGTACAGGCATGAATATCAATGCAACTTTGATAGGTCAGTCAATCGCTTTCCTGCTCTTCGTTGGCTTCTGCATGAAGTATGTGTGGCCACCGATTATGCAAGCGCTCGAAGAGCGCAAGAAAAAAATTGCTGATGGTCTGGCTGCAGCTGAACGTGGCAGACACGAACAAGAGTTGGCAGAGAAGCGTGCTCAGCAAGTCATTCACGAAGCTAAGGATAAAGCAAACGAAATCATCAGCCAGGCACAGCGTCGCGGTAATGAGATCGTCGATGAAGCCAAAGGTGATGCCAGAGTTGAAGGTGAAAAAATCATGGCAGCTACCAAAGTCGAAATCGAGCAGGAGGCCAATCGTGTCAGAGAAGAGCTCAGGACTCAGGTCGCTGCGGTTGCTCTGACTGGCGCAGCAAAAATTCTGAGCCGTGAAATCGACGACAAGGCACACACTGACTTGCTCGAAGAGTTGGTAAGCCAAATCTAGAGGAACTTTTAGGATGGCAGAAGCAATAACCGTCGCACGTCCTTATGCATATGCTGTGTTTGCAGTTGCCAAGGAAGAGGGCCGGCTAAAACAGTGGTCCGAACTGCTGCAATTGCTGGCACTGTGTGTGGCAGATGCCGACTTGCAGAGACTGATCACCAGTCCAGCAGTGAGTGATGAGCAGACTGTAGATGTCCTTGCTGACATCACAGCCGATCTGGGAAGCGACTCCGTACGTAATTTTTTGTCCTTATTGGCAGAAAACAATCGTCTACTGCTGCTGGACGACATAGCAGTTATTTTTGAAGAGCTCCGTGCCGAGGCAGAGCAGTCGCTCACCGCTGAAGTGATTACAGCTAAACCGCTGACCGATGAACAAGCCAGCAAGATCTCTGCAGCGCTCAACAAGCGTCTTGGCAGAGACATCACGCTAGATGTCAGCATAGACGAGAGCCTGCTGGGTGGCGCGATCATTCGTGCAGGCGATCTGGTTATTGATGGATCTGCCCTGGGTAAACTGAACAGACTGGCCAACGCTCTAAGCTAAGCGGCCCGTTATAGAGGAAAGATAGATGCAACTGAATTCAGCTGAAATCAGTGAACTGATCAAAAAACGTATAGCGAGTTTTGACGGGGCAACTGAAGCGCGTACAGAAGGTACAGTCGTCGGTGTAGCCGATGGTATTGTTCGAATCCACGGTCTGGCAGATGTCATGTCCGGTGAGATGCTGGAATTCCCAGGCCAGACATACGGCATGGCGCTTAACCTTGAGCGCGATTCTGTCGGTGCGGTTGTTCTGGGTTCGTACCAGCACATCACTGAAGGTGACAAAGTCAAATGTACTGGCCGTATCCTTGAGGTACCAGTCGGTGAAGCTCTCCTCGGTCGTGTTGTTGACTCGCTGGGTATGGCTATTGACGGTAAAGGTGATATCTCTGCCAGTGAATCTTCGCCAATCGAAAAAGTCGCTCCAGGTGTAATCGCGCGTAAATCTGTTGATCAGCCTATTCAAACAGGTCTGAAATCAATCGACGCGATGATCCCGGTTGGTCGTGGTCAGCGTGAGTTGATCATCGGTGACCGCCAAACTGGTAAAACTGCTATTGCCGTTGACACCATCATCAACCAAAAAGGTACAGGCGTTAAATGTATCTATGTTGCGATTGGTCAAAAAGCTTCTTCTATTGCCAACGTAGTTCGCAAACTGGAAGAAAACGATGCTCTGGGTCATACCATCATCGTGGCTGCATCTGCATCTGATTCAGCAGCACTGCAATTTATCGCGCCATACGCCGGTTGTGCCATGGGCGAATACTTCCGTGATCGTGGTGAAGATGCACTGATTATTTATGATGACTTGACCAAGCAAGCATGGGCTTACCGCCAGGTTTCATTGTTGCTGCGTCGTCCGCCAGGCCGTGAAGCTTATCCTGGTGACGTTTTTTACCTTCACTCACGCCTGCTGGAACGTGCTGCTCGTGTAAACGAAGACTACGTTGAAAAATTCACCAATGGTGCTGTGAAAGGCAAAACCGGTTCCTTGACCGCCCTGCCCATCATCGAAACCCAAGCTGGTGACGTATCTGCTTTCGTACCGACCAACGTTATCTCAATCACAGACGGTCAGATCTTCCTGGAAACCGACCTGTTTAACGCGGGTATCCGTCCTGCGATTAACGCCGGTCTATCGGTATCTCGTGTTGGTGGTGCTGCTCAAACCAAGATCATCAAGAAACTGGGTGGTGGTACTCGTCTTGACTTGGCCCAGTATCGTGAACTAGCTGCCTTTGCTCAGTTTGCTTCTGATCTTGATGAAGCAACACGTGCTCAAATCGGTCGAGGTCAACGTGTTACAGAGCTGATGAAGCAAAAGCAATATCAGCCGCTCTCGGTTGCTCAAATGGCGCTGTCCTTGTATGCCGCCAACGAAGGCTTCCTGGATGATTTGGAAGTCAACAAAGTGGGTGATTTTGAAGCGGGTCTGCACAAGTATGTCGCTGAGAAACATGCTGATTTGGTGAAAACCATCGACAGCACCGGTGACTTCAATGATGACATCGCTGGTCAGATGCGTAGTGCGATTGAAGCATTCAAAGCCACTGGCAACTGGTAAGCGGGAGTAAGTCATGGCTAGCGGTAAAGAGATACGGACTCAGATATCAAGCATCAAAAGTACGCAGAAGATCACTTCTGCGATGGAGATGGTTGCTGCGAGTAAAATGCGTAAGGCTCAGGATCGCATGGCAGCGACACGTCCTTATTCTGAAAAAATCTATGGTGTTATCCAGCATCTTGCACATGCGCGTCCTGAGTACAAACATCCGTACTTGCAAGATCGCATCGAAGCGACACGTGTTGGTTACATTGTCATTTCTTCAGATCGCGGACTGTGTGGCGGATTGAACAATAATCTGTTCAAGGCGTTGCTCAGTGATATCAAAGATAAGCGCAATAAAGGCATCGAAATCGATGTTTGTACCATCGGGCAAAAAGCCAGCAACTTCATGAGCAGATTGCCGGTAAACCTGGTGGCTCAAAAAGCCCAATTGGGTGATGCGCCAAGGCTGCAAGACCTGATCGGGACGGTTAAGGTCATGCTGGATGCCTACACTGAAGGCCGTATCGACAGCCTCTATCTGGTTTACAACGAATTTGTAAACACCATGACCCAAGAGCAGAAATTACTGCGTTTGATTCCCGTTAAACCAGAAACACCTGATGAGCTGCTCAAATACCCTTGGGACTACATCTATGAGCCGGACGCCAAAGATGTACTGGATGACTTGCTGGTCCGTTATATCGAGTCACTGGTGTACCAGGCAGTGGTAGAAAACTTTGCCTGTGAGCAGGCTTCTCGCATGATTGCGATGAAAAATGCGTCTGATAACGCCGGCAATATCATCGATGACCTGCAATTGGTTTATAACAAGGCCCGTCAGGCTGCGATTACTCAGGAAATTTCCGAGATCGTTGCAGGTGCCGCTGCGGTATAACAGAAATAACAGGGGCTGAGCAGCCCGAACTTATGAAAGAGGAAGCAAGATGAGCTCTGGAAAGATTGTACAAATTATCGGTGCGGTCGTCGACGTGGAGTTTCCACGTGACAGCCTGCCAAAAGTTTACGATGCTTTGAACGTCGAAGACGCCGGCCTCACCCTGGAAGTACAGCAACAATTGGGTGATGGTGTTGTCCGTGCGATTGCCATGGGTACCACAGATGGTCTGAAGCGTAGCCTTGCCGTGACTAACACTGGCAAGCCAATCAGCGTACCTGTCGGTCAGAAAACCCTGGGTCGCATCATGGACGTTCTGGGTAACCCAATCGACGAAAAAGGCGATATCGGAGAAGAAGAGCGCTGGGGTATTCACCGTAAAGCACCTACTTTCGACGAACTGTCTGCCAGTAACGAACTGCTGGAAACCGGTATCAAGGTTATCGATCTGGTCTGCCCATTCGCTAAAGGCGGTAAAGTCGGTCTGTTCGGTGGTGCTGGTGTAGGTAAAACCGTCAACATGATGGAATTGATTCGTAACATCGCGATTGAGCACAGCGGTTTCTCGGTATTTGCCGGTGTGGGTGAGCGTACTCGTGAAGGTAACGACTTCTACCACGAAATGACTGATTCCAACGTTATCGACAAGGTATCACTGGTTTACGGTCAGATGAATGAGCCACCAGGTAACCGTCTGCGTGTTGCCTTGACTGGTCTGACCATGGCGGAATTCTTCCGTGATGAAGGTCGTGATGTTCTGTTCTTCGTAGATAACATCTACCGTTACACACTGGCCGGTACCGAAGTATCCGCCCTGTTGGGTCGTATGCCTTCAGCGGTAGGTTATCAGCCAACACTGGCTGAAGAAATGGGTGTACTGCAAGAGCGTATCACTTCTACTAAAGTTGGTTCTATCACTTCTATCCAAGCGGTATATGTACCTGCGGATGACTTGACTGACCCTTCACCTGCGACCACCTTTGCTCACTTGGACGCAACCGTTGTACTCTCACGTTCTATTGCTGAATTGGGTATCTACCCTGCGATTGACCCGCTGGACTCAACTTCACGTCAGTTGGATCCGCTGGTTGTTGGTAACGAACATTACGACGTAGCTCGTGGTGTTCAGAACATTCTGCAGCGTTACAAAGAACTGAAAGATATCATCGCCATTCTGGGTATGGACGAACTGTCTGAAGAAGACAAACTGTCCGTGTCACGTGCGCGTAAAATTCAGCGTTTCATGTCTCAGCCGTTCTTCGTTGCAGAAGTATTTACCGGTGCACCTGGTAAATATGTCTCGCTGAAAGACACTATCGCTGGCTTTAAAGGCATCCTGGCAGGCGAGTATGATTCACTGCCGGAACAAGCGTTCTACATGGTGGGCAACATCGAAGAAGCTGTTGAAAAAGCCAAGAAGTACTAATCTTTTCGGAGGTAAAGCACATGGCTATGACCATCCATGTTGACATTGTGAGTGCAGAACAATCGATTTACTCAGGTACCGCTGAAGTGGTTATTGCTTCTGCAGAACAGGGTGAAATCGGTGTCTACCCACGCCATGCGCCATTGCTGACACGCTTAAAAGCGGGTGAAGTTCGCCTGCTTAAAGGTGGTCAGGAAGAGCAGTTTTATGTCTCTGGCGGCATGCTGGAAATTCAGCCTGACGTTGTCACTGTCCTTGCAGATACTGCTCTGCGAGCTGCGGATGTCGATGAAGCGGCTGCTATACAAGCTAAAGAAGCTGCCGAACAGGCACTTAAAGATCAGACTTCAAAAATGGACTACGCTGAAGCAGCAGCACAACTCGCAGAAGCGGTGGCTCAGCTACGCAGTATTCAACGGATGCGTAAAGGAAAAAAAGGCTGATTTTTCAGTCTTCAAACAAATACAGGGCCGTCCATTGGACGGCCTTTTTTTTGCCTGATTTTAAGCGAAACCACAGAGAAACAGAGGGCACAGAGGTTCCCAAACTATTAAATGGTTGTCTAGCTCAGCTATAAATCACAGCTTATGGGTACTTGATATGCGAATCAGGTGACGGGTTTCAGAATACTGGCTTTCTCTGTGCCCTCCGTGGCTCCGTGGCTCTGTGGCTCTGTGGTTAAAATAATATCCATCAACTATCTGCTAGAATGCCTTTTTACCTCAACCTACAAGCTGTTATATGTCTCTAGCCATTATTATTCTCGCTGCCGGTAAAGGCACTCGTATGAAATCTGCCAAGCCTAAGGTGATGCACACGCTGGCTGGCAAACCCCTGCTGCAACATGTCATTGATACTGCCAAACAACTCAATCCGGCCAATCTTGCCGTGGTCTGTGGCAACGGTGGCGATGAGGTGGTGCCCTATGTACAAAAACAGGGTATCAACACAGTGATGCAGCTTGAGCAAAAAGGCACTGGCCATGCGGTTGAGCAGGCCAAGGCAAGTTTTGCCAACAGCAAGCAGGTGCTGGTGCTATATGGCGATGTTCCAATGATTAGCACTGAAACACTGCAGGAGTTGATTGACTGTGGTGAACAAAACAGCCTGAAAGTCCTTACCGCTGTATTGGATGATCCGACAGGCTATGGGCGTATCGTGCGTGATCATGATGACAATATGCTGTGCATTACTGAAGAAAAAGATGCTGATGACGAGACTCGGCTGATCAATGAAATCAATACCGGCATTATGTGCATTCCAACCAGCTGGCTGAGAGAGGCGTTATCACAGCTCGATAACAACAATGCCCAGGGCGAATATTACCTGACCGATCTGATTGCCAAGGCCGTCGCTCAAGGCATCGAAATAAACTCAGTAACCTGTGACGATGAAATGGAAGTGGCCGGCGTCAATAATCGGGTGCAATTGGCTGAACAGGAGAGCTATTACCAGCAAAAACGCGCCACCGAGTTGATGATGGCGGGCGTGACCTTTCGTGATCCGGCACGTGTTGATATTCGCGGTGAACTGACTGCCGGACAGGACGTTACCATTGATATCAATGTCATCTTTGAAGGTGTGAACAGCATCGCCGACAACGTCGACATCGGCGCCAACTGCATCATTATTAACAGCGTTATTCATGAAGGCGCTGAAATTCTGCCCAACAGCATTATTGAAAATGCCGAAGTGGGTACTGACTGTTCAGTAGGACCTTATGCTCGGCTGCGTCCCGGCACCAAACTGTCTGCCAAAGCCAAGGTTGGTAACTTTGTTGAAATCAAAAATGCCAATATCGGTCTGGGTTCGAAGATCAATCACCTCAGCTATATCGGTGATACCGAGATGGGCGCGGATGTGAATATTGGGGCGGGTACCATTACCTGTAACTATGATGGGGCGAATAAACATCGTACGGTGATTGGCGATCGAGTGTTTGTGGGGTCAGATACGCAGTTGGTGGCGCCTGTGACGGTTGAGGATGGGGCTACTATTGGGGCTGGTTCGACGATTCGGAAGACGGCGCCGGCTGATGCGTTGACGTTGACTAAGTCGGAGCAGAGGACGGTTAGAGGGTGGCAGAGGCCGGTTAAGAAGTAATCATAATTGCGTATCAAGGAAGAAAATGACAGATACAATTTTTGTAATTGTTGCTGGAGCAAGTCGAGCAGTTAACTTGCCCACAGGCTATGACCTAAAAGGCATCATAAGCAAATGCTTGATATGCGGTGGGACCTTCGTGAGCAAAAAAGTGGTGATTATGTAATAGCTTCGGCTTTAAGGGCGTTAAACAAAGAACATGGTGATATAAACCCCCATGTCCATGGGGCGTGGCATATCCGAGATGCACTAGCTCAGGCAGTCTCTATAGATAATTTTATAGATGCTGATCGTGATTGACCTGCCCCTATGGCGATGCGGTCGTGATTAGTCATGAGCGAACATCACGGTTGCTGATGGCTGCCAAGCAAGGAAAGTCTGCCGCAGAAACCAAAGCAAACCTGAGCGATATGCTAAGCGCATTGCCACCCAAGCTACGGCGAACCATGACCTTTGATAATGGCACTGAGTTTGCCGACCACCATCTGCTAGGCAAAGAAATGGCCATGCAAACCTATTTCTGTGATGTGCGGGCACCTTGGCAAAAAGGTGGCGTTGAGAATGCGATAGGCCGGTTACGACGCTTCTTACCCCGAAAAACCGATTTAAAGCAGCTTGATGCAGACATGCTCGACGACATTATTGCCTGCTATAACAATACGCCGAGGAAATGTCTTGATTACCAAACGCCCGCCGAGGTATTTTCAAAACAATTAAAACTGTTGCACTTCAAGCGTGAATCCACATTCCCACCTGCGCGGGAATGACGGCTTTTGTTGGGCGGTGGAGATACGAAACCCAGCAATCGAGACCATATTCATAGTTTTCTCGCTGCCGCTGGGCGTTCATTTCTTTTGCGTGCCCAAAAGAAACGAACCAAAGAAAAGGGCACCCGATATTGCCTTGATCCCAAAAATTAACCTTGTTTTATGGCGTGGCCGAAAATTGATTCGTGGCATCCATGCCACTCACCCTTCGGGCGCCTTCGGCGTCCAAATTTGTTCCGGACAAATTTGTCGCTGCGCTCAGACACTCGTCATGTTTGATCCAAACTGATTTGCGATGCTCGGCGTCGCATAAGGGCGTTAAGGATCCGGCTCCACACCCCCTTTTTATGCTGATGAGTAGCGCAGGTTTATCTGGATAAGGATTGGGCATGTATTCCCCTGACTCGACATTAAGTCGAAATAACAAACAATAGATAAATCCTCACTCACTGGGGTAACTCTAGATTCCCGCTTGCGCGGGAATGACGGCTTTTGTTTGACTTCAACGTTCAGCGTCAACCTACAAAAAAGCCCCTTCTTGAGGGGCTTTCAGTGCTTAAGCGACGGGTAACTCACTCGTCTTCAATGTGGTTCATGCTTCGGCCAGCGTCATGGCTTGCTGGTAGTTTGGTAAACCCATTTTTTCGATCAAGCCCAGTTGTTGTTCCAGCCAGTAGGTGTGATCCAGTTCGGTGTCTTCCAGTTGCTTGAGTAACATCTGGCGAGTTTCGAAGTCGTTTTCGGTTTCACACAGGGCAATGCCGTCGCGTAATGCTTTGACCACGGCATATTCAAGGTTCAGGTCATTTTGCAACATTTCCGGGACGGTGTGGCCGACATGCAGTGGCTCACGATGTGTCAGGTCGGGTATGCCGCCGAGGAATAAAATCCGTTTGATCATTTGGTCGGCGTGGACGGTTTCATCCTCCATTTCATGGGCGATACGGTCATACAGACGTTTCAAGCCCCAGTCTTCGTACATTCTCGAGTGGATAAAGTATTGGTCCATCGCCGTGAGTTCGCCAGCGAGGAGGCTATTGAGCAAGTCGATGACTTTTTGGCTGCCTTTCATAAGTACTTCCCTGATGATGTTTGACATGTTCTCTGGGGATTATCTCATGCAACTAGCACAAATGGCATTTACTGTGATTGGCTGAGCTAACTAAACCCGATATTGGCGCTTCTTAGAGTAATAGGCGGGATTAAGTGGAGCGACGGCCTTGCGTTTGTTAAGTTATAGCCGTCGCTCCGATGGTCTTGTTACCAGCGATGGGGACGCTGATGTCCGCGGTGATGGCCTCTATGATGACTTCGTGGGGCTTGATAATGATGGTGGTGTACGACCGGTCCGCGGTAAGAGCGCGGGTGATGATAATGGCGATGATGGTGCTTGGGCGCTCGGTAATGGCGAGGCCGGTGATAATGATGGTAGTGTACGCCATAGCTTGGGCCGTAATAGGTGTAGGGCATGCCGAAACCGATGTTAATGCGAACATCTGCATTTGCGGGTTTGGCGATAAGGCCTGATAAGCCAATCATGACGAAAGTCATGAGTATCAACAGGCTGGTTTTACGGGCAGTTGACAGTGACATGATATTTTCCTCGCTACGCTATGTTGATGAAAATCAGCTTAGATCGCGCGCAAGCAAGATTGCGTCAATTAATGTAAATAAATGTAAAAAACAATCAGATGGTTAGAACGAAATGAGGCCAAAAGGCCTTGCTTAATCTGATTCTGAATATCGCTGAAAAGTTAAAAGACACGGAGTAAATATGACGATTGCCTTAACCCCATTAATTTCAATTATCGCTGGTATTCTGATCCTGCTGGTGCCGCGCTTGCTGAACTACATCGTGGCCATGTATTTGATTGTGATCGGAATTGTTGGCTTGCTGGGAACCAATATTACTTTCACACCGTAGAGGCTGACTTTTCAAACCGCTCAAATAACTCCGAGTGCCAACATGGCATCAGCAACGCGCCTGAATCCGGCAATATTGGCACCGACCACGTAGTTGCCGGGCTGGTCGAATTCTTCAGCTGTTTGGCAGCAGTTGCGATGAATATTGATCATGATTTCGTGCAGGTGGTCTTCAGTGTAATCGTAGCTGCTGCTATGGGTGGCGTTATGTTGCATCTCCAACGCCGAGGCGGCGACACCCCCTGCATTGGCTGCCTTACCTGGCCCAAATGCAACCTTGTGTTGATGAAACAGGGCCACGGCTTTTTCGGTGCAGGGCATATTGGCACCCTCGCAGACGGCAATACATCCATTATCAATCAGGGTTTGTGCGTCCTTTTCATTCAGTTCATTCTGGGTGGCGCAAGGGAGGGCCACATCACAGGCAATATCCCAGATATTTCCGTTTTCAAAATATTCGGCTTCAGGGTGATGTTTCAGATATGTTTTTATTCGCTGGCGACCGACTTCTTTGACCTGAATCACCGTGTCAACATCAATGCCGTTTTTGTCGAAAATCACCCCGCTGGAATCTGAGCAGGCAAGCACTTTTGCACCGGACGCTCTGAGTTTTTCCATGGCATAAATTGCAACGTTACCGGAGCCTGATACAACACAGGTTTTGTGTTTCAGGCTGTTGTTGTTCGCTGCCAGCATTTCTTCGGCAAAGAAAATCGCACCGTAGCCCGTTGCTTTTTTGCGGATCAGTGTGCCGCCCCAGTTGGGACTTTTTCCTGTCAATACACCTGACTCATAACGATTGATGATATGTTTGTATTGGCCAAACAGATAGCCGATTTCACGATGGCCAACGCCGATATCGCCAGCAGGCACGTCGGTGATTTCCCCAATATGCCGATACAGTTCAGTCATAAAGCTCTGACAAAAGCGCATGATTTCATGGTCGGATTTGCCTTTAGGATCGAAATCGGCTCCACCTTTTCCGCTGCCGATTGGCAGCCCGGTCAGCGCATTTTTGAAAGTCTGCTCAAAGGCCAGAAATTTCATCGTGCCGAGGGTGACACTGGGGTGAAACCTTAATCCACCTTTGTAAGGACCAAGCGCACTGTTGAAACCGACACGATAACCGCGGTTGATTTGGATCTGACCTTGGTCGTCTTCCCATGAAACGCGGAAGATTATCTGTCTTTCCGGCTCACACAATCTTTCCAGAATTTTTTCCTGACGATATTTCGGGTGCTTGTTCAACACCGGCGCCAGGGTTTCCAGGACTTCATGCAATGATTGATGAAACTCGGGCTCTCCTGGATTGCGATCAACAATTTGCGAGTACATATCTGTGTTTGTATGGGGCGTTATGACCATCACTTCACCTGAGTGTAATTGTTGGATCACGAGTCGGCTTTTGCCGAATAGCGGAGTGTTAAATAAAATGACAGGCAAGGTTGCCAGAAGTTGAATATCACTTCGCTGGCAACATTGCACAAAAGGGATGAACCGGGACGGACATGCCCGACTCATCAGCTTAACGTAACAGAATAAACATCGCCTGATCACCTCTGACGATGTTGAGCAGCAGTTCTGATTGATTGAGGACCAGTGGTTTGAAGCTGTCCAGACTATCCACCGCTTGGCGGTTGACAGAGGTAATCACATCATTGCTTCGCAAACCTGATTCCCAAGCAGGGCTTCCGGGATTGACGGAATAGATCACTACGCCAGATACAGTGCCATAGTAGGGTGAATCAGGCTCCATATCACCAAATGTGGCACCCGCCAGCCTGGGGTGAGCCTCCGAACTACTGCGTTGCTGAACATTTTCCAGCACTGTTGCGCGGATAGTCTGCGATTGACCATCTCGGATAATATCAAGCTCAATGGTCTGACCAATGACCAGCAAGCCAATGAAGTTACGCAGATTGTCGGCACTGCGCAGTGGAGTGCCATTCACCGCTGTCACCACATCGCCGACTTGCAGACCCGATTGCTCTGCCGCAGAGCCGGGTACCACATGCGTGACAATCGCGCCCCGATTGGCTTCTATGTTGAAAGCCTGAGCCAGATCAGGCGTGATGTCCTGCATTTGAACACCCAGATAAGCACGACGAACTTCGCCATGTTCCAGCAGTTGGTCTGTAATCTGTCTGACCAGGTTGCTTGGAATGGCGAAACCAATGCCGATATTGCCGGTATTTTGTCCCGGCGAGAAAATCGCCGTATTGATGCCGACCAGTTCGCCACGCAGGTTTACAAGTGCTCCGCCGGAGTTGCCCGGGTTAATGGAAGCGTCCGTCTGAATAAAGTTTTCGTAGCCTTCAATGCCCAAGCCACTGCGGCCCAGTGCACTGACAATGCCCGAAGTGACGGTTTGACCAAGACCGAAAGGATTACCGATGGCAACCACAAAATCGCCAACGCGCAGTTTGTCAGAATCCGCAAGTGGCAGGGCCGTCAGTGACTCTGCCGGAATTCTAATCAAGGCAACATCAGTCGCGGGGTCGGTGCCCACTACTTCTGCCTGAAAGCTGCGACCGTCGACCAGTGACACTGTGATTTCATCGGCACGCTGAATGACGTGATTGTTGGTCAGCACCAAACCTTGTCGAGCATCAAAAATAACGCCAGATCCCAGGCTTTGGGTGGTGCGATGCCGCGGTTGTTGGGGGGGCAAATCAAAGAAGCGTCGGAAAAAGGGATCGCTGAGCAGTGGATTATCCTGAACCCGGACCTGACTTCGTGTGGCAATATTCACCACCGCCGGTTTGGAGCGTTCCAACATTGGGGCCAAGGTTGGCAGTTCATCACTCTGGCCGCTCAAGTTGAACGGCAATGCAGCAATGGCTACCTGTGCCAGCAAGGTCAAACCAGCCAGCCACAACAGAGCAGATTTCAGTTTAAGCGTCATAGGGAGGCTCCGTTTCTTTGGTCTATTCCATGCTTTCCCGTGGGTTAAATGGCATTTTATCGGCCATTTGCCGGTAAAAGTTTTGTTGTTCTTCCGAAAGTGCTGGAGGCGTCATGATTTGTAGCACAACAAACTGATCTCCGGGCGATTTTCCTGGCAGTCCGCGTCCCTTCAGGCGCATTTTTTGGCCACTGCGCGCACCAGCGAGGATAGTTAAACTGATTTTTCCGGCAAGTGTGGGCACTGTGACTTTATCACCGAGTGCTGCCTCCCAGGGCGTGACTGGCAGATCCAGATAAACGTCGCGACCTTCCAGGCGAAACAGCCGGTGTGATGCGATATTGACCTCCAAATAAAGATCACCTGCTTTGCCGCCCATGCCTGCTTTGCCCTGACCATTGAGTCTGATCTTTTTGCCTGACTCGATACCTGGCGGAATCTTTACATTGAGCGTGCCGGTTTGCTTGGCGCCTGTCGGACGGCGAATGGTTTTGTTGGCGCCATTGAAAGCGTCTTCAAGCGTGATAGTAATTTTGGCGTTAACATCTTCACCTGCAGCAAAAAAGTTGTCGCCAGGGCTGCCGCCCATTCCGCCGCCAAACATATTTTCGAAAAAGCTACTGAAGTTGCCACGACCAAAGCCACCGACATTTTCTTCCCAGCCGGGGGGCGGGGTGAATGACTGTCCGTGACGGAATTGCCCACCAAACTGATCATATTGCGCCCGTTTTTCAGCATCACGCAGCACTTCGTAAGCTTCACCGACTTCTTTGAATTTTTCTTCGGCATTAGCCTCTTTGCTGACGTCGGGATGATATTTGCGAGCCAGTGTGCGGTAGGCTTTTTTGACCTCCTCCTGCGATGCACCACGCGCCACACCAAGCACCTTGTAATAGTCTTTATATTCCATACACCCTAAACACCGACAGATTAATGACAAACTACATGGGGTTTATATGGTGATTTTCAACTGATTTTAGGGATTTTTCTGATGTTGGCTCAGGATTGTCATGAGAGAATGCCGCACATTCTGAAGTGATAATTACTCTAAAAGACGCATATTAAATAATGAACAAACGACAAAAACTTTCAATTCTGATCGCGCTTGCCAGCGCACAAATCTCTGCCCTTGCTGTTGCAGAAACAGGTTACCTGCTTGACGACCTGGTGGTCACAGGTACTCGCTCTGGCGCTTTGCTGCTTGAGCAGGCTGGCAATACCGCCCGAATTTCAGAGCAGGATATCGATCTGGTCCGTGCCGACCACCCCACTGAAATTGTTAACCGTGTGCCCGGGGTTATGGTTCAAAGAGGTAACGGTCAGGAACACTTAACATCCATTCGTTCACCCGTTCTCAGTGGTGGTGCGGGTGCCGGCTCGTTTTTGTATCTGCAAGATGGTATTCCATTACGTGCGGCCGGTTTTGCCAACGTGAATGGTTTGTTTGAAGTTAATCATGAACATGCGGGTAGTATCGAAGTTGTCCGTGGTCCGGGCAGTGCGCTCTACGGTTCCAACGCCGTGCATGGTCTGATGAACTTTGTCACACGCGCACCCTCGTTGGATCTTGAGCGCTCAATTGATTTGACTGCGGGATCCAACGATATGTACAAAGGTAAGTTTAGTGTCAGTGATACGCAGGGTTCACACGGCTACCGATTGACCGCCAGTGGGACTAGTTATGGTGGTTACACCAACAGGCGCAACCCAAATCAACCGGACTTCTCCAGAAAAGCGGGGTATGACCAACAGAAACTGACCTTCCGGCACGACTATCATGGCGATGTTGATAGTTTTACTACGGTATTCAGTGCCAATAACCTAAATCAAAAAACACAAGGTTACGTTCCAGGCGAAAACTCCTACAAGAGCCGACGTCTGTCTCGTACTAATTGGAATGACTCTTATCGCAATGCAAAAACTGCCCGATTGTCAGTGCGTTGGGATCGGGAGTTGTCTGATCAGGCAACTTTCAGTCTGACGCCATATTTCAGATATACAGAGATGGACTTTCTGATGCACTTTTTACCGGGTCAACCCGTAGAGCAAAACAAGCACCGGAGTGTCGGATTACTGGCGGCCTATGATTTGGATCTGGATGGTGGCCACCGGGTGATTTTTGGAACTGACTTTGAATATACCCGAGGCAGTCTTTCTGAAGTGCAGTCCAACCCTGCACCGACTCCATTCAGTCCATTCATCCCGGGGGTGCACTATGATTACGATGTCGATGCCACTGTGATCGCACCTTATGTCCACAGTGAATGGCAGGTCGCAGAGCGCACGCGTTTAATTGCTGGTTTGCGTTATGAATACACACACTATGACTACGATGATAATACCGGTTCGGTCACACTTGCTGGCAGCTCGCGTTATGTTCGCCCCGAAGATCGTAAAGATAACTTCAGCAACTTCAGCCCCAAGTTGGGTCTGGTGCAACAGCTAACCGAAGACACCAGTGCCTTTATCAATTTAGCGCGTGGTAATCGAGCGCCACAAACCACCGATCTGTACCGACTGGTGCAGGGTGTGAATGATGAGATTGGCCGCGCCAAGTCTGAAAAAATCGACAGTATTGAAGTCGGGGTTCGTCGCTTGGGTGGCGGTCTGCAGTATGAACTCACTACTTATTACATGAAGAAGAAAAATTACTTCTTCCGGGACAGTGCCAATGACAACGTGGCAAATGCAAAAACTGAGCACTACGGCATAGAGCTGGGTATGTTCTATCCATTTTCTGATCAATGGGATATTGCTGCCAATGTCACATTTGCTCGCCATTTATTTGATTTTGATTATGAGGGCAATGTTGCCTTTGGCGGTAATCAAACAGTTATCAGGGATGGCAACTACATGCCATTTGCACCTCGTCGGATGAGCAATATACGTCTTGGTTGGAATTTTCTGGCAAACAGCCGTGCCGAGCTGGAGTGGATTCATGTGGATCGTTACTACGTGACCGAAGCCAACAGCGAGACATACAGCGGCCATGATGTATTCAATCTGCGAGCCTCTCATGCGGTCAACCCGAGCCTGACGCTGCATGCCCGGGTACACAATCTGTTTGATACCCGCTATGCCGAGCGAGCAGACTTTAACAATGGAGACTTTCGTTACTTTGTTGGCGAGCGTCGCGGCTTCCAGTTGGGCATGACCTACAACTTCTGATTGTTAGCAAATGGGCAGTTCAAACAAGCGGCTTTCGGGCCGCTTGTTTGTTTTGGGGCTGAGGCAGCCGCTCAGCGGCGATGAGCCTTTTTCAGCTCCAGTCGTCGCAGGAATTCGCGCATGATGTCGTCATACAGTGCGGGGCCAAGATAGGCATCTTCAACGCCACTGTCGATGCTTGGGTTGTCGTTGATTTCAATCAAAACAACGCGACTACCACTTTGCTTGATATCAATGCCGTACAGACCATCTCCGACCAGTTTCGCAGCTTTTGTCGCTATTTTCAGTACTTTTTCCGGAACTTCACTCAGTGGGATTGCTGCCGACTTACCACTGGCGGTGCCTTTTTTGGTGTTGTGGTTGTATATCTGCCAGTGGCCTTTGCTCATAAAGTACTGGCAGGCATACAAAGGTTTGTTGTTAAACACGCCAATGCGCCAGTCATAGTCGGTAAACATGAACTCCTGCAGCAGGATGATGGCGGATTGCTGGAAAAAGTCGGCCGCATTCAGCCGTAATTCCTCTGCCGAATTAACCTTGATGACGCCTTTGGAGAATGCGCCATCAGGAATTTTCAGCACCAGCGGAAAGCTTGCGGTTTCGCAGATTCTCTCCAGTCCCTCATCATCGTGCCGGTAGAGCAAGTGTGACTCTGGCATTGGCAGTTTGTGTTTCTCAAGCAGCTCTTTGAGAAAAATCTTGTTGGTGCAACGAATGATGGAGGTTGGGTCATCAATAACCACCAGGCCCTCACTCTCTGCCCGACGAGCAAATTTGTAGGTGTGATTGTGAATGGCCGTAGTTTCACGAATAAACAAGGCATCGTATTCGGCAAGCCGAATGTAGTCGCGGCGGGTAATCAGCTCGACATCAATACCAATACGCTTGCCACTGGCAATAAAGCGCTTTAAGGCCGAGGCATCGCTGGGCGGCATTTTTTCGTCTGGGTCGTGCAAAATTGCCAGATCGTAGCGATATTGACGACGTTTCAATGGTTTTCGCCACAGTTTGTGGTTAAAAGCATCCAGTGCACTGGCAAAACTGTCTTGCTCGGTTTCGCTCAGCTGGTTCAACGCGCCGGCGCGCACTACGTTAATGAGCCAGTGCCCTTTATTGCTGAACTCGATTTCTATGATCGGGCAGGGAAACTGTTCGTAGATCTGTCTGGCCAGCTTTTGCAAGGGTTTAAAGTCGCACTGTCCAAAAAAGACCTTGAGTCGAAATTGACGCTGACTGTGGTTGTCGCTGGCGGCAATGATTTTGTCCAGCTGCGCACTGAAATCAGACAAGTCATACGCATAAAGACTCTTGCGAGACAAATCGTTAATGGTACGAAGGCTGGGGATTACCCGATGCCCACGTGCTTCCGACACCATGGAACAGTAATAACCTGGACTCAGATACTCCAGGCTGCGGCAAAGATTGATAATTTGCGCAGTGCCCGCTTCATGCTGTGTGGGAGTTTGCAGGTATTGATTGACTGCGATCACCTGTGCGCTGGGGAAGTAGGGTGCCCAGTCGTCAATATTTTCAACTATTATCAGATGGTTACTCATGTTTTCCCTGTTGTGTGCTGGGGCTTGTCATAGTGATAGTTTCAATAATAAGGTGTATGACAGCAGTCTATGGAAAATATTTTTGCAGCAGGACCGTCGAACTGGTCAAAATCAGCAAAGTCGCCTATTCTTCGCGAAATTTTGTACAGGAGAACTGCCCACCATGTATGCCGATGCTGTTTTGAGCGTGTTTTCACAGCGCTACTCCGGTGCTCGTGACAAGTTTGTCTCTGCAGTTGAGACCAGCTCCATTGTCGAAAAGCTGACTAATTTTGCCCATCCACTGAAGGGGCCGAAAAACGAAAAGCTTTTTTGTGATGTTGCCTGGGCCGGCAACCTGAAAGCCAGGAATGTATTGGTGCTGGTGTCAGGTCTGCATGGTGTAGAAGGCGGCGTTGGATCCGCGATTCAGTCGGATTTTATTGGTCGGCATCGACGTCTGCCATCAGACATCTGCGTAGTACTCATTCACGCCATTAATCCATGGGGCTTTGCTTATGCCTCGCGTAATGATCATGAAGGCATCGATGTGAATCGTAACTTCATAGATTTCGATGCAGCCAAGCCTGATAGCAGCAAGGTGATGGAGGCATGGCAGCAAATTCGTGATGGCAAAACAGACTTTGCCACCGTTGGCATGGACCGGGTACAGTTTGATTTGCTCACACAGGGACAGTATGAGGATCCGAACACACCGTATTTTGGTGGAAGTGCTGCCAGCTGGTCGCGTCAGACCATTGAGCAAGTGGTGGGTCAACTTAAACCAGACAAACGAGATCGTGTGTTAGTGATTGATATTCACAGTGGTCTGGGCGCTTATGGTTTTGGTGAGTTGATTAGCGACCACCCGGTGGACAGCCCGGCCAACCTCTATGCCCGAAAAGTCTTTGGTCCAACGCTCACAGAGCCGGCACTGGGTAACTCCAGTTCAGGCCCCAAACATGGCTTGCATGACTATTATTGGCAGCAACAAGGTGATCATGTGACATTTTTGACCTTGGAGTTTGGAACCTTCAGTGGTCAGGAAATGCTCAGTGTGTTGTCGGCGGATTTAAATCTGCATCAACAAGCTAAGGTTGACTGGACCGATCAAAAGACGCTGGACATTAAACATGCCATGCAGGATTTCTTCTGTCCTGATCAGAAGCAATGGCAGGAACTGGTGTTGTTCAGGGGCCGTCAGGTCATTGAAATGGCAATGGACGCCTTGAGTGAAACCACTGCTGGTGGACGTTAATCAGGACGACATTGCCATTCGGCAGGCGCATCTTGGTGATGTTGAAGCGCTGGTGGCCCTTGAAAAAACCTGTTTTGACAGTGACAGGTTATCCCGGCGTAGTTTCAAATGGATGATCAACAAGGCCAACGCCCAACTGCTGGTCGCTGAAACGCAACAGCAGATCCTTGGATATGTCTTGTTACTCTATGTGCGAGGCACATCCTTGGGCCGGATCTACTCACTGGCGATTTTGCCTGAACATCGGCAGCGTGGTATTGCCATCCGGCTGATGCAAGCCGCAGAGCATGCTGCCCAGGCTTCAGGGCGCAGCTTTATTCGACTGGAAGTCCGACCAGATAACGCAAAGGCCATCCGCCTCTATCAAAACCTTGGCTACAAGCAGTTTGAGATTGTCAGCGATTATTACCAGGATCATGCCGATGCTCTGCGCATGATGAAAGTGCTGCAGCCGCAACCGGAACAACTTCAGCAACACGTTGCGCACTATTCTCAAACAACGGATTTCACCTGTGGCCCCGCGTCATTAATGATGGCAATGAAAACATTGCGACCAGAACTGATGATGAATCGGCAACTGGAACTGCAACTATGGCGAGAGGCCACCACCATTTTCATGACGTCGGGTCATGGCGGTTGCAGTGCACAGGGTTTAGCCCTATCGGCCTGGCGTCGTGACTTTCACACCACGCTGATCACCAATCGCAGTGAAATTCCGTTTATCAATGGCGTGCGCAGCGAAGAGAAAAAATCGGTCATCGAATGTGTGCACCAGGATTTTATTACGCAGATAGAACAATCCGATATTCAGCAGAGACAGGCAACGGTGGATGTTGTCCTGTTGAGGGAATATTTGCAGTCAGGTGCGCTGGCGGTTGTTTTAATCAGCTCTTACCGACTCAATCAGAATAAATCGCCGCACTGGGTGGTGTTAGCGTCAATTTCCGATACCTTTGTCTATTTTCATGATCCTGATATTGATTGGGCCGACGATAAAACCCTGACAGACAGCCTGTATGTGCCGGTCACCCATAAAGAGTTCAATCGCATGCTGGGTTATGGTAAACCACGTTACCAGGCGGCGGTTATACTCCACTCGGCACAGACTCAGTAGATTTAATGGTTTAACGCTGCTGTGTTCCGGCATCTCTCAGGCTGTGCAACATGTGCAAAGTGATTTTGCGTACTTCAGCTTTGCTGGCTTCAATGTGCGTTTTCAGCAGTAATTGCGCCTGATCGCTATGCCGTTTGATGATTTGCCGCAAAATTTCGGCATGTTCTTCGTAGGTGGCGGCGATTCGATAGTTTTTAGTGAAATCCAGATGACGAATAATGCGAATTTTTTCCGTCACGTTTTTATGAATTTCCGCCATTTCGGCATTGCCTGTCGCTTCTACCAGCATCATGTGAAAGCGTTCATCCAGCACGGACAAGGTTGGCCCGTCGGTCAGGCGCTGTTCGGGTGATACCCACCAGATGCGTTTGAGATCTTCCAATTGTGATGGCACGCCTTCCTGTTCACACAGGCGTTTGATAGCGGCTGTTTCCAGAATCACCCTGACATCGTAGAGTTCTTCGAAGTACTGAAAGTCAAACGGTCTCACCTGCCAGCCACTGCGAAACTGAACCTGAACATAGCCATCACGTTGCAGACGGTACAGAGCTTCACGCACCGGCGTTCGGCTGGCGGCTGTCTGCTCGGCGATTTCCTGTTCGGTAAAGCGATCACCCGGCAACAGCCGAAAGCTGAAAATGTCATCCTTGAGCTGTAGATAGATCCGCTCTGCCAGGTTCTCGCCACGCTTTTTGGTGATTGCAGTTTGCCTGCGCTCCAGCATGTTGAGTGTCCTTAGTGGGGATTGATAACCATCAGGGCTTCACCGGGATTGACCGTCTTACCCGGCAAACACAGCGTCGTTTGGATAATACCGGACACCGGAGCGGTGATGCAAAACTCCATCTTCATCGCTTCAACAATCAGCAAATCATCGCCTTCGTTGATGACATCGCCCTCATTGACCAACAGTTTCCAGACGTTGCCACTGATATGGGCTTCCACCACATGGCCATCATGTTCAGTTGTTAAAGTTGAGCGGCTGATCGGATTATCTTCCTGTCCTGAGGTATCGGCCTCACTCCACAGGGCGACTTCAGCTTCAAAGGCGTGTTGTTGGCGTGCCTTGAACTCGCTGATGCTGTCAGCATTGTGTTCAAGAAACTGTGCATGCTCCTGCCAACTGAAGGTCGTCTCTTCGATATGGACTTTCAGACGTCCATGGCGAAAATCTTCGCGTAGCTGGACTAACTCCTGTTCAGGCACCGGATAAAAACGTACCTGATCAAAAAAGCGCAACAGCCATGGCTCACCGTTAACAAACTGGCTATTTTCCAGAAACTTGTTCCAGATCGGCAATGTTCGGCCTACCAGCTGATATCCTCCGGGTGAGTCCATGCCATAGATGCACATATAAACACCGCCGATGCCAACGGTACCTTCAGCGGTGTAGGTTCGGGCCGGATTGTATTTCGAGGTGAGTAATCTATGCCGTGGATCAATGGGCACCGCGCAAGGTGCTCCCAGGTAGACGTCACCCAGTCCCAGCACCATATAGCTGGCTTCAAAAATAATGTCTCTGACACGTTCCCGATGTTCAAGGCCGTTAATGCGTTTAATGAAGTCGACATTATTTGGCAGCCAGGGCGCTTTGTCCTTGACCGACTGTCGGTACCGGGAAACGGCATCCAGCGTGGCAGAGTCTTCGAAGGCCATCGGCAAATAAATCACCCGAGAAGCGACTTGCATTTGCTCGGGATCAGCCAGTGCGTGTTCGATGTCGAGCAGTGCTTCAATCAAATCCTGCTGATGTAATTGACGACTGTCGTAGCGTATCTGCAGCGAGCGCACACCGGGTGACAGTTCTTCAATGCCTTCAATCGGCTGAGCTTTGAGGTGTTCCATAAGGGCATGAATTCGTAGACGGAAGCGTAAATCCAGCACCACCGGGCCATATTCAAGCAAGATGTAGTTATCGCCTGCCTGACGATAAGTCACTTGTGGACGGACGCCATGGGCGGCGATTTCTGCCAGAATCGGGCGATGTTGATCCATCTCGTTGGCCGGAATAAATTCCAAGGCCGGGAGGGGACTGTCATGCAGATTAGCGATGGCGCTATCTTTACTGATCTGCAGGTTCAGCGCTTGCTGGAAATCGACTGCCCTAAAGCGAATGCGGTCACCCGGTTTAAGCTGGCCGACTTTCCACAGCTCAGCCTTGATAATGGTGACCGGACAGACAAAACCACCAAGGCTCGGACCATCATGAGTCAGAATGACCGGCATATCGCCGGTAAAGTTAATGCTGCCGATGGCATATTCACAGTCATGAATATTGGAGGGGTGTAAGCCGGCTTCGCCACCATCACTTCTGGCCCAGGTGGGTTTGGGCCCATTCAGGCGAATCCCCAGCCGGTTCGAGTTGTAGTGTACCTCCCAGTCGGTGCTGAAAAACATCTCAATGGCATCCTGAGTGAAAAAGTCAGGCGCACCATGAGGCCCGTATAAAACAGCAATTTCCCAAGTCACAGGCCCTGTTTCATTGCGATAGACATAGTCGGGAATAAGGCTCGCTGGACAATCTGCCGGAGCACTCACGGGGTGTTCGGTGTTGTGACTGAATTCGGGGCGTCCCAGTGGTAACATGTCGCCAGTCCTGAGTGGACGTCCACCATGTCCACCAAATTGACCAAGTGCAAAAGTCGAGCGACTCCCCAGATAATCGGGCACATCCAGACCACCACGAATGGCCAGATAAATTCGGCAACCCTGGCTGGCGGTGCCCAGTGACAATTGCTGACCGGCGCTGACCGTGATGGCTTTCCAGAAAGGCACGGCTTCACCATCCAGGGTGGCCGGACTTGGAGCACCGCTGAGTGCAATCACGGCATCCTGATGAAACTTCAATGTTGGACCGATAATCGTGCATTCAAGACCGGCGGCAGACTCCGGATTGCCGACAATTCGGTTGGCAATTCGAAAGGCATGATCGTCCATCGGGCCGGACGGTGGTACACCAATATCCCAAAAGCCAATTCGCCCCGGATAGTCCTGTACGGTGGTGTAAGTACCGGGATTGATAACTTCCAGCGCAAAGGGTTCATAGACAAAGCTGTTCAGTGCCTGGGTGGATACCTTGCCGGAGGTAAATATTTCATCACCGACCACTTGTCTGAGGTAATCAAGGTTGGTGGCGATACCGCTCAGTCGAGTATCAGCCAGTGCCTGCTGCATTTTGGCAATTGCCTGCTCACGGTTCTCGGCATAGACAATCAGCTTGGCCAACATGGGGTCATAAAAAGCGGACACTTCACTACCGCTCTGGATCCAGCCATCGAGTCGTATATCCTCAGGAAACGATACTTCGGTAAGCGTTCCCGGTGAGGGCTGAAAGTTTTTGGAGGCATCTTCAGCATAGATGCGAACCTCAATCGCGGCCCCTTTGGGCTGAATATTCACCGTACTGAAATCAGGTGATTCGCCGGCGGCGATTTTGACCATCCACTCCACCAGATCCAGTCCGGTGGTCATTTCTGTAATGGGATGCTCGACCTGTAAGCGAGTGTTCACTTCCAGAAAATAGAAGTTCTCGCGGGGGACATCGTAAATAAACTCCAATGTGCCAGCCGATTGGTAATTGACACTCTTGCCCAGTTTTACCGCAGCATCAAATAGCGCCTGACGCATGGATTCACTGATGCCGGGCGCCGGTGTTTCTTCAACCACTTTTTGATTTCGACGCTGCAAGGAGCAGTCTCGTTCACCCAGGGCGATGACGTTGCCTTGGCCGTCACCAAAGATTTGCACTTCGATGTGACGAGCATGATCGACAAAGCGCTCCAGAAAAATTCCGCTATTGCCAAAGAAACTGTCTGCCTGGCGCTGTACGGATTCAAAGGCATTGATAAGTTGTTGCTCATCCGCGCAGCGGGTCATGCCAATGCCACCACCGCCAGCAGTACTTTTCAGCATCAGCGGATAACCGATGTCTCTGCCAGCGATAATGGCTTCATCAAGACTTTGCAGTAAGCCAGTGCCTGGAGTCAGTGGCACATCTGCTTTGGCGGCAAGTTCTCTGGAGGTGTGTTTCAGTCCAAAGTCACGAATCTGCTCAGGTGTCGGGCCGATAAATACCACACCGGCCTTGGCGCAGGCCTCGGCAAATTCAGCATTTTCTGACAAAAAGCCATAACCCGGAATTACCGCTTCGGCACCGGTTTCTTGGGCAATTTGCAGAATTTTGTCGCCTCGCAAATAGCTTTTGGAGGGTTCGCTTTCGCCGATATGAAAGGCTTCGTCAGCCAGACTGACATGGGGACTGTTGCGATCGGCATCTGAGTAGACCGCCACACTGCTGATGCCCATTTTTTCCAGCGTGCGGATGATGCGGATGGCTATTTCACCACGGTTGGCAATGAGGATTTTCTTAAACATGGTGCTGTTCCCTTACGATGGATTTGAACCAGCGTTGGTTAAATAATTTCGCCAGCCACCGAAATGGCTGATATCCGTTGCAGCGCCCATAGCAAAGCCTTCACAAATAAAGCCTTTAATTTCGCTGCCGTCATCAAGGCGCAGGGTGCCGATGCCCAGAGGCGATGGAATCAAACTGACAAAGCTGCCGAATTCGCTGATCGGCATTTCCCAGATTTCCAGTGCGATGGCTGTACCACTGTCTTGCTTGACTCGAACCATGCCGGGTTTGGCCGGCACGCTGTCGGCCAGGACGTAGAGTTGATAATCAGCAGCACTTTGGCGATGTTCGACAAAGCGAGCTTTCCGCTCGGTGAGTTGGTAATTGAGCGGCATGCCTTCGAGGTGAGCACCCACTACCGCAAAGCGTATCCAGTCTGTGGGGCAGGGAGCTGTTGCTGCTGGTGTAGCAGGCAGTGATGTAGCAAGTGCGCCACGTGACCACGGTTGAAACGTTTGCCAACGCAGACCGAACTCAGCCAATGCAAAGTCATACCAGGTCGGTCCAATTAATGTAAATCCGGCGGGCAGTCCGTCATTTCGCATGCCTCCGGGCAGCGCCAGTGCAGACCAATCAGCAAAATTGACGAAGTTGGTATAACTGCCCAAATGACTGTTGAGCATCAGCGGTGATTGTTGCACCTCTTCGATACGATAGATGGTGGGGGTGGTGGGCACACATAAGACATCCACCATCCTCATTAAATGTTGTGCTTCGCGAAGTAATGATTGCTTGCGATAGCTGGCATTGAAGTAATCAACCGCGGAAAAATTGTCTGCCTGCTCAATAATTTGTCGAACAACCGGGTGAATGGCATCAGGGCAGGTTTGATAGATTTGACTCAATGCCGCACGTCGCTCTGCGACCCAGGGTCCCTCATAGAGCAGTGCGGCCAGTTCATGCAGTGGTTGAAAATCCAGCTTTTTGATCTGCACACCCATTGCGGTGAGTTGTCGCAAGTTGTTTTCAAAGGCTTGTTCTGCCTCGCTATCGCCATACCAGTTAATGGCTTCTGGAATACCGAAAACGGGTTGTTTGGGCAGTGTGCGTGGCGCCTGGCTATCGAACTCTCTGGAAAAGGGATCATTGCCGTCATGCTGTAAACACAGATCAAATACCTGCTGTGCATCTTCAACATTAAGGGCAAATACTGAAATGCAATCCAGCGTGCGGCAGGCGGGTACCAAACCGGAAGTGCTCAACGCGCCTCGACTGGGTTTGAGGCCAACTATGTTATTAAAGCCTGCCGGGACGCGACCGCTACCCGCAGTGTCGGTGCCCAGCGCAAATGCAACCAGACCTCGTGCGACCACTGAGGCCGAACCGGAGCTGGACCCCCCCGAGATGTAATCAGCATGAAAGCTGTTGGGTACGACGCCATAAGGGGAGCGTGTGCCGACTAAGCCTGTGGCAAATTGATCCAGGTTGGTTTTGCCCATCACTATGGCACCTGCTTGTCTGAGCAGTTTGACTACGCTTGCATCTTGTTCAGGCAGATAACTGAATTCCGGGCAGGCCGCGGTTGTCGGCATGCCAACGACATCAATGTTGTCCTTGATGGCAAAGGGCACCCCATATAGAGGGAATTGAGCGAAATCTTCACCAGACTCTTTGAAACGAATTGCCAAAGCATCAAGCTGGGCATTGAGTTGTTGGGAGTCGACCAGCGAGATCCAGGCGGGGTCGTCCGGTGAGCAGCAAGACAATAGTTCGTTGAGCGCCTGCTTTGGCGATAAGGTGCCTTGCTGATAGGTATTGAGCCATTCATCGATGGTCAGTCCGAGAAGCTTTTGCATGACAGGTGTCCTTGGTACACATTCTTGTATTCAAGATGGTGTAAAGCAAGGCGCATGCCATAAAGCCTGTAAACAAAATGGCTATTTTTAAGCTTTTAAAACCAGTGGGTTAGTGTTTTGTGTGTGAAGCATGGACGCCCGGCGAGGGCGTCCATTTTGCACCAGTGCAGTGCTTGCCGTTTAGCTTTGGTGCATCTTGCTTGAATTAATGGCTGGTCAGCTAACCGAATGGGCAGGGAGCTTAGCCAAGTTGCTGGCGGGCGAAACTTATCGCCTCACGAACCTGTGCCGGTGCTGTGCCACCCAAATGGTTGCGGGCGGCGACGGATCCTTCCAGTGTTAACACGGCAAAGACGTCTTCGTTAATCTGATCCGAAAACTGACGTAATTCTTCCAGGCTGAGTTCTGACAGATCCTTGTTCTGACGAATACCATAAGCGACCGACAGCCCGACCACTTCATGGGCATCACGAAATGGCAGGCCCTTGCGAACCAGATAGTCAGCCAGATCGGTGGCGGTGGCATAGCCTTTCAGTGCGGCTTGGCGCATATTGTTTTTCTTGACCTTGATAACGCCCATCATGTCGGCATAGACACGCAGTGAACCCAGCAAGGTGTCGATGGTATCGAACAATGGCTCTTTGTCTTCCTGATTATCCTTGTTGTAGGCCAGAGGCTGGTTTTTCATCAGGGTCAGCAGATTAAACAAGTTGCCATAGACGCGGCTGGTTTTACCTCGCACCAGCTCGGGAACATCGGGGTTTTTCTTTTGCGGCATGATCGATGAGCCGGTACAGAAAGCATCGCCCAGATCAACAAAGTCAAACTGTGCCGAAGACCAGATGACCAGCTCTTCGGAAAAACGAGACAGATGCATCATTAACAGCGCTGCAAAACTGTTGAATTCGATGGCGAAGTCCCGATCACTGACCGCATCCAGTGAGTTGCGACAAATGCGCTCAAAGCCCAGCAGTTCAGCGGTATAGCTGCGGTCAATCGGAAACGTAGTGCCTGCCAGTGCCGCAGCACCCAGCGGCAGACTGTTGGTGCGCTTGTTGCAATCGTCCAGTCGTTCGATGTCGCGTTGCAGCATTTCAAACCAGGCCAGCATGTGGTGGCCAAAAGTGACAGGTTGTGCGGTTTGCAAGTGGGTGAAACCGGGCATGATGGTATCCGCCTCGCGTTCAGCAACGTCCAGCAGCGCCAGTTGCAGTCTTCTCAGTTCACTGCGGATCGGCACAATCATGTCGCGTAGATAAAGTCGCACATCCGTGGCCACCTGATCGTTGCGAGAGCGGCCGGTATGCAGTTTCTTTCCGACCTCACCAATTAACTGAATCAGCCGCGCTTCGATGTTCATGTGAACATCTTCCTGGGCAATCGACCATTTAAATTCACCGCGCTCGATTTCCTGCATGATTTGTTGCAGACCACTGATGATTTGCTCGCGCTCTTCTTCTGAGAGCACACCCACCTTGGAGAGCATGGTGGCGTGAGCAATTGAGCCCTGAATATCCTGCCGGTACATGCGTTGATCAAACATCACCGAAGCAGTGAATTCTTCAACAAACTTGTCGGTGGGCTGTGTCAGTCGGGCTGAAGACAGTTTTTTATCAGATGTGCTCATGTGGTTGGCCTGTAATGCGGGCGGAAGGAATTGCCGGCAATTATACCGTGACTGTTCGGTAAGCCCCAGTGAAAATGCTAGAATCAAGCTGTTGTTCCCACCCATGGCTAACTAAAGATTCATCTTTCATGAAAAAAACCGTTCGTATTGCGACCCGTCGAAGTCCACTTGCTTTGTGGCAGGCTGAATTTATTCGAGACTCTTTGCTGGCACTGCAGCCTGAGTTAAACATCGAGTTGGTGCTTATCAAAACCCAGGGTGACATCATTCTGGATACGCCCCTGGCCAAGGTGGGCGGCAAAGGCTTGTTTGTCAAAGAGCTGGAAGTCAGCATGCTCAACGATGAGGCAGATATTGCGGTGCACTCAATGAAAGACGTGCCGGTTGAGTTTCCTGAAGGACTGCATTTGCCGGTTATTTGTGAGCGCCATGATCCACATGATGCTTTTGTTTCTAACCACTTTGCTTCGATAGATGATCTACCTCAGGGCGCCAGGGTGGGCACTTCCAGCCTGCGACGCGAGTGCCAGCTCAGACACTACCGGCCTGATTTGCAGATACTGCCGCTAAGAGGCAATGTGAACACTCGGCTGGCCAAGCTGGATGCGGGCCAGTTTGATGCCATTATTCTCGCCAAAGCTGGCCTGGAGCGGCTGGCTTTTCATGACAGAATTCGCAGTGCTCTGACGCCTGAACAAAGCTTGCCAGCGATTGGGCAAGGTGCATTAGGCATCGAAACCCGAGTTGAAGATGCGGAAATGAACGCACTGATTGCGCCGCTGAATTGTCCACACACTTCAATTACCGTGCGTGCCGAGCGCGCATTGAACCGGCGATTGCAGGGTGGTTGTCAGGTGCCGATTGGCGGCTATGCCATGCTTGAAAATGATCAGCTCTGGTTGCGGGGTCTGGTGGGACGCCCCGATGGAACTCAGATGCTGATGGATGAAATACGCGGTAAAGCAACAGAGGCAGAAGCGCTGGGCTTGCAGTTGGGAGAACAATTGCTGGCTGCCGGAGCGGACAGCATTTTGGCAGAGGTTTATGGCGACAGATAATCTGTTTACAGGTCGCAAGGTGTTGGTTACCCGACCTGAAAGTCAGGCGCAGATACTGGCTGAAATGGTTGCTGACAAAGGCGGTGAAGCCATCATTTTTCCGGCACTGGCCATCGCGTTTATTCCAGCGACACAGTGGCCTCAGATTGATTGGCCGCATGTTGATTGGCTGATTTTTGTCAGCCCCAATGCAGTAGCGGCATTTGTTGCGGGCTATCAGCAGCCCTTACCGGCAAATGTTAAATGTGTTGCAGTGGGCGGGGGCACCGTCAAAGCTATGCAGCAACACGGTCTGGCCGTTGATTTGCAGCCGCCGGAGTCAAAAGGAAGTGAAAGCTTGCTGACCGTGGAACAGTTTCAGACGCTGCAAGGTCAACAGATTGTCATTGTTCGGGCACCGGGCGGACGGGAATTATTGGCAGAAACGCTTCGGTCACGAGGCGCTTCGGTGAGTTATCTCAATGCATACCAGCGCGTGCGACCGCATCCATCAGAAACTGCCTGTCAGCAAGCCGCGCAAGTTGATTATCTGACCGCAACCAGTGTCGCTTCACTGGACAATTTGTGTGCTTTACTGAAACCCTATCTGAGTCACATCAGGGAACTGCCATTGGTTGTGCTCAGTGATCGAATTCAGCAACATGCTCTATCATCAGGCTTTAAAAAGGTGACAGTGACAACTGATGCCAGTGATAATGCCATCATGCAGCGATTGACAGAAATGGAACAGAATCATGGAAAACGCCAGCAAGACTGAATCAACGCAAGAAGATATCAGGGATGCAGAAATCATCCGTGAGACCTCGATCAGTTCCAGTGGTAATAAAGGACTGAAGATCTTCATTATTGTGGTGTTACTCCTGCTGTTTTTGCATGCGGTCAGTTTTGTTTTTTGGTGGCAGCAAGGTCAGCAAATACGCAATATTGAATCCCATCTACCGGCGATTGAAACACTCAGTGACCGTGCAGACCGTCTGTCTGATCAACTGGATAGTCAACAGTCGGCAATGCTGACTCAGCAAAAGCAACTTGACAGCGTTCAGGAACAACTGACAGAGCTGGCGGCGCAACAATCGTTGACCAACGCCGACATCCGTCTACGCTGGGCTCTGGCTGAAATGGAATATCTGCTCAACATGGCTAATCAGCGAGCGCTGCTGTCGCAGGATGTTCGCGGAGCGCGGACTGCACTTGATCTGGTCGACAAGATTCTTGAACAAACCCCGGATTACCGGTTGCTGCCGCTGCGTGAGCTGATTGCCGAAGAAGAATTGGCAATGGCGGCGGTGAGTGAAGTTGATATCGCCGGCATCGCCGTAGAACTGCAAAGTGCCATCGGTCGAGTTGAAAAACTGCGTGTTGTCAGTGGTCCACAAGTCATCAGCACGCCGGTGCAATTACTTGACCCCGATATGGAAAAAACCAGTGATTGGCGTCATGCGGCAACAGAAATTTGGCAACAACTTCGCTCACTAGTGGTAATTCGTCATCAGCAGGATGGCGAGTCAGCAGTTCTGGTGCCAGAGCAGCGCTACTTTTTGTACCAAAACCTGAAGCTTCAGTTACAGACTGCGCGCTTTGCATTGCTCAGCGGTCAGGCGGATGTATTTAGCGACAGTATCAAAACAGCTCAGCAATGGCTGGAACGTTATTTTGTCGGCGATGAGCGGGATGCGGTGCTGGATCTGCTGACAGAGCTTGAAGCTGAATACCGGGTAGCTGAAATCCCGGACATCTCAGCTTCATTGCGTTGGATCCAGGGGTTCAAGCCATGAAAATGCTGTTTATTGTCGCCATTGGCCTGTTGATAGGTGCGCTGTTGATCTGGGCTGCGGATTTTCAGCCGGGCTTTGTGTTGCTGCAATATGGAAGCTGGAGCCTGGAAACCTCATTAGTGCTGTTTGGCTTGATCGTGGTGGTGCTGTGGTCAGTGTTTTATGGATTGATGCGCGGCCTCGGCGAACTCAAGCAATTGCCGGCGAACTTGTCGGTCTGGCATAAACACAAACAGCAGACCCGAGCCAGTCGCGCCCTGACTCGTGGACTCATCACGCTGGAAGAAGGCCGTTGGGCCGAGGCCGAGCAACTGCTGGTCAAACATGCCGGTAATAGTGACACGCCACTGTTGCATTACCTTGCCGCTGCCAGAGCCGCACAAAAACAAAATGCCTCTGACCGGCGTGATAATTATCTCAAGCTGGCTCACGAGACCACCGAAGGTGCAGATATTGCCGTCGGTGTTGTGCAAGCAGAACTGCAACTGTCCGCAGGACAAAAAGAACAGGCGCTGGCCACACTGCAACACCTGCGCGAGATGGCGCCCAAGCACCCTTATGTTTTGCAGTTATTGCAGCAACTGTATCGTGATACCGAACAGTGGCAAGCTGTTCAGACCGTGTTACCCGATTTACGTAAGCGTCATGTTCTGGATGCTGATGCGGCTAAAAATCTGTCAGCAACGGCATTGGTGGGCCAGTTGCAGCAAGCGCTGGAGCGACAGGACTGGAACCGCATGGAGCAGGTATGGGCTGAAGTGCCTGGCCGGTTACGTCAGACAGAAATGTTTTTGGAGCCTCATATTCACGGCCTGGTGGAACAGGGTGAACTTGACGAGGCGATTTCGCTGATTGAGCAGTTTTTACGAAAAGACTGGAGCGATGCACTGGTCTATCAGTACGGCTTGATCTCGTCAGCAGATATGCTCAGACGATTGGCTATCGCCGAAAAATGGCTGGTCGATCACCCTCACAACCCCTGGTTGTTGTTGACATTGGGTCGTCTGGCCAGAAGCTGTGAGTTATGGGCCAAGTCCGAGCAATACCTGAGAACCAGTATCGATCACGGACCCAGAGGTGAGACCTATCAGGAGCTTGCCGAAGTATTACGCGCCGAGGGCAACAATGAGGCCGCTGCCGAAGTTTGCAAACAGGGGCTTCAGGTCATGCTTGAGGGCAATGCTCAGACCGTCTCACATCAGAGTCGCATCGGCATCACGACATATTGACGTGTGAACTTTGACTCGAAAGGCGTAATCAGACAGCTACTATTTTCATCGGTAAATGTCATACGTACTTTGCTGTCCGGCATCGCATTCAGCAAGTCCAGTAAATAGGCATTGTTGAAGGCAATTTCCAGCGGCTGTGAAGTGTACTCAACCGCAATTTCCTCTTCAGCCGTTTCCTGTTCCTGATTGGTCACCGTTGCTTTAAGCTGGTTACTGTCCAGATTGAGTTTGACGCTGCGGTGCTTGTCATTGGCGAGAATCGAGGCACGTGACAGTGCCTGTTTCAGTTCATCACGCTGAGCAATCACTTCCTTGTCTCCACCTATCGGCAGTACTCTCTCATAGTTGGGAAATTGACCATCAATCAGTTTGGAAGTGAAGTGAAGGTCGGGTAGTTCGACCTTGAGTTGCTGCTGGCTGAATGAAATGCTCACTTCATCGTCAATATCTGCCAGCAGTTTTTCCAGTTCCAGAATTGCCTTGCGAGGCACGATCACAGCACTTTTTTCAGCGACTGCGCTGGCGGTTTCGACACTGCCCAGAGCCAATCGATGTCCATCAGTTGCGACCGCTTTCAGCGTGTTTTTCTCGCGTTCCAATAGCAGGCCGTTCAAGTAGTAACGAACATCCTGACTGGCCATAGCAAAGCTGGTTTCATCAAGCAGCGCCTTGAGCGCGGATTGAGGCAGCTTAATCTGATCCTGGTAGTTGGCGCCTTCACTGTCAGGAAAATCAGAGCCGGGTAAGGTGGCGAGCGAGAAACGGCTCTTGCCTGCCTTGACTAGTGCTTTGTTGTCACTGGCGCTGAAGTTGATAGTGGCAGTGCCAGGCAGGGCACGACAAATATCCAGAAACTTGCGTGCCGAAACAGTGGTTGCTCCTTCCTGTTCGACAGCCACCGGCAGTGTTGCAATCATTTCAAGTTCCATGTCGGTGCTGGTCATGGACAACTGCTGGCCGTGAGCTCTGAGCAGGATATTGGACAAAATCGGCAAGGTGGCCCGGCGTTCAACAATGCTGCAAACCAGCTGTAACGGACGGGCGATGATTTCTTGGCTGACGGTGAATTGCATGGATTCGCTCTCAGTCTAACTGGATAGGGTTCTCAACAGGTTACGATAATCTTCTGCAACGCGATTGTCAGCTTCTCGTAATTCAGCAACCTTGCGGGTCGCGTGCAGAACCGTTGTGTGATCACGTCCACCAAAGGCTTCGCCAATTTCAGGCAGGCTGTGCCCGGTCAACTCTTTGGAGAGCGCCATCGCGATTTGGCGCGGACGTGCGATGGATCGGGTGCGCTTTTTGGCGAGTAGATCCGAAACACGAATCTTGTAGTACTCGGCCACGGTTTTCTGAATGCTCTCGAGCGTGACCAGCTTCTGGTGCAGTGCCAGCAGATCTTTCAGCGCTTCTTGTGCCATGTCGATCGACAAAGGCTGATTGGTGAAACGTGAAAAAGCCAGCACACGTTGCAGTGCACCTTCGAGATCACGCACATTCGACTTGATTCGCTTGGCAATAAAAAATGCCACATCATCAGGCATCTCGATCAGGTTTTGCTGTGCTTTTTTGATCAGGATCGCAACACGGGTTTCCAGCTCTGGCGGTTCAATGGCAACCGTCAGCCCCCAGCCGAGTCGAGATTGCAGACGTTCATCGAGGTTCTCGACTTCCTTGGGGAAACGATCACAAGTCAGAATGATTTGCCGTTGACCTTCCAACAGGCTGTTGAAGGTATAGAAAAATTCTTCCTGAGAGCGCTCTTTCTTGGCGAAAAACTGAATATCGTCAATCAGCAAGGCATCGGCACTTCGATAGTGATTTTTGAACTGGTCAATTGCATTGTTGCGCAGCGCAGTGATCATGTCTTGAACAAATCGCTCTGAGGACAGATAAATTACTCGAGCTTTGGGATTGTTTTGACGGATTTTGTTGCCGACAGCCAGCATCAAGTGCGTTTTACCCAGGCCAGTGCCGCCATACAGGAACAAGGGATTGTAGCCAGTAGTGCCGGGCGCTTCGGCCACATGCAGCGAGGCAGCACGAGCGATTTGATTGGATTTGCCTTCGATATAATTATCAAAGGTAAACAAAGGGTTCATCGGGCTGCCGATAGCGGGTGCCGGTTCGTCAGTAATTTCCAGTTTTTTGACGGGTGTTTTAGCCGATTTTTTGGGTTCGGCGGCAACGGTATCTTTGGTGCCAACTTCTATATCAACATGTGAAATCAGTCCCTGACTCAGGGCATGAACCAGTTGGTTGATTTGTTGTTCCAGTTGTTCCTGAACCCAGGCTTTGACGTAGGGATTTGGCGCCAGCAATCGTAGCCGATCTTTTGATTCAATGGCTTGTAGCGGCCGAAGCCACGTGTTCAGCTGTTGTGCCGAGAGATCACCTTCGAGATGGGACAGGCATTTTTCCCAAAGGGGTGATGACACAGCAACTCCTTGAATTTTTATCAATAAACGCGGTTTGATGCAGGTGAGCGTTATGATCTCGCAATGGTTTGCACGACCATGACAGGGCTAATAAAGTTATCTTTTACCGAACCTTTTGGCAAGTCAAAAGAATAATGTTGTAAAAGCTTTTCCGGTTTGACTTGAAAGCGCTGGGAACCTTATAATCCTATGCCTTTTGCCACGGTCGTTTTTGTAGCTATCAGCTTTACCAGCGGCAAAACCGTTATTTTTCCTGGAGTTGCTCAAATGAAAAGAACTTTTCAGCCTAGTAATCTGAAGCGCAAGCGTACCCACGGTTTCCGCGCACGCATGAAAACTGTTGGTGGTCGTCGCGTTATCAACGCTCGCCGTGCCAAAGGCCGCGCTAAACTGACCGTCTGATGTTCCTCTGAACATAATGAAGGACCATGACTTGGCAAAGTTTGGCCGAGCCATGAAAATGAATCGCCCGGGAGACTTTTCCCGGGTATTTCGTCAGGGCAAGCGCAACGGAGGCGGTGGACTGACGATACTGACGGTCGATAATCACGTTGGACATCCACGGCTGGGTCTGGGTATTGCCAAAAAGCATATTCGCCTGGCTTGTCATCGCAACCGTCTCAAACGGATAATTCGCGAGTCTTTCCGGCTCAATCAGTTTGCATTTGCAAATATTGATATCGTCGTGTTGTCACGACCTGACCTTAAACAACGTGATTCAGCACAACTCTGGGCGACATTGGAACAACATTGGTTAACCGTGGTGGCACAATGGCAAAAATCCTGATCGCATTGGTTCGCGCATATCGTTTTCTTTTAAGCCCGTTTCTGGGCATGCATTGTCGTTTTCAGCCAAGTTGTTCCCAATACATGATTGAAGCAATCGAGCGTCATGGTGCCTTAAGGGGTGTCTGGTTGGGCCTGCGTCGATTGTCACGTTGTCATCCCTGGCACGAAGGTGGCCTGGATCCTGTTCCTGAAATAAAGACCAAAAATCACAATGGATAATTACAGAACTTTCTTTATCTTCGGTCTGCTGATCGTCTCCCTGTTGCTCTGGGAAGCCTGGCAGAATGACTATGTTCGGCCACAGCAACAAGCTGCTCAGCAAGCGGCAACGCAGGTGCAAGACGGGCCGGATATGAATGCTGACTTGCCGGATTTACCCGCTGCGAGCAGCTTTGACAGCGCCGCCGATATGCCGGCTTTGCCTGCGGGGGCTTCAGCAATATCAAGCTCTGAGCGGGTTCGCATTACCACAGATGTGATTGATGCCTATATCGATACCCAGGGTGGAGATATTCGCAGTCTGGCCTTGCTGAAACACTTTGAAGAAGCCGGCGCCACAGACAGGCCTGTTCAATTTCTCGATGATTCAAGTAGTCTGTTTTTTGTGACCCAGTCAGGACTGCGTTCAGACTCAACCGCACCGACTCATCATGACCGCTTTCGAGCCGAAGCTGATAGTTACACGCTGCAGGAAGGTCAAGACAGCATCAAAGTCCCTTTGCACTGGCAGTCTGAAGATGGCCTGCAAGTCGTCAAAACCTATACATTCCATCGTGACAGTTATCTGGTCGATGTTGAGTATCAGGTAATCAATAATACCGGTGAGCGTTTTGCAGCTTACCCATATGCACAACTCAACCGTACCCGGGCAGGCAGAGACAGTTTCTTACTGTACACCTATACCGGACCGGTTTTCTCAAGCCCTGGCAATGAGTATGACAAGGTCACGTTTGATGATCTTGAGAAAAATCCGCTACGTCGCTCAGCGGCCTCTGGCTGGGTAGCGATGTTGCAACATTATTTTGTCGCTGCGGTCATTCCCGACCAGAGTGTTGATGAAATGGGTTTTTACGGTAATTCGGTCGGTGACAATAACTTCATCGCCGGTATTCGTTTCCCGGCCATTGCCGCGCAATCGGGTGACACTGCCCAAACCAGCTTCCAGCTATACCTGGGACCAAAAGAGTACCCAAGACTTCAGGCGGCAGCCGAAAATCTGGATTTGACCGTCGATTTTGGCATGCTGACGATCATTTCCAAGCCACTGTTTATTGTCATGGAGTGGTTCTACAAGCTCACTGGCAATTGGGGTTGGTCAATTGTGTTGCTGACACTGCTGATCAAACTGGTGTTTTATCGACTGTCTGCTGCCAGCTACCGTTCGATGGCCTCCATGCGTAAGCTGACGCCCAAGCTTGCCAGCCTGAAAGAGCGTTACGGTGACGACAAGCAGAAGTTCAATCAGGCCATGATGGATCTGTACCGCACCGAGAAGATCAATCCACTCGGTGGCTGTCTGCCGATTCTGGTACAAATGCCGGTATTCCTGGCGTTCTACTGGGTGTTGGTGGAAAGCATTGAGCTGCGCCATGCCCCGTTCATTTTCTGGATTCAGGATCTGACGGCGATTGATCCTTACTTTATCCTGCCAGTGCTGTTTGGTCTGACCATGTGGTATCAGCAAAAACTCAACCCGATGCCACAGGATCCGGCGCAGGCGATGATGATGAAGATCTTTCCGATCGTCTTCACGGTATTCTTTGCCTTCTTCCCATCTGGTCTGGTGTTGTACTGGCTGGTCAACAATATCTTGTCGATTGCCCAGCAATGGCATATCACCCGCAAGATGGGTGCGCTGTAAACATTCAGTCACGGCATGAACGCCACTGAAACAATTGTCGCCATCGCCACGGCTCCCGGCCGTGGCGGTGTTGGTGTGGTGCGCTTGTCCGGCCCCAACAGTGCTGAAATAGCCAGCCGGATTTGTGGTCCACTCGCCAAACCCCGTTTTGCCTCCTTCAAACAATTTCGCGCCGATGATGATGAAATCATCGACAGCGGTATCGCCTTGTATTTTCCAGGACCAGCTTCGTTTACCGGTGAAGATGTGGTTGAGCTGCAAGGCCATGGCAGCCCACTGGTAATGGATCGATTGTGTCAGCGTGCCATCGAACTGGGTGCACGCATGGCTCGGCCCGGTGAATTTTCTGAACGCGCTTTTCTCAATGGCAAAATGGATCTGGCGCAAGCCGAAGCCGTCGCCGATCTGATCGAGAGCTCCACTGAACAAGCGGCACGCAGCGCCATGCGCTCATTGCAGGGCGAATTCTCCAAACGCATCAATGATTTTCTTGAGTCACTGACGCATTTACGCATGTATGTCGAAGCCTCCATAGATTTTGCCGATGAAGAAATCGACTTTTTGGCCGAAGCGCAGGTGGATCAGCAATTGCTCGACTTGTTGCAGATTCTTGGCGGCATTCAGAACAGTGCCCAGCAAGGTCGTTTACTGCGAGAAGGTATCAGCGTGGTGCTGGCCGGCCAGCCCAATGCCGGCAAATCCAGTTTGCATAATCAACTCGCTGGACATGACGCGGCTATCGTCACTGATGTTGCCGGTACCACCCGTGATGTGCTGCGTGAACAAATCCATCTTGGTGGTCTGCCACTGCGAATTTCCGACACCGCCGGATTGCATGACGCGACGGACGATGTTGTTGAGCTGGAAGGTATTCGTCGTACCCGACACGAGCTGGCCCAGGCCGACCATATTCTGCTGCTGATTGACGATGCTGCTGGCATGACCGAACAGGATCAGAAAATTCTCGATGATTTGCCCAGCGATAAACCACTGACGCTGATTCGCAATAAAATCGACAAAACCGGTCGGCAACCAGCGCTTGAAGTTGTTGCTGGCCAGACCGTGATTTATCTGTCTGCCAAAAGCGGCGAGGGTATGGACTTACTCACTGCACATTTGCTGCAGGCAGTAGGCTTCCATCCAGAAGATGAAGGTGTGTTTATAGCTCGGCGTCGACACCTGGATGCCTTGCAACGGGCCCGGCAGGCTATTGAAAATGGCTATCATTGTCTGGCTGGCATGGGGGCTGGCGAATTGCTGGCTGAAGAACTGCGCCAGGCGCAAAATGCACTGGGTGAGATCACCGGAACATTCACCAATGAAGATCTGCTGGATAGGATATTCTCGAGTTTTTGTATCGGAAAATAACTCGAGTCTGACAAGAACGACTTTGCCTGGTGGTGATTGGTCTCATTGATAGAGTTTACTGATAAGCTTGCTAAGGATGATCAGGCTTATAAGAGGCAAAAACTGTAATCGCCTAAAGTTGCATATCAACTGGGTTTGCCATTGGTGTGAGTCAGATTAACCAGAGCAGCGCTTTACATATCCTGATGAGATTTCAAATCTTGTCTCTTTGATCTTGTGATCGGTGTATCGAAAATCTCCTTCCGGATCCTTCATCAGTCGATAGACAAATTCGGGCATATAGACTGCCGTTGCAGTGAAATGCTCAATCATGCCTGTCAGTGCAGCAGGCACCGGTTTTGTTTCAAGGCTGACTAAAGACACCGGGAACTCCATTGTGTGCGATCTAATAGCCTGATGTTATAACCATGGTTACAGGGCTATACAAGTCAAATATTTGGCAAGCCCAGAATACTGGTTGCCATGCCAAAGTAGATCAGTACTCCTGTGGCATCGGCGATGGTGGTGACCAGTGGCGCACTGGCCGTCGCTGGGTCCCAGTTCAACCGGTGTAGCAGGAAGGGTAGCATCACGCCTATCAGACTGCCGACCAATACAATGGCAAGCATGCTTAGGGCCACCACCAGCATAATGTCTGGCCCGGCTCTGAGTGAGCCGACCAAGGCAATAGCCACAGCCATCGTCAGCCCCAGTCCAAGCGAGACAAGTAATTCTTTACCCAGCATGCGGAACCAGTCACTTCGGGTAACGTCACCGGTCGCGATACCACGCACCATCAGCGTCGCGGCCTGAGCGCCGGCATTACCTCCGCTCGCGATCAACAGTGGCAGAAAGAACAGTAAAGCGATGTAGGCCGAGATGGTGTCCTCATAGTAAGCGATGCCGGCCCCGGAAAAAATATTGGCAAATACCAGTAACACCAGCCAGTTAATGCGTTTGCGGTACAACATCCCGATACTGGCATCTTTGAGGCCACCTTCGATTTTGCCGACGGTAGCCGATTTGTGCATGGTTTCTGTATCTTCCATTTCGACGACGTCCATCGCGTCATCGAAAGTTACAATGCCCACCAAAACACCGGTTTCACTCACCACCGGGATGGCGATCAAGTCATAACGGCTGATAATTCTGGCAGATTCCGCCTGAGGCATATCCGGCGTGAGAGTAATCAGATCGGTGACCATAATGTCTTCGATCCGTTCGTGTGGCGCGGCGGTGATTAAGTCTCTCAGCGACACCACGCCTTGCAGGCGATAGTCATTATCAATCACATAAGCCTGATAGATAGTTTCTTTTTCAGGCGCGGTTTGGCGAAGTCTGCGTAGTGCGTGTTCTACGGTGCCACTGGCCGGGATCACCGCATAATCGGAAGTCATCACCGACCCAACAGTACCTTCCTCGTAGCTGGACAGACGCAGCAAGTCATCACGATCATGCTTGGCGAGTCGGCGCATCAACGCGTCCTGAAGTTTGACATCCAGCAGTGCATACACGTCAGCACGTTCATCCGAAGACATATCACGGAACAATTTGGCCAATAAGCCAACTTCCATATGGCTGGCGAGCACTTGCTGATTATTGGGGCGCAGATAGCCAAACACTTCGGCCTGGACTTCTGGGGACATTTTGTCCATCAGCGCCAGTGATTCATAAATCTCGAAATTTTCATCAATGAAGCCCGCGATATCGGCGGCGGGCATTTCGTCAAATAAGTTGATCAGTGCCTGCTCATCTCCACCAGCAATGACTTCACCGATTTGTGCGTAGTTTTCCTGACTCATGCATGCGTCTCCGGGAGGGCGGGTTAAAACAAGTTTTCTGTTGATAAGTTGACAGAGCTCAAAGGCAAATCCATGACACTGCTGATGCTGAGAGTGTATTGGAGTGGCTGTTTCTCTGAATTCACGCGAGTCTTGCTCGGAAAGGATAGGCTGTTGCCGTCTCCACGGGGTACAACGCGCTCATAACCGCACTGAGTTCGGTGGATGCTCCCGCTCTGCAGGATGGCATCAACATGATTTCATGAGATGTGACCAGCCAGCTTTGCAGTTCACAGTCGGCTCTGGACTTGGCTTCAGCATCATCAACGCGCAGCACGGCCGCAGCAAAGGCCTGGCTATGCGCCATGCTTAAGGCGATAAAAAGCTCACTCTGAATCGTGGCTATGTTTTTTTGAAATTGCATGGCGGCTCTCTGATGCAAATGTAAGCGCCGCAAATGACAACACAGGACAAGTCATGTGATCCCGTAATGGGATTAGGAAGTCAGTGGTTGATTATGATTAATCAGGGGGGGACTCCACCAAACGCTCAGGCTCGGTGAAGTCAATGGAAAGCGGCAGCGCTATCGGGACTTTAACGAGCCTGAACGGCATATTCGTCGTCGTGAACTGTCCAAGAGCGGCGCTCTCCTCTAATGTAAGATGCCGACAATTTTAAGGAAAACAGCGGTTTGTGGTCAAGCTGGATCCCTTGATTTCAAGGGCTTTCAGGCGGGTTAAGGCAAGATTGTTGAATGTAAGCGGTTATTTGACAGCGGTTTGCTTCGAAACCTGTTGATGGCATATCTTAGCATTCAGGCAGCCACAGATGAGATTGTGCGCAAACTATTTGCTATCGATGTCACTGAGGGCGTCTGCGTAGACCAATCTAAGCGCCAAACTGAATTAGAAACAGCCAGAGAAAATTTGGAGATATCGATGAGCCGACATTTTGAGCATGCCCCTGGGCTATCTGAGCAGCATGATGCGGCGACGCATGAGTATGTGTTTAACCAAACCATGCTGAGAATCAAAGCGCCCGAGCGTAGCTTGCGTTTCTATTCTGAGGTGATGGGCATGACGCTGGTCAAGCGACTCGATTTCCCTGAAATGGCCTTTTCCCTGTATTTCATGGCGGCAATCTCACCATCAGATCGTAAAAACTGGTCGGACAATACTGACGTACGAATCGAACAAACCTTTGGCCGACCAGCTCTGCTAGAGCTGACTCATAACTGGGGTGACGAGGACAAGGCCGATTTTTCCTACCATAATGGCAATAGCGAGCCTCGCGGTTTTGGCCATATTGGCTTTGCAGTGCCTGACGTCGACGCCGCCTGTGCTCGCTTTGAGTCATTGGGCATACCATTTGTCAAAAAACCGCATGACGGCAAGATGAAAGGCATTGCCTTTATCCAAGATCCAGATGGCTACTGGATTGAGATTTTCACTCCCAGTCAACTTCCGGCTATGCTCAAGGCTCATGTAGCAGACTAACCAGAGCGTGATATTCATTCACCGACGGATATGAATGATTGGTGGCGAGTGTTTTGGATAGTGACTCCCTAATCGTCAATTCATGATGTTTTGCGGAAATGCATGTTGCAGGAATCTGTGACTTGCAGCCGTCAATCGGGCTTCGTATGCTGGTAGATGCCGTCTCAAGTGACTGGAAAAACTATGCCACATCCCATCATGCTGTCTCTGATACTGCTAGTGCTCACCACATCTGATGTACTTGCCGATCAAAATGAACGAGCATTCGATATTAATTTTTACCTGTCACTTCGCATGCAGGCTGAATCGGTACATCCTAGCAATCAGCAAGCCATGAGCAGCTATCGTGGCCTACGGGATGCGTACTCAAGAGTCGGCTTTAACGCCGAATATCGATTTGATACAGAAAATCGGCTGTTTGCACAGCTGGAGATTCCCTATGATGCCGCCAAAAGCCGGTTCCGTGATTCCTATGATCAAGGCAGTGTCGGGAGGAGCAATGCCGAGCGAATAAGAGTTGGTATTGTCGGTTTGGACAGTGCATGGGGTACGGTGACGCTTGGTCAGCTATGGATGCCATACTACAATGCCATCACATTACCGGTTGATCAGTTCAGTACTTTTTATAGTGGCTTTGCCACCTATTCCACCTTCAGAGTGAAGGAGACGGTCGCTTATCAGAGTCCAGACATCGGTGGCTGGCAATTCGGCGGCTCTTATTCGACCCGACATGGCAATATCCGCTCGCCTTCGCGTATTGATGATCGACGCATTCAGGCAGTTGCCAGCTATCAGCTTAACGATACTTTATTTGCCGTGGGCATGGATGATCGTGGCAATGCAGCAGGTTTTCGCGATCGCATTTATGGCGCCAGTCTGACACACACCATCGGTCAATGGGATCTGGCGCTGAAATACGAGTTGACCGATACCAATAATCCGGCCAGTTTTTATGGCAACAATCGTCGGGCCGTGAATATTTTCACCAGTTACCAGCACGGTAAAAACCGTTACAAGCTGATGCTGGCCAGAGTGGAGTCTTATGGCGAGACAGTGGTTCATGCGGGTGTTGATCATCAGTTCAATGAAGCGCTGACTTTGTTCATCGAGTTTTATCAGGAACAGGAAACGGCGGCGTTGACTGGCAAGCGTAAGGGGCTAGATGGGTTCGATGCGGCCACGCGTGGTGGCCGTATCATCGCGGCGGGTTTTCGTTACGACTTCAGTTTCTGACAGTTATCTCAGATCACTTTTCATCCGGCTTGAGTTTCGATTTCAGATCTTGCTCACCATTAAGCATTTCGTCGTGCTCCTGCATTTTCCATGGCAAGATCCCAGGTGAGATGTGCAGGAAGTGCAGGTATTTTTCAAACTGATGAATGATGTCATCGATGATGTCCTGCTCTGAAAATCCATAAGTATCATAGTGCTGGCCGCCACGACGCAAAAACACTTCGGCACGGTAATAACGCTTGTCACCATCAGGATCGGCAGGGCGTTGTGGGTAAGCGAAGGTAGGCATGCTGTAGCCTCGCATGCGAATATCGTAGATAAAATCCAGTTCCTGCTCGAGTACTACTTCGATGTAGGCCCGGTGATGAGTTTTGTCAAAACTGACTTGTACCGGCCAGCCTTTACCCTGCAGTACTTGCTCAACCTCCTTCATGGCCGGCAGCACGCTTTGTTCAACAAAGGCTGAGACTTCCTGGTAACTTGGGTAATCAATCATTGACGACAGCCGTTGCTTCCAACTGCGTTTGCTTTGTTGCTGCGATGACTGCATGTGAGCCTGAAGACTGACATCGCGGTGACCCTCAATCACCAGGGCTCGCCACATACCAATCGCCGACAACACCATAATGATGGCAAACGGCAGGGCGCTGGTGATACTCATGGTTTGCAGGGCGCTTAGACCACCGGCAATCAACAAGGCTGATGCCAGCAGTCCTTCAAGCGTGGCCCAGAAAACCCGTTGCCAGACCGGTGTATCACTGCTGCCACCGGAAGCCAGTGAGTCAATAACCAATGAACCTGAGTCAGAAGAGGTGACAAAGAAAGTCATAATCAGCACTACGGTGACAAATGACATGATGGCTGTCAGTGGCAGTTGTTCATAGAGCTTGAACAGGGCGATGGCGGTATCAGCCTGCACATCGGTGATTAGTGAGGTATAGCCCTGATGCATAATCATGAAGAGCGCGGTATCGCCAAAGATTGAAAACCACATGAAGGTAAAGATTGTGGGCACAAACAATACGCCAAACACAAACTGGCGAATAGTTCGGCCGCGACTAATTTTGGCAATAAACAAGCCGACAAAGGGCGCCCAGGCGATGGTCCAGCCAAAAATAAACAAGGTCCAGTTGCCAATCCAATCACTGCGGGAATACGCCTGCAGATTGAAAGTACGCTCAACAATGTTGTTCAGATAGCTGCCAGTATTTTGCAGGAATGCTTCGAGAATATTGATGCTTGGGCCAAAGCTGAACACAAACAGCATCAGGAATATAGCGAGCACCATGTTGACGATGGACAGTCGTTTTACCCCCTTGTCCAGCCCGGCGGCGACAGAAATGATGGCGAGTCCGGTGATAAATGCAATGGTGAAGACTTGCACGGCAGTGCTGACTGGGATGTCTGCCCACAGATAATTCATGCCGGCATTGATTTGTGCCACGGACAAGCCCAGCGTGGTGGCAATACCAAACAATGTACCGAGAATAGCGATGACGTCTACAGTATGACCAATCGGTCCATAGATTCGCTCGCCAATGATTGGATATAAAGCTGAGCGCATCGATAGAGGCAGACCATGACGGAAGGCAAAATAGCCTAATACCAGTCCGGTCAGGCCATAGATGCCCCAGATATGAAAACCCCAGTGGAAAAAAGCGATTTGCATTGCCTGCTTGGCGGCATCAACGGTTTCCGCCGTGCCTTGGGGTGGCGCGGCATAGTGCAGAACAGGCTCGGCAACACCGAAGAACAATAAGGCAATGCCATAACCTGCAGAGAACAGCATGGCAAACCAGGCGGGAAAGCTGTATTGCGGCTCGGCATGATCAGGGCCCAACTTGATTTTGCCCCAGGGAGAAATTGCCACCACCACAATAAATACCAGAAAAAATGCCACAGCCAGCATATAAAACCAGCCAAAGTTGGTGGTCAGAAAACTGAGTGTGCTGGCGAAGGCTTCGCCTGCCAGGGTGGGATTACTGATAGTGCCAACCACCAGTAACAGGGTGACAATGACTGCTGGCAGAAACACGGGCAACAGTAGGGTGCTTCGCCAGAAGCGAGGACTTGCTTGCATTGGCTGGCTCCGGGACCGTAGATTAAATCACGGGTTCATTGTGTTCAGCTCGGGTGTGTGATGTCAAACCGCGTCTATTCATATAATCGGATTGACTGGAGACTATTGCGCCCTCATATCGGTCTGTGAAAGATCAACAGTCTCCCAATGCGTTAACCTTTCGGACCCAAGAGAAACCATATAATCAGGCCAATCAATGGGAAGAATAACAAGATCAGAATCCACAACAGTTTGGGTAGAGCCCCTGCCCGACTTTTAGCGACTTTGACAATAGCCCAGATAACGATGATGAGCCAGATAAGTCCAAGCAGACCGGTAATCTCGATTCCCATAAATTATCCTTTAAAGTGTCGACTGTATTGCCGCTAACTAAGATAACAGTGATCCCGTCAAAATCAAAAAAGCCCGTGGTCAACAAGTGATCACGGGCTTTGATTTGACCAGTTTGCAACCTGGATTAGTGGGTTATCAAACCGCCACCCATGGCCTTGTACAGAGTCAGTTGATTGCGGGTTCTGGCAAGTTTGACGCTAATCTCGGCTTGTTGAGCATCCAGTACCGTTCGCTGTGCATCGAGTACTTCAAGGTAACTGTCCAGCCCTTGCTCGTAGCGTAACTCGGCCAGTTCCAGGCCTCTTTTTGATGCCAGTGTCAGATCCTGCAGTGCATGCAACTGATCATCAAGCGTTTGCTGAGCTTGCAGTTCGTCGTGCACTTCTTTGAAGGCCTGTTCTAGCACCTGCTGATATTGCACAATCAGAATTTCCCGCTCCAGTTCAGCCACATCCAGTTGTGCCTGATTTCGACTCCAGTCAATGATGGGCACGGTCAGTTGAGGTGAAATTTGCCAGCTTCTTGCAGAGGTATTAAGCATATTCGCCGGACTGGTGCCCAACAAACCAAGACTGCTGGTCAGGCTTATTCGAGGGAAAAACTCAGCCCGAACAGCACCGATATTTGCATTGGCTGCTTTCAGGCGGTATTCGGCCTCGATGACGTCCGGGCGTTGCAGCAGGGTTTCTGAATCCAGATCGGCAGGCAGTTCGGCAAAGTCGAGTAAGCTTTCGTCTGTTTGCCAGTCAGAGCTGTCCAGGGTCTCTGCGACCAGTAGCTGTAACGCGGTAAAGCGTTGATTGAGTTGCTGGTGAAAGCGAGCAACGTCAACCCTGGCACTATGCAGCAGGGTTTCGGCCTGCCGCAATTCCAGTTCTGAGGCCAGTCCGTTATCAAAACGTTGCTGAATCAGCTTATAACTTTCGGCACGTGCATCCCGGGTATTTTCAGCCAGTTGGAGCTGTGCCTTGTCACTGTGCCAGCTGTAGAAGGTATCTGCGACCTCGGCAATCAAACTCAATTGCACACTGTCTCTGGCGGATTGACTGGCAAAAAATTCCTGTAGCGCCTGTTCGCTGAGATTACGAATACGTCCGAAGATATCAATTTCCCAACTGGCAATGCCGACACCGACCGAGTATTGATCAATGACCTGACTGTTATTAGTAAAACTCGTTGAGGCTGGCGAGCGCTGCCGGCTGATGGCTGTGTTAACATCCAGCGATGGAAAGCGATCTGCTTCACGGATTCGATATTGAGCACGTACCTGTTCGACGCGCAGGGCCGCTATTCGCAGATCGTGATTATTGCTAAGCGCTTTGCCAATCAGCGTTTTGAGTTGTGGGTTTTGATAAAAATCCTGCCAGGCAATTTCTCTGGCCGGAATTGTCTCGGTACTGGCGCTACTTAGTCTGTCAGCGACTGACATATCGGGAGTTTCATGCACCGGGGCCAATGAACAAGCCGACAGCAGTACAAGACTGGCCATTGTCAGTGTGAGGCGGCTGAGTTTCATATAGCTTCTCCCTGAGCGGTGGATGATGTGGATCCCTTGAGACGTGCAGAGAGCCTGAAGACCAGTACAAAAAACAGTGGCACGAAGAAAATGGCCAGTAGTGTTGCGCTGAACATACCGCCAAAGACGCCAGTGCCAATCGCATTCTGCGCCGCGGAACCGGCACCGGTTGCAATCATTAATGGCGTGACACCCAACATGAAGGTCAAGGCTGTCATGGCGATCGGGCGGAGCCTCATTCGCACTGCTTCCAAAGTGGCATCGACCAGTGACATCCCATCCTCGTAGAGTGTTTTGGCAAATTCAACAATCAGAATCGCGTTTCGAGAGGCTAGTCCTATGGTGGTTAACAACCCCACCTGGAAGAACACATCATTCGACATTCCACGGCTTAAAGCGAATATGACAGCACCAATAACACCCAGTGGCACTACCAGCATCACGGCAAAGGGCACCGACCAGCTTTCATACAAGGCTGCCAGGCATAGGAAAACCACCAGAATCGAGATGGCATACAACATGGGTGCCTGTGAACCTGATTGCCGTTCTTGCAGCGATACTCCGGTCCATTCCATACCAAAGCCTGGAGGCAATTGTTCCATCAAGCCTTCCATGATCTGCATGGCTTCGCCAGAGCTGACGCCTGGCGCACCTTGACCTTGAATATTGACCGAAGACACGCCGTTATAGCGTTCTAGCCTAGGTGAACCATAGATCCACCGGCCACTGGTGACTGCCGACAGTGGCACCATTTCATCCTGCTGATTACGCACATACCAGTGGGCGACATCTTCAGGCATCATGCGGTATTGCTGTTCTCCCTGAACATAAACCCGCTTGATTCGTTCACGATCAATAAAGTCATTCACGTAACTGGATGCCCAGACGGTACTGAAGGTACGATTTATTTCACTCAGTGATACCCCAAAAGCAGCCGCTTTTTCGTGATCGATATCCAGCTTGAACTGGGGTGTATCGTTCTGACCGTTTGGACGGACGCCCTGCAGCCGTGGTTCTTGAGATGCCAGTCCCAGCAGCATGTTGCGAGCATCCATCAATGCTTCATGCCCTTGACCGCCGAGATCCTGCAAATGCATGTTAAAACCGGTCGCAGTACCCAGCGAGATGATAGGCGGCGGTACAAATGGAAAGACCATTGCATCCTTGAATTGACTAAAAGCTCCCATGGCTCGGCCAGCAACTGCCTGAACATGTTGTTGAGGATCTTTGCGTTCACTCCAGTCTTTCATGTTGACAAAAGCGATACCGTTATTCTGTCCACGACCGGCGAAACTGAAACCGATGACTGAAAATACCGAACTGACGTTGTCAGCTTCCTGGTCCAGATAAAAGTCTTCGATGCGGTCCATCACCTCCATTGAACGTTCTTTCGAGGCATTTACCGGCAAAGTCATCTGAGTGAAGATGATGCCCTGATCTTCGTCGGGCAGAAATGCACCGGGCAGGCGCATAAACAGAATTGCCAAAATGCCGACAATCAATGCATATAGCAGCATATAACGACCACTGCGTCCCAGAATATGGCGAACACTGCCCTGATAACCGTTGCTCATTTTGTCAAAGCTGCGATTGAACCAGCCAAAAAATCCCTTACGCTTATAATGAGCCACGTCAGTTTTTTTGAGCATGCTTGCACACAGGGCCGGACTTAGCGTCAAAGCTACAAATACCGAGAGAATCATTGCAGAGACCACAGTAATCGAGAATTGCCGGTAGATAACCCCGGTTGAGCCTCCAAAGAAAGCCATCGGGATGAATACCGCAGAAATCACCAGAGTAATGCCAATCAGGGCACTGGTAATCTGGCCCATCGATTTTCGGGTGGCCTCGCGCGGGGATAGATCATCCTCGTGCATGACCCTCTCAACGTTTTCCACCACCACAATTGCATCATCGACCAAAAGTCCTATGGCCAGCACCATGGCAAACATGGTTAATACGTTGATGCTGAAACCAAAGGCATACAGAATGCCGAATGTTCCCAGCAGCACCACCGGCACCGCAATGGTCGGGATCAGCGTGGCACGAAGGTTCTGCAGAAACAGATACATCACCAGAAACACCAGAATGACGGCTTCAATCAGTGTCTTTACAACGCCCATAATGGAAATGCGCACAAACGGGGTTGTATCATAGGGATACACCACTTCAAGTCCCTCGGGAAAGAAGGGTTTCAGCTGATCGATACGATCTCTGACAGCCTGTGCTGTTTCCAGTGCATTGGCCCCTGCAGCCAGCGTCACTGCTAAACCTGTGGCCGGCTGACGGTTGTATTCGGTTTCAAACTGATAGTTTTCACCGCCCAGTTCAACTCGGGCAATATCACCAATACGAAGCTGCGAGCCATCATCATTAACGCGCAACAGGATATTGCGAAACTCTTCAGGCGTCTCAAGCCGAGTCTGCACTACAATGCTGGCATTGAATTCCTGACCAGAGACTGCCGGAGCACCACCTAGCTCACCAGCAGCAATTTGCACGTTCTGTGCCTGAATGGCATTGACCACATCGTCAGTGGTTATGGCGTAATGGGACATGCGTTGGGCATCCAGCCAAATACGCATGGCATATTGAGAACCGAAAATCTGAATCTGCCCGACGCCAGTCACCCGGCTGAGTGGCTCCTGAATATTTGAGCCGACAAAGTCCGCGATATCATATTTATCCATGGTGCCATCGGAAGACACAAAACCTAGTACCATCAAAAAGCCGATGCCTGACTTGGTGACACGAATACCTTGTTCCTGCACCTCTTGTGGCAGTAGGGGCATCGCTGCTTGCAGCTTGTTCTGCACCTGAACCTGAGCAATATCAGGATCGGTGCCTGGCTCAAAACTGATGGTCAACTCACCAATACCCGCAGAATCACTGGTTGATGACATATACAGCACATTGTCGATACCGGTCATGTTTTGTTCAATGATTTGCATCACCGAATCTTCAACGGTTTTGGCTGAGGCGCCAGGATAAGTGGCACGAACCTGAACGGAAGGTGGTGCAACTTCAGGGTATTGCGAAACCGGTAATTGAGTGATGGCGAGCGTACCGGCCATCATGATCAAAATAGCGATAACCCAGGCGAATACTGGCCGATCGATGAAAAAATTGGCCATGGTTTAGTCCTTTTGTTTTTCAGCGATCGACACTTTTGCGCCTGGCCCGACTCTCTGTTGACCCGCAATGACAATTCGATCGCCTGCCTCAAGTCCATTTCCCAGCAACCAGCGATTACCAAGCGAACGCTCTGTGAACACTGGACGAATTTCAATTTCATTGTCAGCATTGACCAGCATGACGCTGGCATTGCCTTGTCGGTCAAGCTGGATTGCACGATGCGGGATTAAAATGGCATTGTCACGCTCTCCCTCGAAGAAAGTTGCTCTGACAAACATGCCCGGCAGCAGCAGTTGCTCCGGGTTGGGTATCAAGGCTCGCATCATCACGCTGCCGGTATTTTCGTTGACGTTGACTTCGGAAAACTGCAGCTCACCTTGATGCGGATACTCGGTGCCGTTTTCCAGTTCCAGAGACACTTGAATATTGCCTTCCTGGCGAACCAGCCCCTGCATGATTTGCTGACGCAAGGTGATGAGATCTTTGGATGCCTGACTGACATCCACATAGATGGGATCCAGCTGATGAATCGTCGCCAGCACTTCTGTCTGACTGGCACTGACCAGCGCACCTTCGGTGACGTTGGATTTGCCGATTTGACCGCTGATTGGGGCATTGACGCGGGTGTAGCGTAGATTGATTTCAGCTGTTTCAAGTTCGGCCTGACGCACAGCGACCTCGGCTTTTGCCTGTTGATAATCGGACAATGCGTCATCATAGGCTTGTTGACTGATAGCCCTGTCCGCCAACAGTATGCGGGAACGCGCTTCACGCGCTTCAGTTGTGACCAGGTTTGCCTCGGCACGGCTGAGATAGGCCTGTGCAGTTTGCACGGCAGCCTGGTAGGTTTCAGGCTCAATTTGATAAAGCTGTTGGCCTGCTTGAATCGCAGCACCTTCCTCAAACAAGCGTGCTTTTATGATGCCGCTCACTTGTGGGCGTATTTCAGCTTTTCGAAAAGCAACGGTTCGGCCTGGTAAGGTTGTGGACAGGGTGACAGTTTGTTTTTCGACAACATAAACTTCAACTTCTGTGGGTGGTGCTTCAGCTGCTGAGTCAGACGATGCTTCTGAGTCAGCATTTGATGGTAAACAACCACTTAAATTAATCAGTAGAAAGCTGGCAAAAGCCACTGTTGTCAGCTTGTTTGCACGCAAAAAACCAGAAAATTGCATGAGTGAATCCTTACTCAAAAATGGCAGTTGGTTGGGTGCTGATGGCATCCCAGCTGGCTTTGACTATGAGTTCGAACTGATCGGTGTCAATATCTTCGAATCCCAATAACAGTTGCCTTGCTATGAAGGCGAGAGAGCCGATACTCAAACCAAACAAGATATGGTTTGACAGAGGTTTGATGCTGCCTTGAGATCGACCTTTCTCGTATAGATCACTGAGCGGCTTGAACAAGTGCCAAGCCGATTCAATTTCACTTCTCAGCGTTGCTGGAGGCAGGTGGTCGAACTGTGCTTTGGCGAGCAAAACACGTGGATGCGAGGCATAAAACAACCAAAGGTTGCGACAGAACAGCTGATATTGATCCCACAAATCAGCAGAGGACTCATTGTCGACAAAAACGGCTTCTGCGATGGTTTGCACAATCTCACTGTGCAGTTGGCGAATCAGGTCTTCACGGTCTGTGAAATACAGATAAACGGTGCCAGCAGCGACTCCGGCCTTGTCCGCCAGCTGTTTGATCGAGAAGCCATGAAAGCCACAGCTGGCCAGTAGATCCAGCGCAGCATCCAGTATTGCCTCACGTTTATCTTGTGCTACTTGAGATTTATTGAGAATCATTGTTGTTAACTTAAATGAATGAACGTTCATTCATTATGGGGCCAAAAAATTGCCATGTAAAGCATCTTGTTGATATCTGATGAAAGTTTCAGGCAGCGGTTGCCAGGGCGGGCAATCAATGAGGGGGAAGGTAATGGCCAGGGCCGGCAGTCAAAAAAATTGCCGGCCTGTATTTTGTTATGTCAGGCGGAGAACGATGAGCCGCAGCCACAGGTGGTGGTGGCATTTGGATTGCGAATAACAAACTGTGAGCCTTCAACACCATCGGTATAGTCAATCTCCGCGCCGACAAGGTATTGATAACTGGCAGGGTCAATCAGCAATGTTACTCCCGACTTTTCCACTTCAAAGTCGCCTTCGCTGACTGCTTCTTCAAAGGTGAAGCCGTACTGAAAACCTGAGCAGCCGCCACCTGAGATGAAGACACGAAGTTTCAGCTGGTCATTGCCTTCATCAGCAATGAGTTCACTGACTTTGCTGGCCGCCGCATCGGTAAAAATTACAGGGCTGGGCATGTCACTGGTCATTAAAGTCTCCGGATTTAAGGTGATTTATTAGCTTTTATTATGCAAATTCTGACTAATTTAGTCAAGAATTAATCCTGTTTTTCCAAGGGTAAACTGAGCTTGTCATCGTTGCTGGAACTATCGATTTGCAGGGTATCAGCCGCCTGATCAGCGGTAATGTGGATCATCTGACCATTGACTTCACTGCCAATCGCCATTTCCAGAGTTTGGTAGAAAATATTGCCAGTTACTCTGGCGGCTGAAGACAGTTCCAAATGCTGTGAAGCGTATATGTTGCCATTCACTTCACCGTTGATCAGTAAGTGAGGCACGCGAATTTCGCCGTTGATAATGCCTCGCTCGCTCAGACTGAGCACTGCCTGATCATCGCTGTCGATGTAGATATTACCGTTGACCTTGCCATCAATTCTCAATCCTCCGCTGAAAATAATGTCACCTTCAACATGAGTTTTCTCACCAATCAGCGTATCGATGCGCATGTTTTTGTGTTTTTTGTATCCTTGTTTCTTGCCAAACATTATTTACCTCGCGTTATTCCGGCAGCCATTCAAAATCACGTGACAGCAGTATGTTGCCATTCTGACGAAGTGTGACCGTGATCGACTGGGGCGTAGCTTCCATTTCAGTTTTGAACGCACCTTCCAATACTTGAACATGCCGGAGATTCAGGCTGTGTTCTGTGGCGGTAGTGCTGCTTTGCTCTGCATCAGCATTGATGTGATTGAGTGTCACTTCAACCTGCCCGGTGATCGGGTCATTGAGATTCTGTCCCTGTGTGATAACGATCCTGAAGCGATATTGGTCTGCTTCGGTCGTATCCTTGCGAAGCTGAAATTCCCTGATTTGCAATTCACTGGTGCTGTTGCCTTGAGTAATTGTCTGGTAAAAGACCAGTTCTTTATTCAAATTGAATACTTTTTGCTGCAACTCTCCTAACCTGAGTTCAAGCTCTTCTGTCATGGCCCTCTGCAGGGCTAGTTGTTGCTGGTGGTCATTCAGGTTATTGAGAGCTTGATGTTGTTTTTTGAGTAAATCATGATGATCGGCCAGTGTTTGCTTATGCTGCTTTTGTAATTCTGCCAGTGCTTGATCGCTGTCATAGGAATCATGATAGTGATACCAGGCTTGTATTGCGTTGGTAAGCAGCACAATGATCAGCGCTACGCCGAGACATCTGAGAGGTCGATGTGGACTGATGACATAGCGATCGTTGACAGACATTTAAGGCAGCATCGCTATAGTGTTAATGCCGAGCCGTTCATTCAGGCCGAACATGATATTCATGTTCTGAATCGCCTGTCCCGAAGCGCCTTTGACCAGATTGTCTATCACGGACAAGACCACCACGGTATTGCCATTCTGTGGACGATGTACCGCAATACGACATACGTTTGCGCCTCTAACGCTACGAGTTTCAGGGTGCGAACCCCCAGGCATGACATCGACAAAAGATTCGTCAGCAAAACGCTGCTCAAACAGCGCTTGAAGATCGACATCGCGATTCAGTGTGCTGTAGAGCGTTGCATGAATGCCGCGAATCATAGGCGTCAGATGGGGGACAAAAGTGAAGTCAACCGTCTGCCCGGCAATGTGATTGAGGCCTTCTGATATTTCAGGTAGATGACGGTGTCCTGCCACGGCATAGGCTTTCATGTTTTCACTGGCTTCAGTTAGCAGTGTGCCTAATGCTGCCTTGCGACCCGCGCCACTGGTGCCCGATTTGGCGTCGGCAATCAAACCATCCTTGCTCACCACACCGGCCTCAAGCAGTGGCAGGAAGCCAAGTTGGACTGCGGTTGGATAACAACCGGGTACTGCAATCAGTTGCGCATCACGAATCTGTGCTCGATTGACTTCTGGCAAGCCATAAACTGCGTCAGTCACCAGCTCAGGACAGGTGTGTTTAACGTCATACCAGCGTTCCCAAAGGGCAATATCTTTCACCCGAAAATCCGCGGATAAATCAATGACACGCACACCACGCTGCAACAACTCAGGCACCGTTGCCATCGCAACGGTATGTGGCGTGGCAAAAAACACCACATCACATTGTGCCAGCGCATCAATATCTGGTTCGGAGAAGTTAAGATCAACATGACCACGCAGGTTCGGATACATATCGCTGACGGGTAGCCCGGCTTCAGCTCGAGATGTGATGACCTGCAATGATACCTCAGGGTGACAGGCCAGCAGTCTGAGTAATTCGACGCCGGTGTAACCGGTGCCGCCAACGATTCCAACTTTGATCATTTGGGCGTCTCTGGGATGGCTTTCAATTGAGACATGATAAAAGAGCCACTGACAAAGCGAAAGGGTCAGCTTTTTTGTCAGGCGTTTTCGGACTCCAATAAGACGGAGATTGTATCGACCAGAAGTACCGATTTTTTGACCTTTCTGGCCGTTATAGCTGCGATTTAATGTGTAGAGGCCTGGTTGAGCCGTTGTTCAATCTGGAATTTTTGGAGCAGGTAATGACTTCCGGCGTAATACTGATTATCTGAGAAGCTGATGCGGGTGATTTGCAGAGGCAAGCGAGTATTCCTGCTCGACAGCCATTGACGAATTTTCTGGTACAGCCCTGAATCATCAACGTTACCGCCAAACGCGGTTTCACCACAATAGAGCCGGATTTCAGCGTTGGGCAGGTGATTGCTCAATGCAACTTGAACAGGCAAATAATCCCGGCTGCTTGCTGGTGGTGTTAATACCTCGATTTGCCATTGTTCACGATAACGCAGCCGATAAAAGCGAAGTCGTTGAAGTGAGTTAGTTTCCTTGATTCGCGTCAGCATCAGCTGTAGTTGATGCAATACCGCGGACTCGCTCATGTTTTGATATTCGTGCGTGAGCGTACATCCGTGTTCGTCAACAATATAAGTCACCAGTTTTTCAGTCTCCAGCCTCAAAAAACAACTTATCTGACCAGTAGACTGGGCATTGGCCAGCAAGCGATAGAGGCCCTGTGGGTCCAGTCGAATATCGACGGCATCAGCACTGAATTCATCTCGTGGCTGGACCAACCACTGATTCACGGTCATGCCGGCAGGTAAAAGCTGTGACTCAATATTGCCCGGCTGCCAATCAAGCTGAACCAGTCGATCGCGCAGAGGCAACAGGTAACGGCCACCTTGTGGAAAGCGTTGATAGTGTTCGAGGCAGTGTCTGGTCAGTTGTTGAAGTCGCTCCGCGATTTGATTGCCATAGAGTTCTGTCGTGCAGTCTGTGGACAATGACGCTGCGAAGAAATCTGTTGGTGACCACCTCAATATGGCGGCGAGCATCTCGCTTATCGCGTTTGGGCCATCAAACAGCTGATAATGCCACTGCCCATCAACGGCACGTATCATCATTTCAAGCCGACTGATCAACGAGATCTGGTTGGAACTGTAACTGAGCGGATCATCCTGGCGACTGCTGACTTTCAAGCCTTGTTCACTCAGGGCGTCATGAGCAGCCTGACCGATATTGGCAAAAATCACCAATTGATCAAAGCCACTGGTTTTAATCAGGTTTTCCATCGAGCACCATTGGCTGCCTTCAGCCAATGCGCTGCGAATCAGGCGTTGACTGAGCGCTCTGATTAAATCGCTGCTGGTACGCTGCTGGGCATCATTGATTCTGAGCAGGCTGCTGCGATCCAGTATTTTGTTGACCACAGCAAAGGCCAGTACCTCAAGCAGATGTTCAGAAGAAAACAAAGGCTCATGGTCGTTCACAGCAAAAAGTTGCCAGTGGCTGTCTGCTGCGGAGGCTCGGCTTAGCTGAAGTTGTTCTTCTGCCTGCACCGGTTGTTGTAATGGCGGTAAAACGGGTAATCGACCAGCGACCACTTGCGCAGTCCACAGATTCAGATGTCTGCTGAGTGTCTGTAAACGTTCGTTGACCGCCAAATCATGTTTCAGGGCAAATTGCTGACACAATGACAAAGCGCTTGTCAGAAAATTCTGGCATTGCTGCCAGTCGGATTGGCGTTGCCGGTAATGGCCCTGCATTCGAAGATCTTCAGTCTCAATACGGCTGACCGACCATTGCCAGGACTCGCATAATTTCTGCACAAACAGTCGTCGCCAGGGATGTGCCGGTTTTTGTACCGCTTTCGACAGCGCCTCGCGGGCACGCTGATAAATGGCGGACTGTAAAATTTCACGGTGTTCGGTCTCAGCACCTATCAGTGACTGATATTTGAGCATGAGCGGGTCAATCACCAGCGGATCGGCTGCCGGATCGATGAGATTTTTAGATCGGCTGCTAAGCAGCTCAACTTCGGGAAACCGTTGTAACTGTTGAACCTCGAACAGCAACTCAGGCAGTTTGGTCAGTCCGTATTGCATCACTGCCAGCAAGGCCTGTTCCGCCTCGGAAAAATACGCCATTGCCGAGATAGCACCGGGCACAGAAAAATCAAGAAAACTGAATTCGGTAAACACCCGTTGATTAATAAGCTCCCGGCTATGCTGATCGTGGAGACTGTCTTCTTCTGAGGATGTCAGCCACCAGAGTGGCACACTGCCAGCCAGCACCATACCGCTACTGTAAAACGCATCCAGCTCAAGCCCGGTCGGACCGACGGTTGACTGAAGCTCAGCCTCAGCAAACAATCGATAATCAATCACGATGCCAAGTTGCTTTGCCCAAGCCAGGATTGCCGCAGTTTTTCGTTGCAACAGCTCAAGCTGTTCAGTGCTCATTCGACCGGTGTGCACCAGCCACAAACTCAAACGGCATGGCGAGGGATAGCTGAAATTTCCTTGCGGATTGAGCAAGTAGATGCCCCGAAGCGCATAACGTCGCAAGGTTTTATGCTTGTAATTAAATGTTTTGTGCAGACTGACTGCCGCATTGAGAGTCAGACTGTCCGGCCGGTAATCCATGATGCCCACAGGCGCATCATCACTGACATATCCCGGCAGTAATTTGTGATTGGCGTGAAATAAAAAAGCCAGCAGCGCATAAAATGGCTGCTGGCTTGAAGGCGCAAGCTGTCTCAGTCGCTCAAATCGTGCTTGATTGGCAGACTGGAAATACTTCAGGGCTCGGGCGCGATCCACGGCTCACTTTTAGTGTCTGAAATGACGCATGCCAGTGAACACCATGGAGATACCATGTTCATCAGCTGCAGCGATGACTTCATCATCGCGCATTGAGCCACCGGGTTGGATCACTGCACTGATGCCGGCCTCGGCTGCGGCATCCAAACCATCACGGAATGGGAAAAAGGCATCCGAAGCCATCACTGCACCCGGTACGGTCAAACCAGCATCATTGGCCTTGATGCCTGCAATTCGGCTGCTGACGACGCGGCTCATTTGGCCTGCACCAATGCCGACAGTTTGTTGATCCTTGGCATAGACAATGGCGTTGGATTTGACGAATTTTGCGACGCGCCAGGCAAACAACAAGTCGCGGAGTTGTGCCGGGTCGGGGTGCTTTTGGGTCACTACTTTTAATTCAGCTTCTGTGACCAGTTGAATATCGCGATCCTGAACCAGCAGACCACCAGTCACACGTTTGAAATCAAGTCCAGCGACAGCTGCCGAGGGCATATCACCGCACACCAGCAAACGCACATTGGCTTTCTGGCTGATCACGCGCCTGGCTTCATCACTGACTGAGGGGGCGATGATGACTTCAACAAACTGTCGGTCGACGATCGCTTGAGCAGTGGCAGCATCCAGTTCTCGGTTAAAGGCAATAATGCCGCCAAATGCAGAGGTTGGATCGGTTTGATAGGCCCTGTCATAGGCGGTCAACAAATCCTGCCCGGTGGCGACACCGCATGGATTGGCATGTTTGACGATGACGCAGGCAGGCTGTTCTGCGAAGGCTTTTACGCACTCCAATGCCGCATCGGTGTCAGCAATATTGTTGTAGGACAGCTCTTTGCCTTGTAGTTGTGTGGCTGCGCCAATCGATCCGCTCTCTGGCTGACTTTCAACATAAAAAGCGGCTTTTTGATGAGGATTTTCGCCGTAGCGCATGTCCTGCTTTTTCTGGAACTGGCTGTTGAAGGTACGTGGAAATTGGGTATTTTCACCATCCTGGCTGATGGTGCCTAAGTAGTTGGCGATCATTCCGTCGTATTGCGCGGTGTGTTCGAATGTCTTAACCGCCAAGTCAAAACGTGTGACATCGTCAACGCCGCCGCTCTGCTGGATTTGTTCAATCACACGTGAATAGTCAGCCGGATCGATCAGTACGGTGACATCGGTGTGGTTTTTAGCGGCTGCGCGCAACATGGTGGGGCCACCGATATCAATGTTTTCAATGGCATCTGGCAGAGTGCAGTCAGCTTTCGCCACCGTGGCGGCAAACGGATACAGGTTGACCACGACCAGATCAATCGGGGTGATATCGTGTTGTTGCATGACGGCGTCATCAGTGCCGCGTCTGCCCAGCAAGCCGCCGTGAATCTTCGGATGCAGCGTCTTGATACGGCCATCCATCATTTCCGGGAAACCGGTGTGTTGGGAAACTTCTTTGACAGGCAAACCGGCTTCGGCCAGCAGTTTGGCGGTGCCGCCCGTGGATAGCAGTTCAACACCGGATTGGTGAAGACTTTGTGCCAGTTCGACAATACCTGTCTTGTCTGACACGCTCAGCAGTGCTCGATGGATCTTGTTCATGATGGTTCCGGAAGTTTAGAAATTTTTACAAGCCGTATTGCTTGAGTTTTTTTCGCAGCGTGCCGCGATTGATACCGAGGATCTGTGCCGCGAGACTTTGATTGCCTTGCGTATGTTGGAGCGTCGCTTTGAGTAAAGGTACTTCGACTTCGGTGATCAGCATTTCGTAGAGGTTGGCGGCAGGATGGCCATTTAGCTGCTCGAAGTAGGCATCTAAGGCATTTGCGACACAGGTGCTGAGCGGTTCATGTTGCTGTTCACCGGCAACACCCAGCTCAATACTGTCAGTTTCTGTGTTTTGCAATGCATTGTTCATGCGGCAATAAAGTCCTGTTCGGTCAACTGCGCAAAGAACTGCTCAGTATAGGCGAGTTGTTGTTCTGAGTGTTCGAGCAGATTTATCTGCTCTCTGAAGGTGTTACCGTTGCGTAATCCTTTGCTGTACCAGGCAATATGTTTCCGTGCCATCCGAACACCGCTGTATTCACCGTAGAAATCGTACAGTGTGTGCAGGTGTGCAATCAAGACCTTGTGTATCTCATTATGTGCTGGTTGCGGTAAAAGTTCCCGATGATCCAGAAAATGTTGGATTTCTCTGAATATCCATGGGTTACCCTGAGCCGCTCGGCCGATCATCAGCCCATCGGCACCGGTATATTCAAGTACCTGGGCGGCTTTTTTCGGGCTGTCGATGTCGCCATTGGCAATCACCGGAATGGAAATGGCCGCTTTGATCGAAGCAATGGTGTCGTATTCAGCCTCACCTTTGTAGGCGTCTTCACGAGTACGTCCATGCACAGCAAGTGCCTGGATACCGGCATTTTCGGCCAGTTTTGCGATGCGAATACCGTTGCGGTTTTGCAGATCCCAGCCAGTTCGGATTTTCAGGGTAACGGGCACATTCACAGCATTGACCACGGCTTCAACGATGTCGGCGACCAGCTTTTCATTTTGCAACAAGGCTGAGCCTGCCATCACATTGCAGACTTTTTTGGCGGGGCAACCCATGTTGATATCGATGATATGTGCGCCCTGATCAACATTATGCCGGGCAGCTTCTGCCATCATTTGCGGATCTGCGCCTGCGATTTGCACGCTGCGCGGTTCCGGTTCGCCTTCATGATTGGCCCGAAGCAGTGACTTTTTACTGGCCCATAAGGATTTGTTAGCGGTGATCATTTCAGACACTGCCATGCCAGCCCCGAGTGTGCGGCATAACTGACGAAACGGCCGGTCAGTGACCCCAGCCATCGGGGCGAGAAACAGTCGGTTCGGCAGCGTGTAGTTGCCGATTTTCAGCGCATCCTCATGCATGGCGCTTGCCCGTCAAGCGAGTCCATTCCTGTTTGAAGGTGGCTGCTTGCATGGTGAACCATTGCTCGTAATGATGCTTAAGTTGTTCTGCCTGAATATCGAGAATGCCTGACAGCACAAGATCAGCCGAAGGCGTGGTCAGTTCGGCGAATAACGGCGCCAATGCATGCAGCGGCCCAGCGAGAATGTTGGCCAGCAGCAGATCGCATTCAGTGGTTGGACAGTCTTGTGGAAGGTAAGTCTCAATGGTGACCTCGTTACGCTCTGCATTGCTCTGCGTCGCTTCCAGTGCTTGCGGGTCATTATCCACCGCGATGATTCGTTTTGCGCCCAACAGTCCAGCCGCAATTGCCAGAATGCCGCTGCCACAGCCATAGTCGATGACCGTTTTGTCGGTTAAATCGCCAACAGTATCCAGCCACTCCAAGCACAGTGCCGTGGTGGGGTGCGTGCCAGTACCAAAAGCAAGACCTGGATCAAGCAAAATGTTGAGGGCTTCAGGGTCTGGTGCTTGTCGCCAACTTGGCACAATCCAGAGACGCTCTCCGAAACACATCGGATGAAAGTTATCCATCCACTCACGTTCCCAGTCTTTGTCTTCAACTGCTTCGATTCGATAGTCAGGCAGTTTGCCGGGCGAGAGTTGTGTGGCGATATCTTCAAGTAAAGCCTGACAGTCGACTGCCGCATCAAACAAACCGATAATCCGGGTTTCTGACCACAAGGGCGTTTCACCCAGTGCTGGTTCGTAGATGGGTTGATCCGCGCTGTCCTCAAAGGTGACAGCGCTGGCACCTGCCTCGCTGAGCACATCTGAAAGCTGCTCGGCATCAGCAGGTGAGCTGCAGAAAATTACTTGAATCCAGGGCATGGCGAAGCGAGCTGTTACAGCCCGAGCTTTTTCTCAAGGTAGTGGATATTGGTACCACCAGTTTGAAAATGCGTATCGTCCATGATGTCCCGTTGTAGTGGGATATTGGTCTTGATACCTTCGATGGCGATCTCTTTCAACGCTGTTTGCATGCGTTTAATCGCTGACTCACGGGTATTGCCGTAGGCAATCAGTTTGCCAATCAAGGAGTCGTAGTTAGGTGGAACCTTGTAGCCACTGTAAAGGTGTGAATCAATGCGAATGCCAGGGCCGCCGGGTGCATGGTACTGACTGACCATGCCAGGGCTTGGCATGAAGGTGCGAGGGTCTTCGGCATTGATTCGACATTCGATGGCGTGGCCACGAATTTTGATGTCTTCCTGTTTTAATGATAGTGGTTCACCGGCAGCGATTCGAATTTGTTCCAGCACCAGATCAGTATCGGTGACGCGCTCGGTCACCGGGTGCTCGACCTGAATACGTGTATTCATTTCGATGAAGTAGAACTCACCATCCTGATACAAGAACTCAAAGGTGCCTGCTCCGCGGTAACCAATGCGACGACAGGCATCGGCGCAGATTTTACCCATGCGCTGGCGCATTTCTTCAGTAATGCCTGGCGCGGGTGCTTCTTCTACAACTTTCTGGTGACGGCGCTGCATCGAGCAATCACGCTCACCAAGATGAATCGCATTGCCATGCTGGTCGGCCAGTACCTGAAACTCGATATGTCGTGGATTCTCCAGGAATTTCTCCATGTACACCATATCGTTGCTGAAAGCCGCCTTGGCTTCGCTGCGGGTCATGGAGATAGCATTCAGCAAGTGTGCTTCCGAATGGACTTCACGCATTCCGCGGCCACCGCCACCGCCTGCGGCTTTGATGATAATCGGATAACCAATTTCACGAGCCAGTCGCAGGTTGGTGGCATCATCGTCGCCAAGCGGGCCGTCAGAACCCGGCACACAAGGCACACCAGCGGCTTTCATCGCTTTAATGGCTTCAACTTTGTCGCCCATCATACGAATTGTATCGGCGCGAGGGCCAATGAAAATAAAGCCGCTTTGTTCAACACGTTCAGCGAAATCGGCATTTTCTGACAGGAATCCGTAACCAGGATGAATGGCTGTCGCATCGGTGATTTCGGCAGCGCTAATCAGGGCCGGAATGTTGAGATAGCTGTCGGTGGATTTTGCCGGACCGATACAGACGGTCTCATCGGCAAGCAAAACATGTTTCAAATCGCGGTCCACATCAGAGTGAACGGCAACAGTCTTGATGCCCAGTTCCCAGCAGGCTCGCAATATACGCAGGGCAATTTCACCCCGGTTGGCGATTACTATTTTATCAATCATGGTGTTGTGTCTATCCGCAGTTGAGCATTGAGGGCAAGGGATTACTCGATGATGAACAATGGTTCATCATATTCAACCGGCTGGCCGTTTTCGACCAGAATCGCCTTGATGGTGCCGCTGCGATCGGCTTCAATCTGGTTAAACATTTTCATCGCTTCGATAATGCAAATCACATCGCCGACGCTGACTTTCTGACCGACTTCCACAAATGCCGGTGCCTCTGGAGAGGGTGAGCGATAAAAACTGCCAACCATGGGTGAACGTACCGCTTTGCTCATATCTGGTCCAGCAGAGGCGACAGGTGCCGCTTCAGCACTGCCCGCCGCTGATGGGGCAGCCGGAGCAGCAGGTGTGGCAGCGGGGATGTGGTAGCTAACAGGTTGTGCTGGAGTGCTGGTATGTCGACTGATGCGAACCGATTCTTCGCCTTCTGAAATTTCGATTTCCGAAACGTCAGATTCCTGGATCAAATCAATCAGTTTTTTAATTTTCCGAATATCCATCGATATGCGCCTTTTTAAATTAGTTTTGTGGTTAGATTCTTTGGATTGCCGCTTGCAGTGCTAACTGGTAGCTCATCGGGCCGAGACCGCAAATGACACCGACCGCTATATCCGACAGGTAGGAGTGATGACGAAATGGCTCTCGGGCATGGACATTGCTGAGATGCACTTCGATAAAGGGAATGGCTACCCCAGCCAGCGCGTCGCGCAGGGCCACACTGCTGTGTGTAAATGCTGCCGGATTGATAATGATGAAGTCAGTGCTGCCGCGGGCATTGTGAATGCGGTCCACCAGTTCATGTTCAGCGTTGCTTTGGAAGGCTTCCAGTTGATGGCCCTCAGCGAGTGCCTGTTCAGTGAGCTTTTGGTTGATTTCAGCCAGCGTAGTGTGGCCGTAGACTTCCGGTTCGCGGGTACCGAGCAGGTTCAGATTTGGGCCATGCAGTAGCAGGAACTTCGCCATTACCGAGTCGAGCCTGTAGATTAGGTATTTGGCTGATGATTTTGCACCAGCAGTTGGTAAGTGTCCAGTTTTTTGGCAAAAAAGCCGGCTTTTTGTCGCTATTTTCGGCGAAAAGTCGATGAATGGTCTATCGGTTGATTTGTAATGCCAATTCAGCCAACAAATCACGCATTTGCCCAGGCCGAATGTGGCCGACTTGCCGGTATTGCCTTAATTCCTCACCGAAGGAATCGTAGAAGATGAAGGTCGGTGGCCCAAACACCCGGAGTTCGCGCAACATGGCCTGATGTGCCGGGGTATTATCCGTTAAATCCACTTTGAGCAGGGTATATTGTTGGAGCGCATTCACCACCTGTGGATCACGAAAGGTGGTCAGCTCCATGGTTTTGCAATCGGTGCACCAGTCAGCGTAAAAGTCGAGCATCACTGGCTTGGTACTGCTTTGCAGCTGTTGGTCCAGTTGCTCCAGGCTGTCGATCATAACAAATTCGAGAGAGGGTGATTGTGTTGAGGTGTCTCGCTCTGCTGCTGCCAGCGCATGCAGTGGTTGCCAGATATGCTGCCCGCCGCTTGTCGCACCCAGTACCAGCAAACTACCGTATATCAGCATCAACAAGCCCACGCCTTTCCATAGCTTTTGCCAGCCATTGGCATCGATACCCAAGGATTCAAGAGCGCCCATGTACACCGCTGAAATAATCAGCAGCGCGCCCCAAAGCAGCAAGGTTAACCAGCCCGGAATGATGCGTTCCAGCATCCAAATCGCCAGCGCCAGCAGCAGCACCCCAAATACCGCTTTGATCGTGACCATCCAGTTACCGGCTTTGGGCAATATGCTGCCTGCGGAAGTGCCAATGATGAGTAGCGGTACGCCCATGCCCATGCTCATTGCAAAAAGGGCTGCGCCACCCAATACCGGATCAGCATGCTGACTGATAAACAGCAACGCTCCTGCCAGCGGCGGGGCCAGGCAGGGCCCGACAATCAAACCGGACAACAGACCCATAATGGCAACACCTATCCAGGTACCGCCCCGCTGTTTTTGACTTAAGTTATGCAGGCGTTGCTGGATGCCAGAGGGTAATTGCAGTTCGTAAAAGCCAAACATCGATAACGCCAGCAAGACAAAAATAATGGTGAAACTGCCTATCAACCAAGGGTTTTGCAGCATTAATTGCAGATTACTGCCCAGCATGCCGCTGACGACACCGGCTGCGGTATAGGTCAGGGACATTGCCAGTACATAAGTGAGCGATAACAGAAAAGCTCTGCGGGTAGTGATGTGCTCACCCTGGCCGACAATAATGCTCGACAAAATAGGGATCATGGGCAGTACGCAGGGCGTGAAAGTAAGCAGCAGGCCCAAGCCGAAGAATCCCAGCAAAATTTTAAGTAGATTGCCGTCAGCCAGGCGTTCGGCTATCTGCACTTCCTGAGAGCCAGTGATGCTGCTCGAGGGCAATGTTGATGCAGAGTCAATGGTGTTGCTTGCCTGTGTTTGCAATACCGGATCGCTCGTCAATTCAAGGCTGACGGTGCGGGTGGCCGGTGGATAGCAAATCTGAAAGGTTTCCGAGCAACCCTGAAAGTTCACATTCAATACTACTTCTGATCCTTTTGAGGCTCCGATAATGTTCAGCGCTACAAACACATCATCCAGATACACTTCAGTATGTCCGAAAAACTCATCGTATTTGGGCGTGCCTGCCGGAAGTTGATAGGCTGCAAGCTGATAGGGCGAATCTTCGGCCAGCGCAAAAGCAATTTTGTCGCGGTATAGATAGTTGCCGTCGGCAATTTGCCAGCCGATGCGAATGCCGGTTTCCGCGTTGACTTCAGCTTGCAGGCGGAAAGCCTCATCAACTTCCAGAGGCATGTCAGCAGAACGACTGATGCCAAGGCTTTCAAGCAAGCCCGGGCGCGCTTCAGCGCTGAAACTGGTCAACAGCAACAACAGGACTAGAAAAAATTTCATTGTCGGTTTTGGCCCAAAAATGCAGTTACAATCAGACAATGGTAACAGGCAATGGTTTGTTCCAGTGAAGTCTTGGAGGTGTCTAATTGCCACAATGCTGTAATAATTGCGCGCACACAAACAGCATCACAGGTTTCTCGTGGAAATAAAAACCATTCATCAGCTTGAGAGGCAAGCGTTCAAGAAAAGCCATGCTGAAATGGCGCGTATCGGCTTTGCACTGTTCTTCCTGGTTCTGGTTCTAATCTATAGTTTCGCCACCAGCGGTGGCGTTCCCAACAACATGTTCCTTGCCATTGCGGCGGTATTCGGTGGCTATATGGCGATGAATATCGGTGCCAATGACGTCGCCAATAATGTAGGCCCAGCGGTAGGTTCACGTGCGCTGACCATGGGCGGGGCGATTGTCATCGCCATGATATTCGAGGCCGCGGGTGCCTTTATTGCCGGGGGTGAAGTTGTGTCGACCATCAAAAACGGCATTATCGATATTCGTGCTTTTGGCGACGATACAGACAGCTTTATCTGGGCCATGATGGCAGCACTGCTGGCGGCTGCGCTCTGGCTCAACCTGGCAACCATGGCGGGTGCGCCGGTGTCGACTACGCACGCGATTGTAGGCGGCGTGATGGGGGCAGGCATAGCTGCTGCCGGTTTTCAAATTGTGGACTGGTGGACTATGGGACGAATTGCCAGCTCATGGGTCATTTCACCGGTGATGGGGGGCGTGATAGCCGCCTTGTTTTTATTCGCCATCAAAAAAACCATCATCTTTAAAGAAGACAAATTAAGCGCGGCCATACGTTGGGTGCCTGTTTATGTAGCGATAATGGTCTGGGCCTTTACCACTTATCTGGTGATGAAAGGTTTGTCACAAATCTGGCCCAAGGTGATTGAGCTGGTCAATCACTTGCCGTTGATCAATGCGGAACCTGTGGGTAAACCAAGCTTTTTTGTCGCCATAATGATTGGCTTTGTTCTGGGTGGTTCGATTTATCTGCTGGTCAAAAAATGGGTCAGTGACCGTGCGCCGAAAATGGAAAACACCCGGCAGAGCATCAATGTGATGTTCACCATCCCGTTGATTTTTGCTGCAGCGTTACTGAGTTTTGCGCATGGTGCCAATGATGTGGCGAATGCGATTGGTCCCTTGGCGGCAATCAATGAAGCGGTCAAAACAGGAGGTATTACCGGGACAGCCGGGATTCCATTGTGGGTCATGGCCGTCGGTGCTTTTGGTATTGCCATTGGTCTCGCCCTGTATGGGCCTCGTCTGATTCGTACCGTCGGCGGTGAAATTACCGAGCTTGATCAAATGCGCGCCTATTCGATTGCCATGGCTGCAGCAGTGACGGTCATAATTGCCAGTCAGCTTGGCCTGCCGATCAGTACCACTCACGTCACTATTGGCGGGGTGTTCGGGGTAGGCTTCCTGCGAGAATGGCTGGATTCTTCAAGTCGAATTGAGTTCGAAATCGCTCGTGAAAAAGCCGAGCTTGAAGACGAGAAAAGACAGCTCAATGCATTGAAAAATGAACTGAGCAGCCTGCAGGTTAAAGAGAACAAGACCATGCAGGATTATCAGCGCATTACCGAGCTGTACCGTTTGATTGATGAAGAAGAAGGCATCATCAAAAAAACCAAGAAAACACTCAAAAAAGAACAAAAAACCTTGTACGTGAAGCGTGACATGATCAAGAAAATTGTCACCGCCTGGCTCATTACCGTGCCATCCGCTGCCGTATTATCTGCCTGTATCTTCTTTATGATCAAAGGCGTCATGAGTTAAACATATACGTTTTTTAGTATATGCGTTTTAGCGCATAAGCGATATGATAAAGCCCGGAATCTCACCGGGCTTTTTTTATGTTGCAGTTTATTTCCGGGCTCAGCCGTGATGTCAGGCAATATCTTGTCATCACATTCAGCTATTGGACTTTTACCATTTCAGATGGCGCACTTCGCATGCTGGTGGTGCTTTATTTCCATCAGCTTGGTTACAGTCCGCTGGAAGTGGCAATGCTGTTTGTGCTGTACGAGTTTTTTGGCATTGTCACCAATCTGATCGGTGGCTGGCTGGCGGCGCGATTGGGTCTGAATGTCACCATGCACCTTGGTTTATTGCTGCAAGTCATCGCTTTGTCGATGTTGTTGGTCGATCCGCAATGGTTATCAGTTGCTTATGTAATGGTGGCGCAGGCCTTGTCGGGCATTGCCAAAGATCTCAACAAGATGAGTGCTAAATCCAGCATTAAGATGCTGGTTGCCGATGATCAACAGTCGACCTTGTATCGATGGATTGCCCTGTTGACCGGCTCTAAAAATGCGCTGAAAGGATTTGGATTTTTTGTCGGTGCTGCATTACTGACCTGGCTGGGTTTCAGGGGCGCTATCTTTACCATGACAGTGGTCTTGTTTGTGGTGTTGTTGCTTAGTGTCTATCTGTTGGATCGAAAGCTCGGCAAGGCGAGTTTCAAACCAAAATTTCGCGATATTTTTTCGAAAAGTCCGGCAGTCAATCGATTGTCAGTTGCCCGGTTCTTTCTGTTTGGCTCTCGAGACATCTGGTTTGTAGTGGCCTTACCGGTGTTTTTGCATGCTCAACTGCAATGGCCAGCCATCTATGTCGGGGCACTGTTGGCTATCTGGGTGGTGGGCTATGGCATTGTTCAGGCTGCAGCCCCCAAACTCACCGGTTATTCAAAAACGCATGCGCCAGATGGACAGACCGTCTGGCGCTGGTCGTTACCGTTAATGTTGCTGCCAATGCTGATCGCCGCGGCTGTTTATTTTGACTGGATGTTGATGACGGCAATCACCGCAGGCTTGATGGTCTATGGTGTTGTGTTTGCTATTAACTCGGCAGTGCACTCCTATCTCATAGTTGCCTATGCAGATGCTTCAGGTGTTTCGCTTGATGTGGGCTTTTATTACATGGCTAATGCTGCTGGCCGATTAGTCGGTACGCTACTTTCAGGTTGGGTGTACATGTGGGCCGGTCTGGCTGCATGCTTGCTGGTCTCGGCATTGATGATCGCGATGGCCAGTCTGATCTCACTGAAATTACCTCGAAACGAGGCTTAACAAATCTGTCATATTCAGCGAGTATGCTATTTGGCGAAAACTATGCACAGGAACATGCAATGACCACAACCATTTTGGCCGTCGAGGATGATGCTGCAATTCGCGATATGTTGAATTTCACTTTGCGACAATCCGGATTCATTTGTGAAGCGGTCGCTGATGGGGAAAAGGGCCTGGAGTGGCTGAAACAACAACAGCCTGATTTGATTCTGCTTGACTGGATGTTGCCAGGCATTGACGGTATTGAATTTATCCGACGTCTGCGCGCCAATGAGTTTCTGGCGTCAATTCCAGTCATCATGCTGACTGCCAAGGGTGAGAGCGAAGACATGGTCAAAGGCTTAAGTGTCGGCGCCGATGATTACATCAACAAACCCTTCGCGCCGGTAGAGCTGGTTGCACGAATTCGCGCCTTGTTGCGTCGCTGCCAGCCACTGAACAGTGATGACAGCCAAAAACTCAGCTGTGCTGAATTGGTGCTGGATACTAAAAGCCACCGGGTGAATGTGGGTGAACAGCGTATTGATCTCGGACCAACTGAATTCCGTTTGCTGCACTTCTTTATGAAAAATCCGGAGCGGGCCTATAACCGTTCTCAGTTGCTGGATTTTGTCTGGGGCGACACTGTGTACATCGAGGAGCGTACTGTTGATGTACATATCCGAAGACTGCGTAAGGCGCTTGAGCCTTATGGTCATGACCATCTGGTACAGACGGTGCGCGGCGTCGGCTATCGTTTCTCGGCTGAATGACGGATTGATCTGAATGCCATGGGATAATTGGCGCCTGTTGGCGCTGATCAGTCTGGCAGGATTCCTCGGACTGATCATGGGGCAGATGATGACATTCATGTTCATCGCTGCACTGGGCTACGCCATCTGGTTGCAAAGCAAGTGGTATCAATTGTGGCGTTGGTTGCAGCACCCAAAAAAAGTCGCTTGTCCCAGTGCAGAAGGTGTGGTGGATGATGTGTGCCGCCATATCGAGAAAATGCGCCAGCAAAACAGCAACCGCAAAAAGAAAGTCACCAGTTATCTCAAGCGTTTCCAGTCTGCCACTGCGGCCTTGCCCGATGCCATTGTGATCATTGGTAAACATGGTCAGGTGGATTGGGCCAATTTTTCTGCCATGCAGTTACTAGGCATTCGATGGCCTCGTGACAGTGGTGTGCGGGTTATTAACCTGATTCGGGATCCGCACTTACTTAAACTCATGGAAAGTCCAGGGGGGGAGGGCAAAGTGATCACCTTGATCTCACCACTGAGCCCCTCACGTCAACTGGAAATCAAACTGGTCAGCTATATGGGCAATGGCCGTTTGTTGATTGCCAGAGACATTACCCAGACCGTGAAGCTTCAGCAGATGCGTCGTGATTTTGTGGCCAATGTCTCGCACGAGCTTCGTACGCCGTTGACGGTACTCAAAGGCTATCTGGAGAGCTTTGAGCCTGGCACACCAGCAGAACAGTGGCAGCAGGCAATGCCTGTCATGCAACAGCAGACTCAACGTATGCATCTGATGATTAAGGATCTGCTGGTATTGTCTTCGCTGGAAACCGGTGAAAAGCCGCTGATGCATACCCCTACCAATGTTGCCCAATTGCTCAAGGTCATTGTTGATGATGCCTCGCACCTTGAGCATTATCGCCAACAGCTCATCAGCCTGGAGTTGCAATCGGAAAAATGGCTGATGGCAGATGCTGATGAGCTGAGAAGTGCAATCTCTAATCTGGTATTCAATGCCGTTAAGTACACACCGGACAATTGTCCGATCACTGTCAGCTGGCACAGCGATAATTTTGGCGCAAAGATCTGTGTCATTGATCAAGGTGAGGGGATTGAGGCCAAACATCTGGATCGCCTGACCGAGCGGTTTTATCGCGTCGACAAAGGCCGAGCAAGCAGTGCTGGCGGCACTGGCCTGGGTCTGGCGATCGTCAAGCATGTCTTGCAGCGCCATGAAGCTGAGCTGACCATTGACAGTGCACCTGGAGAAGGTGCCAAATTCTGTTGTCATTTCCCGTTGAAAAAGCTGGTTGATAAAATCGATGTCTGAGTCATTGTGATTCAGCTTAAAGCCTGCAGAGTCAAACAGCAGGCTTTTTATTACGGCAAATCAATTGATTTTGTTGAAAAAAACAGCCTCATGGGACGTTGTCACATAATTGTCATGTTTCTTTCATCAGCCTGTCACAGTTAGCAGTAATACTGCTCGCGTTGGCAACTTCACCCGTTGCTACATTTTCATTCAATTCAGGAGCTGAACACTCATGTTAAAGAAAAAACTCGCAGTCATTGGCGCCGCTGTCACTATGGCACTGTCGTCTGCCACTTTCGCTGATGTTGATCCAAACCTGCCAGCCTACACACCTACTTCAGGTGTATCAGGTAACCTGTCCAGCATTGGTTCAGACACACTGAACAACCTGATGACACTGTGGGCAGAAGAGTTCAACAAATTCTATCCAAACGTCAATATTCAGGTACAGGGTGCCGGCTCTTCAACTGCTCCTCCTGCACTGACAGAGGGTACTGCGACTCTGGCTCCAATGAGTCGTGGCATGCGTCAGTCTGAAATTCAATCTTTTGAAGAAAGATTCGGCTATGCGCCTTACGAGCTGCCAGTGGCCATCGATATGGTCGCGGTCTATGTCAACAAGGACAACCCGATTGAAGGTTTGAGCCTGCCACAGGTTGACGCGATTTTTTCAGCCACACGTCGTTGTGGTGCAGAAGCTGATGTGAGCCGTTGGGGTCAACTGAGTCTGTCTGGCGCTTGGGAAAACCGTGACTTTGCTCTGTACAGTCGCAACGCTGTATCTGGTACCTACGGATTCTTTAAAGATATCGCAATGTGCGGCGGTGACTTTAAATCAAGCATCAACGAACAGCCTGGTTCTTCATCAGTAGTTCAAGGTGTGACTGAATCTATCAATGGTATCGGCTACTCAGGTATCGGCTACCGTACTTCAGGTGTTCGTGTGGTACCGCTTGCCGCTGAACACGGTGCGCCATTCGCTGAAGCTACCGCTGAAAATGCCGCTTCAGGAGCCTACCCACTTGCTCGTTACCTGTACATCTACATCAACAAACACCCTAACCAGGATCTGGACCCACAAACTCGTGAGTTTGTAAGACTGGTACTTTCCAAAGAAGGTCAGGAAGTGGTCAACCGTGATGGTTATGTGCCAATTCCAGAATCTCTGGCTGGCAAAATCCGTAAGGATCTGGGTCTGGAATAATCCACCAAACCCGTGCAGAACAAGAAGAGGCCTTTGGGCCTCTTTTTTTGTCTGTCAGTTCAGTTCTACAACACTGATAAAGCATAAAGAGCAATAAAAACAATCAGTTAGTGTTTGTAATAATGCTGTCACATAACATCAGTAAGCTTGGCGCTTCATGATTGACACTCACACAGGGCAACACAATGACTGAAACCGTAACTGGCGCCTTGGGCAGTTCAGGAACACGAAAATCACTGCTTCCTGATACTGCGGCTCGGGAAAAGCTGCGAAAAAGGCGTGACTTCAAGGACAGCGCCTCGCGCTGGGGAATTACTGCTGCAGGCTTTGGTGTGGTGTTTGCCCTGGCAATGATTTTTGTCTATCTGTTCTACGAGGTGATGCCCATTCTCAAGGGTGCTTCAGTAACGCCTCAGGCCTCTTACACACTGCCTGTAACTCACGCGAATACCCAGCATCTGGTGCTTGAGCGTTATCAGGAAATGGGCATTCAATACACCGACAACGGTCAGGTCACATTCTTTGAAGCTGATAACGGCCAGATTCGCCAACAATTCAGCTTGCCGATTCCTGAAGATGCCACAGTAAGCAGCTTTGCCAACTCGGAATACATCGGTGGCGTGACTGCTCAAGGACTCAGTAATGGTCAGGTGGTGATCAGCCGCCATGCATTTAACATCAGCTTTCCCGATGACCAGCGCCTGATTACACCAAGAATGGAGTATCCATTTGGTGAGGCCGCGATTCAAATTGATGAGCAGGGTCGTGCGATCAAGCATCTGGCCATTGAAACGGTGACCCGCGGTGCCGCCGGTTCAATTATCGCGGCGATTACCGAAGACCAGCGCTTGCTGGTCACCAACCTGACCAGCCGCAGCAATATGATTACCGGCGAAGTCACGGTCAACAGCAACACCGTCGAACTGGCCACAGTCCCGGAAGCCCCGGTGAAAATGCTGGTTGATAAGGCATTACGCAGTCTGTTTATTGCTGATGAAAAAGGTTATATCCACTACTACGATATTTCCCGTCTGGAAAATGCCCGCTTTGTCGCTTCAGTCAATGCCGGACAGGGTAGCGCCATCACCGCCATGGATTTTCTGGTCGGCACAGTATCGCTGATTGTCGGTACAGAAAAGGGTGAATTAAGTCAGTGGTTCCTGGTGCGTGATGAATCCAATAATAATCACCTGACCCGGATTCGCGACTTTAAGCCACACGGCGCAGCGATTACCGCACTGGCGCCGGAATACACCCGTAAAGGCTTTCTGGCCGTAGATGCCAAAGGTCAGCTGGGCATTCACTACGGCACCTCAGCGCGCACACTCTACTTCAAGCAATTGAGTGAACAGCCGCTGGTGGGTGCTGCAATTTCTCAGGTCAATGGTCGCTTGATGTTGCTGGATGATCAGCAACAGGTGTCACTTGCCGGACTGTGGAACCAGCATCCGCAATTATCGTTTGCCGCGATGTGGAACAAAGTCTGGTACGAAGGCCGGGCCAACCCTGAATACATCTGGCAGTCATCATCGGCTTCCGATGAGTTTGAGTCAAAATTCAGTTTGGTGCCGTTGTCTATCGGTACGCTGAAGGCCGCTTTCTACGCCATGTTATTTGCCATGCCACTGGCGATTGGCGGTGCCATTTACACCGCTTATTTCATGACGCCCAAATTGCGGGGTGTGGTTAAACCCAGTATCGAAATCATGGAAGCATTGCCGACGGTTATTCTCGGTTTCCTGGCCGGTTTGTGGCTGGCGCCGTTTGCCGAGGATCACCTGCCGGCGATTTTCAGCTTTTTGATACTGATGCCGGTACTGATGTTGGTATTTGCCTACTTCTGGTCGAAGCTGCCGGGGTCATTCCGCAGCCGAGTGCCAGATGGTTGGGAAGCTGCCTTGCTGGTGCCGGTTATTCTGTCATTTGGCACCTTCTGTATTTTCCTCAGCCCATGGATAGAGGTCTGGTTCTTTGATGGCAGCATGCGTCAGTGGTTTACCGATGTCGGTATCACCTATGACCAGCGTAACGCCATGATTGTCGGTATCGCCATGGGTTTTGCGGTGATTCCGACGATATTTTCAATTGCCGAAGATGCGGTATTCACAGTGCCTCGTCATTTAACCCAGGGTTCATTGGCGCTGGGTGCTACACGCTGGCAAACCGTGGTCGGTGTGGTGTTGCCCACAGCCAGTCCGGGTATCTTCTCTGCGGTAATGATGGGCTTTGGGCGTGCAGTAGGTGAAACCATGATTGTACTGATGGCAACTGGTAACAGTCCGGTGGTGAACTTCAACATATTTGAAGGCATGCGCACGTTGTCGGCCAATATCGCCGTAGAACTGCCGGAAACGGCTGTGGGCAGCTCGCACTTCCGCATACTGTTCCTTGCAGCATTGGTGCTGTTGGCACTGACCTTCATTGTCAACACCGCTGCAGAAATTATTCGTCAACGGCTGCGTGACCGTTACAGCAACCTGTAAGCCAGAAGGGATCAATGACAATGAAAGCATGGTTGAAAAGTGGTTCACCCTGGATTTGGCTCAACGGCGGCGCCGTAGCGATGTGCATGATCATGGTGGTGGGCTTGATAGGTCTGATTGCAGTGCGTGGTTTTGGTCACTTCTGGCCGGCCAATATTGCCCAGATTGAAATCACCAACGAGCAGGGTGAACAAATTGTGGTGATGGGTGAGATTGTGCGCTCCCAAAGCATTCCATCAGCAGTCGCTCGTGATGCTGGTAATGAAGTGCCCGAAGACATCGATATGGTCACTCGTTACCTGGTCAAGCAAGGCAACAGAGATCAGACCGGTCGTGATTTTGTCTGGTACCTCGAATTGGGTATGGGCGAGTTTACATATCCGCTGGATGCTTATCAGATTGAGCGACGTGAATGGGGTAATTTCTACGGTCAGCCAGTGGCCTTGCTCAGAGAAGGTGAAATTGTCAGCACCCCTCAGCAGTCTGGCTTCTGGCGAGATATGCAGGCAGCCTTGGATCGCAGCCTGAAATTGCATCAGGAAATTCAGCGTATTGAGCGTCGTCAGATTGGTCGCATCAACAGTGGTATGGAACAGCTTCGGTTGGAAACTCGTCGCCTGGATTTGCAGGGTGTTAGCGGCCTGGAACGTGAAGCTGAAGATGCGCGCATCGCCGCGGCGCGAGCTGAACTGGACGCACAGTTTGAAGAGTTGAGTGTCGAGCTGAACGCACTTAAAGAAACGCAACGTCGTGATACACTGCAAATGGTAACAGCAGAGGGCGCTCAGGTTAATTTGTCAATGGCGCAAATTGTCAGGGTGACAGCGCCAAACAGCATGTCAGTGCTGGCCAAAATGGGGCAGTACATTGAGCGCTTATGGGAGTTTTTGTCCGATAACCCGCGTGAAGCCAATACCGAAGGCGGTATTTTCCCTGCGATATTCGGCACTGTGACCATGGTATTTATCATGTCAATTATTGTTACACCATTTGGCATTCTGGCAGCGATTTATCTGCGCGAATACGCCAAACAAGGTCTGGTGACGCGAGTCATACGGATTTCGGTGTATAACCTGGCAGGTGTACCGTCAATTGTTTACGGGGTATTTGGGCTGGGCTTCTTTGTCTATTTCCTTGGTGGCAGTCTGGACCGGTTGTTTTATGAGGCAGCGCTGCCAACGCCTACTTTTGGCACGCCAGGCTTGTTCTGGGCTTCTTTAACGCTGGCTTTGCTGACCTTGCCGATTGTGATTGTCTCAACAGAAGAAGGCTTGGCACGTATCCCGTCTACCATTCGTCAGGGCAGTCTGGCGCTGGGCGCGACCAAGGCTGAAACTCTTTGGAAAGTCATTGTGCCGTTGGCAACCCCGGCCATGATGACCGGTCTGATTTTGGCGATTGCACGTGCAGCAGGCGAGGTTGCGCCATTGATGCTGGTGGGTGTGGTGAAACTTGCCCCATCACTTCCGGTAGATGGTACCTTCCCGTTCGTACACTTGGAGCGCAAAATCATGCATCTGGGCTTCCATATCTATGATGTCGGTTTCCAAAGTTCGAACGCCGAAGCTGCAAGACCGCTGGTATATGCCACGGCGCTGGTACTGGTTGTATTAATAGTGGTACTGAACCTGACCGCCATCAGTATTCGAAACCGACTGCGTGAACGCTATCGCAATGCTTCGGATTAAGCCATGAAGACTGAAAATGAAACTAAAGAGTATTCAACTATGAATTCACAAGAAAAAACTCCACCAATTCGGGTATCTGCCAGTCAAGCCAGAAGTGGCGAAGCCAGAGAAGCACTGTTGATGGCCAATGAGTCGATCAAGATTGTGGTCAACGATCTGAACCTCTACTACGGCAATGATCAGGCACTGAAAAACATCAACCTGCAAATCCCCGAGAAACGTGTCACTGCGTTTATCGGTCCGTCAGGCTGTGGTAAATCTACCTTGCTGCGTTGTTTTAACCGGATGAATGATCTGGTGGATAGTGTCAGCATCACCGGCGATATGCTGATGGATGGTCAGGAGATCAATGCGCCGGGTGTTAATGTCTCCGAATTGCGCCGTCAGGTGGGCATGGTGTTTCAGAAGCCAAACCCGTTCCCGAAATCCATCTATGAAAACGTTGCTTACGGCCTGCGTCTGCAAGGCGTGAATGATCGCTCCACGCTGGATAAAGTGGTCGAAAAATCCCTGAAAGGTGCGGCACTGTGGGACGAGGTCAAAGATCGTCTGCATGAGTCAGCCATGGGCATGTCGGGTGGTCAGCAGCAGCGTCTGGTGATTGCCCGTGCGATTGCCATTGAGCCGGAAGTAATTTTGCTGGATGAGCCTGCTTCGGCGCTGGATCCAATCTCGACCCTGAAAATCGAAGAGTTGATCAACGAGTTGAAGAATGATTACACCATCGTCATAGTAACGCATAACATGCAGCAAGCGGCGCGTGTTTCCGACTACACGGCATTCATGTACATGGGTGAGCTGATTGAATTTGGTGCCACCGACCAGCTGTTTACCAATCCCAATAACAAACAGACTGAAGACTACATTACCGGCCGTTACGGCTAAGTCCAGCCTCAGGAGATGACAGATGGTTACCAATCAATCACAACATATTTCACAACAGTTCGAGAAAGAACTTCAGGATATTCGCAGCCAGGTGCTGGCGATGGGCGGTATGGTAGAACAGCAAGTTCAAAATGCGATGGAAGCACTGATGAACGGTGACGCTGATCTGGCACGTGCCGTGATTGCCAGTGATGAAGACGTCAATAAGTTAGAAATCCAGATAGATGAGGAGTGCATTCAAATCATCGCCAAACGCCAGCCAACAGCGAGTGATTTGCGGTTGGTGACAGGTATTTTGAAAACCATTACTGATCTCGAACGTATTGGTGATGAGTCAGTGCGCATTGCCAGAATGGCGTTAAATCTCTCTGAGAAAGACAGACCCAAAAAGAATTACCGTGAGCTCAGCGCACTTGGAACGCAAGTCCGGAGCAATCTGAGCAATGCGCTTGATGCCTTTGCCAGATTCGATGTAGAGACTGCATTGCTGGTGGCAAAAGAAGATCGTGATGTCGATGCCGAGTATGAGAGCATTGTTAGACAGCTGGTCACATACATGATGGAAGATCCGCGTTCAATTACACGTGTCATAGACATGATTTGGTCTGCTCGGTCACTTGAACGTATCGGTGATCACGTACATAACGTCTGTGAGCATGTTATTTATCTTGTCGAAGGTAAGGACGTCAGGCATCTGAGCGCAGAGAAGATGGAAGAAGTTGTCAAAGCGCGAAAAGAATAATGCAACTTGTTGTCCCGTAAGCTCATACTTCAATAGCTAAGAAGTGTGAGCTTCCATTTTTATGTAGTGACTGTTTCACCAATGAAGTGCTCTCAGGCGGGAGAATTTTTTATGCTGATGTTCATTCATCAGCATCACCACTTGAACAAGTGCGTCCAGTGCATCCAGGATGTATGGTCCCTTGTTAAGCATCACACATTCTGCTCTTGCAGCCATTCCGGCATCGGTAAACTCTGCTCTGGATCGGCCGCCTTTTTTAGCGATGGTTTCGAGGACTTGTGTTGCCCAGATAACAGGGGTGTGAGCGGCTTCGCACAGCCACATGATCTCTTCCTGGATTTCTGTTAGACGGGCGCTGCCGAGTTCAACGCTCAAATCACCTCTTGCTATCATTATCCCCAATTTATGCTTTCCTATTGTTCCAAGAATTATGTCCGGGAGGTTTTTGACGGCACGATTGGTTTCTATTTTGGCAATAATTGGCAAATGACCAGCTGCGTTTTGATGCAAGTGCCCAATAAGCTCTTCGATATCAGCAGCGGACTCAACAAATGAGAAACCAATCAGATCAGCGTAATGGCTGATGAAACTCAGATCAGAAAGATCCTTGCAACTCAAAGCAGGCAAATCCAGATGGGTATCAGGAAAATTAATGCCCTTGTCGGGCTTTATTAAGTCACCTTTGTTTTTAGCATGCGTAACACGCAACCAGGCACCATCGCTACCAACCTTCTCTACCATGGTGCCGATCTTGCCATCATCGATCCATACTGCCTGGCCAACTTCCAGACGCTCAGCGATTCCAGCAAGCGTACAAGTCAATATAGCGGGTTGATCCAGGTGACCATTTTCATCATAGCTTGCCGGTTTGCTGAAAGAAGCCTGGTCTGATAACAGAATTAAGTCGCCTTTGAAGACTTGGATAGCTTGTGCAATGGGTGCAACTTTTCCAAGGCGAAAAGTTGCGTTGCTCGTGTTGCCATCAGATTCAAGGCTCACCGTCATGTTTGAGCCCAGATAGATACTCTTTTCGGATTTGAGTAACCATTGACCTGACGCTATCATTTTTTCAACGAATAATTGACGTCGTTTATGACGAATGTCAGTTAAATGCAGAACCTGTCCTGGTTTGAGCATTGCTAATAGATCATCTGGCGCTATGAGTTTTGGCAGTGGCTGATCTGAAACAGATACCACTTCTTCGCTAATGTAGGCTTCATGGCAAAGGATAAGTCTGGCCGGCTGAGCAACCTTCCCAAGCTCATCTTTTCGAGTTTTCAGTCGCAAAACCTCAGGCCCTTCCTGAATTTTGCCAGTTCGAATTTTGTGTCCAGCCAGGTCAAACATTATTTTGCAGCGTTTCTGAGTCTCGATCTCAACTTCACGGATAGTATTGACGATTTTCTCCCAGATGGCTGGTTCGTCATGAGCACAATTGATTCTGGCACAGGTCATACCATGGCTCAGCATGGCTCTTATATGCTGAGCTGAACAGGCAACCGATGCATCCATTGTTACCATAATGTGGCTGTTGTGCACAGTATGCGGATTGCCAAACAGGTTTTGGCTATTGGTTGCAAGGACCTCATGGCCAGAGTGTCCAGCTTTGGCAGTAATACAGAATGGTTGCTCCGTTGGAATTGATCTGCATAGCAATTCAATGACGGCCTCTAGATTGGACATTACATCGGCTTCAGCTCGCCCCAGTGATGAGAGACCAACGCTAGCGAGCTGTGATTGCAAGCTGCGCAGATCGTGCTGTCGAAATGCGAGGTAATGTGCAACATTATGAGCGCTTTGGCTGAACCTTCCATCTGAGTAATATCTGCGAAAAGGTATCAAGCGCTGTTGTGCGTCAAGCGTAATCTCATCGTAGAGCAATAGAAGAGTTTCAAGCAGTTCATTCAGGCACATGTCAGTGGATAAGTGATCAGCTTTTACATGCTTACTCTGGATAACAGTCATTTTGTCAGTCACCAGGTTGATTTCATTCATTGAGCTTTACCGGTAGTTGACGGAGTTTCCAGATGTCGCGATTGTATTCATTGATGGTCCGATCGGATGAAAACTGACCACAATGTGCAACATTGGCAATGCTCATGCGAATCCAGCGACTGTTATCACTGAAAGCGGCTTCAACCTGGTACTGGGTTTCAAGATAATCAGCAAAGTCAGCCAGAACCATCCAAGGGTCATGGGGATTTTTCAGCATGGCGATTAGTTCATCGAAGATGCCATACTCAAACTGGTTGAAGTGACCACTTTCAAGTAGTTCAATGACCTCTCGTAAACGACTGTCGTTGTTTATCAGTGATTGAGGATCATATTGTTCTCGCATGGACGCCAGTTGCTCAGCAGACAGGCCGAACAGGAAGCAGTTTTCCGAACCAACCGCTTCAAGGATTTCATTATTGGCGCCATCGTATGTGCCAATCGTTATCGCACCATTCATCATCAGCTTCATATTGCTGGTGCCTGATGCTTCTTTGCCGGCGGTGGAGATCTGTTCCGAAAGATCGGCACCCGGGCAGATTTTTTCCAGCGCTGACACACAATAGTCAGGAAGAAAAAGTAAGGACAACTGACCACCCAGCGATGAGTCGTTATTGATAACAGTGGCTATGTTATGGATCAACTTGATGATTCTCTTGGCTGCGAAATAGCCTGGGGCGGCCTTGCCTCCGATTAATACGCAACGAGGCACATGCGTTGTATCCAGGCCTTGTTTGAGCTGAATATACAAGTGGATGACATGCAACAGCTTCAGTACTTGTCGTTTGTATTCATGAATGCGCTTGACCTGAACATCAAAGATTGCGTCAACATTAATCTGACCGCGTAAATGGTCACGCTTGAAATCAGCAAGTCGTTGTTTGTTCGAGCGCTTCACGGTCTGCCATTGATGTTGAAAGCCGGCATCATCAGCGTAAGCAAGTAAATCGGTAAGCAGAGATAGATCTGTGATCCACTTCGGCCCGATGGTTTCCGTAATCAGGTTGCTCAGATCCGGATTACAACTGAGCAGCCAGCGGCGCGGTGTTACACCATTGGTCTTGTTGTTGAATTTTGCCGGCTGCAAAGCAAAAAAATCGGTAAACGTTTTCTCGCGCAGCAATTGGCTGTGCAATTTGGAAACCCCGTTTACGGAGTAGCTTCCAATGATTGCAAGATGTGACATGCGTACCTGTTTCTCACCGGCCTCATCAATCAAGGACAGACGCCGCAGCATATCAACATTGCCGGGCCATTTTTCAGCAACATCACTTAAAAACTCGGCGTTGATAGCGAAGATTATCTCTACAAGTCGTGGCAGCAGTCGCTGCATCATTGGCAATGGCCAGCACTCAAGCGCTTCTGGAAGTAGTGTGTGATTGGTATAAGCCATGCTGCTAGAGGTTATCAGCCAGGCATCGTCCCAAGGCTGATCGTATTCATCGACCAACAAACGCATCAGTTCGGCGATGGCGATACTGGGATGTGTGTCATTGATCTGAAAACAGTTTTTCTGGGCAAAGTCATTGAAATCCCTACCGTGCAAACCTACCCAGTGGGCAAGCACATCCTGCAGGCTGGCCGAGGCGAGGAAATACTGTTGCCGAAGCCGTAACTCGCGACCATTCAGGCTACTGTCGTTTGGGTAGAGCACCATCGTGATGTTGTCAGCAAAGATTTTGCTGTGCACTGCATCGATGTAATCGCCACTGTTAAATTCATTGAGGTGAAACTCTTCAGTGGCAATCGCCTTCCAGAGCCTTAAGGTATTGACGGTATTGTTCCGAAACCCTGGAACAGGCATATCGTAGGGAACTGCAAGTACATCTTCAGTCCCAGTCCAGAGTGCTCGCCGTCGACCACTTGCTTCGGTTTGCACTTGAGTATGACCACCAAAATGGACTCGGCGTGCATATTCCATGCGCCGGCATTCCCATACGTTTCGCATTCTGAGCCAGTGGTCGGGTAGCTCCTTTTGTTCACCATTGACAATCTTCTGCGTGAACATGCCGTACTCGTATCGCAGACCATAGCCGATGACCGGTAATTGAAGTGTGGCACAACTGTCCATGAAACATGCGGCAAGTCTTCCAAGGCCACCATTACCAAGACCAGCATCCTGCTCGACTTCGAGAAGCTCTTCGAGATCAATACCGAGTGAACCCAATGCTTCACGCACATTATCGGTGATGTCCAGGTTCAGCAATGCATTATTCAGGGAGCGACCGATAAGATATTCCATCGAAAGGTAGAACATCCTGCGACTGCCGGCCTTTTTATAGGTCCGATGTGTCGCATTCCAACGTTCCATTAGCCGGTCACGAATCACAAGCCCTAATGCCTCGTAGGCGTAGTGAATGCTTCGGCTTTCCTCGTCTCTGCCAAGTAAATGGACGTAGTAATCACGAAAGCTGTTGATCAGACTTTCGGTGTTCATTCCGCGTGGCTTTACGTTGCGGATGGTTTCGCTGGGCTGACTTTTGACAAACTCACGATCCATTTCGATATGCTGCGCTTGATGATTAGACAGCCTAAAGTGTAACCATGGTTTATGACGGCAATATGAATTGAAACAGCACTTTACCAGTCAGGTGGCTGAATATTTACAGGCATGCCACTCGTCATGTAATTTTTCGAGATTCAGCGTCTGGTTCTCGGCAGTTTTTCAAAAATTTTCAGGGTATCTATGAACGCGGGATGATTCATCAAAGAGGTGTTGATGAGCATGGTGGCAGTTTGTGACCGTTATACGAGGTTATGATTTTGAACAACTGACGCTACAGAGGCACTATTCGATCCATCTGCGAATTTAAAAGCTCATACGCGATAGCTGGCTTATTTCAATTAAAGGCTTTTCTGACAGATCTCATTCACAGTGCAGTCAGTCATCGCTTTGCAATCAGTTTTAGTCAGAGTGTTGAGTTGATGTGGCAAGCTGATTGGTGTTAGGGCACAATCTGATCGATCGGGAAATAGGTGGGATATGGAATCAGTTTCAAACGAAGAGATCTTGGCGGCCGTCGATCTGGGCTCAAACAGCTTTCATATGATTATTGCGCGTCTGCGCGATGATCAGTTTCAGATTCTCGACAGACTCAGAGAGATGGTGCAGTTGCGCGCCGGACTTGATAAGGAAAACCGACTGTCCATAGAAGCACAGGATCGGGCGATTGCCTGCCTTGAACGTTTTGGTCAGCGGGTTCGGGATTTGCCTTACGGCAAGGTGCGGGTGGTGGGCACCAACACACTACGTGTGGCTGGAAATAGTCGTGATTTTTTGCGTAGGGCACGATTGGCGCTTGGTCATCCGATCGAAATTGTCACAGGTGAAGAAGAGGCGCGCCTGATCTATCTTGGCGTTGCCAAATCACTGGCTTTTGACAGTTCACGGCGGCTGGTCATGGATATCGGCGGTGGCAGCACCGAATTTATTATCGGTGAGGGTTTAAAAGGTCTGCGCCGTGAAAGCCTGGAAATGGGTTGTGTCAGCTTTACTCAAAAATTCTTCCCCGATGATCAGCTGACTGATGCAGCCTGCCAAAGAGCATTACTCAGTGCAGCCATTTTACTGCGCTCAATTCAGCGACCCTATCTGGACTTGGGCTGGCAGGAGGCAGTAGGAGCTTCAGGCACCATTCGATGTGTTGCCAATATTGCCAAAGCCAACGGCTGGTGTGATGACGGTGTGATCACCATGCATGCGCTCGACATGATTCTGATGGCGATGAAAAACGCCGGCCACACAGATAAGCTCAAGTTGGATGGCCTCAGTGAAGAGCGTACCCAGGTATTGCCTGGCGGCGTATGTGTGCTCAAGGCGGCTTTTGAACGTTTGCGTATCGATCGAATGGTCGTTTCTGACGGCGCTTTGCGAGAAGGCCTGCTTTACGATCTGCTGGGTCGTATTCAACATGATGATGAGCGTGAGCGCACCGTCAGTGCATTGGCAAAACGCTATGGGGTAGATGAGCTGCACGCTGAACGGGTCAGTGTTATGGCGGGTCAGCTTTATCAACAAATTGCTATTGACTGGCAAATCGTTGGTGAAGAGTTCAAGCAACGGTTGCAATGGGCAGCGCGTTTGCATGAAATTGGTTTGGCGATTTCTCATGATCAGTTTCACAAACATGCCGCTTATTTGGTCGCTCACTCGGACATGCCCGGCTTTTCTCGTGAAGAACAACAATCCTTGGCTGCTGTTATTCGTGCTCAGCGACGTAAATTTCCAAGCATCTATTTCAGTGAGCTGCCGGACGAGTTACAAACGACTTCAACGCGACTGGCGATTATTTTGCGACTGGCAATGGTTTTTAACCGTGGCCGTAGTGAACAAGCTGATACCTTTGTCGGTCTACAGGTTAGGGCAAAAGGTTTGAAGTTGAGCTTGCCCGAGGGCTGGTTGGCGGAACACCCTTTGACTGAGGCGGATTTGCGGCAAGAGCGCAGTTATCTGAAAGCAATTGGCATCAAACTGAAAATTACCGATCAATAGCCTTTGATGCTGTGAGGTTTAAACTATGCCGTTACTGATGGTGTTGCTGTTGTTCACTGCGGTGCCTGCTCAGGCACAATCATTCAGCTCGCAAGCGGAAGGTGGTGAGCTGTTACAAGTGCAAAGGCTTAGCAGCGGCGAATACTGGCTGACCGTTCGCCTCAGTGACCGTAATCTGGATAGTTTTGCCAATCATGAGCTGATTTTGCTGCAGGTGGATAATGATTATCCATTAAGTATTATCGAAGGTCTGCGCTCTTGTGCGGGTGCCGCTCGGCCACCACAGCAGGTTTTTTATGACTATCAAGCCGCGGATGCTGGCAGTGACTGGCAGTTAAACGCCGTCAATAATCAACCATCGATCGGTGACATGCTAATCAACACCGCCCGCCCGGTCGCAGATTTTCCAACAATTACGGCCAATCGACGGCCAGAATGGTTTGATTTTCGTATTTCTGGTCAGCCTAATGCCGAGGCTTTGTGGCAACAGATGCAAGATGCCAGGCAGATTACGTTGCTTTACACCACAGAAACGGCTGAACGCCGACAGGTGATATTCACACTGCCAGCGCCCGCCAGATTCGATTAACGTTGTTTGATTACCATTGGTAACCGAGGTTTACATAAGCGTTTCGTCCTATCCCCGGTAAACGATCCAGCACGCCAATATCAGGGTTGCCCATCACCCGATTGTAACCACCGAGATGATCTTGATAGCGCCGATCAAACAGATTGTTGATGCCTGCTGTCACGGTCAGATCCTTGATTGGCTGGTAGCGTCCTGACAGATTGAACAAAGCATAACCGCTGGTTTTTTGTTCCAGATTGGTGCTCGACACTTTGCGTTGCGCTGCGATGGTTTCAACCTCCAGACCTAATTGCCAGCTTGGCTCAACATAACTGAGCATGGTGCGGGCGGTCAGCGGTGCAATGCGATACAGATTATCACCTGTGTCACGACGTTTACCGCGCACATAACTGACCGTGCCTTCCAGTTGCCAGTGGTCGGTTAAGGCTGCAAACCAGTTGGTATCCAGTCCGTAGAGTTTGGCATCGACATTGCTGAATTGCAGCGGATCACGTCCAGACATACTCATCATGTTATTGGCCATGATGGCGGTGGCATCAGTTGTCGGGGTGCCTTGAATAAAGTTGTTGATATGGTGATAGAACAGCCTTGGTGAAATCTGTATCTGACGAGGGTGCCAGTTCAGTCCCAGTTCGAACTGATAGGCGGTTTCTGGCTTCAGATTGACATTGCCAAGGTAGGTATTGCCATCAGCAAGCCCGGCGGTGGATTCAAATGGTGCCCATAAATAGCGTTCCTGATAGCTGGGTGCACGCTGCTTGCGAGCAATACCTAGTTCCAGATCCAGGTCTGATCGCAGTTCACGGGTGAATACTGCTGCAATATCAAACAAGTCATTCGATTTTCGGCGACTTGCTTCGTTAAAGCGATCACGCAGTGCCACTACCGCCCCCATCGGGCCATTACTATCAACAGCATCGGCATTGGTCACCACATGGCTGTAGCGAACACCACTTTGCAGTGACCAGACCTCGTTCAGCTCACCGCCCCACTCGGCAAATACACTGTAACGATCCCGGCTCGCATTATTGAAGTTTTGAACAAAAAACATCGCGTTGTTAGGGTTGAAGATGGTGGTGTTGTAGCGACTTTGATCCATATCGAAACCCAACTGCCAGTTTTGCATCTGATAGCGGATCTGCATGCCTCTGGCCAGCACATCGGTGAAGGTTTCCCGCCAGCGTGCCGCGAGGTCAGGTGCCTGGCGCAAGCTGAAGTTATCCATCAGGTGATCCACATCCTGATAATGCAGTCGGAAACTGAGCTGGTCTCCATTGCTCAATTCAGTTTTCAGGTTGGCGCGATAGTTTTCGCCTCGTACATACTGAATATCCATGGGCAGTGCGGCAGTGCCGGTATTGGTTGTGTTGACATGTTGGACGTCAAAGCCTGCTTCGCTGGCTTGGCCAAACTTGAAGCCGTAACCAACGCTCAATGTGTCACGATTATGTTGGCTGGGTAAAATCCGCCCACCATCAAAGCGAGCATCTCGTCCTTTATCTCGGCTGGCAGCGATGTAAGCGCGATTATTTTCATTGCTGATGCTGGCGGTCACAGCAGTTTGATGGCTGCGTGGATTACTGGCATATCCGGCATGGGCATGACCATGAAACTCGACTTCACGGCCGCTACCAAACTCTGGTTGGCGTGAATTGGCAACTAAGGTACCACCGATGGTTTCTATGCCACTGCTGACGGGTGCGATACCTCGATATAGTTCAATCTCACCGACACGACTGGCTGGCAGATAGCTGAGAGATGCATCCATGCTGTTGGGGCCAGCCTGGCTGACACGAACACCATCCAGCATGACATTGACGCGATCACTGAACAGGCCGCGATATTGCACAATTGGCGTCAGCGGCCCGTTGCGGTTGATATGTGTGCCCGGCAGGCGTTTGGCCAGATCGGCGGAATCAGGGGTCGCCACGGGGAACTCTGGCAGTGGATAAGGGTTGGCCTCAAGATTGCTGCCCGTGACGGCAATGGTCGACAATTCGAAGTGGTCGGCATGAGCTGTGGGAATAAGGATCGCGGTCGCTACTGACAGCGCGATATACTTAAATTTGAACATGATGACTCCTCTGTTGTTATCAGCAGGAGTTTAAGTGAAAGTTAATATTTAAATGTGTGTGTTTTGCTCCAGGGATATGGCAAATGCCACAATTTTATTGTGAACACTGCCTCAAACTAAAAATGCCCCCTGAGTCACACGCTCAAGGGGCATCATTGTGTTACTTGGCTAGCACGGGTCTGACTTCACCTAGCGCTCCGTCAGCACGAGCTCTCAGATAAGAATAGATTGCATCCATTCCTTCCATGACCTGGGGAACATGGCTCCAAGGCGGCATCATCCCTATTTGACCCATTTTACCGTTGGTGACCGTGTCGACAAACTCCTCTTTGGTAATACGATTCAGGCTATGAGCCAGGTTGGGGCCTGCCATACCTTCGCTAAAAGTACCATGGCAGCGAGCGCAAAAGTTACGATGCAAGCGAAAACCATTAAATGTCTGTTCATCAACCTCATTGCCATTGGTAACGGTGTAGAGCGGCTCGTCAGCAATGGTGGCCGTTGAAAATGCCAACAACAAAGACAGGGCAGGTGTGATGATTAATTTTTTCATATTTATGTTGTCCTCTTAACGGTTACGAGGTCGGCAACATCGGGCTTCATTCGATTGTTGCCAAACCATAACTACAGATTACGCCTTAAACCCACAAGGTAAATAGGTCTTTTGCGGCAGTCAGCGTGGCAAATCACCTGTTTGTGATGAGGTTAGAGTGGTAAAGTGCTGACAATAAATTTTTCGGATGAACAATGGACGCACTGACTACATCAATTGTCACCGCATTTCTGCTCGGCTTGTTTAGTGCCTCGCATTGTGTCGCGATGTGTGGCTCGATTATCGGTGCCCTGAGTTTGACGCTGCCCACTGAGATTCGCGAGCGTCCCACAAAAATGCTGCCCTTTATCTTTAACTACAATGTCGGCAGAATTCTCAGTTACACACTGGCTGGCGGTATTGTTGGCTTGCTAGTTTCCCCGCTGACACAAATTAACGGGCTTGTATTTTTGCAATACCTTGGCGGCCTGTTCATGATTGCGATGGGGCTGTATCTGGCGGGCTGGTTTCCCCGCTTTGCCCATATCGAACGGATCGGTGCGCCGGTATGGCGTTTACTGCAGCCGATTGGACAAAAACTGCTGCCTGTTCGCTCATTGAAACAGGCTTTTTTTCTGGGTGCGGTGTGGGGCTGGCTGCCTTGCGGTCTGGTCTATGCCGGATTGGTTGTCGCCGCGACGACGGGTGATCCTCTGCATGCCGCCAGCGTGATGTTGGCATTCGGGCTTGGCACCATGCCGGCCGTATTCGGTGTTGGCATGTTTGCCGGTGTGTTGTCCGGCTTTGCGCGTAAACCCTTATTCCGGCGTATCGCCGGACTTTCGATTATGTTGATGGCATTGCTGATGTTGATCTGGTCGCATCAGCATTCACATGACCATCATCACCATGGGATAGACGCGGTGACAACGGATTCATCAAACGGTGTAAAGCCTGACAATGGCGATTCTGAAAATCATCACCATCACCATCACCATCACCATCACCACTGATGCCTGGGCCCATGACTGAGATACTCGGACAATCCCCTCAAATTGCGCATCTGATTCGCACTATTCCAATGATTGCACTCAGTGATGCCAGTGTATTGATTGAGGGCGAAACCGGCACAGGCAAAGAGCTGGTGGCCCAGGCGATTCATGCCCATAGTCATCGACGTGACCAGCCCTTGGTGACGATCAATTGTGCTGCCTTACCCATTCATGACGCTGAAATTGATTTGTTTGGTGCCTGTGATGCCAATGGTGAAGTCATGCAGTCCGGCCGATTGCTGGCGGCCGAGGGTGCAACAGTGTTTTTGGATGAAGTGGATGCCTTGCCACCATCCATTCAGGCAAAAGTGCTGAGATTTCTGGAGGCAGGGGAATGTCAGCTGCAAGGCAGCCATCGTCTACATACAGTTGATGTTCGGATCCTCGCCGCCAGTAGTGCCAATTTGACTGAAGAAGTTAAAGCAGGCCGGTTCCGGGCTGATCTCTATTACCGCTTGCAGGTTTTGCTGGTCAGTCTGCCACCATTACGCGAGCGGACAGAAGATATCGAAATTCTGCTGCGGCATTATCTCAAGGCGTTTTCTGGTAAAAATGCCGTGGTGCGTGTATCAGCAACCGCTTTGAACTGTCTGCAACAATATGACTGGCCGGGCAATGTGCGCGAGCTGATGAACCTGTGTCAGCGTTACGCTATTTTGCAGCCGGGCATTCAGTTAATGCCTGCCGACTTGCCGGTTGCTATGCAGCCTGACTACGCCATGAAAAAACATGACTTCAAATTACCCGCCTCGGGCATTGATCTGGCTGAAGTCGAGCTGGATTTGATTGAACAGGCGCTGGAAATGGCTGCTGGCAATCGTTCCAAAGCAGCGCGTTTATTGGGTATCAGCCGCGATACTTTGCTGTATCGAATGCAGAAATACGACCTGACAAAATAAGCAGCGGCTTTAAAGAAATATTCCGCTGATATGGTAAAGTGCCAGCATTGAAATCAACAGGAACCCGCGATGCGCGCTTATCTCGATTTACTCAAAGATGTCATGGACAACGGGGTCGATAAACAAGATCGAACCGGTACCGGCACACGCTCAATCTTTGGTCGACAATTACGCTACGATCTGGCTCAAGGTTTCCCGTTATTAACCACCAAAAAGCTGCACATTCGCAGCATTTTGCATGAATTACTCTGGTTTTTGAGTGGTGAAACCAATATCCGCTATTTGAAAGAAAATGGCGTTTCCATTTGGGATGAGTGGGCCACTGAAGACGGTGAGCTGGGTCCGGTCTATGGCGCACAATGGCGCTGCTGGAAAGGCGAAACTGGTCAGGAGTTTGACCAGATCGCCGCCTTGGTTGAAGGCTTAAAAAACAATCCGGACAGTCGTCGTCATATCATCAACGGCTGGAATGTTGCCTTGTTGCCAGACGAGCGTAAAAAGCCCTGGGAAAACGCCGCTCAAGGCAAAATGGCCTTGCCCCCGTGTCATGTGCTCTACCAGTTCTACGTCGCCGACGGCAAACTCAGTGCCTCGCTGTATATCCGATCCAATGATCTGTTTCTGGGCAATCCCTACAACACCGCATCGCTGGCATTTTTGACGCATATGCTGGCCCAGCAATGTGATTTGGGTGTTGGTGAAATCGTGCTTAGTATTGGTGACGCGCACATTTACAGTAATCACTTTGAGCAGGTGAAAGAGCAGTTGACTCGTACGCCCGGGCCGTTGCCAAAATTACTGATCAAACGCAAACCTGAGTCGATTTTTGATTATCAATTTGATGATTTTGAGATTGTGGATTATGAAGCGCAGCCTCACATCAAGGCGCCAATAGCGGTTTAACCATTAGCGAGGCGTCGAACATGGAAATCGTCTCAACTCCGTTATATTTAGTCTGGAATGCAGACTATAAACATGACCAGCCGATCCTCGATGAGCAGCATCGAGGCATTGTGTCGATTATCAATTCCTTGCACTTCTTTATTCAGCAGGGCACTGCGCTGGATTCTCTGGGACCAACCATCGATCTGTTACGCCGGTTTCTGGATTTTCACTTTAAAACCGAAGGCGGCATTTTGTTGGCTGTCGAGTCACCGCTTAGTGAAGAGTACAAAAAACTCGCGATGGATTCTCTGCAAGAGTTCGACTTGATATGCAGGCGTGCCATCCGTGATGAGCAGCCGCAGGAGGTGTTACTGTTTCTCAAGCGTTGGTGGCAATCACATCTCGTGCTGCACGAGCGAATCAACCCTTATTTCCGGCATTGGACGGGCGAATATTGTCAGGTGTGAGCCTGGGAATTAAGCGGTATTGGTATTGGGAGTTTTTCCTTTTTGTTCGAGACTGATTAACAAACTGAAGCAAAACCAGTCACTATTTGGGTTGTTCACGATTGTTAAGGAAGCCTCATGACGGCATCAAACCTTCAGCAGCAGACCTTCGTTGCCTACAAAGTGTGGGACTTGCCCGTTCGTTTATTTCACTGGATAGCCGTTATCAGCTTATTGGCGATGACTGCCTCAGGAATAGTGATGATGTTCACTTCGGAGCTGGGTATTTCCCGTGAACACAAAGTCTTGCTCAAGGCTTTCCATATCTGGGTGGGCTATATTTTTGTCATTAACCTTCTGATTCGTTTGCTCTGGGCCTTTGTAGGCAATCGTTATGCACGCTGGCTGGCGATTTTGCCATTTGGCAAAGCCTATAAAGCGCAGTGGAACGCTTATCTCGAAGCCAAAAAATCCGGTGAGCAAGTTTATTTCCTTGGTCACAATCCACTTGGCCGCTGGAGTGTCATGGCCATGCTGATTTTAATGTTGGGACAAGGCGGTACCGGGCTGGTGCTAGGTAGTACCGACTTGTTTATGCCGCCATTCGGCAACCACATGAAAACCTGGATCGCCGAAAGCCCGGAATCCATGGCATTGATCAAACCCGGCGATCGCAGCACAGGCATCAGCCAGCAAGGTTGGGACGAAATGCGTGAATTTCGCACGCCCTATCGCAGTTTGCACACCTGGTTGTTTTACCTGTTGATGCTGTCAATCGTGGTACACATTGCTGCTGTCGTAGTGGCCGAAAAGCGCGAACGTACCGGACTGACTTCCGCGATGATCGCAGGCCATAAATACTTGCCCAAAAAGCCATTTGATGCCGACTGAGCATCGCTGGATCACAACTGACCATGCTCAGCCAGGGAATGACTGTGCTGGTCACCGACAATAATATGATCCAGCACCCGGATATCCACCAGATCCAACGCTCTGCGTAACCGCTGAGTGATCTGAATATCTGCTTGACTCGGCTCAGCGACACCAGAAGGATGGTTATGGGCAAAAATCACCGCCGCGGCATTGAGTTTCAAAGCCAGTTTGACCACCTCACGCGGATAGACACTGGCACCATCAATGGTGCCGCGAAACATCGGCTCAAAGCTGATCATCCGGTGCCGGTTATCTAGAAACAAACAGGCAAAAACCTCATGGGGATGATGCCTTAATTGGCGTTGCAGATATTGCCGAGTGCTGGCCGCATCGGTAAAGGCATCGCCACGCATCAAGGTGGATTCCAAATGCCGACGGCCCATTTCCAACACCGCCTGCAACTGCACAAACTTGGCCGTGCCCAAACCATGATGCTGGCAAAAACTGTTGACGTCCGCCTCCAGCAAAACACGCAAACTGCCAAATTCGGATAACAAACGTCGGGCCAAATCCACCGCCGACATTCCAGTGACACCGGTGCGTAGAAAAATTGCCAACAACTCTGCATCCGACAAAGCCTGCGGCCCCAACTGCAATAACTTCTCACGCGGCCGCTCACTGGCCGGCCAATCCCTGATAGCCATCATCGCTCCTTGCGATTAGTGAAACACAAGACAAATTTAGCCGCTGACACACGGAAAGACAATACAAATGAACAACTTGCCGATTAACTACCACAGGTTTATGGTGTTTTTCATTGTCAGTGCTTTAGCTGGATTGGTTTTAGTACGAGTGATGGCTGGTGAAGAGAAAAAGAAATTAATCGTGAATGATTCACGATTTTTCAGGGGGACAATCTTGGTCCGTGAAAATAATATTTATAATCAGTAGGTTGCGAGGGCGGTTGGTTATGAAAAATAATTATGATCCATTCACGTTAATAATTATTATGAGGTCGCAGACCTCATTAACAGACTGTTATGCATATAGGTAGGCGATGAAAGCTCGAGAATGGTTGCAACGATCACGCGAGGCCCAAGATCCAATCGACGGATTCTCAAATGCTTGGCGTGCTTTCAATCATTTGTATTTCCCGGAAAACGGAACAAGTGAACGAGATAAAATTCAGCAATACCTTGAGTCCAAGGTTGACGAGGACATAGCTGACCGGATTTTAGAAGACTACGGGGATGAAGTTAACTACCTTTTGGCTCAGCCTGTGATCGACATGCGCGGCAATGGTCGAAATACTGCCCGTAACATTGAAAGCTTTCAGGGCGGATTGACGGCGCTGAGTAAGGTTAAAGAACCCTTTATGATCATCTACCAAGTCAGGTGCAACCTTGAACATGGCCAAAAATCGCCGTCCAGGGAACGAGATGTTGAGCTTTGCAGGGCTGCGTGTCCGCTAGTTGACCATGTCGTGGATGCAAATGCTTAACCAAGCAATTAATTTCGCTCCCTGCGGTCGCCGGACGCTCGTTCCTCGCGCCGCTTATTGCTGGCGTTATATGGCTATTTGATTATCCAAGGCGCTGGGACGTACCCCCGAAAGTTGGCTTGCGATGCAGGATGCATACGATCTTTGGCATGCAAGCAAGAGTGTTCGATTAGATCGGGTTCAGAAAGTTGAGCTCACAGCCGCATAACCATGCGCATCAATCGCCGCCTTCGGTGGCTGGGACACTCTGCCCCCATTGATACCATTGATATCGCACCTTAGGTGCTAGACGCAGTAAAGCCAGGCCGATAATAACAGCGTTATGTTTCTTGACCGCAGCCGTTAACAGGTGCTATTAATGGCACCAAATAGTTGACCGAGTGACCACTATGCATGTGAAATTCTCCGAGGATGTTATTCCTCTCTCTGAGCTTAAGATCAATCCTGGAAAAATTGTTGGTCGAGCGCAGGATACGCATCGTCCTATACTGCTGACCAGTCGTGGCCGTGGCATCGCTGTTGTTCAGGGGCTCGAGGATTATGAGAAAACCGCAGAGGAGTTGCGGTTTGTAAAAGCGGTGGCGCAAGGATTGATGGATGTCCGTGAGGGCAAAACCGTATCGTTAGAGGATGCTAGGAGAACGTTGGACATCAAGTAAATGGAATTACGCATCGTAAAGTCTGCACTTGAGGACTTACAGGCTATTCAGGGTTATTACAGAGAGCAGGGCGTGCCACAGATCGGTGACGAGTATCTGACTGCCATCCTCGGACATTGTGAAATGCTTCATCTCCATCCTGATATTGGACGAGTTGTTCCCGAATTCAATCTGGAATATCTTCGGGAGTTGATTCATGCGCCATTTCGGCTTGTCTACCTCAGGCAGGCTAATGAGGTTGTACTCATTCGAGTCTGGCGGAGTGAAAGACAGCTCGAATTGCCAGAAATCGAAACCTAACCAGGCCATGCCCTCATTGATAAAATACGTTCCGGACCGATAGCCCTCCACTGGATGGCTTTTTCTCCGCTTCGCTGCGTAAAAGCCGCCGTTTATGCAGGCGTTATGGCTCAATTTGCTTCTAGCCAAAACCATAAAATGACCTAAAATATGACCATTATTTAGCTCATTAGTCAGGTTTGTATGCGCCAAGTATTAGCAGATTTCTCTGTAAGTATTTCAGAGTTAAAGAAAAATCCATCATCATTGCTGTCCCAGGCCAGTGGTTCCCCGATTGCTGTTCTGAATCATAACAAGCCTGCTGCATACCTCGTACCTGCAGATACGTATGAAGCAATTATGGAAATGATTGAGGATTACGAACTGGGCAAGCTGGTCGAAGAGCGCCTTGGTGAGCGCGCAGAAGCCATCGCGGTGTCATTGGATGACTTATAAGCTGAAATTTGTACCCTCAGCACTGAAAGAATGGAAGAAGCTGAACGCTCCTGTGAAGAGTCAGTTCAAGAAGAAGTTTGAAGAGCGACTTGTTAATCCAAGAGTGCCTTCGGCAAAGCTTGGAGGTTACAGCTCCGTGTACAAAATTAATCTACGATCAGCGGGCTACCGTTTGGTTTATGAAGTGGTGGCTGAGGAGCTAGTCATCTATGTCCTTGCCGTTGATAAGTGAGAGAAAGGGTGAGTTTACCAGATCTTGAAGGACCGAAAATAAGCCTGAAATCAATAGGGTCAGCGTGTCTGATTTTCCTTCAACCAACTTGAGACATGCAGACGAATCAGAGCCGTAGACGGCATCGAAACATAGCTTCATCGCTCGTTATTTGCACTTTTCTCAAACGCCTCAATAATTCGTTGACGCTCGTCTTCGCCATAAAAATCCGGGTCATCAAACAGATCTGGTTGGCTTTGATCAAACATCATATTCAGTGCTTGATCACTGGTCTGCATCATGGGTTCAAAATGGGCTGGGTTACCTGATACCAGATCGATGACATGTCGACGACGATAAATGGCAAATGCCGCTAAACTGGCCAGGACTACGGCGATAATCGCGGCCAGTATTAATACCCCAATCAGCACGGCGGGTCGGTCATACTTATCAGAAATCCGACCGATAGGTATTTGCAATGCGGCGCCACCTAGAATGGCGACGCTCATGATCATGGCGATACCGCCGGTATCAAAGCCAACGCCAGCGGCATAAATAGGTGTCATCGACCAGAATGCCCCCATCGCAAGCCCTGAAAACGCGGAAGCTGTCACGGCTAATGGTGCGAAGCGCACTAATGCTTTCAAACTGCTTTTCGGGTGATCTGAAATGGTGGGTTGAGCACGGCGAGTCATCGCGACAGGCAATAATGCCGAGCAGATCAAAATAGACACCAGAGCAAACAGCGGAAAGTTTTCCGGGCTATCCAGTCGCAGCATTTGTTGGGCGACTGCCAGTGCGCCTAGATTCACCACCATGTAAAAGGCGAAAATGCGACCACGTTCATGTGGGGCTGACTGGCTGTTTAACCAGCTTTCAATGACGGTCATTAGCGTGACAAAGGCAAGGCCGTAAATAAAACGCAGCAGCATCCAGGAAATCGCATCAATAAAAATAATATGCAGCAGTGCTGCCGAAGCACAGAGCGAGGCACAAAAAGCGAAGGTGCGAATATGCCCCATGCGTTTTATCAGGCGAGGGCTGACCCATGTTCCACAAATAAAGCCGACAAAAAAACTCGACATGACAAGGCCGAGCACGGCGCTGGAGAATCCTTCACTGACACCGCGAAGTGTCAGCAGTGTGTTGATCAGGCCGTTGCCTAATAACAGGAGCGCAACGCCCCATAAAATGGCTTGAATTGGTCGCAATAATGCCAAAGAATGCATAACAAGCTTCCCTCAAGTGTTAACCCGATTTGTTCTGGCTCAGTGTTGAACCTGATGGAAACGTGCATTTAGCAGGCGTTTGCGATTGATGACAGGGTTGAACAGATTCGATGAATCAATAACGCCGTGGCCCACTAATGCAACGTTTTGGTGCTTAGTGACATAAATGCAGACTGAGTGTCTGGCTTGCTTTAACCATAGCAAATCTTGCGGCGTTTTTTAAATCTGAGCCCAAGAATCCCGGAGCCGCTGAGCTGAAACAGGGAAATGAATCCATAAATTTGTAAACCAGTTTTTACCAGAGCACATCTCAAAACCTGCCGCGATTCTCAGGCTTCTTACAGCTTGTTCAGTCGTATAATATGCAAAACAGTAGTGTGCAACTGAAAGCTGAGCTGAGTCTGTCCCAAGTTGAGGAAATCTGGTCGGTAGAAATACCCGCTTCAGCAACGCGTCATCCAGCTAAGCCTGAATCCCTGCCACTATAGCTCAATACCTTTTTGGGCACGAATCCCCGCGCGAAACGCATGTTTCACATCATCAACGCGGCTAACCGTATCTGAGGCTTCGATCACGCTCTCCGGTGCGCCGCGCCCGGTGATAATGACATGCTGCATTGCTGGCCGAGCTGCAATGTCGGCTAATACTTTTTGTGCATCCAGATAGTTCATTTTCAGCACGATATTCAGCTCATCCAGCAAAATTACCTGAATGCTTTCGTCCTGCAGCATCGCTTTCACAATCTCCCAACCTGCTTCGGCAGAAGCCTTGTCCTGTTCCAGATTTTGGGTGTCCCAGGTGAAGCCATCGCCAACCACGTGATAGCTGACCTGTTCGGGAAAGCGCCGGAAAAAAGCTTCTTCCCCAGTGCTCATGGCACCTTTGATAAATTGCACGATGCCCACTTTCATATCATGGCCCAGCGCCCGTGCAATCATGCCAAAACCGGATGAGCTTTTGCCTTTGCCATTGCCGGTGATGCACAGCAATAAGCCTTTATCCTGCGTAGCTTGTTGAATCTTTTCATCAACTATAGCCTTTTGACGTTGCATGCGCGCTTTATGGCGTTGGCTTTTTTCAGAGTTAGTCATGGATTTCCTTGAATAAACAAAACATCACGATGCATACAATCGCAGAGATCCGCAAGCGCAGCGGAGATATTTAAAAAACGCAAAATTCGAGTCGGCAATACGCCAGAAGTTCTATAGCATGAGAATTTTATCGGAAAGTTTTCTAAATGAGCGAGAGTCAACTCATCCAAAAAGCAATGCGCTATCTGACTGAGCATGCAAGTGAATTGGTTTCTGTTGAGAGAGTCGCGATGCATCTGGAGCTGAGTCCTGATCAATTTCAGCAACTTGTTTGCCGCTGGGCTGGTACCACGCCCAAACGCTTTTTTCAGGTATTTGGATTGGACCGAGGCAAATACCTGTTGCAGAGTGCCGATTCGATACGGGCTGCTTCTGATCACGTTGTCAGATTAGAAGCGATGAGTTGCAGCGAATATAGGCAGCACGGCCGGCAAATCTGCATTGACTATGGAGTGCATTCAAGTCCGTTCGGTGACCTGTTTATCGCGATCACCCTGCGCGGAATTTGTCGGGCAGGATTTGTCGATTTTACCGAGCTCGACGACATGCTTGATGAGTTGAGAAAAGCCTGGCCATTGAGTCTGATCCGGGAAAATAGCCAATCGACCGGGCATGTGCTGACTGATTTATTGGGCAAGATGCAGCGCAGTGAATCAGGTCCAGTCTCTGTCCATGTGCGCGGCACTAACTTTCAAATTGCGGTTTGGCGTGCGTTGTTGAAAATTCCACCGGGCGAACTGGCCAGTTATGCCGAGGTTGCGGCAGCAATAGGTTCGCCCAAGGCGGCCCGTGCTGTTGGCAATGCCATTGGTGCTAATCCGGTGGCCTTGTTGATCCCCTGTCATCGGGTGGTTCAGCAAAGTGGGGCTCTGGGCGGTTATCGCTGGGGACTGACCAAAAAACGCATGGTGCAGGTATGGGAGAAAATGCATTTAGAGATAGTAAATTAAGCTGATTTGGCAGCTTCGCAAAGCTTTGTAACTAAGGCTTTGCATGTAAGTGTAAGTATTCAAAGTAGACTGTCTTTTTATCCGGCATAGATAAGCCAGCTCAAAAAGAGTGGGCGCACCGTCTGACGATGCGCCCTGATGATTACTTGGATGATTTGCTTTGACTGAGGATTTGCGTCAGTCCTGCGACAGCACCTCCAATACCCGCCAGTTCTGCCGGAATGATCATGGTGTTGTTTTCTTTGGCCAGGTTGCCAAACTCTTTCACATACTGTTCCGCAACTCTCAGGCTAACAGCATCCTGACCGCCCGGCTCATTGATGGCCGAGGCAATTTTGCGTAAACCTTCGGCAGTCGCCACGGCAATCAGCTCAATTTCACGGGCACGACCTTCGGCCTCGTTGATTTGACGCATTTTTTCACCTTCAGAGACGTTGACCATTTCCTGACGTTGGCCTTCAGAGACGTTGATCATGGCCTGACGTTCACCTTCGGATCGGGCAATGGCGGCACGACGTTCACGTTCGGCGCGCATTTGTTGTTCCAGTGCATCTTTGATGCTGTCTGGCAGACTGATGTCAGAGATTTCGTATCGCAGTACCTTGATGCCCCAGGGCGAGGCAGCCTCGTCAACAACTTGCACGACTTCTTCGTTGATTTTGGCGCGTTCTTCGAAGGTTTTATCCAGGTCAATTTGACCAATCACCGAACGCATGGTGGTCTGGGCCAATTGCGCTGCTGCGTAGCGATAGTCCTGAATACCGTAACTGGCTTTCTGGGCATCAATGACTTGCAGGTAAAGCACACCATTAACACCCACCTGAATGTTGTCTTTAGTCACGCACTCCTGACGATCGACATCAATCACTTCTTCTTTCAGGGTGTGGCGGTAGGCCAGTTTGTCGATAAAAGGGATCAGGATATGAAAGCCTGAATCCAGTGTACGGGAGTATTTACCGAGCCGTTCGATGATGTAGTTTGAACGTTGTGGCACCACCACGGCAGATTTGATGACTGCAATGACAATCGCGGCGGCAAGGCCAAGCGATATAATAAGACCGATATCCATGAATTAAGCTCCTTTACGTGGATTTGATTGAAGGTTATTGGGGAGGGTGTTTGCTGACGGTCAAGTGAATGCCGTTATTGGCGACAATCCATACTCGGTCACCCTTACTGATCAGGTCTTCACGGGAAAGGCTTTCTGCATCCCAGGCAACGCCATTGAGAGTAATTCGTCCTTTGCCTTGTGAAAAATCGCTCGCTGCCATCGCTTCCTCACCGAGATTTTCCCGGAAAGTTTTGTGACTATCGTCTTTATCGACGACATCGCCAACCAGATAACGCTTTAACCTGGCGCGACTGGTAAAAAGAAACAACAGGCTGAAAAAACTAAACAGGACAAACTGCATTTCTGCAGAGTGAATCACCCCTGCCCAGAGCAAAATGCCCACCAGCACAGCAGCAGCTCCGAAAAATACAGCAACAATACTGGTCGCCAGCAGCTCGGATAAGATCAGCAGCAGTCCTAAAATGACCCAGATTAGCGCAGTATCCATGTCTGTTTCCTCTCGAGAACCTGAATTGCAAGCGGTCATTGTGGCGGCAGTTTGCCTTTGACTCAACTGCTTGTGGAGTTTACAAGTCTCGGAGATTGTTTAACAGGGGCGATCAGCAGATAATCCATTAAATGTGGCTGGTTTGTAACACGGAGGCGGTAATGAAACAAATTGCACTAACCATGGTGGCTGGGTGGCTGATATTGCTTACTGGCTGCGCAGTGAACACCTCGGGAGTCAGAACGGTCGGGCCGGATACCTATAACGTGATGACTGATGATATGAATGCCTCGACCGCCAAAGGTGCAGCCTTGGAACAGGCAGAACGTCACTGCACCGAAATGGGTAAGCAAGTATTGGTCAGCAAAATCAGCATGCGCAAACGCATCCGCTATACCTACGATGTCACTTTTTTATGTCTGAATGAAGGTGACCCCAAACTTGTACGGCCTGAATATGAAACTATCATCGAAGTTCAATAAACTTCTGCTTGTTGCTGCAGCGGCGCTGATACTCAGCGCTTGTAGTGATGATGTTGCAGAGCCGATCCTGGCGGCCCCGGAAGCAATTCAAATGCACTGTGGACAGCAGTGGATCACTGTTGAATATTTAGAGGAAGAAATCGTACTGCAACTGGGCGATAGCATTATGGCGCTACAACCCGCGATGAGTGCATCCGGTTCCCGGTTTGAATCGGCAAGCGATGATGACACCGTATTCTGGAGCAAAGGTAATACGGCGCAATTACGCTGGAAAGGTCAGCAATATCCTCAATGTGTTGTTTTCGGTACGCTGGCAGAGCCTTTTCAGGCACGTGGTAACGAACCCTTCTGGAGTATCACCTTGCATCACGGCCAGCTGGCCCTGCTGCAACCCGGTGAAGCAGAACAGAACATCTCTGCCAACCAGCAATCGATGGATACGGCCGGCCAGGTTTTGATTGAATCGGATGACAAATCGATGTCGGCGCTGGTGGTACCCGGTGTCTGCAATGACACCATGACCGGCATGCCCTATCCCTACCATGTCGCGTTTAATCTGGCGGGGCGTGATTTGAAGGGCTGTGGTGGTCAACCCGAACAGTTGTTGCAAGGCGCGGATTGGCAGGTTGTCGAGATTTTGGATCAACCGCCGCATGCAGATTCCCGCCTCAGCCTGACTTTTTCAACCGATGAGCAATTGAGTGGTGATGCGGGCTGTAATCGTTTTGGTGCTCAGTATTCACTGACAGGGGAAGGGCTGGATGTAGGTGCACTGATCACAACCCGGCGAGCTTGTGAACAAGCGCTGATGCAACAGGAACAGAAGTTTCTCGATGCCTTGTCACAGGTGACAGGCTTTGATGTCACCCTGGATGGTCAGTTGTGGTTGCTGGCCGCAGAGCAACCGGTGGTCGTGGCGCAGTTGCATGGCAAGCATGTCACCAGAATAATATCGGTGATGTCTCTTTTTGATCATGAGCTGCCGAAGTTTGCATCGGTGGTTGAGTGAGCAAAATGAGTTTATGTGGCTGCTTGTGAATTGCTGATGCCGCTGCCGGGCGATTGGCCATGTTTTATGACTTGCCTGAATATGAAAAAGCCTTTGAATTCAGAACCCGGCAACGGCGTCCGGATTAGCCATCTGCAAATCATGTCATTTGCACCTGAAAAAACAATCACTTGTCTGTACTAATTATATGAAAAAGAGTATCCTGACCGCCCTTTGCAAATCACTGTCAACATGACCGGAAAACTGTACATCAAAACCTACGGCTGTCAGATGAACGAATATGATTCATCCAAAATGGCCGAAGTGCTGGCGGACTCCCATCAGCTGGTTCCTACCGATATCCCCGAAGAAGCCGACGTGTTGTTGCTTAACACCTGCTCGATTCGTGAAAAAGCCCAGGAAAAAGTCTTCCACCAGCTTGGTCGCTGGAAACGTTGGAAAGACAAGCGTCCGGGGCTGGTGATTGGTGTGGGCGGTTGCGTTGCGAGTCAGGAAGGCGAGGCTATCCGCAAGCGTGCGCCGTATGTTGATCTGATTTTCGGGCCTCAAACGCTGCATCGACTGCCGACCATGCTTGAGGAGGTCAGAAAGACTCACAAGCCCAGAATCGATATTTCCTTCCCTGAAATTGAAAAATTCGACAATTTGCCGGAAGCTCGCGCTGAAGGCCCGACTGCCTATGTTTCGATTATGGAAGGCTGCAGTAAATACTGTACTTTCTGTGTAGTGCCATACACGCGGGGTGAAGAGGTCAGTCGTCCACTGGGTAGCGTGCTGCGTGAAATACGCGCGCTGGCTGCTCAAGGTGTTCGGGAAGTTAACCTGCTGGGGCAGAATGTTAATGCCTATCGCGGTGTGATCGAGGATGACGAAGTTGCCGATTTGGCCTTGCTGATCCACTACGTTGCAGCGATTGATGGCATTGAGCGTATTCGTTTTACCACCTCTCACCCGGTAGAGTTTTCCGATAGCCTGATTCAGGCCTTTGCCGAAGTGCCTGAGCTGGTCAGCCATTTGCACCTGCCCGTGCAGTCTGGTTCTGATCGCATCCTGATGATGATGAAACGTGGCCACACGGTACTGGAATACAAAGACAAAATTCGTCGACTGAAAAAAAATCGTCCCAATTTGAGCATGTCCAGCGACTTTATTATCGGCTTCCCCAATGAGACTGAAGCGGATTTTAATGCGACCATGAAGCTCATCAACGAGATTGAATTTGATCACTCGTTCAGCTTTATTTATAGCGCTCGTCCCGGTACACCTGCGGCGGCATTTGACGACTCTGTTTCCGAAGAGGAAAAGAAACAGCGATTGCAGATCATGCAAGATCGCCTGCGTGAGCTGGAAAATCAGCACAGTCAGGCAATGCTGGGCACTGTGCAGCGTATTCTTGTGGACCGTCCGGCAGTTCGCGGCGATGGCGATATGGCTGGCCGCACCGAGAACAATCGGGTTGTGAACTTTGCTGGCGATGAGTCGCTGATCGGCAAGTTTGTTGATGTCACCATTACCGAAGCACACAGCAACTCCTTGCGAGGAGAATTACTTGCTGATAGCGTTATTTTCTGACCCCCATAGGTGAACCTTTAGTGAGCCAATCTTCTGCACCACTCGATAGCGTCAGTTTTGAGCTGAGTCCCGCTGATAATCCCCGACTTGCCAACCTTTGCGGCCATCTTGATGAGCATTTACGCATGATGGAGCGTGGCTTTGGCGTTGAAATCAATAACCGTGGCGTCAAGTTTCAGGTCATCGGTCACGCTGAAGTGCTCAATAATGTGCAAACAGTGATTCACGATCTGTATGCCCAGACTTCGCAAAGCATTCTTGCACCGGAACAGGTGCATTTGGCAATTCGTCAGCAAGGTGGTGAAGATCATCAACCGGTTGTTGAAGACAAGGATGTGGTCATCAAGACCAAGCGAGGTCTGGTCAAAGCCCGTGGTGAAAACCAGCAGGCCTACCTGCGTCGCATCATGACGCATGACATCAATTTTGGTGTGGGACCAGCCGGCACCGGTAAAACCTATCTGGCGGTGGCCTGCGCCGTGGAAGCGCTGGAACGTGATCTTGCCAGACGCATCGTGCTGGTTCGCCCGGCGGTAGAAGCTGGTGAAAGATTGGGCTTTTTGCCCGGAGATCTGGCCCAGAAAGTTGATCCCTATCTGCGTCCGTTATTTGATGCCCTGTATGAAATGCTGGGCTTTGAGCGTGTCGCCAAACTGATCGAACGCAATGTTATCGAAGTAGCGCCATTGGCCTATATGCGTGGCCGAACCCTCAACGAGGCCTTCATTATTCTTGATGAGGCACAAAATACCACGGTTGAACAGATGAAAATGTTTCTGACCCGACTGGGCTACAATTCAACCGCCGTGATCACCGGCGATATTACTCAAGTAGATCTGCCCGGTTCGCAAAAATCAGGCCTGCGCCATGCTATTGAGGTATTAAAAGATGTTGAAGGCATCGGATTTACCTTTTTCCAGGCCAAGGATGTGGTCAGGCACACGTTGGTGCAGAAAGTTATTCTCGCCTATGAGAAAGCCGAGCAGAAGTCGTGACCATTACAATCGATCTGCAAATTGCCACCGTTCAGTCAGTGCCCGCAGCAGCACAATTTCAACAATGGGCTGAGGCTGCATTGGCCGAGCTGGATGAGGATGCCGAGTTAACCATTCGGTTGGTTGATACAGCAGAAAGTGCTGAACTCAACGAAGATTATCGAGGCAAGTCAGGTCCGACCAATGTCTTGTCATTTCCATTTGAATCGCCTGTGCCAATGACGCCGGTATTATTAGGAGATCTGGTCATCTGTTCACAGGTTGTCCTTGACGAGGCCAACACTCAAGCTAAATCGTTAGAGGATCATTGGGCGCACATGGTCGTACATGGTTGCCTGCATTTGCTGGGCTACGATCATTTGGAAGATGATGAAGCCGAACAGATGGAAGCACTGGAAATTAAAATTTTGCAAACACTGAAGATCAATAACCCTTATACCGAACAAGGGCCGGTCAAATGAACGAAGGACGAACGAGTCGCCAAAATCAATTGCAAAACTGGTTCAAGCGACTGAGTAACCTGCTACTGGAACCCAAAGATCAGGAGCAGTTAATTGAGCTGCTGCGCTCGGCATCTGAGCGGCATATTCTCGATTCTGAAGCGTTGTCGATTGTTGAGGGCGCGCTGAGCGTGTCACAGATGCAAGCACGTGACATCATGATTCCACGTTCACAGGTGGTGATGGTGTCACGTGATGCGCCTGCTGAAGAATCACTGCGATTGGTCACTGAAACGGCACATTCACGTTTCCCGGTGATTGATGATGACCGAGATGATGTGATTGGCATTCTGCTGGCCAAGGATTTATTGTCAGCCGTTGTCAATGCCGGCAAATTTGAGTTTGATCTACGTGAATTGCTTCGTCCCGCCGTTTTCATCCCTGAAAGTAAACGTCTCAATGTGTTGTTGCGCGAGTTTCGTGCGCGGCGCAATCACATGGCGATTGTAGTTGATGAGTACGGGGGGGTGGCTGGTATTGTCACGATTGAAAACGTCTTGGAACAGATCGTCGGCGAGATTGAAGATGAGCATGATATCGACGATGATGCGCCAATTCTGCAGCGAGATGAAAATACCTACACCATCAAAGCGCTGACTACGGTTGAAGATTTCAACGAGTTTTTTGAAGCCGATTGGAGTGATGAAGACTTTGACACCATAGGCGGATATGTCGTCAATCAGTTTGGTCACTTGCCTGAACGAGGTGAACAGGTGACGATTGGTCGTTATGAGTTTACCGTATTGCGTGCCGACAATCGCCGGCTGCACCTGCTGAGAATGGTGGTGTTACCTCCGGACGAGAACGAATTGCTGAACGAGTCTGAATAATGAACAGATTATCGCTGCCTGCATGGACCGGAAAAAAAGGCGCTGTCGTAGCGCTGCTGGCGGGGGCGATAATGCCGCTGGCATTTGCACCATTTCATTGGTATCCCCTAGCTGTTTTAAGTCTGTTGCTGCTGTTTGTCTGTTGGCAGCAAACCACCCCCAAACAAGCTTTTTGGCGAGGCTGCCTGTTTGGCCTGGGCATGTTTGGGGTGGGGGTCTCCTGGGTATTTGTCGCCATTCATGTATTTGGTGATGCCAGTGTGCCACTGGCCGTTTTCCTGACCGGACTGTTTGTGGGCTTTTTGTCGTTGTACACCGGTGTGTTGGGCGCACTGATCCGTCGAGTCAGTGCACAACAGTTTTCCATGAGCGATCTGTTGTTGTTATTGCCTTTTGCCTGGTTGGTGCTGGAATGGTTCAAGGGCTGGTTTTTAACCGGTTTCCCATGGCTGGATCTCGGCGTCAGCCAAATTGATGGACCATTGGCAGGCTGGGTTCCTGTCATTGGCGTCTTCGGTGTTACATGGCTGGTGGCGTTGACGGCTGCTTTGTTATTGGTGGCTTGGGGAAAACGCCACTGGTGGCCGGCTTTGCTGGTGCTGGTTATCTGGTTTGGTGGCTGGGGCATCCAGCAAGTTGACTGGACGCAAGCGACTGGCAAGTCAATTAAGGCAACCCTTATTCAGGGCAATATTCCCCAGGAAATAAAATGGGACCCAGAGCAATTAATGCGTACGCTGGCACTTTATGAAGTGCGCACACAGGAACACTGGGACAGTGATTTGGTGGTGTGGCCGGAAAATGCCGTCACAGCGTTCTACCATCAGCTGAAGGATTTCTATTTTCAGCCACTTGCCGAGCAGGCGAGACAACACAATACCGATATATTACTGGGCTTGCCGTTTAAGGATTTGGCAACAGATAACTACTACAACAGTATGATGCTGCTGGGCAGCGGCGAGGCCTTTTATCACAAGCAGCACCTGGTGCCTTTTGGTGATTATGTTCCGTTTGAGACCCTGCGTGGACTCATCGCATTCTTTGATCTGCCAATGTCTTCGTTCTCCAAAGGTCGCGATGATCAACCGCTGATTGAAGCCGCCGGAGAGAAGGTGGCGATTTCAATTTGTTATGAGGATACCTTTACTTCGCAGGTGCGTTCCGGTCTGCCTGAGGCGACCATGCTGGTCAATGCCACCAATAATGCCTGGTACGGTGATTCTTTTGCCCCACATCAGCATCTGCAGATTTCACGAAGTCGCGCGCTGGAAAGTGGACGCCCCATGTTGCGTGTGACCACAAATGGCATTTCGGCCTTTATCGATTTCAAAGGACAAGTTGAGCGGCAGACCGCACAATTTACAGAAGCGACGCTGTCACATGAAGTGCAACCGCGAACCGGCTACACACCCTATATTTTCTGGGGTCGCTGGCCACTGGGTATTTTGACTGTGCTCGGCTTTGGCCTGTGGTGGCACTTCAAGCGTAAGGCTTCGTAAGCAATGCAGTTTTTCACCATTCAACGGATTCTCGGCATTTTGCTGACTTTGTTTAGCGTCACTATGCTGCCGCCGTTGCTGGTTGCATGGATTTATCAGGATGGCGCGGGAGATGCTTTTGCCTCGGCATTTGTCTTGTTGCTGTTGATTGGACTCAGCCTATGGCTGCCTGCCCGAAAGCATCGGCGCGAATTGAAAATTCGTGATGGCTTTATTGTGGTGGTGATGTTCTGGATGGCCTTGGGACTGGCAGGGTCATTGCCATTTTATTTGTCTGAAGATCCCATGATGAGCTTTACCGATGCGGTGTTTGAGTCGATGTCCGGACTGACAACCACCGGTTCGACGGTATTGACCGGTCTGGACACACTACCGCATGCCATCCTGTTTTATAGACAGTTTTTACAGTGGTTGGGCGGAATGGGTATCGTGGTACTGGCGGTTGCGATCTTGCCGCTGCTGGGTGTCGGTGGCATGCAGCTATATCGCGCTGAAACACCCGGACCGATGAAAGATTCAAAACTAACGCCAAGAATCACCGAAACAGCCAAGGCGCTCTGGTACATCTATGTGACCTTGACCATTGTCTGTGCAAGCGCTTACTACTGGGCTGGTATGTCAGCTTTTGATGCAATCGGTCACAGTTTCTCAACGGTGGCAATTGGTGGTTTTTCCACGCACGATGCCAGTATTGGCTATTTTGACAGTGCCTTGATTGAGTCAATAGCAATCATATTCATGCTGATAGCGGCGATGAATTTCTCACTGCATTTTCTTGCCTGGCGCGGGCGCACACTCAAACACTACTTTTTTGATTCAGAGGTTCGGGTATTTCTAAGCATTATGCTGTTGGTGTCGATGGTGACCTTCGGCTACCTGTTACTGACTTCGATGCTGGCGGATCATGGTACAGCGCTCAGACAAGCCGTTTTCCAAACGGTTTCTATCGGTACGACGGCTGGTTTTGCCACTGCAGAATTTGCACTGTGGCCGGGTTTTTTGCCGATACTGTTATTGATGGTCAGTTATATCGGTGGTTGTGCCTTTTCCACGGCAGGCGGTATGAAAGTCATTCGCATTATGCTGCTGTTCAAACAGGGTTATCGTGAAGTCCTCCGCCTGATTCATCCCAATGGTGTTTTTGCCATCAAGATTAACGGCAAGGTATTGCCACCTAAGGTCGTTGGTGCAGTCTGGGGCTTTTTTGCCTTGTATGTCTTTTCGTTCAGCATCATGCACCTGACATTGATGGCGACCGGCCTTGATGTGGTCACCTCTTTTTCTGCGGTGACCGCCACACTCAACAACCTTGGGCCTGGGCTTGGCGATGTGGCTGAAAATTTTGGCAATATTAACAACACAGCCAAATGGGTGTTGTCTTTTGCCATGCTGATGGGCCGACTGGAAATATTTACCTTGCTGGTGGTGCTCACACCTGCATTCTGGCGCCGCTAATGCCCGGCAAATGGGATGACAAATATCGTCTGGCCGATGTCGCCATGGCAGAGCCGGCCAGGGTATTGCAGGAAAACAGACATTTGCTACCAGCCCGGGGTGAGGCCCTGGATCTGGCCTGTGGCCTTGGTGCAAATGCAATTTTGCTAGCTCAACAGGGGCTGGAAGTGCACGCCTGGGATAGCTCAGCAGTGGCAGTGGAAAAATTAAGCCAGTGGTCAGCTGACAAACAATTAGCCATCAGCACCGAATTGCGAGATGTGGTGCAACATCCTCCAGCAGCCAGTTCTCTGGACGTCATCGTGGTCAGTCACTTTCTTGACAGGTTACTTTGTCCTGCATTGATGGCGGCTTTGAGGCCGCAGGGATTGTTGTTCTATCAGACCTGGACACGTGACAAGGTTGCCAATGTGGGACCTTCAAATCCTGACTATCTGCTCGAAGACAATGAACTTCTGCAAATTTTTCAGGGTCTCAAAATACGGGTGTATCGTGAAGAGTCTTTATCAGGTGATAAAGGCAAAGGCTGGCGTGATCAATCTATGCTGGTAGCTCAGCGCCTGCTGTGAACGGGTTCTGATTGGATTAAGCAATAATTAGACTTGCTGTTGGGGTTTCATGTCAGTAGAATAACGCGGTTCTAAAGCTCAAAACGCGGTTTGGGCCGATTTAATTGGCAACATTTTCTAGACGAGTACTGATATGAAAGCGGATATCCATCCAGAATACAGCGAAATCAATGTTACCTGCAGCTGCGGTAACACATTCAAAACCCGCTCTACACGTGGCACTGACCTCACTCTGGATGTATGCTCAGAGTGTCATCCATTTTATACCGGCAAGCAAAAGGTTCTTGACAGCGCCGGTCGTGTTGATAAATTCCGTCAGAAATACGGAAAATAATTCGTGCGGTGAATTGATCATGAAATGCGTGAATGAACCTTGTTCAGTTCGCAGCAAACTCCAAAGCCTCGGTCGTATGGTCGGGGCTTTGTTGTTTCTGGGGCTTTTGACTGCCTGTGCGCAGAATCCGGTCACCGGCGGGCGTGACTTTGTCATGTTGTCGGAGAATCAAGAGCTGGAGATTGGTCGTCAGTATCACCCTCGGCTGGTTGAACAATACGGACTTTATCCAGATGAAGCGCTGCAGGCATACGTTCAGGAATTGGGAGAACGATTGGCTGCGGCCAGTCACCGCGATCATCTGGTTTACCGGTTTACGGTTCTGGATAGCCCAATTGTCAACGCATTTGCTTTACCGGGAGGCTATATCTACATCACCCGTGGATTGATGGCATACCTTAATTCGGAAGCTGAGCTTGCCGCGGTGCTCGGACATGAAATCGGCCATGTCACCGCAAGACACGGCGTGCGTCAGGCCAGTGCTGCCCAGGCAGCCAACCTTGGTTACACCATCGGTGCGATCCTGGTGCCTGAACTGCGTGCTGCACCCTCACAACAATTGTTCAATGTGTTAGGTGGTGCATTGTTAAGCGGTTATGGTCGTGAGCATGAACTGGAGGCTGATCGTCTGGGTGCAGAATATCTGGCAAGAACCGGCTACAAGCCACAGGCGATGATTGATGTCATCGGGGTGCTTAAAGATCAGGCGACATTTGCAGAAGCAGAAGCACGTAAACAAGGTAGGGAATATCAAGGCTACCACGGCATCTTTGCGACTCATCCTGACAATGACACTCGTTTGCAACAAGTGGTGTTGGCAGCTAACCGTTATGCCAATCTCGATAACGCCAGAGTGGGCCGGGAAGACTATTTGCGTCGAATACAAGGCATGGTTTTCGGCGACAGTGAGGAGCAAGGGATTCGCTCGGGCAACAAGTTCTTCCATCGGGATATGCGTTTTGCCCTGACATTCCCGGAGAACTGGCACATTGAAAATAATCCTGACAGTTTGATTGCTATTGCCCCCGGCGGCCATGCCGTAATTCAGATGGGAGCATCTGATCTCAATCGCCGTCAAACACCAGCCGAATTCATTGAGGATCGGCTGAAAATAAGTCGTTTGCAGGATGGGCAGGTGGTTCGCAGTAACGGCTTGGAAGGCTATACCGGCTTGACGACCATGCAGGGCCGGCAGGTTCGAGTCACTGTCATGTACCTGCGTGACAGGGCCTTTATCTTTGTCGGTGGGGCGCGCGAATCAAGACAATTTATCGAGTTTGACAAGGACGTGCTGGAAACTGCCCGTAGCCTTCAGGAACTGACACCAGAGCAATATCATCTGGCTCGGGCGCATACCATTGAGGTAGTGACTGTAGGTCCGGATGATACCTATGAAAAATGGGCCCGAGAGTCACCTATCACCAACAGTCCGGAATCACAGTTGCGATTGCTCAACGGCGATTACCCGGATGGACAACTGATCCCTGGAACATTGGCTAAACGTATTCGTGGCGGTTCAGAATAAATCAATTGCCGGTACGCTATCTTCGTAACTGCCTCGGCTGCCTGAATTACTACTAAAACCTTGCGGCACATTGTCGCTGGGGAATGTTTCATAAATAGCATTGGCAGATCCCGGGCGTGCAAGCAAGCCAGTGTCCGGGTCGATGCGAACGGTGACCATGTCTACCGGTTGTTGCATGGGACGATCCGGAACACCACGCAGGGCCACGGCCATGAAGTCTATCCACATAGGTAAGGCTGCACGACCACCGGTCTCACGTCTACCCAAGGTTTGTGGTGTATCAAAACCAATCCAACTGACTGCGGCCAGTTCTGGTGAATGACCATTAAACCAGGCATCAAACACGTTATTGGTTGTACCTGTTTTACCTGCCAGATCACGGCGGTTCAGACTCAGTGCGCTTCGACCTGTGCCATGACGAATGACATCCTCCAGCATACTGTTGATGATGTAGGCATTTTGTGCACTGATAACTCGCTCCGCGGGGCGCAGACCGGTAAACAGATCGTAATCATCGGGCGGTGTTTGCAGGCAAGTTTCACAGACCGTCGCTGGTTGCGCCTGCATGATCAGCTCACCACGGCTATTTTCGATGCGGTGAATGTAGTAGGGCTCTATCAGATAACCACCATTAGCAATGGTGGCGTACGCGACCGCCATGTCCAGTGGAGAAGCACTGCCGCTGCCAAGGGCCAGCGAGAGGCTACGCGGCAGTTGGTGTTCCTGAAAACCAAACCGTTTGGAAAAGTCGACGGCGAAATTAATGCCGATGTCACGCAATACTCGAATCGAGACAAGGTTGCGTGAATGAATTAAGGCTTCACGCATCCGGGTGGGGCCGAAGAAACGACCACTGTAGTTTTCCGGACGCCAGGTGCTCTCAAGCCCCGGATCGTCATAGACCACCGGGGCATCATTGATGATGCTGGCCGCGGTATAGCCCTGTTCCAATGCAGCAGAATAAATGAAAGGTTTAAAACCAGAGCCCGGTTGACGGCTTGATTGAGTGGCCCGGTTAAAATTGTTGTGGAAAAAATCAAAGCCTCCCTGGATCGCGGTCACTGCGCCATCATGTGGAGACACTGCAACCAGTGCAGCTTGAGCATTCGGGATTTGCGCCAGTTGCCATTGATGCTCGGCCTCTTCATTTTCAACTGCAGCAACCATGACAACATCCCCAGGATTGAGTACATCCTGAACCTTCTCCGGTCTTGGCCCCATGCTATTGGCGGTTAGGTAGGGTCTAGCCCATGTCATGGTAGAGAAGGGCAGAGTTGCAGCACCATGGCGACGGATATGAATGGTTGCCTGTTGATCTTCGGTGCTCAGCACTATGGCAGGCTGCATGCCTGCCACACGCGGGTACTCGGTTAATGCTTGTTCATAGCCACTGGCATCGGTGATTTCTGCAAGATTCACTTTGGCTAGTGGACCACGGTATCCATGACGTCGGTCATAGGCAATCAGCCCTTTTTGCACCGCGTCCATAGCCGCTTTTTGTTGATCGGCGCGAATGGTGGTGTAGACATGAAAGCCCCCAGTGTAGATTTCTTCACCGTATTGTTCTATGAGTTGGGCCCGAACAATTTCAGCAGCGTAAGGCGCATAGGCTTCGAGCTCTCTGCCGTGATATCGCGCAGTGACGGGCTCCTGCATTGCTTCATTGAACTGCTGTTGATTGATATAACCAACATCCAGCATACGACGCAGCACGTAGTCACGGCGGATTTTAGCCCGAGGTGGTGAGGTGATTGGATTGGTGGTAGAGGGCGCTTTTGGTAACCCGGCAATCATTGCGGCTTCGGCCAGTGTCAAATCATTCAGTGATTTGCCGTAATAGACTTCTGCCGCTGCGACGATTCCGTAGGCCCGTTGACCCAGGAAAATTTTATTCAGATAAAGCGTCAGGATTTCTTCTTTGGTGAGAATGCGTTCAATCTCAAGGGACAGCAGTATTTCATTAATTTTGCGCAAATAAGTTTTTTCGCGGCTCAAAAAGAAGTTGCGCGCAACCTGCATGGTGATGGTACTGCCACCCTGAGCTTTCTCACCAGTGCTGGCGAGATTAATTGCTGCACGAAGTAATCCTTGATAGTCAACACCGGGGTGTTGGAAAAATCGTTCATCTTCCGCAGCGATAAAAGCGTGAATGATTTGTTCCGGGATATCTTCGAACTCAACCGGTATACGTCGTTGCTCGCCAAACTCGGCCATCAATAAGCCCTCAGCCGTGTACAGCCTCAGAGGGGTCTGCAATTCAGTATCCTTAAGAGTGGTTGCATCTGGTAATTTGGGAACTAGCAGTAGGTAAACCAGAACAACAATAGTGACAAAAAGAGTGGATAGAAGTACAAAGAGGACAAACAGTCGACGAAGCAGTCGCGCCATGTGTATTAGTTCGCAGTTGGGAAAATCAGTTAGGTATATTCTAAGTCATCTGAGCGACCAGTAAAGTAAAAAGTCAGTCACAACTTATTGACATCCTGAATAATCTTAATAAACTACTTTAACTAAGTGAGCTAACTTCCATCAAAAAGCGAATCAACGGGAATTGAGGCAACAGATGTTTGGACCTAAACGAACTCCTCTTCTAGGGATCGATATTAGCTCCTCAGTAGTGAAGCTACTTGAGCTGAGCAAGAAAGGTGACAAGTTCACCGTGGAGTCCTATGCAGTTGAACCTTTGCCGGTTAATGCCGTTGTAGAGAGTCGAATCGAAAATAAAAATGAGGTGGCTGGTGCGATAAAACGTGCCATCAAGCGCTCTGGAACAAAAACCAAAGAAGCTGCGGTGGCAGTATCAGCCAATTCTGCCATTACCAAAACAGTCTCCTTCCCGGCGTCACTGTCTGAACGCGAACTTGAAGAAAATGTCATCCTCGAAGCACAAAATTACATCCCTTATCCCTTAGAAGAAGTTCGGTTGGATTTTGAAGTGCTCGGAACCTCAGCTGCTGATCCAAATGCGGTTGATGTACTGCTTGCGGCATCGCGGCGTGAAAATGTTGATGCTAGAACTGATGTGCTCGAAGAAGCCGGTCTCAAGCCAAAACTGGTTGATGTTGAGGCATACACCATCGAAAACGCCTTTGAGTTGATTGCGATGCAGTTGCCACAAATGGGACAGGGACTGACGGTTGCCGTGGCGGATGTCGGAGCAACATTGACCACGCTGTATGTCCTGGTCAACGGCAAGATTGTGTTTACCCGCGAACAGACATTTGGTGGCAGAATGCTCACGGAGGATATTGAGCGTTATTACGGCATGTCCTATCAGGAAGCAGGCAGAGCCAAGAAAGACAACAGCCTGCCAGATGATTATGGTCCCAAGGTGCTGGAGCCGTTCAAGCGTTCTATGGCAATGACGGTGACCAGGGCGCTGCAGTTCTTTTTCTCGGCCTCAACACAGTACCAGACGATCGATCACATCATTCTTGCTGGTGGTTGTGCGTCAATTACCGGTGTCGATAAGATCCTCGAACAGGAAACAGGCACCAGCACATCAGTGGCGAATCCTTTTGCCGACATGGTGATTAGTCCCCGAGTAAAAGTGCAGGCGCTCAGTAACGATGCCCCATCGATGCTGATCGCCGCAGGACTGGCAATGAGGAGCTTTGACTGATGGCACATATCAACCTTCTCCCCTGGCGTGAAGTACGTCGCGAACAGAGGCAACGAGAATTTTATATTGCCCTTGGCGTTGCCTTTGCTTTTGCCATTGCCTGTCTTTATCTGGCTTTTTCCGTTGTGGATGGTGCTGTTAAACAACAAACTCAACGCAATGCCTTCCTGCAAACTGAAATTGCCAAACTGGATCATAAAATCAGGGAAATTTCTCAGCTTGAACAAGCACGTGACAGGCTGATTGCTAGAATGCAGGTAATTCAGGAGTTACAGGAAAGCCGCCCCAAAGTGGTTAAAGTTTTTGATGCTTTGCCTCGTAGCATTCCAGAGGGCATTCATCTTGAAACAATTTCTCGCCAAGGTGCTCGCTTGGTACTTGATGGTGTAGCGCAATCTAACGCCCGGGTATCGGTTTTGATGAGAGAATTGGAAGCGAACAGCGAGTTTGATGAACCAAGGTTACGCGTCATTCAACGAACGGCGACACGGGATGATGCCATCCGGCGTTTCACGCTGGAAGTTGCAGAAACCAAAGCCTCAGATGAAGGGGATATCTGATGGATTTGTCCTCAATTAATGAACTGGATTTTAACGAGAGTGGCGAGTGGCCAACACCAATCAAACTTGTTGCATTGCTCTTGGTGGTGCTGGTGGTATTTGGCGCAGGCTACTACTTCATCATTAAAGACCAAAAGACCCGACTCAGTCAGCTGGAAGCTCAGGAGCAACAGCTTCGCACTGAGTTTGAAACCAAGAGCGGCATGGCGGTTAATCTGGACGCCTATAAAGAGCAGATGAAGGAAATGGAAATTGCTTTTGCTTCGATGCTCCAGCAATTACCCGGTCGCAGTGAGGTCGCTGATTTGCTGACAGACATTTCCCGAACCGGTATCAACAATGGCCTTGAGTTTGAGCTGTTCAGGCCAGAATCAGAGCGAACAATAGACTTCTATGTCGAGCTGCCGATTTCAATGCGCGTGACAGGCACCTATCATCAATTCGCCAGTTTCATGAGCGACTTGGCTGCCTTGCCACGAATCGTATCCATGCATGATTTGAGAATGGGGCCGCTGGGTAGTGACGGGAAAATGAGTATGGATATCACAGCAAAAACCTATCGCTACCAAGATGAGTCATCGAGGTAAGCAGCATGCGTTTAAAAAATAATCAACAACACACCCTGCTTGCACCCTCGGCTGTCGTTGCAATTGCGACCCTGATGCTGTCGGCGTGTGGCGAACCTCCCAAGGAGGATTTGGCGGCCTATGTTGAACGTGTTCAGTCTCAATATCAGGCGGATATTCCACCAATTCCTTCTATGCAAATCTTCGAAAACTTCAATTACGCCGCCTTTAATCTTCGTGATCCCTTTATCCCAACGGTGATTGACGTTCCGGTTGAAGAAGAGGAGCCGGAGTTGTTTGATTCCGGGGTACAACCTGACAGTAATCGTCGTAAAGAAGCACTCGAAGCCTATGACCTGAGAGATCTTCAGTTTACCGGGACGATTGAACAAGAGCGGATTTGGGGACTGGTGAGAACGCCGGATGGTGTGATTCATCGTGTTCAAACTGGAAACTATCTGGGCACCAATCACGGGAAAATTTTAGCAATCACCGATACCGCCCTGCAACTGCTGGAAATTGTGCCAGAGGGTGGCGGCTACATTGAGCGGGAAACGGCTCTATCGGTCATAGAACTCAGGTAAAGCCTATGAAAAACATGACTATCAGAAATGGAATCATCATGGACAAACAGACCTTCGAGCGTGCCATGCAAGGATCGTCAGTGCGGCAAAAGCATCTACTGACGGCCCTCAGTGTCGTCACTTTCATACTGATGTTGCTAGTCAGTTGGGGAGTCCAGGCCGTTGACTTAGAGTCAGTGGACTATCAGGCCACCTCGAGTAGCAAGTCGAGGTTGATCCTTAATTTTTCCGGAACAGCGCCTGAGCCGAATACGTTCTCCATGGATGACCCTGCGCGCATAGTGCTTGATTTTGTCGGTGTCAAAAACAAGCTGGATGACAAAAATCAGCAGATCAATGTCGGATTGACCAGAAGCATTGCTACCGTCGAAGCAGGGGAAAGAACGCGGATGGTCATCAACATGGCAAGGCCGGTGCCTTACACTGTTGATGTCTCCGGTAACACCGTAATTGTTATGCTTGAGACCGGCTCGGCCACGGCAAGTACCTCAACCGCACCGAGTCGAGCTGCTGCAACGGGTCGTTCAGTCACCGATATTGATTTTCGTCGCGGTGAAATGGGTGAAGCCAGAGTTTTGATTCATCTGAGTGATGATGGCGCTGCGGTAGATATTCGCCGTCAGCGCGATAATGAAGTGGTGGTCGATCTGGTTGGCGTCAGCTTGCCAGAGAAATTGCAGCGTCGCCTGGATGTGATTGATTTTGCTACCCCGGTTCACTTTATTCAAAGCACCGCCGAGGGCAACAATACCCGAATGCTTTTGACCACTTCCGGTGACTTTGAGCACCTGGCATATCAGTCTGACAAATTGCTCGTGGTCGAGGTCAAGCCTGTAGTTGAAACGGACACAGACGGCGTTGCCATGCCTGGCATGGGATCAGATCAGGGTTATACCGGTGAAAAGCTGTCGCTGAACTTCCAGAACATAGAAGTTCGCGCCGTATTGCAGTTACTGGCTGATTTTACGGGTATGAATCTTGTGACCAGTGACACCGTGCAGGGAAATCTTACATTGCGTTTGCGTAATGTACCCTGGGATCAGGCACTGGATATTATTCTAAAAACCAAAGGACTGGATAAACGCATCAACGGTAACGTCATGCTGGTTGCGCCCGCGGCTGAAATTGCGGCTAGGGAAAAGCAAGAGCTTGAAGCGCGCAGACAGTTGGTTGAGCTGGAGCCGCTTTTCTCAGACTTTATTGAAATCAACTTTGCCAAAGCGAGCGAGATTGCTGGCATTCTTCGTTCTGATTCACAACAGGCTGGTGCCTCATCAAGTCGGATGGGTTTTCTATCAGAGCGTGGCTCTGTGACAGTCGATGAGCGGACAAACTCTTTGCTGATTCGAGATACATCGGCACAGTTGTCAGATATCAGAAGGTTGATTGAAAGGCTCGATATTCCAGTCCGTCAGGTGTTGATTGAGTCAAGAATCGTAATTGCCAATAACGACTTTACCCGTGAGTTGGGTGTTCGCTTCGGTGGCTCAGCACGGAGCAGGACGTTGGGCGCCGGAACAGATGGTCGGTTGAGTGGTATGCAAGTTGACGGTGGTAATCGTAACCTGATTAACCCGAGCCGTGGTGCAGGAAGCCAGTTGGGTCAAACAGGTAATTTGAATGTCAATTTGCCGGTGACCAATCCAGCAGGTACGGTGGCCTTGGCGCTCGCCAAATTACCACTTGGGATGATTCTTGAACTGGAGTTATCTGCAATGCAGGAAGAGGGTAAAGGCGAAATTATTTCCAGCCCGCGCGTGATCACTTCCAATCAGAAGCAGGCAACCATTGAACAGGGTACCGAGATTCCATATCAGGAAGCTTCTTCCAGTGGTGCAACCTCTGTTTCATTCAAGGAAGCTACGCTCAAGCTGGATGTCACCCCGCAAATCACACCGGACGATCGAATTGTGATGGATCTGGAAGTCAACAAAGACGAAGTGGGCGAGATATTCCTTGGCGTACCCAGCATTGATACACGTAGCGTCAAGACTCAAGTACTGGTCGATAATGGCGAAACAGTGGTGCTGGGGGGGATCTACGAACAGATTTCCACCACCAACAGTCAACGAGTTCCATTTTTTGGTGACCTGCCTTATGTCGGCTTCATGTTCAGAAATAATCTGAACGAAGATCGCCGCCGTGAATTGCTGGTGTTTGTCACACCAAAAATCATCAAAGAAGGCATGGATTTCTGAAAATTGGTATGCTTTGACACCAAAAGCCGGGTCTTGTGGCCCGGCTTTTGTCGTTTACAGAATACGAGTCAGTTGTGCAGCAGATTTCAGGTAATATAATTCTCGTGGGGCCAATGGGGGCAGGAAAGTCGACGATTGGTCGACAGCTTGCCAAAGCGCTTGGACGTAAGTTTTATGACAGCGACCGGGAGATTGAAAAACGAACCGGTGTCTCGATTTCCTGGATTTTCGAGATGGAAGGTGAGGCCGGTTTTCGCGAGCGTGAGCAGCGGATTATTGAAGAGCTGACTGAACTCAACAATATCGTACTGGCAACAGGTGGCGGAGCAGTGCTTGCTGAAGAAAATCGACGGACGCTGAGAAAAAATGGCGTCGTTGTCTATCTTTCAGCCTCACTTGAACAGCTGTATCGACGCACGGCAAAAGACAAAAAACGTCCATTGCTGCAGACCGGTGATCGTAAACAAAAGATAATGGATCTGATAGAGCAGCGTGATCCCCTCTATCGTGAAGTGGCTGATATTGTGCTGAAAACCGGCGATCAATCGGTTCAGCAAACGGTCAACGATGTGTTGCAGCAACTGAAAAAAACCGGGAAATAAGTCATTACCATGAAAACTTTACAGGTAGCACTGGGCAAACGTAGTTATCCGATTTATATCGGACAGGGCATTCTGGAAAACAGTGAGTTGTATGCTGCACATATTCGCGGCAAAGAAGTGCTGATTGTCACTAACGAGACCATCGCTCCGCTGTATCTGCAAGCGCTTGAAAACGCGCTGGCAGATCAATACCGGGTAGAGTCCGTGATTTTGCCTGATGGTGAACAGTACAAAACACTGTCAGTGATGAATCGAATCTATGATCGTCTGCTGGAGCTCAAATTTTCCAGACAGGTGACCCTCATTGCGCTTGGCGGCGGAGTTATCGGTGATATGACCGGCTTTGCCGCTGCCTGTTATCAGCGAGGCGTGCCTTTTATCCAGGTGCCAACCACTTTGTTGTCGCAAGTGGACTCATCAGTCGGTGGTAAAACAGCCGTGAATCACGAGCTGGGTAAAAACATGATTGGTGCTTTTTATCAGCCACAATGTGTGATCGCTGACACGGCAACTCTGGCGACACTGGAAGCTCGACAACTGTCATCAGGCATTGCCGAAGTCATCAAATACGGTCTTATCAATGATGCAGAGTTCTTTGACTGGCTGGAACAATACCTTCCAGCACTCAAGGCGCTGGATCCCGAAGCACTCGCTGCTGCGATTGCGCGCTCATGTCAGGATAAAGCGGCCATTGTGGCTGATGATGAACATGAACGGGGTGTCAGAGCGCTATTGAATCTGGGTCATACATTTGGTCATGCGATTGAAACTGGCACGGGATATGGCAACTGGTTGCATGGTGAAGCGATCGCAGTTGGCATGCTGATGGCGGCCGATTTATCTCAACGTCTGGGCTGGCTGCCAACCGAGACAGTGGAAAGGGTTCGTGCAATTTTGCAGGCTGCAGACTTACCTGTTGAAGCGCCGTCTGAGATGACAGAACAGCAATTTATGGACTTAATGGCGGTTGATAAGAAGGTACAGGAAGGTGTGATCCGACTGATCTTGCTTAAAGGAATCGGTCAGGCGGTGATCAGTGATGATTACGAATCCGCTGAGTTAAGTGCCACCCTTCAGGCATTTATTCGTTAAGAGATTTTGCTATGGAAGATTTGACCGCCGCACCTTCAGCTGAGCCGGCCTATCTTTCCAGGCTGGCTCTGCAGTCGATCCCCTTTGGCGTTAGTTTGCCAGTCAATGGCTTTTACAAAAGTCCGATTATTGAGCAAAGACTCAATCTGGTGTTGCACCTTGTCAGAGCCAGCGACAAGATTTCTTTGATACAAGCGCCAGAAGGTCACGGTAAATCAGTGTTTCTGGACGAACTGGAACATCGTTTTGGTGAGGACATTCGCTGTTGCCGAATCAAGGGTTCACGTTCACTAAATCTACAGACATTTTCAACAGCGGCACTTAACGCGCTCGGTGTCGACAGTCGTACTCCTGATGTGCTGGCTGACCCTCAGCACAGCTTGAAGCAACATTTGACCAGAATCCGTCAGCTCGGCATCACATCTGTACTCATGGTGGATGACATAGAGCAATTGGCTGAGCCAGTGATGCAAGTCCTGACCGTCTGGCTCGGCTGGCAGCATGAAGGTCAGTACTTACTGCAAGCGGTGATGGCATGTCAGGAACGAGTGAAGTTTTCTGATCGGCTGCAGGAACGTTTACAGGCACTCGATCTGCCCTTATTGGCTCAAGACGAACTGCCTGATTATTTGATGTGTCGGTTGCAGGCATCAGGCTACAGTGGTGAGTTGCCGTTTAATCAACAACAACTCAAGCGTTTTTACAGGTTGTCCTCAGGGCACCCGACAAAACTTAATCAACTGGCACATCAACAGTTGTTGGGGCATGGCAAGGCAATGTCTTTGCGCCTGCCCCAGCTGCCAAGATTGCCCGGCTTGAACTTTAAATTACCTTTCAACAGTCGTTGGCTCTGGTCGATACCTGTTTTGGTGGCCTTAGCCGGTCTCTTAGCTAATCAACAGAAGATTAATAGCTGGCTGCAACAGGGCATGAGTGATGAGCCGATGGCAGAAGTTGAAATCATCAGTGGTGATGACTTGCAAACCGTCATTGTTGATGAACCTGAACTACCTCAAGCCGATGTATTAGAGCGTGACACTTTTCTGCAATTGTTATCAGAGCTGGACGAGCAAGTTGACTCACCGGCAGCCAATGCGGAATCAGCAGAGTTTGATTTGATTGATGAACTGCCAGAGGTTGTGGCGGCAGAGTCCGAGTCAGAATTGGAAGCCGCAGTAGTAGAGCCTGCAGAATTATCGATGGCTGATGCAACCGAAGCTGATGTTGAGCCGGCAACAGCAGTCACCACTCCGGTGCGTGCTTCTGACAAAATACACCAGCAGGACTGGATTATGCGTCAGCGCGGCACCAGTTATACCTTCCAGTTGATGGGGTCATGGGAACTGGATGAAGTGGATGCATTTGTTGAGAAGTATGAATTGAAGGGCGATGTAGCGGTGTTTGCTTCAATTCGAAATGAGCGTACCTGGTATGCACTTATTTATGGTGTTTATCCCGGCAGGCAGCAGGCGATGACTGCCAATACCAACTGGCCTGCGCCCTTGAATACTGTGCCGACCTGGTTGCGTCGGATTGACAGCGTTCAGGAACAGATCAAAACCCGTGGGCCACAATCTTAAGCAGTGCTTCTGCGGATTGATGTTGACTGCTGAATACCGTCCTCATCATCAGCTCTCCGTTGATGCTCACCTCAGAAAAGCTCTGTTCCGGTAATGGCTGGAAACTATCGGGACTGAAGCAGACAATCCCGGTTTTTCCGTTTAATACCCGCCAGCCGGTCAATTTACTTAGCTGATTGGCAAACACATCGGCTTGTTCAAGGCGGCGTTTGATCTGTGCAGCTATCCGTGCCTGACCATAGTATTGCCAGCCTAGCCAGAAGGGCAAAAACAACTCTGCACCATTTGAGCCGGGGAGTCGCTTTTCTGGTGGCCTTTTCAGATAATCGGTTGCAAAATCAATAATGCCTGGATCATGTTGATAGAACAGTAAACCGCAAGGCCGGGGTTGTTGCAGCGCCTTGTGTGGATCAAAGCAGATTGAATTTGCTTGGCCGATTTTGCCCAACAGGCCTTTCCGCTCGTCATCAAAAGCCAGCGCGCCACCCCAGGCGGCATCAATATGTAACCACGCTGAATATTGTTCAGCCAGTTCAATTAAGGCGTTGATATCATCAATAGCACCGGCACGCGTTGTTCCGGCATTGGCGATAATTGCCAGCGGTGGCTTGGCTTCACAGTATTGTTGTATACGCGCAATCTGCATTTGCTCCTGACTGTCCACGGGCACCAGCTCAAGTTTGAGATGCAGTAATTCGCAAGCCTTGTCAATAGAGTAATGGCATGCGCTGCTGACGTATACGGTCTGGCGATCAGGGTTGTGCTGCCTGGCCCACCACAGGGCTTCGAGATTGGCATATCCCGCGCCGTGGGTAAAATGACCATAAGGTTGGTCAAAAATCAGCGATAAATCAGCCAGCAGTGCCTTGCATGCCTGCATCAGATGTGGATATAGCTCTGCTGACAGCAAATTACCGTGATGCAGCCCTGCCAGCAGCTTGCCCAGTAGCGCGATATTATCAACTGTCGGCGTCATATGACTGGCCCAATCAGACTGCTGATGCTGTTGAGCTTCGACCAGCAAGGGCGATATTTTCTCCATTAACTCTGCGGGCAATTGTTGCGCCAGCAGTTGTTGCATGGTTTCAGTGAAATCCGGCTTATTGTTCATTGCCGGGAGCGAGCATGAGATGAGTTGATCGATTGATCACGAAATGAGATGTCCATGCAGAGGAAACAAAGCGGGCTGTTGTTCGAAAAACCAGTGCACTTCGACTGGGGCGGTCTGATAGAGCGAGGGAAAACAGGTATCAATGCACCCAGACTCACTCAATAGTTGAATATTGCTGCTGTTGGCCTCGATGCTTTTTATCAGCACCAATCTGTTGGCCGAAAGCTGCTGTGCCAGCCATAAAGCCAGGCTGTCAGCAGTTATTTGCCAGTGTCTGGGAATGTCTTCAAAGTCCATCATGCTGCTGTCAGGAAGCCAGATATGTAGCCCAGCTTCAGGTCGCTGGCTTGCAGGGTAGTGGTAACTGTTTGCCTGACTGCTCAATGCAAGCAGCATCAGGCCAAACTGTTTCATCGCCAATAAGGCCATATGATGTGCCGTCTCATCATCGAAGGCATGGTTTTTCTGGGCAACTCTGACCGTGTCGGCAAAGGGGCCACCGCCTGGGACAATGATGATGGGTGTTTGCAGCGAGGCTTGCTGTAATGTCTGCAACCATGCGTAAAGCCTGGGACTGGTGAACAGGCTGCCTCCCAGTTTGACAATATGCATCTGCTGCTATGCCTTGCGGAAAGATTCGACAACCTGACACATTGCCGCTGCCTTGTCATCAACTTCACGGTACTCAGCGTCAACTTCAGAGTCAGCGACAATGCCGCCACCAGCCCAGAAACGCAAGCGCTGCTGATTATAGATCATCGTGCGGATGGCAATATTACTGTCCATTTTTCCATCGACACTGACATAAGCAATGCTTCCGCAGTAAACACCACGCCGGTGTGGTTCCAGTTCTTCGATAATTTCCATTGCCCGCAGTTTGGGGGCACCGGTAATTGATCCGCCAGGAAAACAGGCGCGTAGCAGACTGACAGCGTCTTGTTGTTCTGCCAGTTCTCCGGTCACGGTACTGACCAGATGATGGACGGTGGCAAAGGATTCCAAGGCAAAAGGTTTTGGCACCTTGATGGAGCCGGGCCGACAGACTTTGCCGAGATCATTTCTAAGCAAATCAACAATCATCAGGTTTTCAGCGCGATCCTTAAGACTGCTTTGCAAGGCGGTTGCCAGGGCCAGATCTCTGACGGGATCCTGCCGATCTCTTGGCCGAGTGCCTTTGATCGGTTTGGTTTCCACCTGTTTGCCATTCAATTTGAGCAGTCGTTCGGGTGATGAGCTCATCACACAGACTTCCGGGGTTTGCAGAAACGCAGAAAATGGTGCGGCATTCCGTTGTCGCAGGGCTTTGTAGGCCAGCCAGCCATCCCCATCGGCTTCAATTTCGTAGCGTTTTGTCAAGTTAACCTGGTAGCAATCACCTTCGACAATATAGTGTTTGATGCGATCAAAAGCCTGTTGATATTTTTGCTGATCCAGATTGCAGGCCAGCGGTCCTGTCACTGTAAATTCGGCTGGTTCGGATGTCTCTGATGGATCGGCCTTCAGACGTTGCACAAGCTCAGGCCAGAAGGTTTCAGTCTTGGGGTCTTGTGCATGACTGACCAGCCAACATTTTTCAAGCTGGTGATCGTTGATGATGGCCCAATCGTAAATACCGACCGCCAGATCAGCGATGTTTTCCGCATTTTGTGCACTATTTGGCAGCTGTTCGATACAGCGACCCAGGTCATAACTGAAATAACCAATGGCACCGCCGGAAAAGGGCAGTTCACATGAGGCTTGTTTGAGGGGTGATAACAATGCTTGAAGCGCTTCAAAGGGATCGGCGTCGTATTGCTGAACCGTGTCTGCGCGTTGCCAAACATGTGCCTGACGCTGATAGCATTGCAGCGTGATAAACGGGTCGGCTGCAATGATATCGTAGCGACCGTTTTCACCTTCTGTACCGGCGCTGTCGAGTAATACCGGCCAGGGCAGGTCTCGCACCTTTTCAAACAGTGGGGTGCAGTCAGCATGATAGGGAAGCTCTGTCAGCAATGCGGCGTGTATGGTCATCCGGCTATTTTACGCGATTTGGGTGAATTGCTGCTGTGCTAACAAAGCAAGTGCTGTAGCTGGTGCAAAATCAGCGGCGGCTTTGTGGTTGTCATATAACATTGCCAGATCCAGATAAGGGCGTTGCAGACGATCGGCCAGCTGATGCGCCATGAATCGACCAATGCCAGCACCAATTACTGGGCTTTGTGGATCTAATGAAGGGTGCGCTGATAATACCTGTAAACTGGCGTGTGTGATTTTCTCCAACTGTTTTTCAGCAAACCAGCGTGCCAATAGCTGCCATTGAGCAGAACTGCCGTGTTCAGCATCAGTCCCTAGCAAACGGGCAAGTCTTTGTTCACAGGCGGCCGGATGCCATGGCATGCCATCGGCACTGCGGTCAGATATCTGATCGCAGTCCAGCAAGTTCAGCAGGCACCAACAGTCACCAGTGGTGGCAAAGACTTCGGCGGCCAGTGATATCCAGCGGCCTTCAAACGGTGCCTGCTCGGTCAGGGCTATCAAAGGAGTTCTGATGGCACCGGTATAGGCAAGCTCGCCTAGTTGCTGACGTTGGTAATCATCATAACCCTGAGGTTGGGGAAGACCATTTTGCAGTGGGACCACATCGGTAGTGGTACTGCCGATATCAACTAACAGACCTTCATTGACCGAGGCCGCTGCGAAGCTGGCTGTGGCCAACCAGTTCATTGATGCCACCGCCTGCCATTGAACGCGGGCCTGATCAACACTCAACCATCCCTCACGACTGTAGATGCTGAGTTTGTCGGTTGAGATGTACTCGATCAGGCAGTTGAGAATTTCCGCGACGCCGGTCTGGCGATTTGCAAAAACATCTACCAGCTCACCGGTCATGGTGACAAAATGACGATCATTGGCATTGGCGAGTGAGTCAAAAGCAGTTCTCAGGGCACGACGCAGCTGATCTACGCCTTGCCAGAGCGGGCAGGGCAGCTCAATAGCACTAATTACTCGGCCTTTGTTGTCACATCGGGCCACTTTCAGATGTGCGCCGCCAATATCCCAGCCTGAGTAGCAGACCGCTGGAGCCGTTGTCATGATGTTTTTCCTGATAATTGAGACACTGTTGAGACAAGATAATCGGCCATATTGCTGCCTTTGGCCGCTGATAATCCTGCATAGGCAGTGGTCAGCCGGGGATTGATTTCAATCACTACCGGCTGTTGTGGCTGAAGGATAACATCAACACCCACAAAACCCTGAAGTCCTGGGATGGCCTGGATCAAATCTCGAGACAATGCCTTTGCCTGCTTGATTGGCAGTTGTGTCTCCGGAACGCAGTTCACCGCTAAGCCTGACAGCGTCAGTTGCTGATTGTCGATGCTGATATGTTGGCGGTTGATGCTCAAAAGCTCGAAGCTCTCTGGATCATTGATGTAAAGGCTAATGCTGATGGCATCACCTTCAATGAAGGGTTGCACGATGGTTTTGTGGTGTTGTTGTAATGGCAATTGACCGAGATAGTTTCGCGTTTGAGCACTTGTTTCAAATTGCATGGTGTCAAGACAGCCAGCACCATCGAGGGGTTTCACTACCCAGCGATTGGATATTTCCGCATGTTTGAGCCAATCCGAGGCCAGCCAGGTTTCGGGGGTTGATATGTTGGCAGCCTGCAGTGTTAAGGCAGTTTTGATTTTGTCACTGCAAATTTCGATGGCAGCGAGACTGCTACCCAGGGCGATTTTGCCTGCATCACGCACCTGTTGATGCAGACTCAATAGCTGCCCTTCGGTCTCTGGGGCAATCAATAAAAATAGCTCAAAGTTATTCAGGGCTTGTTGCCATTGACGGGAAAAGTCCTGATCGCTTTTGACTGCAAGACAATCCAATCCAGCAAGATTCAGTGCATGTAGTCGATGGTCACGCAGCGTTGTCAGTGAGGTGTGTCCAGTGGCCAGTAAATCCTGCACAATGCTTTGCAGCATGACATCGCCTTCATGCGCCAAGCTTTGTGGCAGTGGTTCGTTAATTAACGCGCCACTGGTAATTTGTTCGTAGATGAAGAGTTTCATGAGGTGAGGTTCAGGAAGACTATGCAGATTATACCGGTCATTGATATCAAGGGGGGGCAGGTCGTGCATGCCAGAGGAGGCAATCGTCAAAATTACCCGCCACTGGAATCAGTACTCAGTCAAAGTACAGATCCCTTGCAATTGATTGCTGATTTGCTCGATTGGTATCCATTTTCCAGACTTTATATTGCCGATCTGGACTCGATAATGTCAGCGCCTATGCCGGAATTGGAGCTTTTCCAGTCCTTGTCGTCGGCCTTTCCCCAGTTAATCTTCTGGTTGGATGTTGGCCTGACATCATTAGAGCAGCGTGAGATATTTTCGGATCTGAAAAATATCCGTCTGGTGTTGGGTACCGAATCCTTACCTTGCCCGGACAGCGGTTGGTCAAAAGCTGACGAAACAATTCTCTCGCTGGATTTTAAGCAAGGGCAACTGCTTGGCTCTCCCAGCTGGTTGTCGCGCGCCGAATTGTGGCCAAAGGATGTGATTGTGATGAATCTTGATGCGGTTGGCTCAGCAAACGGGGTAAATTTGCAGATGCTGGATGAGGTAAAAAAACAGCGTCAGGGTATCCGCGTCTATGCGGCTGGGGGAGTGAGATCCACTAATGAGCTGTCAGCCCTGAAACAGGCTGGGGTTGAGGGAGCGTTAATAGCGACCGCACTTCATCAGGGGCATATCAGCCCTGAGAGTTTACGTCAGCTGGAAAATGAAACCCCGCCCTGATTGGCGGGGTTTCACATCTTGAACCTTACTTAGCGCCGAATGGGTGCTCAGAGGTTTTGTACTGTGCTACAACATCAGCAGCTTTTGGCTCGCGAGCAACAGCACGCTTGATAGCTTCTTTTGTTGCACGATAGTTCCAATCCTGGATTTTTGCATCGCTGTCAGCAGTTGGTGAGATGAAAACACCCACACAGATAAAGCTGTCATCAGCTTCATCAGCAGGGATGGTGCCATCTTCAACGCATTCAGCAACAGCCAGTGAAACGCCACGTTGGGCAGGGCCGAACATTTGAACGGCTTGCTTCATGTTTTTGATTGTCACTTTGTTGAACATCACAGTTGCTGGCTTAACCATCAGGTTGGGCGCAACAACGGCCAACAAACCGTTGACACCTTGCTTCTGATCAGTCAGTGTGCGGCAGAAAGCATCTTCTGCTGCAGAGCCACGTGGGCCCATGATGAGGTCAATGTGTGCTACGTTGTCAAGGTCACCATCTTCAATGACCAAAGACTCACCTACAAGTACGCGATCGATAACTGGCATGTTATATCTTCCTGTTCCAAAAAATTGTCAAAAAGGCTCAATTTTTCCCATCAGCAAACTCAGTGCTGATGGGTTTTATACGTAATAAAGGAACGTATCACCTGCTCAGTGCCGTCCGCTCAATGCATCGTGGTACTGAAATTCGGTTGGAAGCAAACGCCTGTTGAAATGCAAAGAGCAGCAATGTCGCTGCGGTAAGATCTGCAGTGGTACCCGGGTTGATGGCGCGCTTCTTTAAATCATTGTCCCAAGCAATGAGGTCGGAGGTCATATTTTTCAAGCTATATTTTTTATTCATCGCTGAAATAATGTTTCTAGCCTTATTTCTGACTGCTTGAGCGTGCTCCCGAGATTGTTTTCTGATGACCAATGTGTCGGGAACACATGCTAGGAAGTTAAGATACGCGAAAGCGGTAGCCCATTCAACACCTTCGCCAGATTTTATGGCATCTGTCAATTGCTGGAGGCCGATATGAAACACTTCAGCATAGTTGTAAACATATTGGCGGGCGATTGTGTCCCGGTTAACAGCGATAAGCATGGCCTCGCGCAGGGTGACCGTGGGTTCTTGACTCAGGTCTTGCTGTTCGCTTTTACCCAGTCCTCCGGCTTCGGCTATTCGGATTGCCTGATAGCAAAAACGGGCATCTTCGACCGTCAGTTTGCGCAGCTCGTTTTTCAGTGTGGTCGTTAATTCATCGAAACTCTGGCATTGCTGGACGGCATTACAGAGTGGGGCAAACAGCAGGATAATGCCCAGATTGGTATTACAGTCGACAACTTTGCGAGTCGCTTGTATTGATAGATAGATTCGCTCGCCGATGCTCAGGTCTGGTTTGGCCATCACCGGCGCAATGGCGTTGGCGCTTTTCAGGAAGTCCGTCACAGCCATTTGATGTCCGGCACTGAAAGGATTCACATTGCCGGGTTTTGGTGCCAGCACTTCCTGTTCACAGGCCCAGCGAACGCAGGCTTCGATAGCTTGTTCAGACAGCATTGATCTGCAGGGATTGTCTGCTGGCATTGGCCAGCATCTCGGCAATATGGGCGGCGACATCGATACCTGTTGCCTGAAACAGTCCTTTCCATGCGGGGACGCTATTCACTTCGAGAATACTGAACTCGCCAGCGGCTGTTCGGATCAGATCAACGCCGGCGTAACTGGCCTCGACGCAACGTGTGGCGCGAATGGCAAGTTCAGCCATTTCGGGTGTCACTGTGGCGGCAAAACATTGTGCACCTTGGGCAAAGTTAGTGATCCAATGGCGGGATTGGCGGGACATGGCCGCGACCACTTGATCGCCAATCACCAGCAAACGCCAATCCTGCCAGTATTCAGCTTGTTGCGGAGCGACAAATTGTTGCAGATACCAGGCTTCTCCCACTGGGCGAATTTTTTTGAAATCTGCCAGGCTGTCGATTTTATAAAGCCCTTTTCCCTGACAGCCAAACAGCGGCTTGCAAATGAGTAACTGGCCCTGAGACAGCGCCTCAACGGTGATTTGTTCAGCTTGATGCCAATCTTCAACCGCCCAGGTAGCAGGAGTAGGTAAGCCGGCATTGTGCAGTCTCAGGGAGGTGCGTGCCTTGTCGACGGTCAACTCAATTGCTGAAGCCGGGTTAAATACCGGCACTCGATGTTCGGCAAGGGTGTGCAGCACATCCATTCGCAGGGTGATCTGCTCCAGACTGCCGGGAGCGATGCCACGCACAATCACAGCATCAGGTAATTGCCGGTCAAATCCGGGAATTTTGATGCCGGCTGGGCTGGCAAAGTCAATTCGACAAGCGGCCAGATCGCTCAGCACCGGTTCGAGCCCCCGACTCTGCAGCGCCCGGCACAGTTGATCACTGTGCCAGCCGTGGGTGTCGTTAAAAATGACTACACGGGGAGACCGCGTGTTGTTTGCGTGTGTGTTCAAAGTCCGAATGAGAGCGTCAGCAATTCAGCATTGAGTTTGCCTGCAGTGAAGCTGTTGCCTGTTTTGCTGTTGGTGACAATCACCTGAGCCGGGCTGAACAGCATGGGGTCAATTTTGAAGAAATCATATTCATAAGATTTGAATATTTCCGCAAATGGCCGACCATAATCTGAGGAGGTGTTGCTAGGCATTTTCTCGGCCAATGATTTGGCTTCGTCATCAGACCCTTCGATAAACAAATGGACGCTGCCGCCATACAGAATGGCATCATTGGTTCGACCCATACCAGTCATGAAATCACCGCCTGGAGGGGCGACCGGAGTTGTGGCATAACCATCAACAATTTTTTCCATCGGGAAATGCAGGGTATGCGCTTTGTGCATGGCAACTTCCAGGACACGGCTGGCGATTTGCATGACACCGGCGAGGCTGGCTGTTGGTGTCAGAATAAACGTCAGGTTTTCTGGTTTGATGCCGCAGTTGTCGGCGACTTTTTCGGCGACTTCAACCGGAGGCATTTTGTCTACTTCCAGCACGATAACCGTGGCATCGGCCTTGTCTTGGTAGCCAAACTCCTTGAACAGTTCTTCTCTGGCAGCCAGCGCTCGTCCAGGCCCTGAGCCGAGAGCATAGAATTTGCTGTCTTCGCTTTTATGTGACAGGCTCCAGCCAGCGTATTGACTTCCAAGGCAGCTTAATACCGGGGTTTTGGCATGCACAGTCACTGACCAAGGCCAGTTGGCAAAACCGCTGTTGTTGCCTAGATTGACCGTTCCGAGACCACCCATGCAGATTTCGCCGATGCGTCTGCCTGCTTCGAGCCCACCCCGGCATTCAATACCGGCATCAACAACGCGTGTTCCGTTGCTCATGAAGCTGATTTTGAGTTGTAAAGCTTCAGCATCAGCAACAAGTTGTTCGACAAGCGGTTGGCAGGCAGCATTGACGCTGGTCCAGTTGGTGGAGATTTCACTGGTCATGGGGGGTCCTGTAGTTGATAGTAATAGTTGCGATGATTATACGTGATGGCTATTGGCCTGTAAGCGGGATGCGATTATTGTTTTGGCCTGTGTGAGTCAAGGACATCTGCAATGACGTCCGTTCTTGCCTGTCTGAGCGCCTCCGAGATGGCCTTGCCTTGCAAACCTTGCTTAATGAATGGTTGAACGGCGACCGCACTGGCGCTCTCAAAACACGACTGCATCACCGCTTTTTCAGGCATCTCGGTATTTTCATATCCAGGCCTGCCTCGAAAATCCGCCACAGACGCCAATAAATATTGTTGGAATCTGTCTGGTTTGCGAAACGCATCCAAGGCTTCAATGACTTCCAGCACTTCTTGTGCGCTTATTTCAAACAATTTGTGCATTTGAGTGTGGTATAGCGCGGTATGCAAGGCAACGCTTCGCAACTCGCCAGAAACTTTCAGACGTTGGCAAAGTGCTTCGGTCAGCGTGACACTTCGTTGTTCATGTCCCTGGTGACTGGGCAGGATTTCTGCCGGAGTAGTGCCTTTGCCAAGATCGTGGCACAGCGCAGCAAAGCGGACCACCAGATCGTCAGACAATCGGGCTGCTTGATCCAGCACCATCATGACATGGACACCAGTATCAATTTCGGGGTGCCATTTGGGATGCTGTGGTACGCCAAACAGTCGGTCAACTTCCGGGAACAGCACTGCCAGTGCATTGATTTCGCGCAGGCAAGTGAAAAACAGTGAGGGTCGATCTGACATCAGTGCCAGTTGCAGCTCTTGCCAGACGCGTTCTGCAACCAGATGAGTCAACTCACCGGAAATTATCATTTCCTGAATAAGCTGCCGGGTCTCCGGAGCCACACTAAAACCAAAGCGGGCAGCAAAGCGAGCCAGACGCAACACGCGCACCGGATCTTCCTTGAACGCCGGTGAAACATGGCGCAGGACACCCGCCTGCAGATCCTGCTGACCGCCAAAAGGGTCGATGATGTCACCGCTTTCGGTTTGTGCCATGGCATTGATGGTCAGATCTCTGCGCGCCAGATCTTGTTCAAGTGTCACATCAGGTGCGGTGTGAAACACAAAGCCATGATAACCGTGGCCTGATTTTCGCTCGGTTCTGGCGAGTGCATACTCTTCCTGGGTGTCAGGATGCAGGAAGACCGGAAAATCCTTGCCCACCGGTTTAAATCCCATTGCCATGAGCGTTGGTGCATCACTGCCAACCACCACCCAGTCTCGATCCTGAGTGTCGATTCCCAGCAATTTATCTCGAACAGCACCACCCACCAGATAGGTATTCATGGCGACAGTCTACGGATCTTTGGGTTGTATTGCAGGCATGCGCTCTTTCAGCGGTGTAATTTCAAGTTGTTGCTGATAGTCGTATATCGCGGCATAGCTCATCACTGCCCTGACATAGCGCCGGGTTTCATTGAACGGAATGTTTTCTATCCAGATATCCGCGGGCAAAGTTTGTTCCGGTAGCCAGCGATCAATACGACGGGGACCTGCGTTGTAGGCAGCGGTCGCCAATATCGGATTATTCTGGTTGCGATCAAGCATTTGCCGGAGGTAGGCGCTGCCCAGTTGTATGTTGCGCTCGGGCTGATTCAGTTCGTTAACATTTTTCAAGGGATCATTGAGTCTTTTAGCAACGGCCCGTCCAGTATCAGGCATCACTTGCATCAGGCCCATTGCGCCGGCATGAGAACGGACTCGTTCCTGAAAGGCACTTTCCTGCCGGGCGATTGCCAGTAGCCATGAACTGTCCAGTCGATTTGCCTCTGCTGCACGCTGCATCGGTGCCTGATAAAGCACTGGGAATCGTAAATCAAGGGCATCCCAGTAACGCGCTCGACCCAGTATGGCAATGGTCTGATGATGCCACTGCATGTCATGGGTGATCACGGCCAACAACTGCAGTTGTTCCGGTGTAAAGGTTTGTGTCAGGCGAAATATCTGACGGCGGGCATCCAGATCCAGATTCAGATGGACGAATTCCTCAAGTCGGCGTACCTCAATGTTTTGACGAAACGCCTGCATGGTCGCTGCATCAGAGGGGATGGGGTTGTGATTCATCTGGTAGGGCTGTTCCAGACGATCTGCCGCCATAAAGCTATAGAAATCTCGTTCACCTGCGATGCGGGCATAGATTGCCTGAGCAGATTCATATCGACCCAGTTCGGCTTCGCTTCGTGCCAACCAGTATTGCCAGCGATTTAACTGACGTTCTTCTTCATTCAGGCTTTGAATAGCATCCTGCACTGCCGGCCAGTTTTGTTGCCACAGCGCTGCACGAACTTTCCAGGGTTCATCTGCGACTTCGCCGAACAGGCCCAAAGCTGCGTCTTCACGTTTGAGTGCTGACCATTTTCCAGCCTCTCGGCGTACGTGCTCATATTGAGACTGGTCGAAATTGTAGTGTGGTGACAATCGTTGCCAGACTTCAAAGGCCTGTTCCGGATTTTGTCGAGCCAACCGGGTAATGCCGTGGACCAGTATTTCTCTGCTGAGTGGTAGATCCCGAGCAAGTGATATTTGATTGCCTCTAGGTGGTTCCGCTGGCAGCTGATTAAGCAGGCTCAAGGGGTTTTCATGAATACTCTCCCAGCGCTGCACCCAGGCTTCCGCCTCACTGCTGTTATTGACCGAGCGAGCCAGAAATTTTGCCAAGGAGAATTGTTGAGCACGCAGCGTCAGCATTAACCGTTGCCAACGCAGATCATCAGTCAACCAGCCTTCTCGGCTGGCATGCTGGAACACAGGGTCACAGTTGTCGTGCTGTGATTGATTGACCAGCCAGAGCTGTTCGAACATTTCTTGAGCTTGTGCCTGATTTCCGGTGGCGATGAGGGCCTGGGCTTTTAAACATTGCCGCGATGCAGGCTGTGTGCCCTGGTAAAACTCCAGATAGCTTGACCAGGCTTTTTGTGACGCCAGTCGATCAAGCCAACTGGCTCTGAGTCTGTCAGCATAAAAAGTGCCTTCGTTTTCGGCGAAAAAATCTCGCAAAGTCTGTTCAGAAACCTGACTTAGCCGATGTTGCAGATACAGGTAATCGAGATATCCGGCTAATGGATAATCCGCGAGTTCTGCTCGCAAGGGCCTGAAGACATTCAGCTGATGGGTTTGAAGTGCGTTGCTGGCATGTTTGAATAACTGGCGCTGTTTGGCAAGTTGTTCGCTATCCGCTGACAGGGCAATGGTCGGAAAAATGCTTGCAAGCAAGCCGATGAGAAATGCATGACAGATATATTTCATGCCCGCTATCTTAAACCAAATTTTCGGTGCTGCGCAGGGGGTTAGGCCAGATTTTTCAGATAACTTTCAATGTTGTCCAGTTGGGGAATGACCGCCACTTTATTACCGATTTTAAGCTGGCAATGAATGTACTCGGAGTGGGTTTCATCATGGGTCGGTTGCAACGCAAACTCGTTGACCGTGATAAGTTGGGGAGCGCCCCAGCAGGGAAAGGCATAAACCGTCAGTTCACTGTCACGGTTAAGCGCATTGACGATGCAGACTTTAGATGCAGAGCTTGTATGTGACTGTTGTCCGAGTAGCTGCTCCAGGTCAACAATGGGCATGTCCTGTTCACGCCAGCTTATCTTGATTCGCGACTGACTCTGCTGATTGAGTTTGGGTATGGGCAGCACCTCTGCCACTGCAGTGTTAGGTAACAACAGGTAGCGATGCTCAAGAGGGATCAGCATGCAGTGGACAAAATTACCTTGTTCGCTCATCTAACCTTCCTTCAGTGACTTTCGCTGGGGTGGGGGTAACGACTGGCGAGTTGTTGCTGCAACACTGCAATCAGTTCTTCTTCCTGATAAGGCTTGCCCAGATAGTCATTGACGCCGATATTCATGGCGCGCTGTCGATGCTTTTCGCCGGTTCTTGAGGTAATCATGATGATAGGCAAGTGGCGGTATCGACTGTCGTTACGAATCATTGAAGCAAACTCAAAGCCATCCATACGAGGCATTTCAATATCAAGCAGGATCACGTCTGGTGTGCGTTCATACAGTGCGGTCAGTGCATCAACACCATCCCTTGCAGTGATGACATCAAAACCTAAACGACGCAACAAGTTGTCAGAGGCTTTTCGCATGGTAATCGAGTCGTCGACAACCATCGCCAGCGGTTTATCTGATGTAATGGTTTTAATGTTGGTTGCGTCAGCTTGTTTGTCAATGAGCGCCTGATCGGTTCGATAGTTCGCTGCCAGTGTTGGAATATCGAGAATAAATACTATACGACCATCACCCAGAATCGTCGCACCATTGAGCGCGCGAATATGTGCCAGTTGTGGCCCAACTGATTTGATGACAATGTCGCGGTTACTGTTGATTGCGTCAATCAGCAGCGCCAAGCGGGTGTTGCCAGAGCGGAATAACAGCAAAGGCATCGGGTGTTCGGTATTTTCCGGCAGGCGCAGTGGTTCACCCAACAGCAGACTCAAGGGTATGAATGCGTAGTTTTCTCCATTGTGACTGTACTGGGCGTTTCTGTTGGCGAGCATTGTCTGAACCTGATCCCTGCTAATTCGCTCACCGGCTTTTACGCTTGCCAGGGGAATGGCGTATTGCTGGCCATTGGTGCTTACAAGTAGTGCCCGGATCAGTGATAGCGTCAATGGTAGATGCATGATGAAATGCGTACCCTTGCCACGCTTTGAACGAATATCCAGGCGTCCTTTCAGGTTGCGGATTTCATTATCAACGACATCCATGCCAACGCCACGTCCGGCCAGTTGCGAGACATTGTCAGCGGTACTGAAACCTGAGGTCAAAATCAGCTGGATCAGGGTGTTTTCATCAAGATGCTGATCCGCTGTGATCAGATTCATCTGCAGGGCTCGCTGGCGGATTTTATCGGTGTTCATGCCCTTGCCGTCATCTTCAACGATGATGGCAACTTCTGAGCCTTCACGGTACAGGCTGAGTTTTAGCTGGCCGGCTTCAGGTTTACCGGCTGCAAGACGCTCTTCAGGTGATTCGATACCATGAGCAATGGCGTTTCTGAGGATATGTTCCAATGGGGCTACAAGATGATCAAGAATGGTTCGATCAAGCTCCAATGTAGCACCGTCTACAATTAAACTTGCCTGTTTGCCCAGTTCGGTGCAGGTTTGTCGCACAATCCGTTCCAGGCGGGGAACGATTCCCGTGAACGGTAACAAGCGGGTGTTCATCAAACCGTGCTGTAAATCCGTATTCAGCCTGGATTGTTGCAAAAGGATGCTGTCGGTTTCACGAACCAATGCATCCATCGACTGGCTAATATCATTGAGATCGATAACACTTTCAGTCAGGCTTCGTGACAGTTGTTGAATCACGGAAAAGCGATCCAGTTCAAGCGGATCAAAGTCAGCATTGTCTTCGGCCAACTCATCTTCGTAACGGAAAAGGATCTGTGTTTCCGTTTCAATTTCCAGTTTACGCAGCTGATCATGCAGACGACTGACTGTTTCCTCCATTTCACCTAACTGTTGGCGTAATGCGGCATGTTGCTGAGTGACACGGTCACGAGCAATGCTGACTTCACCGGCAAAATTGCTCAGATAATCCAGCAACTCGGCTCGAACTCTGACTTGTTCCCCGGCTGCTGCTGGACTTGGCTTGCCAGATGTATCCGGAATTGCGGCCGGTGTCACTGTTTCGAGAGCACGGCCTTGACCAATCGCGATAAAGTCCGCGCCGGGAGAGGTTAGCTCATCGAGTAACGGCAGGGCTTTGTCGATGGCTTCTCTGCGGGCAAGTTGTTCTTGCATTTCGTTGAGTGTGTCATGGCAGCGGAACATCAGCTCGAAGAAGTCAGTATCTGCCAAGCGGCTACCTTCACTGACGCTCAAGACAAGGGTTTCCATGTGATGGGTCAAGTTTGCCAAAGGACTGATGCCGGTCAGCCTTGCGCCCCCCTTGAGGGTATGCAAATCACGTTGTAACTGCATGCAAGCGGCAGTTTGCTGTGGTTCAGCCGCCCATTGCTTGATAGCTTCTCCACAGGAGTTAAGAAGTTCTGCCGCTTCTTCGGTAAAGGCGGATAACAGTTCGTCATCAACGTCTGTTGGGATCTCAAACCGAACAGGTTCAGCAGGTTCTGATGGATATTCTGGCGGAGGCGTAGCAACCAGATCGGCATCTTCAGCCTCGACGACTTCGATGGGCATCAGTTCAGATGCTGATTCAGCTTCAACTTCAGTTTGAATGGCAGTTGTCAGACATTGCTCAAGCAGTGCATCAAGGTTTTCAATTGGTGGTGCCGGTTTGTTCTGAATTACACTTTCAATCTGGTTATTGAGCTCTTCATAACCTGCGTCCAACAGCTGTCCCAGTGCCGGATGTTCTGCATGGCATTGATCAATTCCTTGATGCAGCAGTTGATACAATGCTGCCAGCGTCGGTAACCCGGTACTGATCGCGCTGTCGCTCAGATTGTGCAGTGTTGATAACAGTTCTGTTTTTTGCGCGTCATCAGCACTTTGTTGCCAGCTTTCCAGTTGTTCGGTGTATTGATCAAGCAACTCATCCGTTTGTTCCAGGAAGCTGACAAGGACCTCGGGATCGATAGCAACATGGGCATCAGAGGGTTCGGACTCAGGTGCCAGCGATTCAATTTTGGCAGCGAGAGGCCGAATATCCTCTGCTTCAGCCATGCTTGAATCCAGCTCCAGCAACTCGGTCAGTGATTGCAGTATTTCCTGCAGCTGTTGCGTTTGCTGTTCAGAGATCAGAATTTGCTGGCGATGGAGTTGTCTGAGGCTGCTGTCCAGTTGAGTGCACAACAAAGCCAATGGCATTGCCTGAGCAATGTTGGCGGCGCCTTTCAGGGAATGAATTGAACGCAACATGCTGTTGTTGATGGCATGTCCCGGACGTAAGGTCTGGCAGTCTGTTTGTAATTGCTGCAAATGTTCGCGGGCTTCATTGCGGAAAATTTCCTGCAATTCGGCTTGCTCATCATCGAGTTCAGTGGTTAGCGTATCTTCAACCGGCAACATCGGTTGCTCTGTTTCTGGCAGCTCGAGTTCTATTGCTTCTGCTTCATAGGATTGTTCCGAAGCTGGCGGCTGATCATCGATATCGATAAAAGTGTGCTGCTCAGTTTCAAGCTGTTCTCTGCCGAGGGAAGATTTCTGGCGAAGCTCTGCGGCAAGTTCAGCCAAGGACGCAGCTCTCTCATCTGCTCCGGTCTCTCCTTGCTGGAAACGTAACAAAAGCACAGGCAGCAGATGATAAGCTTCGGTGACACATTGTCTGATTGCAGCGGTGACTGGCAGGCCACCGTCAATGACCCGGTTAAGCAGATCCTCAATCGCCCACGCGAGTTCGCTAATTTCGGTTGCACCAGCCATTCGACCACTGCCTTTGAGTGTGTGGAACCTGCGCCTTATCTCTGTGATAGCGCTGTCGGACTCGGACTCCTGTGCCTCCCATTCAGGTAGTAAATCCTGTAAATCAGCCATGACTTCATCAGCTTCTTCTACAAAAACTTCCGCGATGTCGGGGTCGATACCTTCAGCGAAGCTTTGCGAAGGTGGCGGTGTTTGAGCAGATTCCTTATCAACTGAGAGGACGGTCTCTGACTCGTCAACGCTTAGTGCCGCCGGTTCAGTGGGTGATTCGTTTCGCTGTTCAAGATCAATCTGGAAATCAGTCAGCTCATCAGAAGCTGATGCCGTTTCAATGTCGATCGAGAATTCTGGCAATTCAGAAAAGTCGTCTTCATCATCAGCGATGGTCAGCAGCGTATTTTCTTCGTTGTAGTTTTCATTCGCTGAGGCCGGCCAGTCAATTGACAGCGATACTTCGTCAGCTTCCCCGGCTGACAGCTCAGGGGCTTGCTGTTCAATATCAATTTCAAGTGAGTTGTCAGTTAGCTCTGAGGATTGTTGATATGAACTGCCATCCAGCGTGGTGGTGTTTTGCTCCACGGCGGGGCGTTTAGCACCGAAGTTTTGCAAAATCTGTTGTGCTTGTTGGACAAGTTCTGATTCGGTCTGACCATGCTGGCGCAGTCCATCCATGAATATTTCCATGCAGGCGAAGATTTCAGCCAGATCTTCTACTTCCTGCCCGGAAAGCGGGCGATGAATTTGCATCAGTGTATTGGCAGTTGATTGCAGTAGAGACTGAGCCTCAGACTGATTCAACATATCGAGGCTGCCCGCTATTTTGCCAATTCTGTGGGCAATCTCCTGATTCAGATCAGGTTCAAGCGTCTGCTGACTGGCGATGGTAATTTGTTCCTTGATGTCTGATAACTCGATCAGGCTTTCCGTGAGTACCTTGTTTTGCAGCTGAAGCAGAATGACGTGTGACTGGCCGGGTTTGTCATGCAGCTTATGTTCAATATTCAAAACGGCATCTGCCAGTGCATTCAATTCTTCGGCATCAAGTTTCTGCTCATTAAGCAGAGCGGACTGAAGCTTTTGATGATGCTCACGAAGCAGACCTGCAATATCGTCTTCTGACAGCAGACTGAGCGTGTCAGCCATCTGCCCAATCTGCGAATTGATCAATTCAAGCTCTTCACTGGCGGTCTCAGCGTGTGGCTGGTATTCGCCTATCTGACCTTTTAGTTCCTCTAACTGATCCAGCAAGGCATGATGTGCATCTTGCAAAGCATTGTCGCTCATGCTGTAAATCTTGCGTTGCTGATCAAAGAAATGAAGATTGAAGTGCTGTTTGAGCAGGCTGACTTTTGGACCCTGACTGTTGGAGCGGGCAACACACAACAGCAGTTTGTCGAGCAATTCATCTGGGAATTGTCCCAGCAGCGCTTGCTCATCCTGTTCGGTCATCAGTCGTAGTGGATATGCCAGTCGTCCCAACAAGGCATTCGCTTCGTGAGGTGAAGCGAGACCTTTGTGAGCAAGCGCTTCCAGCAAGGCATCGGCCGCCCACCATAACAGCGTGGTTTTTTCCTGTTGGCAGCTGAGTCTAAGAAAGTGTGTGATGCCACGCAGTTTCCTTAACGAAACAATTTCCTGGTCACGCAGCCAACTGAGCAGCAGTACCTGAAATACATGGGCAATTCTTGATTTTTCCAGCCCGATATCGGGTACTGCTCGATGGGGATCCGGGCTGATCAGATCCGGTAGCGGAATGGACTTGCGCGTTTTGAAAAGATCCGACTCATCAAGCGGTGATTTCTGCTGTTGCTGCCGAAGCTCATTAATCGTATCGATGAGGCACAGGGGGTGATCAGGAAATTGTTGGCTGAGCATGCCAAGGTAATTTGGAAGTAACAGCAGGGCTCGCACCAGGGTATCTTCCGCCGCTTGTGCATCGCTGAGCTTTTGTTCTCGGAGCATGACCGTCAAGCCTTGCATTTCCTGCCCCAGTTTTTGTGCGCCAGCAAGGTTGAGCATTTCAAGCGTGCCGTTGACTTGTTGCAGGGCGTCGATCACTTGATTCAGTTGAGGATAGTCCCCATCGGAGTCGATAAAGCTTTCCATGGCTTTCAACGCGCCCTCTAAAGCCTTCTGGAGTTCATCCTGAACCCAGGTGAGCGCGTTGTAATTGCCTTTTGCTTGTTCAGCCATGCGGAAACTCCGGCTAGTTGCAGCTATTCAGAATCAAGGCAGTTTGAAGCCGGATACTGACTTACGAAGCTCGTTAGTTAAATCCAGAAGCCGCCCGATAGCTGCGGCACTTTCATTGGTGCCTGTCGAGGTTTGCATGGTAATTTCCTCAATGACACTCATACTCTGTGAGGTGCTTACCGCAGCCGTTGCCTGTTGCTTGGCGTTTTCGGAAATATTGTTGATGAGTTCTGCCAGTTGCTGGGAAACAGTCTCAATCTGCTCCAGCGATGCACCTGCGTCCTGAGACAGTCGGGCACCAGAGACAACCTCCGAGGTACTCTGTTCCATAGAGCTGATAGCTTCACCGGTATCACTTTGAATCGTTTTCACCAGCGCGTCGATCTGGCGGGTTGCGTTACTTGAGCGTTCTGCCAGTCGTTGTACTTCGTCAGCAACCACCGCAAAGCCTCGTCCTGCCTCACCCGCCATGGCCGCCTGAATGGCAGCGTTGAGGGATAGGATGTTGGTTTGTTCGGCAATGTCATTAATCAGTTCAACAATCTCACCGATTTGTTGTGAGCTTTCGCCGAGGCGTTTCATCCGTTTTGATGTTTCCTGAATTTGCTCACGGATGGTGTCCATACCATTGATGGCTTTTTTCACCGCGCTGTTACCTTGAACGGCGAGTTGTACCGATTGACGTGCTACTTCAGAAGACTGACTGGCGCTGTTTGATACTTGTTCGATGGAGGCCGCCATTTGGTTGATCGCTGCCGATACGTCAGTGATCTGTTGCGCCTGATGGTCACTGGCATCGGTCAGATGCAGTGCAGTGGCCTGTGTTTCCTGGGCGGCAGAGGCGACTTGCAAGGTAGTCGAATTGATTTGTTCAACCAGGCTGCGCAGTGCATCGATGGTGTAGTTAACTGAGTCGGCAATTGCACCGGTGATGTCTTCGGTGACCGTCGCAGAAACAGTCAGATCACCATCGGCGAGGTCGCCCATTTCATCCAGCAGACGCAGAATTGCATCCTGATTATGTCGATTTTGCAGCTCCATATCATCAAGCGACTGCTTGAGTTTTTTCACCGGGGCATAGGCTATTCTGAAAGCCATTATCAGTGATAGCAGGAACAACACCCCTGTGCCGGTGGCAATCATCAAGATGTCAGGATGTATCATGCTGTACTGGCCTGTCACCATCAGGAAAACCCCGGCAACGGTCAGCCCCGTAAACAGCAGGCCCACTATCAAATTGACCAGGTTTTGTCTGGCAAAAATCGAGGCTAAAAAGAGTTTACTGGTGGCATTCATATCGTCCGTCCTGACAAAAAATTCTATGCTGCTGCGTTGATAAATCTCGGGTCTTCTGCGAGCTTTTGAAAGCTCATGACCAGCCATTGCGTTCCTTGCTGAAAAACACTTCCGGTCAAATAAGGCGTCAAGTTTAAATGTTGGGTCGGGTCGTGTGTTTCTGGTTGACGACCATAATGTTTCAGGCCAAACACCTCATCAACCAACAATCCGGTGAAATATTCCGGGTGGTTCAGAACCAGGATTCTGCTGCGTTTGTCCAGTTTACCGGGCTTGTCCATCAGGAAGTGCTGCAGATCGACAATCGGCAGTAGATCACCCCTGAGATTGGCGATGCCAAATATCCATGGTTGTGATTTGGGAACGCGGGTGATTTCCTCGGGCACTGGAAACATTTCACGAGCATGATCAAGCGGGATGAGCATGTGATGTTTGCCAATGCGAAAACCAATAGCACTCCATGCCCCCTCAGGATGGTCCTTTTGACTGAGCCCCGCTGCTCCTTGCTGGTTCCTTCGCTCGATATCCTGGAGCAGGGTGATGATTTCAGCGGGACGATGCAGTGATGCCATTAGCTTAACTCAGGAGTTGGTTGATTTGGTCGAGTAGCCCCTGTTCACTGACAGGTTTACCTAAATACCCTTTAGCACCTTGCCGGAGTCCCCACATCTTGTCAGTTTCCTGATTTTTTGATGAGACGATAATGATGGGAATATGAGCCGACGCTGGGTCCTTGCTAAGTTTGCGTGTGGCCTGAAAACCATTGAGTCCGGGCATTACTACATCCATTAGAATCAAATCCGGTTTTTCGGCAAAGGTCATGGCAACGGCTTGTTCACCATCTTCAGCAATGATGATTTGGTGCTGGTGTTTTTCCAGCATTTTTCGAAGTACAAACACCTCTGTCGGCGAGTCGTCTGCGATCAGAATTCTGGCCATGGTGAGTTAACGATCCTTGTTATTGTCAGTATTGCGGTGTGTGCGAATGGCGCCAAGCAAATCTTCTCTGGTGAAAGGCTTGGTCAGATATTGTTCTGCACCCACTACACGCCCTTTGGCGCGGTCAAAAAGTCCATCTTTGCTCGAAAGCATGATAACGGGAATATCACGATATTTGGCATTCTGTTTCACTAAAGCGCAGGTCTGGTAACCATCCAGCCTGGGCATCATGATATCGATAAACAGGATATCAGGATGCTCAGCGCTGATAATTGGTAACGCCTCAAAACCGTTGTCTGCCGTCAGAACTTCGCAGCCCGCCTTCTTTAGCAGGGATTCTGCGCTGCGTCTGATGGTGTTGCTGTCATCAATCACCATGACCTTTAGACCTGAAAATTCTGTAGTGCTTTCACTCACAATGATGCGTTACCTGAAGTTGAAGTTTTGGATCTCAATCATGCAGCGAAGATAACGCATTTTTTTCACTCAGGCTAGTCAGCTACGTCCCTGTCTCTACAACGATTACCTTGGTGATTCCTCACAGTGTCGAGTATGGAGCACTTGAAAAGCTCAATCTGTGTCCCATATCACACAATAGCGGGTTACCAAGCACTATTGATCTTTTACCACCACACGCGTTTAGCCTCTGAGAGATCAATACGCGCAGGGGCACGCAATGTTGATTTCAGCTAAGCTGTTCGATACGACAAGTCCATAACTACTGTATATATGCGCTTTGAGTGCTAACCCATTATTCCATCTCTATTAAAGAGGCAGCTATGATCGCAGGCGTTCCCCATCTCACAACCGCATTGACCGGGCCACTGCTCAAACTCGAAGCCCATTTGCTGGAACGTCAGGCTGAGGTGGAGTGCTGGTTCAGGGAACAATGGCTGCAGACGCCTGCACCTTTTTATGCTTCTGTGGATCTGCGCAATGCCGGTTTCAAGCTTGCGCCGGTGGATACTAATTTGTTTCCTGCGGGGTTTAATAATCTCAATCCGGCGTTCATGCCGTTATGTATCCAGGCCGCGCAGGCAGCCGTGGAGCGACACTGTCCACGCGCCAGACGCATTTTGATAATTGCTGAAAACCATACACGCAACCTGTTTTATCTTGAGAGTCTCGAAACCCTTAGAATGATCTTTGAAAAGGCGGGTCTTGAAGCTCGCCTTGGCAGTTTGCGTGACGACATCACCGAAAACCTCTCGGTTGAATTACCCTCTGGCAGAGTAACCCAGCTTTCGCCGCTTCGGCGTGAAGGTGCCAGGGTCAGTCTGGATGATGATTTTTCACCCTGTCTGGTATTGCTAAATAACGATCTCTCTGCTGGGATTCCTGCCATTTTGCAGGGTATCGAACAAGAATTGGTACCTCCCCTGAAGGCAGGCTGGTCAACCCGAAAGAAGTCAGATCACTTCAACCACTATCACGCTGTTGCCAAGGATTTTGCCTCTCGCGTCGATATTGACCCATGGCTGGTGTCACCTTTGTCTTTACAGTGTGGTCAAGTGAATTTCATGGAAAAGTCAGGTGGAGAATGCCTCGCCAGAAACGTCACCAGCTTGCTGGGCATGATTCAGCGCAAGTATGACGAGTATGGTATCGATCGTGAGCCCTTTGTGGTGGTTAAGGCAGACTCAGGTACCTACGGCATGGGCATCATGATGGTCAAAAGTGCTGACGAGGTTTTAAATCTTAATCGCAAACAACGTAACAAAATGGCTTCAGCAAAAGAAGGCCTGGTCGTGGATAATGTATTGATTCAGGAAGGTGTATACACATTTGAAACCATCGGCCCGGAACAGGCAGTCGCCGAGCCAGTGATATACATGATGGATCACTATGTGGTCGGCGGTTTCTATCGTGTGCACACTGGACGTGGTGTTAATGAAAATCTCAATGCACCGGGCATGCACTTCGAGCCATTGGCATTTGCACAATCCTGTATCAGCCCTGAAAAGTGTGAAAATCCAGATGCCGAGCCCAACCGTTTTTATGCCTATGGTGTTATTGCGCGGTTGGCCTTGTTAGCCGCTGCCAGAGAACTGGCCTGAGCCGCTGTTAATTGAGGTGCTCGCTCAGATAGGCAATCGTCATGGTCTGGTTATGCAGTTGACTATGACTGTCGTCTTCACCGGAGCATATCTCGCCATTTGAATAAAAACCAGTAATACCTGTCTGCATTCCCAACAGTCGTTGCACGGCATAGACTTCATCTGAAACCTGATTTTCCATGACCAGCTTACGACCTACACAGCTCACACAAATCGCCAGCGCCTTATCGTTGAGATCAACATTTTTGTTGAGGATCTGCCGAGCGGCCTCGCTGGCGCCTGCCACCAGCTCATCATGATCAGATTTGAGGAAGCGAACAGTTGTGCCTTGGGCAATATTGCCAGCGAAGGTGAGACTGTTGTCTTTTTCGTTGATGGCGAGCAGTGTTCGAATGACGTTAACGTTCTTGTCATCCATGATGGCAAATGGAAAATTCAGGCCTGATGCGGGGAGCTGATTGGCATAGTAGCCAATGTACATTTTGTAGAGAGGCAGAGCGGGCTTATTGTCCAGTTCGTACACTACGTTCTTGATGGCCTTGGTGATCCTTCTCGGTGGGCCATATGGCTTCCAGCCACCCAGAGCGCCACTAGTCAAGATAGCTTTGTCACCGTAGATACCGACTGCGATGACGCTGCGTTCCTGAATCTTGTCATTGTTCAGTAACAATGTTTTGGTAAATTTGGCATCATCGCCGGCCAGTCCGCCGGTAATTGGTATGTTTGTTAAAACTTCCTGCAAGCCTTCGACCAGCTCCGAGCCATTGACATTCAATCCGTCGCTCAGCACAAACACACCTTTCAAATCATCCGCCATCAGCTCCTTAGCCAGCTGCGCCCCAACGGCATGCGATTGCTCCATACTGCTGATAGGTTTTGTGATGAATTTGAGTGTGCTTTGCTCCCACTGCATTGCAGTGATGTGAACGCTATCATCAAACACGCCATCGCCGGTTATTTCTCCGGAGGTAGTGCAACCAATGATGTGGGCTTGCGGGTAGCGTTTTTGAATCTGACTGGCAAAATTGCGCTCGCTAAAGCGATTGACTGAGCCGAACACCAAAACCCAGTTGGCATCCTTTAATGGAGACTCATTACTGAGTTTGTTGAAACTTGTTTTGGCAGGTAAATGTTCTTGAGCAAACTTCATTGTATTGTTCCGGCATCCTGTTGAATTGCATGGTCTTGACATCCATGTAGTCAATCTCTGCTTCGAGACTACCGCCCGATAGTACATCAGCGAATCACATGTAGGAAAGCGCAACGCATAAAATGTGAATGACTTGGCAAAAACTGCTGCAAAAGAACAGGCTGCCCGGGAGGCGTTGTTGAGGCTTTTTCTGGCATGTAAAAAGTCGGCTCAGAAGTGCCTTAGCAAAGTTGAAATTCAAGAGTAAGTCTGGCGGTGCGGGAGTTGGACATGCTTTGCCATGGCAAAGCATGTCTGTGCAGTGTGTTTCGGATGGTTCGCTGTTAGCGCCGGAGGTTAACGCAAGCGTTTCAAGTCTTGAGTTTATTCTTCAGTAATTCGTTCACCTGTGCTGGATTGGCTTTACCTTTTGAGGCTTTCATCACCTGACCCACAAAGAAGCCTAACAACTGCTCTTTGCCTTCACGAAACTGTTGAAATTGTTCTGGATGATTGGCGATGACCTCATCCACCATGGCTTCAATCGCACCAGTATCGGTGACTTGTTTGAGTCCTTTGGCTTCAATAATCGCGTCAGCATCATCGCCTTCTCCGTTCCACAACGCTTCGAAGACAGTCTTGGCAATCTTGCCTGAAATAGTGTTATCGCTGATACGCAACAAGACGCTGGCCAACTGCTTGGCGGTGACGGGCGACTCTGTGATTTCAAGACCAGCCCGGTTCAGTGCGCCGGACAGTTCAACCGTTACCCAGTTGGCACACTGTTTAGGATCCTTGTTGCCTGTTGCGGCAATAACCGCCTCGTAATAATCGGCTAATTCACGGCTACTGGTCAGTATTGACGCATCATAAAGCGACAATCCCAGCTCATTGATAAAGCGATCTCGTTTCTGGTTCGGCAGCTCTGGCAGGGTTTCACGGATTGCATTGATCAGCTCGACATCAATGACCAGCGGCAATAAATCTGGATCTGGGAAGTAGCGGTAGTCATTGGCTTCTTCCTTGCTGCGCATGGAACGTGTTTCGTTCTTGTCAGCATCGTATAAGCGGGTTTCCTGGATCACTTCGCCACCTGATTCGAGCACGTCAATTTGTCGTTCAATCTCGATGTTGATAGCTCGCTCGACATTACGGAAAGAGTTGATGTTTTTCAGCTCAGTACGGGTGCCGAACTTTTCCTGGCCTTTGGGACGAATCGACACGTTGGCATCACATCGGAAAGAGCCTTCCTGCATGTTGCCATCACATATTTCCAGATAGCGAACCAGGGAGTGGATTTTTTTCATGTAGGCCACCGCTTCCTTGGCGCTACGCATATCCGGTTCAGAGACAATTTCCAGCAACGGTGTGCCAGCACGATTTAGATCGATACCGGTTTGGCCATGAAAATCCTCATGTAGTGACTTGCCGGCGTCTTCCTCAAGGTGGGCTCGAGTGATACCAATACGTCTCTCAGTGCCGTCTTCCAGCTCGATATCAATATGCCCCTTGCCGACAACCGGTAACTCAAACTGGCTGATTTGGTAGCCTTTGGGTAAATCTGGGTAAAAGTAATTTTTCCGGGCAAATACGCTTCGTTCGGTGACCTCAGCATCCACTGCCAGTCCAAATTTGACTGCCATGCGAACTGCTTCCTGATTTAATACCGGCAACACGCCCGGCAGACCAAGATCAACTGCACAGGCTTGAGTGTTGGGCTCTGCGCCATATGCTGTGGCGGCGCCAGAGAAAATTTTACTTTTGGTTGCAAGCTGGGTGTGAATTTCCAACCCGATAACAACTTCCCATTCCATAATTAGCTGGCCTGAATTTGAGGTGTAAAAAGCGTGGATTGTAGCAATTATTCGCGCAGACTGAGAATTTTCCAGCCGCGTTGCTCAGCGAGGGTCTTGAGAATATCGTCTGGATCGACAGCGACAGGGGTCTCCACTTGCTCAAGTAGCGGCAGGTCATTGTGTGAATCACTATAAAAAAAGCTGCCCTGTAAGTCATAGTGATGGTGCTGTAACCAGTCACCCAGCCGAGTGACTTTGCCTTGCTGGAATGAAGGCACGCCATGCACTTTGCCGGTATATCGACCATTGCTGAAGGCCGGTTCAGTTGCGATCAGATGCTCAATGCCCAGCAATTCCGCTATCGGGGTGGTGATGAAGCTGTTGGTAGCGGTAATGATCAGTGGTACATCGCCCTGCGCACGGTGGTGGGCAATCAGCTGTAAACCTTTTTCCAAGATGATGGGTTTGATTTTCTGATCCAGATAATCAGCGCGCCAGCGCAGTAAATCTTCCATCGAGTTATCAGCGAGCGGTTGAAAGACAAAACGCAGAAAAGCATCAATATCAAGTTTGCCGGCCTGGTAGTCATGATAAAAAGCCAGATTGGTGTCGTGATAGACCTCGGGGTCAACGATATGATTTTCCGCCAGATAGCGGCCCCATAAATAATCGCTGTCGCCAGCAAGTAAGGTATTGTCCAGATCAAATATTGCTAAAGCCATCGTTTCACTAAGATTCCCGTTAAAAGCAGCGCTTATTGTATGACAAAATCCGTTGCAAGCTCAGATGGCTTTGACTAATCTTAGCCTAACGATGAATTAACATGCCGACAGCTCACGATGGGGTTGCTCGGACAGAGACCAATACTGTGATCGATAAAGATGGCTTCAGAGCCAACGTAGGTATCATTCTCTGCAATGATCAGAATCAAGTGCTCTGGGCGCAGCGCGCACAACACGATTCCTGGCAGTTTCCGCAGGGAGGGATCAAGCCTGATGAGACTGCAAAGCAGGCAGCCTACCGTGAGCTCATGGAGGAGGTGGGCCTGCTTCCCAAGCACGTAGAAATTCTGGCGGTCAGCCGAGGCTGGCTCAGATATCGATTGCCCAAACGATACCTTCGCTACGGTAACAAACCGCTATGTATTGGCCAGAAACAACGCTGGTTTTTGATGCGATTTACTGGCCAGGAAGAAGATGTTCGACTAGATCTGCATGACAAACCGGAGTTTGATGACTGGCGCTGGGTGGACTACTGGACCCCGGTAGAAGAAATCGTCTTTTTCAAGCGTCGGGTTTACGAACGGGCCTTGCACGAGTTTGCGCCCATTTTGTTCCCTGAATATCGAAAAAAGAACACCAGCAATGTCGGTTGATCCTGGCTAACTGTCTCTGCTGTGAATGACAAGCAGATCCCGATATCGGGTAATCACCGTAAAGAATCGAGGTTACAGTTGCTTGCGAAACACCCGCGAGTTTCGCTGGTAGTTGTACATGGCCTGTTTCTCGACCGGTAATTGTCCGATTTCCGTCTGGATAAAGCCGTGTTCCAGAAACCAGTGTGCGGTCTGTGTGGTGAGCACATAAAGTGCTTTCAACCCCATTTGTCTGGCTTGCTGCTCGATATTGGCCAGAAGTTCCTTGCCGCGTCCTTTGTTCCGATAATCCTGTGACACCGCCATACAGGCCAGTTCACCAACCAGATTACTACGATAGGGATAAAGTGCAGCACAGGCGACTACGGTGCCATCACGCTCCATCACGGTGAAGTGATCAATTTCCCGTTCCAGTAATTCGCGGGAACGTTTGACCACGGTGCCGTTTTGTTCCAGCGGTTGGATCAATTCCAGAATGCCGACCACATCTTCGATGGTGGCCCGCCTTGTGGTCTCGAACGATGAAGCACTCACCAAGGTGCCAGCACCATCACGACTGAACAGTTCCTGTAACAACGCGCCATCTATGTTGCGATCCAGCAGGTGAACCCGATCAATGCCGGCCAGGCAGGCATTGATTGCGGCGGGCAAGGCAGGGTGTTTGCTTTGCATGGCTTGAGCTTCGTTGATAGTCAGCTCTCTGGGCAGGCCATCATTGCTTTCGCCAATTAAAATCAGTTTGTCAGCCCGCAATGTAATCGCGGCTGCGGTGGCAATTGCTTCGGCAGACAGGTTAAATATTTCACCGGTCAGCGAGTATCCCAGTGGTGGCAGGAGCACCAGATTGCCAAGTGATAATTGCTGGCGGATACCTTGTTCATCAATACGCCTGACTTCGCCTGTGTGTCCAAGGTCCACGCCATCAAGAATGCCGGCAGGACGGGCGGTGACAAGATTGCCACTGGTGCAGCGAATTCTTGAATCTGCCATTGGGGTGTGCGGCAGACCAAATGATAGCTTGGATTCAATTTCAATGCGTAACTCGCCAATCACACGACGTGCGACGACCAGTGTTGCCTCATCGGTGATTCTGAGTCCCTGATGAAATTGCTGCGGAATGTTGAGTTGTTGGCATTGCTGCTCAATTTGCATGCGGGCCCCGTAGACCAGCACAAGCTGAATGCCCAGACTGTTTAGCAGCGCAAGATCGTGGAGTAAATTGTCAAAACCGGCACTGGCGATCGACTCGCCATCAAAAGCCACGACGAAAGTGGCGCCTCCGTGGGCGTGAATATACGGGGCAGCCGCCCTGAACCAACTGGTCGTGGTTTTGAAATGCTGATCAAGTTCGTTGTTTTTCAGATCGCTCATAAGCGCCTTTTTATCGCAGCTCGGCAAGCTTGCCAAGTTGAGTGTAAAATTGATTTGATTAGACGTCCCTCATGGACTATTGATCTTTGAATATTCGTCATTAAAAGAGCAACAGACCTTAGCATACTGAATTATCCGGAGTGTCATCATGCCTGAATATCGTTCAAAAACCTCAACTGCTGGCCGTAACATGGCCGGAGCTCGCGCGCTTTGGCGAGCGACGGGTATGAAAGATGAAGATTTCAGCAAACCGATTATTGCTATCGCCAACTCGTTCACTCAGTTTGTACCGGGCCATGTTCACCTCAAGGACCTTGGTCAACTGGTTGCGCGGGAAATTGAAAAAGCTGGCGGCGTTGCCAAGGAATTTAACACAATCGCGGTCGATGACGGCATTGCCATGGGGCATGGCGGCATGCTCTACAGTTTGCCCTCACGTGACATTATCGCGGATTCAGTTGAATACATGGTCAACGCGCACTGCGCGGATGCTTTGGTGTGTATATCTAACTGCGACAAAATTACCCCTGGTATGCTGATGGCGGCATTGCGGCTGAATATTCCAGTGATTTTTGTCTCTGGTGGTCCGATGGAGGCCGGCAAGACCAAGCTGGCCGGTAAGGATGTCAAACTGGATCTGGTGGACGCCATGGTTCAGGCGGCTGATGAAAATGTCAGTGATGAAGATGTTGCACAGGTTGAACGCAGTGCCTGTCCCACCTGTGGTAGTTGTTCCGGCATGTTTACCGCTAACTCAATGAACTGCTTGACTGAGGCATTGGGTTTGTCACTGCCTGGCAATGGTTCACTTTTGGCGACACATGCCGATCGCAAGGAACTGTTTCTGGAGGCAGGCCGCAGAATCGTCAGCATCACCAAACGCTACTACGAGCAGGATGACAGCAGTGTCCTGCCTCGCTCGATTGCCTGCAAGGCGGCTTTTGAAAATGCTATCGCGCTGGATATCGCCATGGGTGGTTCGACCAACACAGTACTGCATTTGCTGGCGGCTGCTCATGAAGGACAAGTGGATTTCACCATGAGCGACATTGACAGAATGTCTCGCAAGATTCCCAACTTGTGCAAAGTGGCGCCTGCAACCGCGCTCTATCATATGGAAGATGTGCATCGTGCTGGCGGCGTAGTGGCAATTTTGTCAGAACTGGCCGCGGCGGGTTTGTTGCATACCGATGTTTCGACAGTTCACAGCCTAACGCTGGCGGATGGCTTAGCTGAATGGGATGTCAAACGAAGCAATAGCGAACAAGCAAAACAGCGTTACCTGGCTGGCCCGGCTGGTATACGGACTCAGCAGGCTTTCAGTCAGGATTGTCGCTGGCCAGATCTGGATCTTGACCGGGAAGCGGGTTGTATCCGTGATATTGAACATGCCTACAGTCAAGATGGTGGCTTGGCAGTGTTGTTTGGTAATCTGGCTCAGGACGGTTGTATTGTAAAAACAGCCGGGGTCGATGAATCGATTCTCAAGTTTTCCGGTCCGGCAAGAATTTACGAATCTCAAGATGCGGCCGTGACGGCAATTTTGACCGAGCAGGTACAAGCGGGCGATGTCGTGTTAATTCGCTATGAAGGTCCAAAAGGTGGTCCGGGCATGCAGGAAATGCTCTACCCGACCAGCTACCTGAAGTCTAAAGGGCTGGGCAAAGCCTGTGCTTTGCTGACTGATGGTCGTTTTTCTGGTGGCACATCCGGCTTGTCGATTGGTCACGTATCTCCGGAAGCCGCCGAGGGTGGCAACATAGGCCTGATCGAAGAGGGCGATATCATCGACATCGATATTCCGAATCGTACCATCAATGTCAGACTGACGGATTCGGAACTGGCTGAGCGACGTCATGCTATGGAAGCCCGTGGGGACAAAGCCTGGCAACCAGAGAACCGCCAGCGTCAGGTAAGCCTCGCTTTACAGGCCTATGCCGCATTGACAACCTCTGCTGCCAAAGGTGCGGTACGCGATTTGGAACAGCTCAAAACCAAATGCAAATAATCTGACAGCAACAGGCTGTTGCCAGTGTTTGGTATCAGCCTGCTATATCTGTTTGGCGTAGAGTTTTTGATAGATACCTTGCTGGCTGATCAGGCTGTCATGATCGCCATCCGCGATAATCTCGCCACCATCAAACACAATGATGCGATCTGCCTGTCGCACAGCACTAAGCCGGTGGGCAATAATGATCGTGGTTTTGTTGGCCAGGAATGCGTTCAAAGCTTCATGAAGTTGATATTCAGTGTCACTGTCAAGTGCCGAGGTGGCCTCATCAAGCACTACGATACAAGGATTGGTCAGCGCCATTCTTGCGACGGCAAGACGCTGCCGCTGACCACCAGAGAGTTTGACACCTGAGCGACCAATTACCGTATCCAGTCCTTCGGCCATGTCTCTAACAACTTGATCAAGCTGGGCGATTTTCAGTGCCTGCCAAATGTTTTCATCTGGATAAACCCGCCCCATGGTGATGTTTTGCCGCACGCTATCATTGAACAGCGCCGGGTGTTGCAGCACAGTAGCTACATGCTCTCGGACTTCGGCCAATCCGATTTCACTGACGGGAATATCGTCAAAATATACCATGCCATGATCAGCCGGGTACAAGCCGAGCAAGACATTGACCAATGTCGATTTGCCTGCACCACTGGCACCCACCAGTGCTACTTTTTCTCCAGCCTTGATATCAAGTGATACCCCATTGAGTATCTTGCTGTCGGGACCATAGGAAAAGTGCAGATCACGAATACTGATGCTGACGGGATCACCGTTTTTGAAAGGCGTTTTCAGTGCGGGATAAGCAGTTTCTTTCTTGAGCGAGAACAGGCCATTGATACGGTTCACCGCCGCTGCCGCTGAATAATAGGCGTACTGGATGTTTAACACTTCCTGTACGGGGCCCATCATGAACCACAGGTAACCATAGACAGCAAACATTTGACCGATGGTCAGATCGGAAAATACAACCATCAGCATGCTGACGGCACGGAACAAGTCAAAACCAAACAGAAAAATCACAAAGGAGATGCGATTAGCTGCATCGCTTTTCCAGGCGTACTCGCCTGCATGATTGCGGACGTTGCGTGCGGCATCCATCACTCGCAAAAAATAATGGCGTTCACGGTTGGCAGCTCGTATTTGTTGAATGGCATCCAGCGTTTCAGTCAGGCTCTGCTGAAAGATTTCGACCGCCTGATTTTCATTTTTTTTGAGATGTTTGACCTTACTGCCCACCTTCATGGTGAAGTAAATCACCAGAGGATTCATGAACAGAATCAACAGTGCCAGTTGCCAGTGCAGCCACAGCAGAATAACGGCGGTGCCGATGATGCTCAGCACTGCGACGATAAACCGGCTGATGGTATTGGAAATAAAGTTGTCGATCACCTCGATGTCGGTGACAAAGTGTGACGCGATACCACCGCTGCCACGGGTTTCGTATTCACTGATGGTGATTTGCCCTAACTGTTTAAGCAGTCTTTGCCGGATGCGATAGGTCAGTCGTTTGGCGATCAGCGTGAAATAACGGGTTTGCGCGACGTTAAGCACCAAAGACGCCAGTCGCAGCAGCAAGGTCAGCAACAGCATCACGCTGATGAAAAGCACCGGTCCATGCCAGCTTGTCGGAGTTAGACTGGCGATAAAATTCACCGAGGCACCGGGCTGATCCAGCAGTACTTCGTCTACCATGATGGGTAACAACAAGGGCACGGGGACTGCACACAAGGTGGCAATCAAGGCCAGCATGTTAGCCTTGAGCAAATGACTTTTGTAAGCCATTGCCTGTCGCAGTAGATCTTTCAGTTGATGGTGGTCGAATTGCATGGTCTGCATCAGTAAGCAAGCAGGGGACAAAAGTTCATGTCCGACTGTAAATGGATCAAGTTTCAGTACAACACGGCTGAATGATGTTCACCCGTTAACAACTGAGGTCGATAGCCCCACAATTCAGCAATTTTGTCTGGTTGCAGAATATCGGATGGAGCGCCATCAGCACACAGGTATCCTGAATTCATCAACCAGATTCTATCAGCGTAGCGAAGCGCGTGGTTAAGATCATGTAATACCACCAGGATAGTGGCTTGTTGTTGATGTGCGAGCTGCTGCATCAGTGACATCAACTGATGCTGTTGACTGAGATCCTGCGCTGACAAGGGTTCGTCAAGCAACAATACCGGTGCAGACTGTGCCTGGGATAATTGCAACAGCACCCTGGCAAGCTGAACTCGTTGACGCTCACCACCCGATAAGCTGGTGTAAAGACGATCTGCAAACTGTGAAGTGTCGGTTGTCTGCATCAATTGTTGAGCTTTAATACCCGCTTCTTGTCTGCTCAATGCCAGTGGTATCGCTCCCATCAACACCACCTCTTCTGCAGTAAATGGGAAGTTGAGGCTACTGCTCTGTGGCAAAACGCCCAAATGCCCGGCAAGTTGATTTCTGGCCCAATGCTGTCTGCTGCGACCATGAACCAGTATGTCCGCTGCCTGTGCACGCCATTCGCCACTGATGACTTTTAGCAAACTGGATTTGCCGGCTCCGTTGGGACCGAGAATCGCGATAAGCTCACCAGAATGTGTCGCAAGGTTGGAGACATCCAGTAGCTGTCTATTGGTGCGCACCAGTTTGATGTGCTTGATCTGCAGTGTGTTCATATCAGGCTCAATCGACGACGCTGTTGCAATAGCAACGCAGCAAAAAAGGGTGCACCAATGAGTGCGGTCAGCAAGCCGACCGGTAATTCTGCCGGGGCGAGCACTTGCCTTGCGACAATATCTGCGATGAGCATTAAGGCGGCACCGGTTAACGCCGAAAGTGGTAACAGATAACGATGGTCGGGACCCAGGGTCAGCCGAATCAGATGCGGAACCACCAGTCCTATAAAGCCAATCATACCGGCCATTGACACGGCTATGCCGATACCCGCCGCTGTCAGCAGGATCAGTCGTAATTTGACCCGTTCAACATCAATGCCCAGATGGTGTGCTTCAGCTTCTCCCAACAACAAAGCATTTAATGCATTGGCATGTTTCATATAAAAAAACAGCAAAATGATGCAGCTGATACCGGTAAGTCCCACATGGCGAAAGTTTGCACCTGATAGTGAGCCCATCCCCCACAAGGTCAAATCCCGTAACGCCTGATCATTGGCAATAAAGCTTAAAAAACCTACAACCGCACCGGTAAATGCTGAAATAGCAATGCCGGCGAGCAATAAAATCAGCACCGAAGTGCCTTCGGATGACTGGGCCAGCCGATAGACCAGCAATGTTGTCAGCAAACCACCAATGAAGGCAGCCAAAGGTGTGCTGATGAAGACAAGACTGTTCGGAAACACCACGATGGCTAATGCGGCGCCCAGGCCAGCACCAGAGCTGACGCCGATCACGCCAGGATCCGCAAGCGGATTTCTGAATACGCCCTGTGTCACAGCTCCGCACATCGTCAACAAGGCTCCCAAAAACAAAGCCAGTAAAGTTCTCGGTAAACGCAATTCCTGAACCACGATCGCCTGGGGTGCATTCAGGCTGTTTAGCTGAGCACCGCTTATCAAGTCCAGCACAGCCAGAAGCGACTGAACTGCCGGTATTGCCATGGGGCCTGAAATAAGAGACGAAATGCTGGCGATGATAATCACCAAACAGGCTAGCAGGCCCGCCAGTATTTTTTTATTTTGGATCATGACGGCTGGCTTCAAGGCTGGCTGGGGGCTGATGGCAGTTTGGCTGAAATGTCCACGGCAGCCTTAACTGCCGCGACGCTTAAGCCAGCGATAAGCAGTGACGGTGGCACCACATAGACCTGAGCATTCTGAAATGCTTGTCCATGAATAAATATCGGGTGTTGCCGAAGTAATTCAGCTTGTGCCTGTTGCTCAGTAAGTTCACTGCCCAGCATGATTACTTGAGGATTTTCATTGAGGAGTGCTTCAGTTGAAACAGGTTTGTAGTTGGCGAAGCGACTGATGTTTTTCCCGCCAAGCAGCTTGATCAGCGCATCTCCAGCCGTACCAGCTCCGGCCTGAGACAGGCCACGCTCGTTCAGTTGAAGCAGGAAAGTCATGGCTATTGAAGTGTGCTGGTGCCGGGTGTTATTTAACTTTCGGTGGTAGGTCGCTACTTGCTGATGAATCCTGTCAAATTCAGCCATGCCGTCGAAATGACTTGCCAAACTATTGATGTTTTCCATCAGTTGCGAGGTATCCAGTGGTATCGGCAATACGATCATCTTAATGCCTGAACGCCTGAGGATCTCAAGGGTGCTTTCTGGCCCCATGTGCTGACTGCCAATCAGAAGATCGGTTTCAAGACTCAACATGGCTTCTGCAGATAAATTTCTGTGATAGCCCAGATCTGCCAGTTGTCGATTGTCCAGAAGCGAATGACTGGTCATGTCGACGGCCACCAGATAATCCGCCAAGCCACCCTCAGCCAGCAGTTCTGTTGCATTGGCATCGACACTGATAATGCGAATTGCTCTGTCAGCCAGCGCAGCTGACTGTGGCCAAATCAACAGGCAGCAAAGTCCTGCCCATCTCCACCCAATTCCTTTTCGAGCTTCGTTTTGACCAAACAATTTTTGTCGCGCAATTCGCATGTGAACAACCTAAAAAATAATTGCAAATAAAAATGATTATGATTTAGATTAAAAAGCCAGGTCAAGAGAAAACATCTTGAGTCATCACCATACCCATCTCGATTGAGGATGCCTGATCCGATGAACACAGATTCGAAAAAGGAGCTTCGATGAAGCCAACTGGAATAAGACTGAAAACAAGCGCGGCCATGCTTTCCGCCGCGATGCTTAGTCCGGCATTTGCAGAGCCGGTTTCTTTTGAGCCAATTCATATCACGGCCAGCAGAACACAGACAGATTTGACGGAATTGTCCCGTACCATTGAGTTTTTATCGAGCGCAGACATAGAGCAACAACAGGCAGCCTCGATACCTGAATTATTGCGATACTCGCCCAATATTGACTTCGTTGGAGGGCCGCGTTCCAGCGTGCAATCTGTCAATATTCGTGGTTTGGGCGGAGATAGAGTGTTGCAACTGGTTGACGGGGTGCGACAAAACTTCGTTTCAGGCCATCGCCCCAGCTATTTCCTTGAGCCAGAGTTGCTCAAGAGTGTCGAGGTAATAAGAGGCCCGGCCAGTTCACTTTGGGGATCTGGCGCTGTCGGTGGTGTGGTGTCACAAAATACCAAGACGGCATCGGATTTGTTGGCGGGTCGAACGTTTGGAGGTTTTATCAAACAGGGCTGGCGCAGTAATGATGACCGAAGCGTAACAACGATGGCGCTGGCCACTCAGCAGGAACATATCGGTGTTTTGGTTTCTGGTTATTATCGCGATGGTAATGATATCAAGCTCGGCAACAATGACCGCCTGAGCGGCTCAAGCATGCGTGACAAGGGCGTGATGAGCAAATTTGACTGGCAGCTGGACGATAATCAGCACCTGACCCTGAATGTCCGAAGCTCGCGCGATGAAGGCAATGTTCCGAGTAATGGGGCGGCCCCCTTCAATGACACCTCGAATTTTCTAATCCGCCGAAGAAATGATACCGATCATGTCTCTCTGGATTATCGGCTAAACCCGCATTCTGATCTGATTAACAGTCAGTTGCTGGCATACTGGAATCAGACAGAAATGCAGGAGTACCGGCTCTCTGACCTGCGAGCGGACAAAACCAGAATTCAGACTTTGGGGATGAGTTTGAATAATCAATCAACATGGCAGACGGTTCGCTGGCTGTATGGTGTTGATGCTTATCAGGACAAACTCAGCAGTTCCAGAGAAGGTGATAATCGTCCGACTCCCCCTGATGCAACTACTACGATTTGGGGAGTGTACAGTGAAGTTCACTTGCCCTTTGCTGAACGTTGGCAATTAGAACTGGGTGGCCGATATGATCATTTCAGAACACGCGCCAGTAATCTGGGTGACAGTCGCAGTGATGATGCTTTTTCACCTTCAGCGGCCCTAGTTTGGAATACTACCGAACAGTGGACCATGATCTTGCGTTACGATGAGGCTTTCCGCGCCCCGACGGCAGAAGAGTTATACACAACGGGTACACATTTCTGCATCACATCTACTGCCTGTAACACATTCATGCCAGACGCGAGTCTCAAACCTGAGCAAGCGCACAATATCGAGCTGATGACCGAGTTCACGGACAATGATTTCTGGCAGCAGGGTGACAAACTCACCTTCAATGCGGCTATTTTCAGAAATCATGTGGATAACTTTATCGAGCAACAAGTGGATGACCCGATTTTCACATCATTACCGTTTCCACCGTTTTTCAGTGTCGATGCTGGACATACTCGCTATCGAAATGTTGATAAGGCACGTTTGACGGGGGGAGAACTTGGGCTTAATTATCAATGGGCAGGATATGATATTGGCCTGACTTATGGTCGAACCCGTGCCGAAAACCGCAAGACAGGAAAGAGTTTGAGTGGTATTCCAACAGACAAGTGGGTCTTCAAATTTGCACATACCTGGGCACCAACACAATTGACGGCTGGATTAAGATTGACCCATGCAGAAGCCCAGCGTCGTTTGCCAGATAATATTGACCAGCAATATGACAGCTATACCGTCACCGATCTCTACGCAACCTGGCAGCCTCGACAGTTAGATGGTCTGAAGCTGGATCTGACGGTAAACAACCTGACCAACCGGCATTATCGAATGGCATTTCAGGCAATGCACATGCAAGGACGCGATGTTCGTCTGACAGCCAGTTATGCTTTCTAAACAGGGGGGAGTTTTGTGATGACCAGTCATTTGCAACCGATGGCAAAGCTACCTGTCGGTGAGGCGCAATCATTACTTGAAGCACTGGCTGATTGGGGGCCATTAACCACCATTATCATCCATGCAGGCTCGGTGTTTGAATTCAAAGGCCCGTTTCCGAGAGGGACAATCGCAGAAGGTTTTTACAATCTCAAGGGTGACACTGGTTTTAAAGGCCATTTGAACTTGTCACTGATTGATGAAATTAGACTCGAAAGCAAACAACACCGAGGCCGGGACAGTTATTCCTTTGTCTTTGTTAACGCTCAGACCGATGTGATTTTTAAGGTCTTTCTTGGCCGTGACGCTAAGGGCAATATTTTTGAAGATCAACTGCAACGCTTTTGCGAAATGCAGCTTGCGTCAGCAACAAAATGAGGAGGTACGATGAACAACAAAAAGCTTGAAGCTGCATTGAGCGACGAGATTCAGGCGCTACTGGCAGACAGAAAAAGTCTGATGCTATCGACACTTGATGTAGAAGGGGAGCCATATGCCTCTTACGCACCGTTTGCAGTTGAGGATCAGAATATTTATCTGCTGATCAGTGAAATCGCCTTGCATGCGTTGAACCTGCAACGTCACCCGAGAGCTGCAGTATTGATCATGGAAGACGAGGACACTGCTGAAGAGTTATTTGCCAGACGGCGTCTGGCATTTCAGGTGTCAGCAAAACTGATTGAAACTGACAGTGAGCAGTGGCAGACAGGGATCAAGGTGCTTTCCCGGCGACATGGTGAACGAGTAATCAGTCTTAGCCAGCTGGCGGATTTTAAGTTATTCAGACTTGCATCACTGGGTGGTCGTTATGTGAAAGGCTTTGGTAAGGCCTACACCATCGAAGCTGGCAGTTTTGATGGTCGGGAACTGACACATCTCAGAGATGGACATCAGCAGCGAGTGGTCGGTTAGCGTAATAATGGCAAAGCTGGGGTGAAGTCCAAGGCCTATAGACTGCCCCAGCTGCTTTTTTTACGAACACGCAGGCTTGGGAGAATCAAGCCTAGCAATAAACCGACAAATAACACGGCTGCTCCGATTAAGAACCAGCTTTTGGCACTGCTGTCCCGCAGAGCATTGACTTCCATTTGAGCTGCCTGAATTTGATAGTCCATTTCCTGAAGTTTTTCTTTAAGCTGACGGTTCTCATTGTCCAGCGCAATAGCGTTGGACGCAGTGCGGCGCAGTTCGTCCAACTCTTTACTTAAACGCTGTGCGGTTTCACGAAGACCGAGATTCTGATCATCTACATTACTATGCTGAGCAGACAGCGCGGCTAATTCTTCTTTGTGACCGGCAATTTCCAACTCCAGCATGGCAATGGTCTGGGCTTTTTCTGCCAGTCTGTCTCTGGCAACCGGTTGATTAGCGAGATAGCGACTTAAAACCCAACCTTCAACGCCATCACTGGTACGGACTTTTGAGTAGCCAGTCGGGTCAGTTTCAACAAGGACAACTTCAGTGCCGGAACGCAGCATTCTTCGGATGGAGTACTGAACCCCTTGTCCCGTTCGCATGGTGATTTCCAGTTGGTCTGAAACATAACGAACGGTTTCTGCTGCCAGTATGGAAGGGAACAGCAGAAGCGCAATCAAAAATGCAAGGGATTGAATGGCTTTTCTCACGGCGATCTTCACTCACTAAAACCAGCATTCTAACAGATGCCCGTTACCGATCTCCAAGCAAGCTTAGCTGAGCAGTTTGCGTCATCTGACTGTCATACGTGTCTGATAGTGTTGTTGCGTCCTAAATTCAAGGTTTGTCATGGAAAAAATAAGAGTAATGTTTTTGTGTACTGGTAATTCCTGTCGGTCACAAATGGCAGAGGGCTGGGCAAGGCAGTTGGCCAGTGACTGGATAGAAGTGCGATCTGCCGGAATTGAAGCACATGGTCAAAATATCCTGGCGATTCGGGTCATGAGTGAGGCAGGTATTGATATCTCCAATCAAGAATCAATTCGGGTGAATGCCGAAATGCTGGAGTGGGCAGATGTCTTAGTCACCTTGTGTGACAATGCTCAAGAGCAGTGTCCGGTACCGTCTGTGCATACTTCAAGATTACATTTGCCGTTGAGTGATCCGGCCAAAATCCGCGGAGATGAAGCGACCTTGTTAACAGAGTTTCGTGACTGTCGTGACCGGGTCAGGCAGCGCGTTGAACACGTTTTACAGCAAATGCAACGAAAACTATTAGTGAATGGACATTGATTCGTCTAGGTGTCTGCTAACCTTCCGTTGCTGCGATCCGAGGAGCCAATTTGCTGGTCAGCACATAAAGGCTATTGCCACTGATTTTCTTGGCGGCTGACTTTGCTGACGAGGCATACTCTGCTAAATCGGCTTCAGTCTGAATCGTGGCAAAGTCACTGACTGTCACGGCGCCCGTTGACAAGGCAAGTAGCGGATAGAACATTGGATTCCCGTAACGATCCTGAGCTGTGATGCCACCGGCATCCAGATGCTCCTGATTGTAGAGCTCAGCATACAAGCATTCAAAGTCACGCAAGATTCGCTCTACCCGTAACTTCCAGTCAGCGCTTTCAAAAATCACAATAAAATCATCGCCGCCCACATGGCCGACAAAATCCAGCTCAGGATTAACATGCCGGGTTAACAAGGCCGCAGTTTTGCTGATTACCTTGTCACCTTTGCCATAGCCGTAGATATCGTTATAAGGTTTGAAATTGTCCAGATCGAAATAACACACAGTAACATCACGCTGTTTTTTTAAGGCATCGTTGATTTGTTCACTGAGCGGTACATTTCCAGGTAAACCACTCAGGGGATTAGCATGACGCGCCATGGTTATCTGCATTTTAGTGATCTGCCGGAGTAGGTCCAGCAGACTGCCTACTCCTCGATACAAACCATCTTCAGTGATGATGAAAATGCTCTGTTGTTGATTTTCCTGACTGGTAATCAGTTGGCTGAGGGTTTTCAGTGGCAGGTTAATATCAGCCAACAAGGGGGTGTGATCCATGAATAGCTGTATCGGTTTGCGACCATGCAAATCTCGTCCATAGCGACTTGCATAGAGCGTCATGAACTCATCTCGCCAAACTAATCCACATACCTGATTCTGGTCATTAACAACCGGCAGAGCGACCAGCTTGACCGCGCTTTGAAAACGCTCACCCACGTGATTGACGCTGTGCCAGGTTCTGACCGGCGGTAATTGTTTGAGCAGGCTGCTCACCAGCGTATCGGAGCGAGGTTTTCCGGTGGAGACGATGGTGCGTTGGTTGCGCTGGGCAAACAAGGCCGAATCAAGTTCTCGTTTAGGGCGTTGATTGGGGCGAGCAAAGTAGTAGCCTTGGGCAAAATGCAGATCCATTCTTTGAGCCACTAGATATTCCTCACGCACCTCTATACCCTCACCAATAATTCGACAATGACTGCTGTTGGCAATATCAATCATCGATTGAACAAATTGCCGTTTTTGCCGATCTTCATGAATATTCTGCATGAAGTGTCGGTCAAGTTTGACAAAGTCAGGCTTGAGTTCAGACCAGCTGCGCAGGCCAGAATAACCCGCGCCCAAATCATCAATGGCGATAGAAAACCCCATATCGCGATAGTGGGCGGTGGCTTCTCGCATCAACTCATAATCGTCAATGGGATATTGTTCAGTCAGTTCGATGACAATATTGTCAGCTGATAATCCTGCTTGTTTGAGAAATTGCAACGTCAAACCGTGAGGGTAATACGGGCTGAGCAGCGCGGCGGGAATAGTGTTGATAAACAACTTTGCGTTGAGTCCCAGTTGACCAAACTGACCAATGGCAACCTCCCGACACAGCAAATCCAACTCTGCCAACAGTCCATACCGACTGGCAGCATCAAACAGATTGATAGGCGAATGAAGCGGACTGTCTGATGGTCCGCGAATTAAAGCTTCATAGCCGAAAATTTCATGTGTTTTCAGTGACACAATCGGCTGAAACAAAGGTGTCAGAGACGCTGTGGTGATAATGCTTTCCAAACTTTGGTATTGCTGAAGTTCTTCCTTTGTCATGAAACTTTTTGTCCTGACTGGAGAGAGCAGAGCAAGCACCGATTTCGAGGTGCTTGTTCTGCTTAATGCCAAAATTAGATGGAAATCAAGATGCTTTTCGATGTTCGATGCCTTGCTGATTAAGTTGTTTTTTGTAGCGCAGCATATAATCGATTTTCTGATTTCTGCGGAACAGCTTATCGAACTCGCCCTTATCAAATCCTTTGAACCGGCCAAGTCGTTCTGCTGATCGCATGGTGCCACCGACATTATTGGTATTCACAGAAAGTATAACTTGCGCTGTATCTTCAACTGCTTTTTTGTAACCATCCAGAGAATTCAGGTCATATTTCGACAGATCGATTTTGTCGAAGATCTCCTTGCCCCAGTAGAACTCAACATAGTTGAAGGCTGGTTTGGGTTTTTCCCATGCAATTTTGCGGGTGTAGTACATCAGGGCACGATAGGGGTTGTTGTAGAAGTTATCCAGGCCTAGTGATGTTGGTAATTGGCTGTGCTCAATCGCTTGGAATTTGTCATCTAGCAACAAGAGATTGTTATCGTCTTTCATCTGAGACCAGAAGGCTTTCATGTCCGACAGGTGTCGATAATCATCAGCAACCACCACATGGACTTTAAAGTCTGGGCCGCCGTTTTCCATGTGCCACAACACATTGAAAGTGTGATGTCCATCGGTTAGATACAGCGCATTGTCTGGACCAATGACCACAGTCTTCATATCAGACGGGTTGGCGCCAATTTCATCTGTGCATTGGTAGCTCGACATATCGGCAGGATTTGAGCTTCTGGAAAACTTGCTGATAGCTTTTTGGCCATTGTTTTCGCACATTTCATCAAACAGTTTTTCAGTGTCAAACTGGTAGCGACCCAGTTTGTAGTAAATCTGGTCATAACCCACCGAAGCCTGAGTCGGTTTGAGTTGTTTCAGGGTAACTGGAATCACATCACCTTTTTTCACGTTTTCAAGGGAATGATAGTCGGCAATGGCTACCTGACTCAGCAGACTAAGGCCACCGAGCGTGACAACAAAAAATTTAATCAAGTTATTCATGAGTCATAACTCCAATACATTCATTGCATAACTGTAAAAAAAAGCCCCACCCGAAAGGGCAGGGCTCAAAGTCACGAGAGTAGAGAAACTTTCAAAGGTTAGAATGCCACCTGACCACGTAATGTGAAGGCTCTGATCTTGCCTGTATTGTCGCTAGGTGAGCTGTCCTTGATTTTTGAATCTACATAGTTCGCCATAAAGCGAATATTGTCGTTCACGTACCAGTTCAGGCCCAGCGTCCAGTTTTCGGCTTTAGTACCACGCAGACCAGAAACACTTCCAGCTTGACGAGCTGCACTGCTGTCCCAGAGATCCAGTTCGTCATAACGCGCTACCAGCTCCCAGGCACCAGCACCACCTTGACCCACAGCATTGCGTGGAGAAATGGTACGCATTCTGCCGTCACGGTAGCCACGGGTTTCACCGGTCAGGGTGTAGGTACCCAGAACATACCAGCCATCAACATCGGCATCTTTAAAGCCTTTACGGTCTAAAGTGCGATAGAAGTATTCAGCTTGTAAAGAGAACGGCCCCTGTATAGTGGCTAATTCAAGACCGTAGGTATTGGCACTCTTGGTGTTGTTGTAGCGGATTTGAACAGGACGTTCGTTGACAAAGCGATTGGCACGCTGACGTAAGCGAACATTCTGTTCGTCACCGCCGACTTTTTCAAAATCGATATAGCTGACGCTGGCACCCAGGTGGACAACAGAATTACGTTCCTGAATTGGTGCAAAGGTAAAGCGACCTGCAGCACCCCAGTCACTGTCTTTATTGCTGTTATCGACATCACCGTTACCTTCGCCCATCCAGGCGCCACCCATCACAGTCCAGTTTGAGCCTTTACGTTCAATACTCAGACCGTTGAAACGACTGAGAGCGAAAGTGTTGGTGGCCATGGAGCGTTCCATGGTCGAAAGACGATTGGAGCTGGTCAGCTCTTCAAGGCCGGCCGGCATTTTATGACGGCCCAGTTTGATTGTGGTGTTATCAAAGCCTTTGTAGCCGATGATAACGTCAGTGAAGCCGGTAGCGCCATCAGCGCCACTGTAATTAACTTCCAGCTCGTAAATCCAGTCGGTGAACATGGTGCCGTTCATGCCTAGACGGGCGCGACGGAATTGTGCGCCGTTACCAAATTCATTACCAATACCAGTATTGTTGGCGCCAAAGTAATCGTCATCAACAAAGCCATAGTCAGCATGGATACGACCACCGATGTTGGCGGTGAATGCTTTGTCTGCGCTTTGGAAGTTGAGGCCCCTTCTGTCTAGCGTGACCGATGTGGAGGATTGGCTTTCCACTTTGGCCATGATTTCTTCTTTTTCAGCAACCGCTTGTTCGCCTTTGGCTTTGGCGGCATTGGCCAGCAAACTATAGTCATCAGCACTGATAGTGCCTTTATCACGCAGAACTTTTAGCAAGTCCAGCATGGGGTCAGCTTGAACAGGCATCACTGCAGCTCCCAGCAGAACACCCGCAACCATTAATGATGTGGATTTAAGTTTCAAGGGACTTTCCTCTCTAAAGTTGTTGAAATATCGGCTCAGTGCTACCGAGACCTGCACACCTTAGCCCCGCTCCATGTCAGCCTGATGACGCTTCCATGACAATTTGATGACAACGCAACAAAACAGTGTTTTAGTGGTATGAATACAACAACTATCACAAGACAGAGGATTGAAAAATATCCGCTCAGCCTCCATCTAGACATCAGAGCCTGAGGGGTTTTCCTCGCTGAACATCAGAGTTCAGTAGACCCTCAAACCCAAACAGCTAGTTTGTTCTGGAGTTTTTGATGTTCAAGATTCTTTTTCTGGCATTTTTGCTAGTTCCACTGCTTGAGCTGTATGTATTAATCAAGGTAGGTGGAGAAATTGGCGCAGGCTGGACGCTATCGCTGGTTTTGTTCACGGCAGCTCTTGGAGCCTGGCTGGTCAGGTTGCAAGGTTTATCGACAATGCAGCGCGCTCAGCAGTCCATGCGGCGCGGTGAAGCCCCTGCTTTGGAAGTGCTCGAGGGCGCGATGCTGTTTTTCAGTGGGTTTTTACTACTGGTTCCTGGCTTTGCGACGGATATTGCCGGCTTTGTTCTATTGATTCCAGGAGTGCGTAAACATTTGTTGGTCAGATTGCTGCGTAACAGTCAGGTGATTTTTCACCATAGCCATCAGTCAAGGTCTTATCGCCATCAGGATGGTGACGTGATTGAAGGTGAAGTTGTGGAACCAAAAGACGAACACAATCGACTTCGTTGAGCTGAACATGGAGGCAGCCATAAATTTTTTTCTGTCTCCCCCTTGAAGTCACTCTGACCAGCCCCATCTAGTCGGTTCTTGCTTTTATTTAGTTGTTATTTATTTTTTGGAGGAATTATCGATGAATCTTCGTCCCCTTCATGATCGTGTGATTGTGCGTCGCATGGCAGAAGAAACCACCACAGCCAGTGGCATTGTCATTCCTGACAATGCGGCTGAAAAACCTTCACGTGGTGAAATCGTTGCTGCTGGTAACGGCAAGATCACAGACTCAGGTGATGTGCGTCCTTTGGCAGTAAAAGTCGGCGACAAAGTGCTGTTTGGCAAATATGCCGGAACTGAAGTCAAAGTTGATGGCGAAGAATTGTTGGTGATGCGTGAAGACGACATCGTCGCTGTAATCGAAGCTTGATTACGACGCTTTTGTTCACGTTCGTTGATAGAATTAAAGAGGATTAAAAATGGCTGCTAAAGAAGTCAAATTCGGTGCTGACGCTCGTCAGCTGATGGTTAAAGGTGTCAACACCCTGGCCAACGCAGTAAAAGTTACCCTGGGCCCTAAAGGTCGCAATGTAGTGCTCGACAAGAGCTTCGGCGCTCCAACGGTGACAAAAGATGGTGTTTCAGTTGCCAAGGAAATCGAACTCGAAGACAAGTTTGAGAACATGGGCGCTCAGATGGTCAAGGAAGTGGCTTCGCACACTTCTGATGCCGCAGGTGATGGCACCACCACTGCGACTGTGCTGGCACAAGCGATTCTGCGTGAAGGCATGAAGTCTGTTACTGCCGGCATGAATCCGATGGATTTGAAACGCGGTATTGATAAGGCTGTTGTTGCTGCGGTTGAAGAGCTGAAAAAAATGTCTTCACCATGTGATGATGACAAAGCGATTGCTCAAGTCGGCACAATTTCTGCCAACTCAGACAAATCAGTCGGTGACATCATTGCCGAAGCGATGAAGAAAGTCGGCAAAGAAGGTGTGATTACCGTTGAAGATGGCCGCGGCTTCGAAAATGAGCTGGATGTTGTTGAAGGTATGCAGTTCGACCGTGGTTACCTGTCACCTTATTTTGTCAACGATCAGCAAACAATGTCGGCCAATCTGGATGACCCCTACGTTCTGCTGTATGACAAAAAAATCTCTAATATCCGTGAGCTGCTGCCAACACTGGAAGCGGTTGCGAAATCCAGCCGTCCTTTGCTGATCGTCTCTGAAGATGTTGAAGGCGAAGCACTGGCGACACTGGTCGTCAATAACATGCGCGGTATCGTTAAAGTCTGCGCCGTTAAAGCGCCGGGCTTTGGTGACCGTCGTAAAGCCATGCTGGAAGACATCGCTGTATTGACTGGTGGCACCGTTATTTCTGAAGAAGTCGGTCTGAGCCTTGAAAAAGTCACACTTGATGATCTGGGTCAGGCCAAGAAAATTTCTGTCAGCAAAGAAAACACCACCATTATTGATGGTGCTGGCCGTGCTGATGAAATCATGGCGCGTGTTGAGCAAATTCGTGCTCAAATCGCCGAATCTTCTTCTGACTACGACAAAGAAAAACTGCAAGAGCGTGTTGCCAAACTGGCTGGCGGTGTTGCCGTAATCAAAGTCGGTGCAGCTACCGAAATGGAAATGAAAGAGAAGAAAGCTCGCGTTGAAGATGCGCTTCATGCCACTCGCGCCGCTGTTGAAGAAGGTGTCGTTGCTGGCGGTGGTGTTGCGCTGGTGCGTGCCGAAAACAGCCTAGGCGATCTGAAAGGTGACAACGCCGATCAGGATATGGGCATTCGTATCGCTCGTCGTGCAATGCAGGAACCGCTGCGTCAAATCGCAACTAATGCTGGCGAAGAAGCATCAGTCATCCTCAACGAAGTGGCAGCAGGTAAAGGTAACTTCGGTTACAACGCTGCAACAGGCGAGTATGGCGATATGATCGACATGGGTATTCTGGATCCGACCAAAGTCACGCGTACAGCATTGCAAAATGCCGGTTCAGTGGCCGGTTTGATGCTGACTACCGAAGCGATGATCGCTGAACTGCCAAAAGATGACGCGCCTGCAATGCCAGATATGGGCGGCATGGGCGGCATGATGTAAAAAATAAACAACGTTTATTTTGCATGACCTAAAAACCCCGATCCTTGGATCGGGGTTTTTTTAATGGCCGAATATTTCTGAAGTTAATCGGTGGCAGGTGGCCATAGTGATTAGAGACTTAAATCAAATACCAGAACGGTAGCAACATAATGCTGAGAATAAAGCAGAGCAGAATCAGCAGGCCGACAAAGCGCAAAGGCGAGGCTTTGATGTTATCCCAGAGAGTTGGCTCTTCACCGCGCGCAACTCGGGCTTCATATTCAGCCCGCATCCTGATGGCTCGTTCGGCCTGATAGGCGTTTATGGCTTTCATGGCCAGGGCTTTGTCTGATGCATTGACCAGCCAGATGGCCGCAACGCCCAAGCCAAAAAATCCAGCAGAAGTTTCGTAGGTATGAAAACCCTGCTGTTGGAGTAATTCACGCACTTCTGCGGCTTCATCCTCGGGCACATTGTTAAGCTTAAACAACAGTGTAGCCATCAGTGTTTTTTCTGTTGTAGCTGATTAGCAAAATCGTGGTTTACATCACGGTGATTGGCTTCGTCATCTCGAACAGCAATGATGATCTCACGCAGACGGGCATCTGCAGGTAATTGCCAGTAATCAATAGCGATTTGTGGTGCCGGCACGTTCTCGTACTTGCCGCTGTCGACGCCAGCAAGATATTCCGTATAACTGAAGACAGCCTCTTCTTCGAGATAACCAACGATGCGATGAGCTACGCGTGACGAGCACATGTACAGCAGGAAAAACAGGTTGTAAAAAACGCCCTGAGCGATGACAACGATGAGCCGTTCAAACCAGCTGGGTTTGGCAATTTGAATGAAAGTCAGCAGGTGCATGCGTTCATTTTCTGCTTCTTCCAGCAGTGTGCGAATCCAACCATCATCATCCTGCATTTTGCGCAGTGAACGCAGGTGTTGCAGTGCACCGCCCACCATTCCCGGCACTGCGGCGACTGTCTCAAGCACCACGGCTCTGTGACCATAACGACCTGAAAAAAACACATCTGCAAAAAAACGCATGAATTTGACCACACTTAATGCGATGCGATCAGAAAGGCATTGCGGTTGGTGATGAACGCCGCGTTGGATGGTTTCATATTCAGACATGGCAGCCACTCTCGTAAAATTATTCTAGGAGCATAAACGCTGCTTGGCGCTTACCGCAAGCAATGATGGCTGTATGACCGTGATGCAGGTCTGAAATTCGCTACCATAAAAAACGGTGAGCCTGTGGAAGCGTTCACCGTTAATGAGAGTATTTGAAGATTATCCTGCGGTTTGCTCGCCGGTCATGGGATCGATTTTCAGTTTGGTTTTGATACCCAAGCCTCTGATTTCTATTTCCCAAACGCCATCATCCAGCTCTGCTTCGGTGATGGTGCCAAGATCACGTGCTTCGACGGATTCGATGATGGCTGACAATGACATGGCATCTGCCGGGGGCAGAATTTCACTAGTATCATCGGCTTTACGGCTGATTTCCGAACCTGTGCGTGGGTTGAGTTCCAGCTCGTAACAACTGCGCTGACTGCTGCAGACCTTGACTTCAAACACGTCATCATCGAACTCTGCTTCAATGATTTGCCCAAGATCCATCGCTTCAACTGATTTGATCAGTGATGAGAATGATTGACTGCCGATCGGCGGATAATCGCCAGCCTGGACGCTGGCACCTGCCATCAGCATAGATGCAGACAGGATTAAGGTGCTCAATTTAGTGGTGTTCATGGCTTCTCCTTGATTTTTAAGTTGCCGATGCTCAATGTTCAGGAAGAGCTTAACTTCTTGAAATTAATCAAAGCTTAATCAGTGTCAGGATCTGATTTTGCCGTGAACATGGTGATTACGCCCGCGCTCGGCTAACATCAATGGCATTAACTGCAAAACAGGTATTTAAAGTGGTGTCTCCAGTCAATACATCAGAACAATGGCAATTCATTCTGCAACAGCTGCCCGAGCTTGCCAGTTCTGCTGATCGGGTACTGGAAGGGAGTGATTATGTGACCCAGTGGGGGCAACGTAACCCTGACGCCGCCGTGGAATGGCTAAATCAGGCGGAAATTGAGTCAGTCTATTCGCAGCAGATGATTAACGAATTACTGCAATCAAGATTGGCTGAGGTCACAGAAGAAGCGTCATTGCACCGAGTCCTTAGAGTCTTTCGGCAACAGCAGATGGTGCGCATCATCTGGAGAGATTTAGCTGGTTGGGCCGATCTCGCCGAGACGACTCGCGACCTGTCTCAAATGGCAGATGCCTGCATTCAGCAAACACTGAAACTGTTGCATCACTGCCATTCACAACAATTTGGCGAGCCTTGTAATGCAGATGGACAGCAACAGGAGCTGATTGTGCTGGGCATGGGTAAGCTCGGTGCCGGTGAACTCAATTTGTCTTCCGATATTGATCTCATCTTCACCTATCCAGAGGATGGCAGCACGAATCATCCTCAGCGCAGCCTCAGTAACGCAGAGTTTTTTACCCGGCTGGGAAGAAAACTTATTCAAGCGCTCGATAACACAACGGTCGATGGCTTTGTTTTTCGGGTGGATATGCGACTGAGGCCTTTTGGCGATGCTGGTGCATTGGCGGCGAGCTTTGATGCATTGGAAGACTATTACCAGACCCAGGGCCGTGAGTGGGAGCGCTACGCCATGATCAAGGCCAGAGCCATAACTGGTTCAGCCTTCAACCGCCAGGCAATCAGTGACTTACTCAGACCTTTTGTCTACAGACGCTATCTTGATTACGGCATGTTTGACTCGCTCAGGGAAATGAAGTCTATGATTGCCGCTCAGCTCCATCGCAAGGGCATGCAAGACAATATCAAACTGGGTGCCGGAGGAATCCGTGAAATCGAGTTTATCGGTCAGGTATTTCAGCTGATCTACGGCGGCAGAGATAAACCGCTGCAACAGCGACCGATTCTAACCATTCTTGATTTGCTGGCCGAACGCAAACTGCTGTCGAAATATGCTGTTTATGAGCTTAAGCAAGCCTATGTTTTTCTGCGAAGAGCGGAGCATCGAATCCAAGCATATGCAGATCAGCAGACACACCTTTTGCCGAAGGAGGACGAAGCAAAACGGCGGCTTGCCATGGCAATGGGCTTTACTGACTGGCAAGCATTCAGTTACCAGCTGTCGCAGCATCGGCGCATGGTGCATAGTCATTTTGAGCAGTTGTTGACGGCGCCTCAGGCTGGGCAGGAACGGGAACTGGCTTCAGATTTACTCTCTGCAGATGAGGGCGAGCTACAGCAATATCTGCAACAGTTAGGTTATGCCGAGTCGGATGTCAGTCAACAGCGCTTGAGCCAGTTATTGCAGAGCCATACCTGTCGTAATTTGAGTCAGACCGGGCGGGGGCGACTGAAAAACCTGTTGCCACTGTTGATTCAGGCTGCTGCCAATGTTGAAGAACCGGATGTCTGTCTGGCTCGGCTGATACCGCTGCTTGAGGCCATCATTCGTCGATCGGCTTATATGGCGTTACTGGTGGAAAATCCTCTGGCCTTGTCTCAGCTGATTAAACTCTGTGCCGCCAGCCCGATGATCAGCCATTTATTGGCCCGATACCCGGTATTGCTGGACGAGTTGCTGGACCCTCGCAGTCTTTACGATGTTCCGGATCGGGCAACACAAAGTACCGCCCTGGATCAATTGCTTGCCTCTCTGGACGAGCAGGATCTTGAAGAGCAAATGAATCGTTTACGCGAGTTCAGGCAAATTTCCACTTTACATGTGGCTGCCGCAGATGTCACTGGAGTCTTGCCTTTGATGCGGGTGGGCGATCAGCTCACCGAGTTAGCGGAAATTCAACTGGATCGCGTGTTGCGTCTTGCTTGGAAGCATCTTGTACAGCGCCATGGAAGACCCGCAGGAGTCAACAGTGATGAGCCCGAACAATCTGGCTTTGCAATTCTGGCCTACGGAAAGTTAGGTGGTCTGGAATTAGGCTATGGTTCTGATCTGGATCTGGTGTTTGTTTATGATGACAGCTTTGCCGGCCTGACCGACGGTGAACGTCCGGTAGAGGCTATCGTGTTCTACACCCGATTGGGACAAAGGCTTATCCATCTTCTAAATACGCTGACGCCGGGCGGTGTGCTCTATGATGTGGATATGCGTTTGAGGCCGGACGGCGCTTCCGGTCTTCTGGTCAGTCCTTTGTCAGGGTTTGCTGAGTATCAACGTTCAGAAGCCTGGACATGGGAACATCAGGCATTGGTCAGAGCCCGCTGTGTTGCCGGTGACATTTTGTTGTCAGAAAAATTGAAGCAGGTTCGGCATGAGGTGTTATCAAAACCTAGGGACACAGAACAGCTGGCCGTTGAGGTACAGGAGATGCGCGACAAGATGCGTCAGCAGCTGGACAAGTCTGATGAACAATGGTTTGACCTCAAGCAGGGAAAAGGTGGCATCACCGATATCGAATTTCTGGTGCAATTTGCCGTACTCGCCTGGTCGGCAAACTTGCCTGACTTACTGGTTTACACTGATAATATCAGGGTTTTGGATTCACTGGTCACCGCAGGCAAGTTAACCGGCCAGGAAGGCACCGCATTAGCCGATGCATACCGGTTTTATCGGAGTCGTGCTAACCATGCGGTTTTGCAGGAACGGCCAGCCTTGGTTAACACCGAAGAGATCGATTATCACAGAGAGCAGGTATTAAACATTTGGCGGCGCTGGCTGGATGTGCAATCAGACGGCAAATAACACAACAGACAAAGTAGGTGGATATGGCAGTAGTAACAATGGCAGATCGGGATGGCGTTATCTGGTTGGATGGCGAGTTTGTGCCTTGGCGTGAAGCCAAAGTTCATGTGCTGACTCACACGCTGCATTACGGTATGGGTGTGTTTGAGGGTGTTAGAGCCTACAAAACGAATCAAGGCACCGCTATTTTTCGTTTGCAGGAACATACTGACCGTTTGTTCCGCAGCGCCAAGATTCTTGGCATGAAAATGCCGTTTGACAAGCAGACATTGAACGATGCGCAGCGGGCTGTGGTGCGAGATAACAAGCTGGAATCCGCCTATATTCGTCCGATGTGTTTCTATGGCTCAGAAGGCATGGGGATTCGCGCCGACAATCTGAACACGCACGTCATGATTGCTGCCTGGCATTGGGGTGCTTATCTGGGTGAAGAGAACATGACCAAGGGGATTCGAATCAAGACATCCTCATTTACGCGTCACCACGTTAATATCACCATGTGTAAGGCTAAAGCCAACGGCAACTACATGAACTCCATGATGGCGCTGCAGGAAGCGGTGACCTGTGGTTACGATGAAGCCTTGTTACTGGACACTCAGGGCTTTGTAGCTGAGGGCAGCGGTGAAAACTTCTTTATGGTTCGTGACGGTGTTTTGTACACACCTGAACTGACATCGGCACTTGAGGGTATTACTCGCGATACGGTCATTCGCCTCGCGCATGATATCGGTCTGAAAGTGGTGGAAAAACGTATCACCCGTGATGAAGTTTACATCGCAGATGAGGCCTTCTTTACGGGCACAGCTGCTGAAGTTACACCGATTCGTGAACTGGATAACCGGCCAATCGGCAGTGGCACTCGTGGTCCGATAACTGAGCAGTTGCAAAGCATGTATTTCGACCAGGTCTATGGCCGTAGCGAATACTATCGCGACTGGAACACGCTGGTCACTGAGTGAGTTTAATCAATCCACCAACATCTGAGAGGCAGGCAGAGTAATGGCAGGGCACAGTAAATGGGCCAACATCCAGCATCGTAAAGGTGCTCAAGACGCAAAGCGCGGCAAGCTTTTTACCAAGTTGATTCGTGAAATCACCGTGGCGGCCCGGATGGGCGGTAGTGATGCTTCGACCAATCCCCGCTTGCGTGCCGCGATTGATAAAGCTTTGGGCAATAACATGACCAAAGACGTCATAGAACGAGCAACCAAGCGTGGTGCGGGTGAAGTCGAGGGTGCAAGTTACGAGGAAATTCGTTACGAAGGTTACGGCCCTAACGGTATAGCCATCATGCTTGACTGCATGACTGATAACAGAAACCGGACAGTGGCTGAAGTCCGCCATGTTTTCAGCAAACGTGGTGGCAATATGGGCACAGATGGCTCAGTCGCCTACCTGTTTAACAAAAAAGGCATTATCAGTCTTGCCGAGGGTGCCGATGAAGACGCCATCATGGAAGTTGCGTTGGAAGCCGGCGCAGAAGACATTGTGACCAACGAAGACGGCTCCGTGGATGTGTTTACATCCCCCGAAGATTACGCGGCGGTGAAAGATGCGATTGATGCCGCAGGCATTGAAGTTCGTTCTGCAGAAGTCACCATGCACCCCGATACAACAGTCAGCCTGGAGCTGGAAGATGCACAAAAAGCCCTGGCAATGATCGAGGCCTTTGAAGATCTCGACGATGTTCAGCAGGTCTACACCAACGCTGACTTCTCGGATGAGGTAATGGCTCAGCTCTAGCTGAATGCCGCTGACATGCCACGAATTTTAGGTGTCGACCCAGGTTCACGAAAAACCGGTTTTGGCATTATTGAACTTGATGGCAAACGTATCTCACATGTCGTGAATGGCCGTTTAATGGTAGGTGATGGCGAGTTTGCCGACCGACTGAAACAGATATTCGATGGATTGACGGATCTCATTAGCCGTTACCAGCCCGAAATTATGGTGGTCGAACAAGTGTTTTTGCACAAAAATGCTGACTCAGCGCTTAAATTGGGGCAGGCAAGGGGTGCAGCTATTTGTGCGGCAGTCAATCAGCAACTACAGGTTCACGAGTTCACTGCAACACAGATAAAAAAAGCGGTAGTGGGCAACGGCCATGCCAGTAAGACACAAATTCAGTTCATGATGTCTGTGATGTTAAAACTTCCTGAACCACCGGTCGAGGATGCCGCTGATGCCTTGGCCTGTGCACTGACATATGCCAACCATCAGTCGCTGGGAACGAATATTCAGCGCTTGCCGGAAGGCATGCGCACTAGCCGCCGTGGAGGGCGCTACAGTCGATGATTGGTCGCCTCAGAGGTATCATCATAGAGAAGCAACCACCTGAGCTGGTATTGGATGTGCAGGGAGTCGGTTACGAATTATCTGCGCCAATGTCGACATTTGTGAATTTGCCTGCACTGCATGAGAGTGTCACGCTTTATACTCACATGGTCGTTCGGGAAGATGCTCAGTTACTCTATGGTTTTATCAGTGAGCGTGAGCGATTGTTATTTCGAAGTCTGCTCAAGGTCAACGGCGTCGGCGCTAAACTGGCATTAACAATATTGTCTGGCAGTGATGTTGACAGTTTTGCCAGAAGCGTGGCTGATGGGGACACGGCCAGCCTTACGCGCCTGCCGGGTGTCGGCAAGAAAACTGCTGAACGACTGATCGTTGAAATGCGCGACAGGCTCAAGGAAGTCGGTACTGCGATGGGGCTGGACGCAGCCATGACCAGCAATATGCCGGATAACAAGGGGAATCGTAATGATGCCGTTGAGGCACTGGTAGCCTTGGGTTACAAGCCGGCTGAGGCGGACAAAATGATCCGCGCCGTCGCTGCGGATGATTTGAGTACCGAACAGTTAATAAGACAGGCTCTGCAGAGAAACTGAACATGGATGAACGGTTTATAACAGCTGAATCGATGCCTGAAGAAGAACGTCAGGATCGAGCCATTCGTCCGGTCAAACTCAGCGATTACATCGGACAACCTGTTGTTCGTGAGCAGATGGAATTGTTTGTCTCCGCGGCACGAAATCGTTCAGAAGCGCTTGACCATACATTGATTTTTGGTCCACCCGGATTAGGTAAAACGACCCTAGCTCACATCATCGCCAATGAAATGGGCGTCAATCTCAAACAAACCTCGGGGCCGGTGCTTGAGCGTCCGGGTGATCTGGCCGCTCTACTGACCAATCTTGAACCCAACGATGTATTGTTTGTCGACGAGATTCACCGTCTTAGCCCAGTGGTTGAAGAAGTGCTTTATCCGGCGATGGAAGATTATCAGCTCGACATCATGATTGGTGAGGGGCCGGCTGCTCGGTCCATCAAGCTCGATCTGGAACCATTCACACTTGTCGGGGCAACCACACGTGCAGGTTCGTTGACTTCGCCGTTGCGAGATCGGTTTGGAATCGTCCAGCGGCTTGAGTTTTACAACACCGAAGATCTAAGCACCATCGTTCAGCGAAGCGCTCGTATTCTTGGTGTCAGTCTGGAAGTGGGTGGCAGTCATGAAGTTGCCCGACGTTCTCGTGGAACGCCCCGTATCGCCAACAGATTGTTACGTCGCGTGCGCGATTTTGCCGAAGTCAGATTTGATGGTGTCGTCACAGCTGAGGTTGCTCGCCAGGCACTTGATTTACTTGACGTAGATAACTACGGCTTTGATATGCTAGACCGCAAATTATTGCTGGCTATCATCGAAAAGTTTTCCGGTGGTCCGGTGGGGCTGGATAACCTCGCGGCAGCTATCGGTGAAGAGCGTGGCACGATAGAGGATGTCATTGAACCCTTCCTGATTCAGGAGGGGTTTATTATGCGAACTCCACGAGGTCGAGTCGCGACAAAACGTGCGTGGTTACATTTGGGATTAACACCGACACTTGAGCTGGATGGCCAGTAACAGATGAATTTGTTTGAATGGCCAGTGCGTGTCTACTACGAAGATACCGACAGTGGTGGTGTGGTCTATCATTCGAATTATCTCCGGTTTATGGAGCGAGCACGAACGGAATGGCTGCGGGCACTCGGTTTTGAACAGGATGCCCTGTTGATTGAACACGCTTGCCTGTTTGCTGTGCATTCAATGCAGTTGAATTTTCGGCGTCCGGCCCGATTTAACGATGCCTTGATAGTGAAGTCTGAATTATTGGCCGCTGGTGGTGCCAGCATGCAGTTTGAGCAGTTGATTTTTCGCAATGATGAACTGTTGTGTGAGGCAACAGTCAGAATTGCGTGTCTGGATGCGCAAAGGTTTCGGCCAAAACCGATACCTTCCTTTATATTGACGGAGATGCAACGTGGGTGGTGATTTATCTGTAATTAGCCTGATTGCCGAAGCCAGTTTACTGGTTCAGCTGGTCATGCTGTCTCTGGTCCTGATTTCAATTTATTCGTGGACGATTATCTTCAAAAAGCGTGCAGAGTTAGCGCAGGCCAAGCGTGATGCAGATGAGTTTGAGGACAGGTTTTGGTCGGGCAATGAACTAAACAAGCTCTACGATGAGATCAGTGCAAAACCACATGCCAGTCGTGGTATGGAAGGTATCTTCGAGGTGGGCTTCAAGGAGTTCGTCCGACTGAAAAAAACTTCTTCCGACTCAAATTATGTGCTGGATGGTTCACAACGTGTGATGAGGATCGCACTGGCTCGAGAAAATGATCAGCTTGAGGTTTCCTTGCCATTTCTGGCAACCGCCGGTTCAACCAGCCCTTACATCGGGTTGTTTGGAACGGTTTGGGGCATTATGAATTCATTTCGCGCTCTTGGTAATGTGCAGCAAGCGACATTGGCTATGGTCGCTCCTGGGATTGCAGAGGCGCTTATTGCAACGGCGATGGGTCTGTTTGCGGCGATTCCAGCGGTTATCGCATACAATCGTTACTCGCATGAAGTCGAGCGATTGGTTAATCGTTACGATACTTTCCTTGAAGAGTTTTCGTCGATACTGCAACGTCAACAAGGCTAGGTCGAGGTTTCCAAATGGCGCTGTCAAAATCCAGCAGACAAAGACGCAAGCCGATGGCAGAGATGAATGTGGTGCCATACATCGATGTCATGCTTGTGTTGTTAATTATCTTCATGGTGACGGCTCCAATGCTGACTCAAGGTGTTCTGGTTGACCTGCCTCAGGCTACGGCTGAGCCGATTACTGATAGTGAAAATCGCGAGCCACTAGTAGTATCAATAGACCGTGAGGGGCGCTTCTACACCTCTATTGGCGAAAACCCAGATGAGCCTTTGGCGGCCAGTGAGCTGCAAGCCCGGGTTGCTGCAATTTTACGTCGAAATCCACAAACACCCGTGATGGTGAAGGGCGACCGCGCCGCAAGTTATGGACAGGTGGTAGGGTTGATGGCTTTATTGCAAAGCGCGGGTGCACCTTCAGTGGGGCTGATAACTCAGCAAGCTGAAACAGGCACGGCTGATTAGCACCATGAAGCATCCATTACTGCAAAATTTGTTGGCAGGTGGTTATTCACTTCTGCTGCATCTGTTGCTGGTTGTTGTCTTGCTGGTCGGATTGGAGATGCCAACAAAACCTTTGGTTGTGGGACAACAGGATGTTGAAATTGTCCAAGCGACCATGGTGGATGAAATGCAGATCGAAGCTGAAATGCAGCGACTGCAAGAACAGGAGCAGGCGCGTCTTGACGCTGAACAGGAACGTCAGCGGCTGATTGAAGAACAACTGCAGATCACACAGGATGAGTTAGCTCGCAAGGAACAAGAATATCTAGATATGCAGGAGCGTGCACAGCTTGAAGCTGATCAACGCCAAAGGGAAGCTGAACAGGAACAGCAGCGGATTGCTGAACTCGAACAACAGCGACTTGAACAAGAGGAAGCCAGTCGCATGGCTGAGCAGGAACGTCTTGCCCAAGAGGAAGCGAAAAGACAAGCAGAACTTGAGCGTCAGCAGGCAGAGCAGGCACGCTTACAGGCTGAGACGGAGCGAAAGGCGGCTGAAGAAGCCAGAGAAAAGGCAGAGCAAGAACGTCTAGCAGCTCAAAAAGCTGAGCAAGAAGCCAGACAAAAAGCTGAACAAGAACGTCGACGGCTAGAAGAAGAGCAACGCAGGGCTGAGGAAGAACGTCAGAGACTCGAGCAGGAGAGACGCGAAGCAGAAGCTGAGCGTAAGCGTATTGAAGAAGAAAAACGGCGTGCCGAAGAAGAGCGCAAACGCATTGAGGAAGAACAACGCCGTGCCGAGGAAGCCAGACGCAAGGCAGCAGAGGAAGAAGAGCGACGTCGCATAGCGGAAGCTGAGGCAGACTTGCAACGGCAATTGCAAGCAGAGGAAGAGCAGCGAACTGCTCGACGTGTTGCTGGTGTTGTAGATCAATACTCAATTATGGTTCAACAGCGAGTAAAGCGTTTCTGGATTCGTCCTTCGATCGCCGAGCAGGGCTTGCAAGTGACCTTGAGAGTACGTGTATTGCCAGGTGGTGAAGTTGGGCAAGTGTCTGTGGTCAGAAGCAGTGGCAATGCGTTGTTTGATCGTAGTGCAGAAAATGCCGTCTTTGCGGCATCGCCATTACCTCAGCCCAGCGACCCTCAGGCAGCCGCTGCGTTTCGCGATTTTCAGTTTATATTTAAACCAGAATAGAGGATTTAGTGATGGCCAGAAGATGGTTGAAATTTTTCGGCTTCATGCTGATGTTGTTGCCCTGGCATGCTCACGCCTTACTGACAATTGAGATCACTGGTGGCTCTGAGGCTGCACTGCCTATTGCCATCGTACCTTTTGGCGAGGAAGGTGTGATTCCACCAGAGGATATTTCCGAAATCATCCGAAACAATCTGCAGAGCAGTGGTCGATTTGCACCATTGGCAAAAAGCGACTTGATATCTCGGCCCCATGAGCAATCACAGGTCAACTTTGCGGACTGGCGCTTGCTGCGTTCTGAAGGCTTGGTGATTGGTAAAGTCACAAGTCAGGATGGTGAAAACTATCAGGTTCAGTTTCAGTTGTTTGATGTCTATCGTGGCACTCAGATGGCTGGAAAACGCTACCAGGTTCCGGTATCTGGATTGCGTAACCTGGGCCATCAAATTTCAGACCTGATATACGAAGCATTGACTGGTGACGTCGGCGTTTTTTCAACGCGATTGGCATTTGTGACTGTTCAGAGAACAGCTGATGGCGCCAGACGCTTCGCATTGCAAATTTCTGATGCAGATGGCGCAAACCCGCGTACAATTCTGCAATCTGCGCAACCTATCATGTCACCAAGATGGTCTCCAGACGGAGAACAACTCGCTTATGTATCTTTTGAAAACGGCAATTCAGAAGTGTTTGTTCAACAACTTCGAAGCGGTGACAGACGATCGATTGCTGCTTTTGATGGTGTAAACAGCGCGCCTTCGTGGTCACCAGATGGTAAGCGCTTGGCGTTGACACTGTCCCGAACAGGTTCGCCGGAGCTTTACATCCTGGAACTGTCAAATGGTGAGTTAACGCGGGTAACCCATAATTCCCAGTCAATTGATACCGAGCCAGTCTGGATGCCCAACGGTCGTGAGCTGGTATTTACCTCTGACCGTGGTGGCAGACCGCAGATATACAAAATCCCTGTTGATGGTGGCCGAGCAACTCGTCTGACTTTTGAAGGGAACTACAACGCTTCACCAGATATTTCACCTGATGGCCGAAAAATGGCCATGGTGCATGCAGTGGGTGGTCGTTATTATATTGCTGTTCAGGATCTGCGAAGTGGCGCAGTACAGGTCCTTACCGAACAAGGCCGCGATGAGTCGCCGAGTTTTGCGCCCAACGGTCGTATGATACTGTATGCTACCGAGCAAAACGGCAGAGGTGTGCTTGCTGCTGTATCTGTCGATGGCAGGATTCATCAACGATTGGCTGAGTCAGGAATTCAGGTTCGAGAACCAGCGTGGTCTCCACTGAGAAAATAATCAAGTTCAACTTCAGGAGAGTTGTGTCGATGAAATTACTTAAATTAAGTGCAATGATGCTAGCCGCTGTTTGGATGGCTGGTTGTAGTTCGACTGCTAAAAAAGATGGTGAAGTCGAGGGCGCGGATCGTGTTGTTGTTGAAGACAGAAGCATAACATCTGGTGTTTCCGGAGATGGTGTGGATGGTAGTGATTTTGGCACTGAAGCGAGTGTTATCGCAGGTGATGGAAGTTTTCGTGGTCGTGGTTTTGATGATCCTTCCAGTCCGTTGTCTCAGCGCGTGGTTTATTTTGAATTCGACAGCTCTGCTGTTCGGGCAGAAGATCAACACATTCTGGAAGCGCATGCGGCATATCTGGGGGCCAATCCAAATGTAACTGTTCGCCTCGAAGGTCATACCGACGAACGTGGTTCTCGCGAGTATAACCTTGCCTTGGGTGAGAGACGTGCCATCTCAATCCGGCAGGCGCTTATGTTACAAGGCGCGGGCATGAACCAGTTCCGTGTGGTTAGTTTTGGTGAAGAACGTCCCGCTGTTGAAGGTTCTGGTGAGGGTGTCTGGCAGCAAAATCGCCGCGTAGAAATTATCTATACAGGACGTTAACATGAAGTTTTGCTACAGAAGAAAATGGCTTGCTGTCGCGGTTGCGGCGTGTCTGTTACCGACCGCAACCATGGCCGAAAGCCAACAAAGTCTGGAGCAACGAATAGAACGTCTGGAGCGTATCGTCCAGGGGCAGGGCTTAACAGCCCTGCTTTCTCGCGTTGATCAGTTGCAAAACGAAATCCAACGCCTCAATGGTGATAACGAGGCTTTAAATCACCAACTGCAACAATTGCAGAACAGTCAGCGTGAAATGTACATGGATCTTGAGCAAAGGCTCGAAGCCCGTCCAGCAGTTCCCGCTGAAAGTGAGAGTCCTTCGACACCCGTCCCGACAATTCCAACCTTGTCGCCTGACGCTGATTCGGATGCTGATTTTTTAACGGATCCTCCTCCCAGTTTTGAAGACGAATCTGCTGAAAGCCAAGCACCAATTGCCCCGGTTTCAGAAGAGGATGGCGAGGCTTCCTATCAGTCAGCATTACAAACCTTGAGAAGTGGTCAGTATGATGAGGCGATTCAGATTCTGAATGCGTTTCCTGAGCAGTACCCCAACAGTGAATATTTACCAAACGTCTATTACTGGCGTGGTGAAGCCTATTACGTCACTCGAAATTTCGAGCAAGCTATCACTTCATTCCAGATAGTGATTGACCAATACAGTTCCAGCGACAAAGTGGGTGACGCATTGCTCAAACGTGGTTTTAGCGAATATGAGCTGGGTCAGATCGACAAGGCAAGAACTACGCTGAACCAAGTGATCGCTACCTACCCAGATACCTCAGTAGCTCGGCTGGCCAGAGTTCGTCTTGACCGTATCCAGCAGGAAAGTCGCTGATATATAGCGATTTCAGGTAGCTAAATGGCGCAGTGTCGCATCACGGAAATCTTTTACTCACTGCAAGGTGAGTCGCGCACAGTAGGGTTGCCCACTGTCTTTGTCAGGCTGACAGGCTGCCCGTTGCGCTGCGGTTATTGTGATACGGAATATGCGTTTCATGGTGGCCAGAAAATGGACATTTCAGACATTGTTGCCGAAGTAACTTCATACCAACCGCGATATGTTACCGTGACAGGGGGAGAACCTCTGGCACAGTCGACCTGTCTGGAGTTGCTTACTGAGCTTTGTGATCAGGGGCTAGAGGTTTCATTGGAAACCAGTGGTGCCATGGATATCAGTAAAGTGGATAGCCGGGTTTCAAGGGTCATGGACCTCAAGACCCCTGGCTCTGGAGAAATGTCAAAAAACCGCTATAGCAACATTGAACTTCTAAATGCTCATGATCAATTAAAATTTGTCATTTGTGACCGATCGGATTACGAATGGGCTGTGGCCAAAATCAATGAATATGATCTTGCCCAGCGATGTGAGCTGTTGTTTTCACCAGAGCATGGAAATTTGGCAGCTACTGACTTGGCGGAATGGATTATTGCTGACAACCTGCCGGTCAGAATGCAAATCCAGTTACACAAATATCTATGGAATGATGCGCAGGGACACTAAAAGACCATGACTGACAAGCGTGCCGTTGTGATGCTCTCCGGTGGTCTTGACTCGGTGACGGCATTAGCGATTGCAAAATCTCAAGGCTATGATTGTCACACCATCAGCTTTGATTATGGACAGCGCCATCGTGCTGAACTTCAAGCTGCAGCAAAATTGTCTAAAGCACTTTCAGCAAGCAGCCATAAAATCATCAAGATTGATCTCCAAACCATCGGCGGATCCGCACTTACCGATACTGATATTGATGTGCCAGAACAGCATCAAGATGGTATTCCTGTGACCTATGTTCCAGCTCGAAACACAGTATTTCTATCAATCGCGCTCGGATGGGCTGAGGTTTTACAAGCCGATGCCATTTTTTTGGGGGTTAATGCCGTAGATTACTCTGGTTATCCGGATTGTCGGCCTGAATACATAAAAGCTTTTGAGACCATGGCAAACCTTGCAACAAAACGCGGGGTTGAAGGTGACAGACTACATATATATGCGCCATTGATGCACATGACCAAGGCTGAAATTATTCAGACGGGTATCCAGTTGGGCATTGATTACAGCCAGACAATATCCTGTTACCAAGCGGACGCCAATGGGCGTGCCTGTGGACAATGTGATTCATGTCGATTCCGGAAAGAGGGATTTGAACAAGCTGGTGTGAGCGACCCTACACGCTATCAGGTATAGAATCCGTCTCCAGCGAGCTGCACCAAGTTTCACGAGTTGTGCTCTAGTGGGCGGCTTCAGCCCGCAATGCTAAACGGCTATTCGCAGTAATTCACAAAAAATATTGTTTTTGGGCTTGCCATCTTCAACAAATATAGTATGATGTCGGGCTTGGTTTGGGCCGTTAGCTCAGTTGGTAGAGCACCGGACTTTTAATCCGATGGTCCTGCGTTCGAGTCGCAGACGGCCCACCAATTTCTTCAAGATTTTTCAGATTTATTCATTGTCATAAAGCTGTAATATTTTGATTGACACCCAAGCGAGTGTCTGTATAATTCTCGCTTCTTTGCTGGCACGAGTCAGCAGCTCTTTAAAAAATCAAAATCAAGTAATTTGTGTGGGTACTTGCGTGGGATTTGTTTCGATAAATCAGACGTGAGTTATTCGCA
>JAFIFW010000004.1 GCA_020831825.1 Methylophaga sp. | reverse complement strand
TGTCACCGGCAATGTAAAACTGACCCACTAACGACAATCGAAAATTGACCCACCTGAGGCAGAATGGCCGCCATTTGTAACGACAGGATGGCGGTTGAAATGCAATGTTAAATCAGGAGTCATTAGTGGACATACACGTATTACACCGGCAAGGTCACAGCATTCGCGCCATCAGCAGGCAACTAGGTATTGCCCGCAACACGGTCCGCAGTTATCTGCGTGACCAGGCTCGTACACCCAGTTACGGCCCGCGTGCCGACAGACCGTCAAAGCTGGATCCGTTCAAACCCTATTTGCGAGAACGCATCGAGGCGGCAAAGCCCTATTGGATCCCGGCCACGGTGCTGTTCCGGGAAATCAAGGCACAAGGTTTTACCGGCCAGGAAGGCATCGTCAAAAACTACATTCGGCAGTTCAAACCGACCTCACAAGAAGATGTAGTCCGGTTTGAGACTCTGCCGGGTCAGCAGATGCAGGTCGACTTCACCACCATCCGGCGGGGACGCAGCAAGCTGAAAGCCTTTGTCGCCACACTGGGTTACAGCCGGGCAAGTTTTGTACGGTTCAGCAGTCATGAGCGCCAGGAGGACTGGCTCATGGGAATAGAGGCCGCCTTACAGTACTTCGGCGGTGTGCCCAAAGAAATCCTGTTTGATAACGCCAAGTGCATCATGATTGAACGGGACGCGTATGGCGAGGGCCGACACCGCTGGAACGACAAGCTGTTGCAACTAGCAGCCGACTACGGCTTTCGCTTGCGTGCCTGTCAGCCTTACCGGGCCAAAACCAAGGGCAAGGTTGAACGCTTCAACGGTTATCTGAAGAACAGCTTTATCACACCGCTGGCCGCCACCCTGAAACAAGCGGGACTGGTTCTGGATGTCGATCTTGCGAATGGTCAAGTCGGCCCCTGGTTAGCAGAGGTGGCGCATCAACGGCGTCATGGCACCACCGGGCAGCAGCCACAAACACTGTTAATAAAAGAGCGGTTGGCATTGGCTGAGTTACCGGTGCGAGCCGTTAAAGAGAGGCGCCCGGTGTTCCCGGCACGTCGCGCGATTCCGGTTGAGAGTCTGCAGCATCCCTTGAGCACCTACGACCAGTTGCTGGAGGTGCGCCCATGAACTTGCAGATGGCACGGATCCAAGAAGCCTGCGAAGTACTCAAGCTCAACACCCTGGCGGTGGAATGGCCTGCACTGGCCGATAGTGCAGCAGGGAAAAACACTACGCTGGCTGACTTTTTGGAACAGTTGCTCAATCTTGAAGTGGATGCCAGAACGCAGCGGACACGGGAGACGCTACAAAAATTTGCCGGTCTGCCAGCGATGAAATCGTTTGAGGACTATGACTTCAACTTCGCTACCGGTGCACCCAAAAAGCAGTTGCAGGAGCTGACCAGCCTGGCATTTATCGAACGCGCCGAGAACATCGTCCTGCTCGGGCCGAGCGGTGTCGGTAAAAGCCATCTGGCCATCAGCTATGCCTGCCAGGCGATTCAAAAAGGCATCAAGGTGCGCTTTATCACGGCGGCCGACTTGATGCTGCAGTTGGCCACTGCCAAGAAGCAGGACCGGCTGGACAGTTATCTGAAACGCAGTGTGCTGGGTCCCAGGTTATTGGTCATTGACGAAATTGGCTATCTGCCCTTCGGACGTGAAGAGGCCACCTTGTTCTTTAATGTGATCGCCAAGCGCTATGAACAGGGCAGCGTGATTGTCACCAGTAACTTGCCGTTCTCTCAGTGGTCGAGTGCTTTTGCTGATGACCAGGCACTGACAGCGGCATTACTCGACCGACTGCTGCATCACGCCCATATTGTGCAGATCTCGGGCAACAGTTATCGATTGAAAGGAAAGAAAGCCGCCGGCATCGCCCCGGTGTCGTACCCACAGCAAGACAGATAAACCCCAAGGGTGGGTCAATTTTACTTTGCCGGAAGGTGGGTCAAAATTAGATTGTCGTTGACACGAACTCATCCTGTCAGGCATCACTGCGAGAGCCTGACAAAAACCTTCCTGGTCTATTTGCCATTGAACTCCTCAAGCAAACTGTCATAGCGCTCGACTAGATACAGCGGCATGTATTTATGCAGAATCGTGATTGCAAGCATGGTCAAGTTAAGTCTTGCGGTAAGCTGCATGCAGGAAGCCTGATTTTTCAACAGGCTGATGAATACGAAATACAGGCGATTATTAACGGCAATCTAATTTTGCCTCACCCTTGGGGGGGTATCTGTCTTCCTGTTGGCAGGTCACTGGTCGTGTTGGCCGGCTGCCTTTTTGTTTCAATCGATAACTGCTGCCCGATCACTGCTCAATGGTTATCGCTTGCCACAAAGCATGAATCGTGATGCGAATTATTGAGACAACCGGTGACACTTTTCACGATCTGTCTAGGCTCGGCTATTTTGACTATTACAATAACCCTAAAATGATGCATATCACATGTCAACAGTTGAAGGTAAGAGACGAGATCGCCTCTTTTAATGGGACGAGGCCACGCATCAATCATCAGAGATGAGAGTACGGTGGAGACGCGTGATTTGTGATTGGCCTGTTGACAAAGTTGCCATGAGTCCAAGGTTGTAAGGCCATATTTCCAAAGCTATTCTGATGCAACAGTCAATGGAGATTGCCAAATGAAACTGTCCCCTGTCTGCTCCGCCATTATTGTCTCTGTTTTAATGGGAGGGTGGCCTGCTCCTGAAATGGCGTCGGCATCCCAACACAAATCACCAGAAAACTCTAAACAGCAAGTTGATGCTAATCCTATCAATGAGGCATCTATCAGCCAGCCTTCGTCACCCTGTGACAATGTGGTTGAGCTTGCAATCATGGCAAAAAATGCACGTGAAGCAGAGTTTATACTTGGTGCCTGCCTAGCTGCCCCAGGGCCATCACACATGCATCTTCAAGCCGCACATGCCTTAATGTTGCTGTCAGATGAACAAGAGATGGCATGCGCATACGCAGCAATCATAGAGGATATGCTGGAATACCCACAGCCAAAGGTAAAGTCATCAACCCTCGAAAAAATTGAAACTGATACGCAGAGACAGGCATGCCTTTGTGTCCGAAAATCGAGTCAAAACCTTTCCACGATGGACTTTGAGGAAATAGATCGCATTGAATCATCGAGACAATTCGAAATATCTCAATGGCATAGCGTCACTTCGTCAACACGCATGCCGGACTTCAACTATGAGCTACAAGTGCATCAACATCGTACGATGGATCATCTGTGTGTTTTTGCTGGAGATGAAGTTCGATACTTTGAGTCTCGCGGCACCATAACAAGAGGTTTTCAAGAGATCGACTTTTTTGTGCACGCGGAGACCGACACACCCATAGCAGTAATCATTTGGAGGTTGGGCGTTCATGGGCAAGCACTGCAACTGCTTGATTTAGATGCTGGGGAGCAAATTCTTCAACGGAATAGTGAATGGCCAGTTACCTACAAGATTCTAAACAATCAGATCAAATATCAGTATCACCAGGCTATTGATGGCAATAAGCCCGAAGTGATTGACGAGCGTTATTAGCAACTGGCTAAGGTTACCTACTATTAGGGACCCAAAAAAGACTCAATAAGAATATCAGTATCAATATCCTCAAAGATTATCCTTGAGTCTTTTTGTTTTCCTGCTGGTTTGCTGTCAAAAGATCCCAACAGTGTTCTCAGATTTTTTTTGACATAATGGGCTTCCCACAATTTAACGGACACTTTTCATAAGCATGTTTTAACATGAAAGGAAAAGTTGAAGATGAATCAAATGGGAACACGCAGAAAATACACTGATGAATTTAAAGCAGAGGCTGTCAGGCTTGCGAGTCAGCAGGACAGCTCGATTCAGGGAATAGCGGACGATCTGGGTATCAACTCTGGCATGCTGCGACGCTGGATAAAGACGGCCAATGGCGTGCCAAGCACTCAAAAAAATATGGCTGACACTGAGCTGAATAAAGAACTTGTCAGGCTTCGCCGTGAAAATGCCAGGCTGAAAACAGAGCGCGATATTATAAAAAAAGCGCTGGGCTACTTCGCAAAAGACCCGCAGTGAAGTATGCCTTTATTGCCAAATACAAAGTGATTTGGCCAGTGAGAATGATGTGCCGGGTCATCGGCGTTTCACACAGCGGGTTTTATGATTGGCTGATCAGAAAACCAAGTCGCCGAGAACAGGCTAACCAAATCATTAAAGCTCACATACAGGAAAGCTATCACAGCAGTGATAGGACTTATGGTTCACCGCGTGTATGGCGTGATTTATATGACTGGGGCATTGCCTGCTCAGTTAACCGGGTTGCTCGGCTGATGCAGCAACTCGGGCTCATGGCACGGCGTAAACGGCGTAATAAACCAACTGATAATGGTGTCAGAGCGATCCATGCGATTGCGCCAAACCTACTCGAACGGCAGTTTGATGCCAGTGCACCTAATCAACGATGGGTAGCTGATTTTACTTATATCTGGACGGCTGAGGGTTGGCTTTACCTGGCTGCTGTTATGGACTTGTTTTCTAGGCGTATTGTTGGCTGGTCGATGCAAAGCGCCATGACAGCCCAATTGGTTATTGATGCCTTAATGATGGCGGTTTGGCGTCGAGGCAAGCCTGATGCTTTGCTGCACCATTCTGATCAAGGCAGTCAGTATACCAGTGAAGATTTTCAGCAGTTGTTGGCTTCACAGGGCATTACCTGCAGCATGAGTCGCAAAGGTGATTGCTGGGACAATGCGGCTATGGAGAGCTTTTTCTCAACGTTGAAAATAGAGCGAGTCAACAGAAGACGGTATAGAACCCGTAATGAGGTTCGGGCCGACGTGTTCGATTACATTGAGCGGTTTTATAATCCGAAACGCCGTCATTCGACATTAGGTGGAATTAGTCCGGTAGAATTTGAAAAAGGCTATACGGGCTTAACTATGTGTCCGTAAATTTGTAGGAAGCCCA
>JAFIFW010000018.1 GCA_020831825.1 Methylophaga sp. | reverse complement strand
GCTGAATGGCGGGTTGGCGGTCACGATATCAAACAGCATCAGCTCGCCGTTTTTATCCAGGTGTTTGGGGATACGGATAGTGTCGCCCCATTCAATTTTGTGGTTATCTTCACCGTGCAGGAACATGTTCATTTTTGCCAGCGACCAGGTAGAGCCGATGGCTTCCTGACCGTACAGGGCGTATTGCTTGCTGCCGTGGTTATTGCGAACTTTGTTGCCACACTTCATCAATAGCGAGGCAGAGCCACAGGCCGGATCACAAATGCTGTTGCCGGGTTGTGGGTCGAGCAGTTCTGCAATCAACTCACTGACTTCGGGTGGGGTATAAAACTCACCGGCTTTCTGGCCACCGCTGGCGGCGTAGTTTTTGATTAGGTATTCATAAGCGTTACCAATCACATCCAGCGTGCCGACGCGGCTGGGTTTGAGGTTCAGCTCTGGCTTGGCAAAGTCTTCCAAAAGGTGGCGCAGAATGGTGTTCTTTTGCTTTTCTTCACCCAGCTTGTCGGTGTTAAAGCTGATGTCCTGGAATACGCTCTTACCGGCATCTTTCAGTTTGGTGCCATTGGCTTCTTCAATGGCGTGCAGCGCCTGGTCGATGCGCTCGCCGTTTCCTGGTTCGTGACGGCGTTCATACAGGGTATAGAAACTGGCCGCCTTGGGCAGTACAAAGCGCTCGTTTTTCATCATCTCTACGATGAGTTCCGGCTCGTCGCCGTACTCGGCCTTGTAGCCATCGTAGTGATCCTGCCATACGTCGGAGATGTATTTGAGGAACAGCATGGTCAGGATGAAATCTTTATAGGTGTCGGCGCTGATGGTACCCCGAAAGGTATCGCAGGCATTCCAGAGCGCTTTGTTAATGCTGTCTTGATTGATTTTGTCGTTCATCCATTGCTTCCTTTTAGTAGGGCCAATCAATGGCTGGCCCGGTCAAGTCTTAAATTTTTTGTGCTGGCTGTTTAGTGGCCATGCGCCTGGTATAAGTTGTTGGCGATTACGCCCATCATGCGTTCGCCGTTGTTTACTAGCCTTTGCATCAACCTTTGCTCTTGGCCCAAGGTGTTGGCCATCGCAATAATTGCTCGCTGCTTTGCCAGGGGCGGCACCACTACTGGAGTATCTTCCAACACACTGCGGCGAATACTCTTTGTTAAGGTGCCTTCGGCATTCTGCTCAAAATAACGCTGAGCCGGTGCCTGATTCAGTAACCACACCAGAAACTCAGGCAGAATGTCTCTCTTCTTCAGGCTGGTACTTTTTATACGCACCAGAAAAAAATGCGGCGCAGCAACGGCCTGCTTACCGGTGGAGGCCAGTGCCTGATTCACCTGTACGGCGTAGTTATGGCTGCCGCGAGCGGCCACCAAAATATCGCCTGTGGTGAGGTAGTCGGGTTCACGCTTGCCGGGGAGCGTGGTTTCAATACAGTCTGACCAGCGAATCCCTTCGGTTAGCGAAACATCCTTCATCTGAACCGCGACCACAGCGGAACCTGCCACTTCAGCGATTTTGCCCCGAAATGGATAGCCTGCAGTGATGGTTGCGATCTGTTTTAATTTCACGGCTAGACCTATTCATAACTAATGATGCAGAAATAATCTGCTGTTCCCGGTTAAATGTCAAACCAGTTCTGCTTCATCGCTTTTGATGCAAATAAAGTAACTCAGGCTTCTTAATTGGTTTTACGGATTTCGTCGCAAAAAGAATTCAGGTGTATGCAGGCTGCGGTTGAATGTGGGTTTCTTGCTCGTATTCTCGGGCGAGACTGACGATCCAGAGATAAGATCCATTTAATACCGGGAGTAGTACATTCGGTTAGTAGTTTCCTCCAATCTGGTCACATGGACGCCAGTTTGATGTAGTGGAAATGAACCCATACTATCCCCTAAGCGGGCCGCTAAAGCGGACTTATTGGCCGGTGTATCTGTAACGATTTTCGATATGCTGACTTATTTCAGTCTGTTGGAAGCCAGAAGCACTAGGCTCTTTAGTTGATGAATATCCCGTTCAAACCATTGCAGTTGCTCAGAACTACGAGCACACCAGATACTTTTTGATGCATCCAGGCTAGCCTGGATGCAGCGGCAACCTATGAAGATAGAGCTGCACGTGACTCTACTCTTCTTACCCATGGAGTGAGCCGAAATCATAACGAAACCGAAAGCTTTTACCTCGCATTATTTCCCGAACCATCGCTCGAATCTCTCCCTTTGGATCGCTCGGTGCACCAATACACCTATAGATACGACCTGATTCCGTAATCCCTACTCCGGTCTGATTATCAAAGCTAACGACCGCTGTACTATATCTAAATAAATATGGCGATGTGGTGCCCATTTTCTCACGCAGTCCAACGAAAATAGCCAACTCATCACTGAGCTCCAGGATGTTCCAGTGGAAGAGTACAATTTCATGCTCTGTGTTCATAGAGTGATTAGTTCAATATCCAAATCATTTCCGCACTTACACCCATCAGGAAGGTAGTCAGGAGATTACTTTTGACTATCAGTCCCGCTAGTGCGTCGTAGCTGATTTTTAAAGTTGTCGCGCTCATCAAAACATGCCTGACATTCCGTCACGTACCAACCAACAATGTTGCGAAACTTGCCCGGGCTTCCGCACTTTTCACAAGTTTTTACTGAACGTTTTGCAGCTCTATGAATCAATGCAGATATTTCTTTATTCTCGCCCCGCATGTAGAAATTCAAGCCGCCATACTTCTCTTTCACTTGTGTGACCATCGGTAACCGGGTCTCATCAAGACCATTAGCTTTGATTTTTTCGACAACTTTTTCAATGTCGATAGACAGTTCAAGGATGATCTCGAACCAACCGCTACCACAGTCAAACCCAAAGCACATCAGGTTGTGCTCAGGTCCTGCGAACCGATGACGGTAAATTATCGGACACTTTGAGAATATTTCTTCCTGGAGTTCTCTTTTCATTTCTATTGCCGACTAAATCTAAACACAGAGGTTTTACTGGTTCCATATCTTCAGTGAAACAAACGGATGTGTGAAAAACTAAACATGAATAAGCAGATCATGCCTGAACGGAACCGGCATCTTTTCATTGGAATAACCGTGCTGATTACTGACTAGACGGCATTTGCCAATGTACATATCAACATTGGCATGTGTATGTCCAAACACCCACAAATCAGCTTTCTCAACTAACTGATCACAATCCGACATAAATGCTCCAGAGATAAGGTTGATACCGAAGTTCGGGTGGACACATTTGAGACTAGGAGCGTGGTGAGTGATAACGACTGTTTTGCCATCATAGGGTTTGGTAAGCTCTGCGTTCAAAAACGCTCTGGCTTTATTGTGTTCGTTGATTGCATCATTGGGGGTGAAATTGCCTTTCAAGCCAGCCTTGATGTAGACGTGATCATTGATAAAGTATGTGGCTGCATCCATCACATCTGACAATTGAAACTGTCCACCTAGACTGTAATCGGTCCACAGTGTTGCTCCCAGAAAGCGTACACCTTGATATTCAAATGAATCGCAGTCTAGAAAAAACACATTGTCACTTTTATCAGAGAAATTTTTGAATGATTCATGCAACTGCTCAAAATTATTGAAGTAATATTCGTGATTGCCAGCGACAAACAGCACCGGCTTTTCATGTTTATCTGCAATTTTCTGTGCAAAATTGATACTGCGAGAGCCAGGCGCTATGTCTCCCGCGAGGACCAAAACATCACTATCAATACACGGAAAGTCATAAGTTTTTTCATGAAACAAGTGCAAATCTGATGCAATCTGTATTCTCATTTTCGAGCCCTTCAGTCATTTCAGTGGGTAAAGAAACTTCAAGCTGCCGTCACGATCTTCTGAAAAAAGCTCACTTCTAACTTTCTCTTCACCGACTTGCTGTTCAAGCACATAAATGGCCTCGTCGTCTGGCACGCCGGGCTCACCGATACATGTATATCTTGATCCAGAAGATGTAACACCCGTTTTCGCCTCCTCATCGAAACTGACTATTTTTGTACTTAGTCGACCGAGCCCGTCGTTAACACTAAATCCAATAAATATTTCACCGGTATGACCTGACCCAGGAACCGTTATTTGCAAAATATTCCAGTTTTTAAGTATCACATCGGCTTTAGGCATATTCACAACAGTCATCGAGTATCTCCTGTGCGTCTGCTCCCATATCCCCATGACGGTCGCAATAAACTTTCAACAAAGCTCAAGCCTTTTTGAGGCTTCTTTTGAGACCATGGGAACACACCAAAGCACAGCCTGTCAACACCTATCTATATGTTTTTATTGGATTTTTTGTATAGTATGCATTATATGCAACGCTACGGAATTAATCGGGTGAACATGTTTTTGTGGGAGGGGCGCCAGGCAGATCGGTCTGTAGATTCAAATTGATTCATGGGCAGTAAATTTCATGAGGGCTATGGCTATGCGTTGGAGATCATTATCAGTTGAATCAGGAGGTTCGAGTGTATACGGGTCAATATTCTTTTATCTGAACTAGTCGTTGCCTCTACTGCGTTTGATATATGGCGGGTAATCATCCTCGATGATTACATTATTGATGTCATCGTCAACAAATCGTAAGTCTTTATCTTCTCCGAGCGAGGCAATATAGCGTATGGACTCAAACCAGCTTGGTGCGTAATTGTCAGCTACGAGTCGTCTCGCAACCTCTCTGAAACGGCTAAATTATCTATCAGCCTCACAATGGGTAGGTTTCTCACGCCCCCACTCGAATATCGTTTTTATGTGTTGTAAGGGAGCGAGAGCCCATGCTATTGTTGTTCAGGAGGTCATACAAGCATCATAAAATGACATAACCTCATAGAATACAGTCAGTTAATGCGAAAAAATAGTATTTTTCATTTTTTGCTATAAATAAGCATTAAATAAGTAAATTATGGTTAAACCTTAGATTGTCTAAGCCTGAGATCAAAAATTATAAGCAGTTGTTTTCTATATGTTGTCTTTTGCAACTTATGCTTAAACTGACAATTGACCAGGACTATTTATTCTGTTCTGAATATGAGTCGATCATGCTATTTTAGCGGCATAAAAATTATGCTTGGGCAAGGGTGACATTGAGTGGGACAATTAAAACGAGTCTTGTATGTAGATGATGATCCGGATATTCGTGAAATCGCCACCCTGGCAATACGAGATGTTGGGGGAATGGAAGTGCTTGTTTGCGACTCAGGAAAAGTGGCGCTTGAATCCATTGATAAATTTGACCCTCAGTTGATTCTTCTTGATGTCATGATGCCTGAAATGGATGGACCATCTACCCTTCGGGCTCTCAGGGCGCAAAAACTTATCACAGACTCAACTGCAGTAGTTTTTTTGACAGCAAAAATTCAAGCTGAAGCACTTTCAGACTATCAAAAACTCGGTGTTAATGACGTCATTTCCAAACCATTTGATCCTATGATGCTTGCAGAGAAATTGCAGGAGATATGGAGTCGCCTGGATGACAGATGAGAACATCGAATCAAAGCTCAGAACCCTGAGAGAGGCATACAGAAACAAGCTTGAAATTGAACTTGAAAATATTGGAGAGCTACTAGTAAAACTTGAAACACATGCCTGCGATACAAGTTCATTGAATGAATTATCCTCGAAGTTACATCGAATGTCAGGTAATGCGGGCACCTTCGGTTTTGACCAGCTAGGCCGCGAATCACGCCGTCTGAAGGAACAAGTCGATCACATATTGATGCATCAATCTCCAAGTGACGGCAGCCTGGAAAAAAATAAAGTAGTAGAGCAACTCAATCAGGCATTTGCTCAAGATCTGATCAGGAATAACACTACAAGTGTTGAATCTGAATCGACTGACAGTGATGCAGCCCCCTGCATATGGCTCGTTGAACGAGATCCTATGCTTGCCACCTACGTAGGGCAACAATTGAATAGTTTTGGTTACAAAATTGAATATTTTTCTAATGCCGAACAACTCAACCTAGCCAGCGAACAAAATTCAGACAAAACAAACCCGTCATTATTACTGATAGATCACCGCGCTAATAGTGGATCAGAGTTAGCTCATGATCCAGTTATTTTCTGGCGAACAAAACTTGAATCGTTTACCTGTCCCATCATCTTTATGGGAGCAGAGGAAAGCCTTGAGGTTCGACTTACTGCTGTTCGGGTTGGTGCACTTAATTATTTTGTAAAACCACTCGATGTGCCGCGGATTGCTGCAGCCATCACCGGCATTCTCAAGAGAGCGAACGATGAACCAGAGCGTGTACTCATCGTTGAAGATGACAGCGCTTTTGCGACTGACTGCCGCATGATTCTTGAACAATCGGGCATGAAAGTACGCTGGGTAAGTCAAACTGTAGACTTTTTGCAAGCTGTTATTGAGTTTTCACCCGAAGTTGTTCTTATGGGTCTTCATTTGCCCAATGCTCAGGGAACCGAAATGGTAAAAATTCTGGGGCAATTTGAACACTGGTCCGAAATTCCAATTGTATACACTTCGGCAAAGTCTGACGATCAGCTCAAGACGCTAGCCATGCTTGAAGGTGGTGATGCATGTTTATTCAAGCCGGTAAGTCCAGATCTTCTAATAAGTGCTTGTCAACGGCGTGTAGAGCTGTTTCGTAAATTACAACAAGCAGTAATTCGAGATGGCCTGACAGGGTTAATGAAACACGCGGCTATCAAAAATGCACTAACAGCAGAACGTGAATATGCCACTCGAAATAGACATACCTTCAGCGTAATTATGTTGGATATTGATCATTTCAAGCGCGTCAACGACACTTATGGCCACGCTACTGGTGATTTAGTGATTGCTTCATTAGGTACTCTTTTACGTCAACATTTTAGACAAACAGATAAGTTAGGTCGTTATGGTGGCGAAGAATTTACGTTGGTCCTGCCAAACTGTACTGAAAAAAAAGCGTTTCAGTTGGCTGAGTCACTCAGTAAGGCCTTTGCAGCAATTCAATTTTGTGCTGTCGGGGAGAATTTTAGCTGCACACTTTCTGCAGGTGTTATTGATAATGAACAATATCCGGGCCATACAGCAGATGAGTTATTAGCAGAAGCAGACAGAATGTTATATCAGGCAAAACAGGCTGGGCGCAATAAAGTTTGTGCTGCAGGAGATTAACACACAATCCAAGGCCTAGTTTCATCATGAAAGTACCATCAACACCCGAAAACGAGCTTGAACGTCAAAAAGCCCTGGATGAATCAGGTTTGCTGGATCAGGCTCAAGATGAGCGTTTTGACAGGATCACTAGAATTGCTTGTCAGTTGTTTTCCGTTCCGATTGCACTTGTTTCCCTGATAGACCGTGATCGTCAGTGGTTTAAATCATGCCAAGGCCTGAGCGTTTCTGAGACACCACGCAGTATCTCATTTTGTGGACATACCATCCACTCTGATAAGCCTTTGATAGTTGAAAACGCACTTAATGATGAACGTTTCGCTGATAATCCGCTTGTGCTTGGACATCCCGATATTCGCTTCTATGCAGGAACAGCATTAAAGACAACTGATGGGTTGCGGCTCGGAACTGTATGTATTATCGACCAAAATCCCAGACATTTCTCAGATAAAGACGCACGATTGTTGATTGATCTTGGCCGTACTATCGAGACGATCATCGCCGCCGATGCGGACGTGCGAACCACATATTCAACACATGAAAAAATCCTGTTAGAAAGCGAAAAACGAGCTCGACTGTTTATTGAAGCCACTGGTGTCGGGACATGGCAATGGAATGTGCAAACCGGTGAAACAATATTCAATGAACGCTGGGCAGAGATGGTTGGCTACACACTCGAAGAGCTTTTTCCAATCTCCATTGACACCTGGACAAGACTTGTTCATCCAGAAGATATTGCAACCTCTGATGCTGCACTCAAACGACACTTTTCCGGTGAAAATGCATTCTACGATTGCAAGGCACGCATGTTACACAAACTTGGACATTGGGTGTGGGTACACGTCCGCGGTCAGGTTTTTGATTGGACTCCCGAAGGTGAGCCCTTATTGATGTATGGAACTCATACTAACATTACAAGCGAAATGCATGCGCAAGAGGCGCTTAAAACAAGTCGGGATGAACTTAACTCACTGATCAGCAATATGCCCGGGATCACATACCGCTGCCTGCCTGACACCAAATGGACGATGTTATACATCAGTACCCAAATTGAGAATATTAGTGGATACAAGGCCGAAGAGTTTATTGATAATGCCTGTATCAGCTATGCAGACTTGATATACCCGGAAGACTCGAAACGCGTTAATGAGGCAGTTCACAGTGCTATCAACGATGGCAATAGATGGCACATCCAGTATCGGATCCTGACTCGTGACAATGAATGGTGTTGGGTTGAAGAGCGTGGTAGAGCGATTTTTGACGAGGCTTCACAGAGAGACATCCTTGAAGGTTTTATTATTGATGTAACCAGAGAACATGAGACCGAAATAAGTCTCAGTAAATATCAGAATGCTTTGATGCTTCTGAATGAACTGGCATTAAACACTGAGCAGAATATTGATCAGCGCCTCATCCATGCACTTCATGTTGCAAGAGACTATCTTGACATGGATGTCGCTATTCTCAGCCAGATCGAAACTGATGTCTACACGGTGAAATCTATCAGTAGTCGGCACGATATTGATATCAAACCAGGTAAGCAACTTGACTTGGGGCTGACCTGGTGTCAGTTGCTCTTTTCTGGTGAAGAGTCAGAACTTTTCATTGCGAACATCCAGAGCTCTAACTTCTCCAAACATCCATGTAATGAATATTTCCCCATTGGTGCATACATTGGTGTACCCGTTTTTGTTGAAGGAAATGTTTATGGAACCCTGAATTTTTCGCGCAATGAAAACCGAAATGACTTTGATCAAAGTGAAAGACTTTTTGTCGGGTTAATGGCTCGTTGGATAGGAGGTCTTCTCGAAAGTACACTGAGTAGTGAGCGCTTATACAAGTTGTTTAATCAATTGCCTGGAACGGTCTATCAGTTTCGACGCTATCCTAATGGGCATGTGACATTCCCATTTTCCTCTGAAAATATACTAATGCTGTATGGCATATCATCAGCTCAGGCAAAAATATCTGCCCAGCCAGCTTTCGAAAAGATACATCCCGATGATCTGGAGCAAACTTCAGCCTCCATCGAAGCGTCTGCATCAACGATGACCCCATGGCAAGCCATATACAGGGTGAGAAAAATGGATGGCACTTATCGGTGGGTTTTAGGCCAGTCACAGCCAGAGAGGCTGAGCGATGGGAGTATTCTCTGGCATGGATACATTAACGATATCGATGCACAAGAGCAAGCCAGGCAAGCATTGGAGCGAAATGAGAAAAGATTGCGTGGCCTGTTTGATTTCTCTCCAATAGGTATCGCGCTAATTGATTTCGAGACTGGACAGTTTATAGATTTAAATGCGGCTCTACTTCTCCCTACTGGTTACACGCGTGAAGAATTTTTGAGATTAAGCTATTGGGAGCTGACACCAAAAAAGTATCAAGCAGAAGAAGAAAAAGCACTGTTTGATATGCAGCAAACCGGACGTTATGGCCCGTTTGAAAAAGAGTATATCCGCAAAGACGGTAGCCGCTATCCCATAAGACTGCAAGGCATCTTAAGCACGGATCCTGATGGTCGAAAGGTAATATGGTCTTTGATTGAAGACATATCAGAGCCCAAGCGACTCGAGAAAATGAAAGATCAGTTTATCGCTACTGTGAGTCATGAGTTACGTACACCACTGACATCCATTAATGGTTCGATTAGCCTGTTACTCGGTGGTGTCGCTGGGCAATTGTCAGAGCGCGGTATGTCATTGCTGGAAAATGCTGCTCGAAATGGCAAGCGACTGACCAACCTCATCAATGACCTTCTTGATATTGAGAAGTTGGTTGCCGGGAAAATGCCGATGAGGATGACCGTTCAGCCCCTTGCGCCTCTGCTTGATGAAGCCATCGATTCAGTGATGAATTATGCGCACCAAGGAATGAATAAAATACTGGTAGACCACAACTGCAACGGAGTGCGTGTGCATGTCGATGGTGCTCGACTGATTCAGGCACTCAACAATCTGCTTTCAAATGCCATTAAATTCTCTCCAGATGGTAAAGAGGTTCATGTAATCACCGAGGTGATTGGTGATGATCTGTTAATTTCTGTCCGAGATCATGGCTCAGGAATCGATCCTGAGTTTCAAAAATATCTGTTCAAACGTTTCAGTCAAGGTGATTCAAGTGACACACGAAGACTACCCGGCACAGGATTAGGTCTCGCCATTACGCGTGAAATCTGTGACCAAATGGGGGGAAGTGTTCATTTCAACAATGCGAAAGATGGCGGAAGTATATTCTATATCAGGCTTCCCGTTGTAAAGTCATGATGCAAACTGGCAGATCTAATGATCTGCCGCCAACAATCACTCAGTGAATGAATAGTTGTCAGAAATGAATCGTTTTGATCGACGGTTGGCTGAAATATTGGATTAAGCATGAATTCCAAACAATAGTTAGCTGATGAGTGGTTGCCCGTAGCGTTTTGTTGCACACAATTTCTAGCTATTTTCGAATATTGAATGTTAACCTCATTCGACACCTGATGATGGGGACAAACAACATGCCAAACACTCCGGCCATTTCAAACGCCCTGTTTGCACGCGCATTCAGACCTTTTTTTCTGTTGGCCGCTTTGTTTGGCGTAATTTTAATGCTGCTTTGGGGGCTGGCATTGTCTGGCTGGGATGGCTTTGCTCCCTATGGCGGCATTCAGTTTTGGCATGGTCATGAAATGCTGTTTGGCTTTGTCGGGGCTGTATTGGTTGGCTTTTTGTTAACCGCAGTTCAAAACTGGACCGGCTTACCCGCTGTGAATGGCAAACCATTGATGACACTTGTGTTTCTATGGTTTCTCGGCAGATTTTTGATGGCGGTGCCTGTCGTCCCTGACATCGTCATTATTTTTATTGATTTACTGTTTTTTCCCGCCGCTGCAATCTTTTTATTTATTCCACTTCTGGTTCGGAGTCAGGCACGTAACTACTTTGCCGTGTTGGTATTGTTTCTACTGATGTTCTGCAACGGCATCAGCCACTACTCGGTGCTGAATAATCAACTGCAATTACAGCAACAAGTGCTGTTCAGCACGGCATTGCTTATCACGGTCATGATGGCAATTATCGGCGGCCGCATTATTCCGGTGTTTACTGCAAACACCACGGCAAAACCTGCAAAAGACCGTCAAGTATGGCCAGACAGAATTGCGCTCTGCGCATTGTGGCTGCTGTTATTCATGTCCTTGCTGATGTTTTCAATGCCTGTACCGGCAATCTTGTTAAGCATAATGGCATTTCTTTCTGCACTCATGCTGGCGTGGCGCTCTAGCCGCTGGCACTTCAGTCAAACCCGTTCAAATCCCCTGCTTTGGTCATTGCATCTTGGATATCTATGGATTGTCATTGGCTTGTTGTTATATGCCGCCAGTCAGGCAGGCTTTGCCATACCTGAAACAATTGCCCTGCACAGCCTGACTGCTGGCGCGATGGGCATGTTGATTATCAGCATGATGTCTCGGGTTTCACTGGGGCATACCGGCCGTCCCATCGTTTCAAGCCGCCTCATCACGCTCAGTTTTTATCTGGTAATGGCGGCCGCAATCGTCAGAGTCTTTGGTGTCTGGCTATTACCTGCTCATAACAACACATGGCTGATGCTGAGTGTACTATTTTGGTGCATCGCGTTTATGATGTTTCTGATCAGATTTTTTCAGATGTTGACTCAGCCACGTAGCGACGGCAAACCCGGCTGATATTTTTTTGACCAATACGAAGGAGCAGTCATGAAGCTCGAAACAACAGCGATTCACGGTGGATTTGCAGGCGATCCTGAAACTCACGCCGTGGCAGTGCCCATCTACCAAACCACCAGTTACTACTTTGATGACACCCAGCATGGTGCCGATCTGTTTGATCTTAAAGTCAAAGGCAACATTTACTCACGCATCATGAATCCAACCAATGCGGTGTTGGAACAACGCGTTGCTGAACTGGAGGGTGGTATCGGTGCTCTGGTCATGGCTTCGGGCATGGCAGCTATCACAGCCACCATTCAGACATTGGCTCGCGCAGGCGACAATATTGTCTCGGTCAGCCAGCTTTATGGCGGCAGCTATAACTTTTTTGCCCACACCCTGCCCCAGCAAGGCATCGATGTCCGAATGGCGCCTGGTGAAGATCCTGCGGCGCTGGAAGCATTGATTGATGACAATACCAAGCTATTGTTTTGCGAGTCTATTGGCAATCCGGCAGGCAATATCGTTGATCTGAAAAAACTCTCGGACATTGCCCATGCCCACGGTATTCCCTTGGTTGTTGATAACACAGTTGCAACTCCTGTCTTGTGTCGACCATTTGAGTTTGGTGCAGATATAGTTATTCACTCACTGACCAAGTACATGGGCGGCCATGGCACTACTATTGGTGGCGTCATCGTTGATTCCGGCGAGTTTCCCTGGAAAGATAACCCGCGGTTTCCACAGTTCAATGAACCTGATCCCAGTTATCACGGTGTGATCTACGCCGAAGCACTGGGGCCGGAAGCCTTTATTGGCCGTGCCCGTGTGGTGCCGTTACGCAATATGGGCGCAGCTCTCAGCCCGTTTAACGCTTTCCTTATCCTGCAAGGCATTGAAACCTTGTCATTACGTATGGAGCGTCATTGCCAAAACGCCCAGCAAGTCGCTGAATTTCTGACCAAACATGACAAAGTTAACTGGGTGAATTTTGCTGGCTTGCCCGGTGATAAATATCACGCACTTGCCCAGCAATACATGAAAGGCAAACCCTCGGCGATTCTCAGTTTTGGCATCAGAGGTGGTGCTGAAGCCGGTGCCCGGTTTATTGATGCCCTGCAGATGATCAAGCGTCTGGTTAATATCGGCGATGCCAAGTCACTGGCCTGTCACCCGGCTACCACTACGCACCGACAGCTCAATGAACAAGAGCTTGAAAAAGCCGGTGTACCGGCCGATATGGTCAGGCTTTCCATTGGTATCGAGCATATCGACGATATTCTTGCCGATATTATTCAGGCACTGGATAAAGCCTGATTTGACAACAGGCTCGGCAAAATCTGTACGGCGCAGGCCTGCCTGCGCCGTCACGCAGTTGGTCATATCTGCAGTTAGCGAGCATGACTCTACTCAGTAAGCCTGTACTCCGTATTTCAACAATAACCTTGGAAGTACATCATCAAGGTTCTGAACATCCTGATCAGTCAACTCAATCAAGTTAAAATCATACTTTCTGTATATTTCGATTTTTTTCTTCTTTCTGGCCAGGTACTTGGCATCTTTTTCATATCCCCAGTATTCAATATAAACTTTTCCGGTTGGGATATAAAAATCGCAGTAGACGTCTTCCTCAATTGGAAGTTTTCTCTCGTATGCATGGACAATTTCTGCCATGTAAAGCCAATTATCAATCAGCATTTCGGCTTTTGAACGAACAAAATGGCCGTCTGCACTGCGATGTTTTGCTTCAAACTTTTCCCTGAACCCTACATCTGTTTTATCTGTTTTTTGACTCTCGGCAGGGTTATCCAGGCTAGTATCAGGCTCACTTTCAGATGACGTGCCCTGAACCTGAGCGATAGACTCTTTCAATGATTTACGTTCGACAATATCTTTAGGCCAACGCACGTAAGGAATGCCTGACTTGCGATCCTCAGACTGCAGGGCCCCATGTTTCTTGCCCTGTTCAGTTACAACCCAGCCTTTTATGCCTTTTTGCAGCCAACCCAGTTCTGAAAGAATAAAGTTGATCTTATTAGCGGAAATATCAAAGTGAGCACCGATAATTCTCGCAGTTAATGTTTCTGAAAGACTTGAGCCAGTACCTTTCTCAGATAACGCTTCATGTTTATCAGCTAAAATATCCTCCGGCCAAGTGATGTATTTGCCATACTTGGCTGATTCGACATACTCACCACCCTTAAGCTGCCCTTGATCAGTCAACTGCCACGCTTCGTTCTCACGTTGGATATAGCCTTTATCCGCAAGTTTAATAAACAAGTCTTTACTGCCAAGACCCATTTGTTTGGCTAAGGCCGATGTTGATAGTTTTTTCATTTATGACATTTCATCCTTGATAAGTTAACAAAACAGATAATGCAGCTTAAATCATACTCTCGAGCCTAAACTAGCCTTCAGGAATCCATCACGTCAAACATGAGTATGCTCTTTTGAGTGCACCATGTCGGTGCATTTTGTTATTTAAATGTCTCAAATTCGTGCCAGTTTATTGTGCATGTCTTGCTGAACCTCGGCTAAGTCGTTGAATTTTATTAGCACCAGGAACTGGCATCAGATTTGCGATACAAATCATGCTACTTCTTGTATTCACGGCTTTGCCGTAGCAACAGCAGCAAACAAATAGAGTGCTAGGGTTCCGATTTCAGACTGATGAAATGCTGGTCCGAGAGCACTCAACCTTCACTGAAGGTCACACGGCGGGACAAAAACCCGGGAGAATCGGCGCAAATGCCTTGAATACTTCAATTTACCGTGGAATATCAGTGAGGTTAAACGTGCAAAATTTCACAGTCCTGTTATTGGCCCTGATGATGTCGACACCATCAATAGCCCGAGATAAGTTCGATGTCGCTCGGGGTGTAGGCATGCCCGATGCTGCGTTCATTGACATTCAAATGCCTGATGTCTATCACGATTGCAACACTATCAAACTCAGATTCAAACCTGACTTCACGCAAATGGATTTGGAGAGTGGAATTTAGCTTGCTTATTCCAGAATCCAATTGTGTTGGGGTCTGCTGACTATGGCTCAAAAATGGAACAGTTATGAAACGAATTCTTAATTTACAGGCAAGAAGGCCACTGGCGGTCTTGCTAGGACTCTTGCCCATCGTGTTACTGATCGTGGTGTACAGTATCGCTTCAGACGCGCGACTCAAAGCCAATCCTAGTGACAAACTGTTGCCCTCGTTCACCCAAATGGCTAGTAGTATGGAGCGAATGGCACTGCAACCTAATCAGCGCACTGGTCAGTATTTGTTCTGGGAGGATACTTCAGCCAGTCTGAAACGGCTTGCCTACGGTGTATTAATTGCTGCGGCTCTGGGCTTATTCATCGGTGTGCTCACAGGATCAATTCCATTGCTCGGCAGTACTTTTAGTCCTCTATTAACCATTATCTCGCTCATTCCGCCACTGGCGATTTTGCCAATTTTGTTTATCGTTGTCGGACTGGGAGAGTTTTCCAAGATTGCGCTGATTGTGTTGGGAATCACGCCGTTTATCGCCCGTGACATTCAACGGCGTACCCATGAAATTCCCAGTGAACAACTAGTCAAGGCTCAAACACTTGGTGCCAACTCGTCACAGGTGATTATTCGGGTCATTCTGCCCCAATTAATGCCCAAGCTTATTGACGCTGTCAGGCTTTCGCTGGGTGCTGGCTGGTTATTTCTGATTGCCTCAGAAGCCATTGCTTCAACCGAAGGGCTGGGTTATCGAATATTTCTGGTTCGTCGTTATATGTCGATGGACGTGATTATTCCCTATGTCATCTGGATCACGCTCTTGGCATTTCTGATCGATTGGTTGCTGGCCAAATTCAATCAAAAACTGTTTCCCTGGCATAAATCCGGAGGTCAACGATGATCGAAGCCAAAAATGTCTGGAAAAAATACGGCGATCAGGTGGTGCTGGAACGCATCAATGTGTCGGTGCAGGAAGGCGAATTTGTCACCTTAGTAGGTGCTTCAGGATGTGGCAAGAGCACATTTCTGAAAATGTTGTTGGGCACAGAAACACCCTCTCAAGGTGAATTGCTTATGAATGGCAAACAGATTCGTGACGAACCTGATCGGGATCGCGGCATCGTGTTCCAGCAATACTCGGTATTTCCTCATATGACCGTGCTGGAAAACGTCATGGCCACCAAGGCTTTTGCACGCAAGGGATTGACAGGCTATCTGTTTGGCGAAAGTCGCAAAGAGGCACGTGAGGAAGCATTGCATATGCTTGAACAAGTGGGTTTATCTCAATCTCGAGATAAATATCCCGATGCCCTATCCGGTGGTATGCAACAACGCCTGGCAATCGCTCAGGCATTTTTGGCCAAACCAAGAATCCTGTTACTGGATGAACCCTTTGGTGCGCTCGACCCAGGAATTCGTCAGGATATGCATGCATTGGTTTTGGATTTATGGAAAGCCTACAAAATGACGGTGTTCATGGTGACTCACGACATTAAGGAGGGCTTTTACTTGGGTACCCGCTTGTGGGTTTTTGACAAAAATCGAGACGATCCACATGCCCCCGGCAGATTTGGCGCCAGCATTACTTTTGATTTACCTGTCGGCAAAGTTGATCACGATACTTACCAACAAATTGATAACCGGATCCGGCCTGCTATGGTGCCTGTTCCCATGTTTATGGAGAAACCCGATGCTTAAAACCCTGGACTACACCACAACCATCGCCGGTGGTGGCCACTGGTCTATTCGTATGGCGCGTGGAACTGCCATGCGACTGACAGATCTGAATGGTACTGGCAACGTTGGCATGTTGTTCTATAACCCTGAAAATTTACTGGAGCGATACAACGCACCAGATACACTCAAATGTCAGCACACCTTCAAACTCAATAAAGGACATTGCCTGTATTCCGATATGGGACGAATTTTTGCTTCTGTCGTTGAAGACAGTCTTGGCTGGCACGACACGGTGTGTGGTAACAGCACTCCAAGCATGACCGAACAACGCTGGGGTAAACGTGATTATCAGCATGATCGCAATCATTGGCATCAAAATGGTCAGGACGCATTTCTGGTCGAGCTGGCCAAATATGGATTAACACTGGCGGACATGGCGGCCAATGTAAATTGGTTCAGCAAGGTGATTGCTGATGATTCCGGCGTACTTAGCTTGAGCCCCAATCACAGTGTTGCCGGCAGTCAGCTGATTTTACGTTTTGAAATGGACACATTGGTGATGCTGCACACTTGCCCTCACCCCCTGGATATAAGGACTGGTGATTACCCTGCACAGCCGGTAAAAATAGAACTGGGGCTGGCCGATCCGGTTCAGGAAGATGATTTTTGCAAAAACTTCCGCCCGGAAAATCAACGTGGTTTTCAAAACAACGCCCTCTATTATCTCGGACGCTAGGAGTCAACCATGTCTACACTTCACAAAACAAACCCTGCTCAAAGCAACTCATACATTGTCGATTCAGGTGATTATTTCATCACTACGCTTAGTGCCGGACAAACCCTGAAAATTATCGATCTGGAAGGTAATCAGGCGGCAGATACGCTGTTTTACAACGCAGATAATCCGGTTGAAAGATACAGTGCCACCGATACCATTGCCACGCAAGGAGCGGTCTATCTCACCGAAGGTACGCGTCTGATGTCCAATCTGCAACGCTGCATGCTGACAATCATTGAAGACACCTGTGGTCGTCACGATACCCTGGGTGGTGCCTGCGCCACCGAAAGCAACACTGTGCGCTATGACCTTGAAAAACGCTGCATGCACGCCTGCAGAGACAGTTGGATGCTGGCAATTAATGAACATCCTGAATACGGCATCAACAAACGCGATATTGGCCACAACATCAATTTTTTCATGAATGTACCAGTGACACCTGAAGGTGAACTCACCTTTGCCGATGGTATTTCAGCACCCGGCAAGTGGGTCACGCTTCGTGCAGAAATGAACATCGTCGTGTTGGTCTCTAATTGCCCTCAGCTTAATAACCCATGCAATGGTTACAACCCAACGCCCATTGAACTGGTGATTGCCTGATACCTGACTATGCTGCCGGGACGACCCGTCAGTCATGAACGTTTCGTGGGACGACCCACACCAAGGAAGCGTTATGTTTCAAAAAGTTCTGATAGCTAATCGCGGTGCCATTGCTACCCGCATTATTCGTACGCTCAAGAAATTATCCATTCAATCAGTAGCCGTTTATGCCCAATCGGATCTGAACAGTCTGCATGTGCGTGAGGCCGATGAAGCCTACTGCCTTGGCGATGGCGGCGCCGCTGATACCTATCTGAGTATGGACAAACTCTTTGCCATCGCTAAACAGTGTGGCGCTGAAGCCATTCACCCTGGCTATGGTTTTTTGAGTGAAAACGCTGAGTTTGTGCGTCAGTGTGAAGCCTCAGGCATTGTTTTTATTGGCCCGACCGCCGAGCAGATTGAAATGTTTGGCCTCAAACACCGGGCACGGGAATTAGCCTCAGCGGCTAAAGTGCCGATGCTGCCCGGTTCCGAGTTGTTAACCGACCTTGCCAGTGCCTGTGCCAAGGCAAACAGTATTGGTTATCCGGTCATGCTGAAAACAACGGCCGGTGGCGGTGGCATTGGCATGTCCCGCTGTGATGATGAGCGGCAACTGATCAAGATGTTTGAGAAAGTCAAAAGACTGGGCAGTAACAACTTCTCGGATGATGGCGTGTTTCTGGAAAAATTCATCGCCAATGCCCGGCATATCGAAGTGCAGATTTTTGGCGATGGTCAAGGAGCGGCGCTGGCCTTGGGTGAACGGGATTGCTCCAGTCAACGACGCAATCAAAAAGTCGTCGAGGAATGTCCTGCGCCCGGTTTGACACAAGCAACCCGCAACAAACTCTATCAAACTGCGGAAACCCTGCTGTCCAGCGTTGCCTATCGAAATGCGGGTACCGTTGAGTTTATTTTTGATGTTGATTCACAGGCCTTTTACTTTCTTGAGGTCAACACCCGGCTTCAGGTTGAACATGGTGTCACCGAACAAGTGTATGGCGTGGATCTGGTGGAATGGATGTTGCGCCAGGCAGCAGGAGAAAATCTTGATCTGACAGCACGTCGCGCCACATTGCAGGCACAAGGTCATGCCATGCAGGTGCGGGTCTACGCAGAAGATCCCTTTCGTGATTTTCAACCCTGTGCCGGTTTGTTGAGCTATGTTGAGTTTCCAAAGGCTCAGGGTCTTCGGATTGATCACTGGATAGAAAGTGGCACGGAAGTCCCGGCATTTTTTGACCCGATGCTGGCAAAAATCATCGTGCATGGTCGAGATCGGTCTGATGCCTTGCAACGTCTCGATGAAGCACTTTCACAAACCGTGATTTATGGCAGCGAAACCAATCTGGATTATTTACGGGCTCTGTGTCTGGATGAGCGGTTACAGGCAGGCACTGTCACCACCACGTATCTGAATCAATTTGCCTATCATCCTATGCGTATTGATGTATTGCAGGGCGGCACCCAGACCACGCTACAGGATTTTCCGGGACGTCAGGGATACTGGCATGTTGGAGTACCGCCCTCTGGCCCGTTTGACAGTCGTTCGTTTCGTCTGGCTAATCGGCTATTGTCCAATCCTGCGGACGCCGTGGGTCTTGAAATCACCCTGCAAGGGCCAATACTGAAGTTTGCTTCTGCTACCCAAATCGCCATTTGCGGCGCGGAGATCACCGTCAAACGTCATGATGAGATATTGCCAATGTGGCAAATCATCAATATTGAAGCAGGCGACGAGTTACACTTTGGTCGAATCAAAACCGGCGCAAGGGCTTATCTGGCTGTGCGTGGAGGTATTCAGTGTCCAGCCTATTTGAATAGCTGCTCCACTTTTACCCTGGGTCAGTTTGGTGGTCATAACGGTCGGGCCTTGCGTACTGGTGATGTGTTGAAGCTGGCTAACAGCAGTCACGTAGCGGCCACAGATCTGCCCGCGTCATTACTACCCGACATTTCACATGACTGGACGCTGCGGGTGGTTTACGGACCTCACGGGTCGCCTGATTTTTTCACTGAAGCTGATATCAAAATACTGTTTGAAACCCAGTGGGAAATTCACTACAACTCCAGTCGTACCGGTGTCAGGCTGATTGGTCCCAAACCACAATGGGCACGCACCGATGGTGGTGAGGCAGGACTGCATCCGTCCAATATTCACGATAATGCCTATGCCTTTGGCAGTGTCGACTTTACCGGCGATATGCCAGTAATCCTCGGGCCAGATGGCCCATCATTGGGCGGATTTGTCTGCCCGGTGACGGTCATTACGGCAGATTTGTGGAAGCTTGGCCAACTCAGAGCCGGTGACAAAATACGTTTTGTCGCAGTTGATATCGATACCGCTGTCCAGCTTGAAAAAGCCCAGGATGACAGCATCGCGTTATTAGAAACGCAAACACAACACTGGCAGAGTGTTGAACCTCAATCGCCAATACTCGCCAGCTTTGCCGAACAAGAGTTTGGCGATGAAATTGTGATTCGTGCCGCAGGCGATCATTTTGTCTTAATCGAATATGGTGAACTGAAACTTGATTTGAGATTGCGTTTCAGGGCTCACGCGCTGATGCAGTGGCTGGAAGCCAACTCACTACCCGGCATGCGCGAATTGACACCGGGGGTTCGATCCCTGCAGATTCACTTCGATGCACAGCAGTTGTCTCATCAACAGCTCATTGCGCATATTCGCAAAGGTGAAACGGCGCTGGGACAACAACTGGATGAACTCACCGTGCCCTCTCGCACCATCTGGTTGCCACTGTCCTGGGATGATGATGCCTGTCGTTTGGCGATAGAAAAATATATGCAATCGGTCCGTGCCAATGCGCCTTGGTGTCCGAGTAATCTGGAGTTTATTCGTCGAATTAATGGCCTTGAAGATATTGAGGCCGTTAAACGAATTTTATTTGATGCCTCCTATCTGGTGATGGGTTTGGGTGACGTGTATCTGGGCGCGCCTCTGGCAACGCCCGTGGATCCCCGTCATCGACTGGTGACCACCAAATACAATCCCGCGCGCACCTGGACCGCCGAAAACTCGGTGGGTATTGGTGGCTCGTATATGTGTGTCTATGGCATGGAAGGCCCAGGTGGCTATCAGTTTGTCGGGCGTACCTTGCAGATGTGGAATCGCTATCGCACGACCGCCGAATTTAGCCAACCGTGGCTATTGAGATTTTTTGACCAGATCCGCTTTTATCCGGTCAGTGCGGAGGAATTGCAACAGATTCGTCAGGATTTCCCCTTGGGGCGTTATCCGCTTCGAATTGAATCCGGCACTTTCAAACTGTCTGATTACGAGCATTTCCTTCAAGAAAATCAGCAAGAAATTCAAACTTTTACCGTGCAAAGACAAAACGCCTTTGATGAAGAGCTCAGCCACTGGCATGCCACCGGGCAGTTTGACTATCAGCCCAAGGAAACCAGCAGTGAAACACAGGAAGTTAGTTGGCCAGAGTCCGCACTGGTTTATGACAGCCCGGTGTCTGGCAGTGTTTGGCAGGTTGAAGTCAACAAGGGCGATACTGTGCAGGCGGGGCAAACTCTGTTGGTGCTGGAATCCATGAAAATGGAAATCACCATTGCCGCCATCAGTGATGGTGTGGTCAGCGAGTGCCTGGTAAGTTCGGGCCAGGAAATCAGCGCCGGACAGTTTTTGATTGTGATGGAAAACAGCGAAGACTAAAGCAGGCTTTGCTTAACTCATCGGCATAAAAAATCCCGGTCATCACCACCGAAGTGGTAATGGCCGGGATTAATGGCAGACTATTGAGAATTAGAATGTCTTGCTCAAAGACAGGATGAACTTGTCTTTTGCGAGACTAGACTTGCCCCAGTAGTCTGATCTGGCATATTTGCGGCCATTGCTATCAACACCGGTATAAGCCAGTGTCCAGTCGAAGCCGACAAACTCTTTGGTCAGCGCGATATAGTAATCAGAGTAGCCACCGACAGAAGATTCATCTTCAAAAATGACTCTCTTCAGGCTACTACTGAAGTCCTGATATCCATAGGCTGCAGTAAAGCCGACGCCACCGAAAAATGGCAGCTCATAATCAAAGGCAATGTTATAGTAATGGGCTGTTTCGCTGTTGCCTTCGAAGTTTTTAGCATAGGCATAGCTGAAAGTGAAATAGCTATATCCCAGTGCACCATAGATTTCATTGTTATTGAGACCACTGTCTCCCGGGAAGATATAGCGCCAGACACCTAGGTCATATTCAATACCGGTATCCATGATTTCACTGGCAAACCCGCCGTAAACGCCGATCTCACCGCTGGAATCGCCGGAGATACTACTGCCCCAGATGCCGGTGTAGAAACCGCTGACATGCTCGTAATCAAAACTGCCCTGAATGGCTGGCTTGTTATCTGACAGGCTGATCCCGCGAAAAACGTAATCAGAATAAAGTTCAACAGTGGCTGAAGTTGCGTGTTGACCATTTTCACTTTCCCACGCCACTGCTGTGCCTGCGACGAACAATGAACTGGCTGCACAAATGGCTGCGGATAATTTTCTGAGATGCATATTTGCTCCTTACAATGAGATGGTTTTAACTTGCGTCGTAACACTGACCAAGTTCGTGAAGCATTTTACGTGCCAGTCATTTAATATATTATAATCAACACGTTACACAATGCGTCGGGCTTGTTTTTACTTCATATACACCCAAATTAGTGCAAAATGCGATTTCACTGTTTCGAACTGGTGCATGGTTTGCTCAGCTGGAAAGCGCATCAAAGTAACAGTCAACAGTGATAGGATTAGCGGCTCGCTATACAATGTTGCGTCTTATTTACCCAGCTTCATGCACAAGGAGTCTTGATGAAAATACAAAGCCATTATGTCGACCTGGATACTCCAACCGGTGTTATGCGGACATACATTCACCGCCCGGTAGCCGAAGGCCGTTTTCCTGTCATTCTGTTTTATTCGGAAATTTTTCAACAAACAGGCCCAATCGAACGTGCGGCGCGTTTTATGGCCAGCCATGGTTATAGCGTGCTGGTGCCTGAGGTATTTCATGAACTGAATCCGATCGGCACTGTATTGGGTTATGACGATGCCGGACGTGACAAAGGCAATGCTGACAAGGAAGCCAAAGATGTTGAAGGCTATGACTCCGATAACCGGGCAATGATTGAATTTGTTAGGAACCAGCCATGGAGCAATGGGCATATCGGCGCCATGGGTTATTGTATTGGCGGTCATTTGGCCTTCCGTGCTGCCTTACAGCCTGAAGTCAAAGGCACAGCCTGCTTCTACGCCACGGACTTACATATTCAGAAAATCCCCAACAAGCCGGGCCAGCACAGCATGGAACGCCTGGACGATATCAAAGGCGAATTACTGATGATCTGGGGCAAGCAGGACAATCATGTGCCCCGAGAAGGTCTGGATAAAATCCACGCTGCACTGAACAAAACCAACATTACCTTTACCTGGCATGAGTTTAATGCCGAACATGCCTTTATGCGTGATGAAGGCGATGGCGGTCGTTATGACGCGCAAACAGCGGCCATTGGCTATCAACTGGCGCTGAATCTGTTCAGCAGAACCTTGCGCTAGGCTTAGACTATTCGCCGTGTCCCGGCCTGTTAACCAGCACGCCGGGACAGGTTTTAGCTATTCAACAATGCAGGTTTCCAGGCCTTTCAGGATAATTTCTCTGGGCAAATCCCTGCCGATAAACACAAACCTGGTCTGCCGCTGTTCAGCAGCGCCCCATTTAGCACCAGGTACACTGCCCATCAGCATGTGTACCCCTTGAATCACTATCCGGTGTGCCATGCCATCGACATGTAATACACCTTTGTATCGGAGCAGCTGGGTACCAAAATTATTTATAATCACAGTCAGAAATTCCTCAAGCCTGTCCGGATCCAGCGCACGGGTCTCTGTAAAGACAAATGAGGTAATGTGATCGTCATGATCATGGGTCACATCGTCGAGAAAGTCTGGCTCAATCTCCAGTATCGCATTGAGGTTAAAGCCTCTGATATCAAGAATTTCTTCAATATCCGTATTGCCATGATTGACTTCAATCATCGCTGCGCGTGAGTTCATTCTTCTGAGTCGTGAACGCAAATTTTGTAGTGCAGTGTCATCGACCAGATCTGATTTGGTAATCAGAATACGATCAGCAAAGCCGACTTGCTCCTGTGCTTCATGGTGTTGATCTAACTGTGATTGAGCGTGTTTAGCGTCAACGGTGGTCACTATTGCATCAAGCATGTACTGATCGCGAATATCATCATCAACAAAAAAGGTTTGAGCGACAGGTGCTGGATCAGCGAGTCCGGTGGTCTCGATGATGACCCGGTCAAATTTAACTCGACCATCGGCTTTTTTCTCTGATAATTCGTTGAGGATCCTAACCAGATCGCCGCGCACTGTGCAGCAGATACAGCCATTATTCATCTCAATAATCTGTTCATCACTGTCCTGAACCAGCAATTCATTATCAATGCCAGCCTCGCCAAACTCATTTTCAATGACTGCGATGCGCTGACCATGCGGAGCGCTCAGGATATGGTTGATAAGTGTGGTTTTGCCACTCCCCAGATAGCCTGTCAGGATGGTCACCGGAATTTGTGCTGGTACTTGGTTGGTGTTTGCTTGAGACATAGTAATTCCTTATCTGTTAGTGCATTTGACACAGGATCGACACCTGTAACTACGAGCCGCGCTGCTCTGTATTTCAAGAGACACTGCATTCATGTTGGCAATGAAACCTTCCATGCACGGAATGATAATCTCTGGACATTTATTGATACGATATATCAATTCTTTATTGGCTGGCAACAACGCTGCAGGCAATGATTGCCTATGGAGATCAGACAGCTTTCAGAAGCGCATTTGTCGAAGTGCTGGCAAGCTCATCTGCTGGTCTTGCCGAGTGAAAATCAGGCACCAGGATAGTCTGCTGTTCATGGCTTAGACGCTGAAAATAAACATCAAAGTGATGATCCAGTGCTGGTGAGAGGCTGACTTCCCTGCTCGTCCCATCCATCTGTATCTTGCCGTTATTAAGCACGATGATGCGATCTGCAAATCGCGAGGCAAGATTCAGATCATGCATCACCACAATCGCGGTAAGGCCATCACTGGTTCTGTCCTTGATGATTTTCAGCAACTGCAATTGGTGCGAAACATCCAGTGCAGCAGCTGGCTCATCAGCCAGCAAAATAGATGGACTGGAAATCAAACAGGCAGCCAGCAGCACTCTGGCCTGTTCACCACCAGACAAGGTTTTGAACTGACGATCAATCAACTGTTCAATATCAAACGCTTTGGCATGATCGTAGGCAGAAAACACGGCATGAGCAGCAGTCAATGAGAGACTGTCCGTGGCCGAGTGAATTTCAAGAATGTCACTGACAAGATAATTCCAGTAAATCGCTGAGCTTTGTGGGAGGTAAGACAACAGCGCCGAGATCTGTGCCGGTTTCATGCGGGCAATATTGTCTCCCGAAAGCGTGATCTCACCGCTATCTGCATAAACCAGCCCCGACAACAGTTTGAGTAATGTCGATTTGCCCGCACCATTGGGCCCGACCAGAGCAAGAAACTGACCTTGTGGCACGGATAGATTGATATCACTTAACAAAAGCTTTTGGCCGGCACTTGCGTGAATCGTTCGTGCCTCAATGATATCTGTGCTCATCGTCGTGCTTCCTTGGTCAGAATAAACAAAAAGAATGGCGCGCCGAGCAAGGCCGTCAACAGGCCCAATGGAATTTCGGCCGGTGGCATAATTGAACGGGCAACTCCATCAAACACCATTAATGCTGCACCGGATACCAGCGCGCTATAGATCATCAGTCGATGATGTCTCGGCCCTAACCACCAACGAATCATGTGAGGAATGACCAGACCAATAAAACCAATCAGACCGCCCCAAACAACTGCCAATGCTGTGACTGCTGCCGCAATCAGTACCGAGCGGTGCCTGAACCGAGTCACATCCAGCCCCATATTTCTTGCGGTGTCTGAGCCCAGGCCCAAAATATCCAAACCTCTGGCCAGTCGAAGACACAATATAAAACCGATGATTGTCAGCAGCATAAACAAGAAGAATTCCTGCCAGGTCGGCGTTTGAATGCCCCCCAGTGTCCAGCTCAATATCACCTGCAAACTGACCGCATCATCAGACAGTGTCAGCATGATGAGCCCTCGAACAGCTGCCAGCAAGGCTGCAATAGCAACTCCGGCTAAAATCAAACCAAAGCCGCTTTCAACTCTGGCGACTCTAGCGAGGCTAACAACCAGTAATGTGGTCAACCAGGCCCCGGCGAACGCCATGATCGGCAAGAAAAATGGCCCCGGAAACAGTGCTGGCATCATCAAGGCAATAGCGGCACCCACTGATGCGCCACTGGCGCTACCCAACAGATGTGGTTCGGCAAGTGGATTACGAAATACGCCCTGAAATATCACGCCGGCCATGCCCAGACAGGCACCAACACAGAATGTTGTCAGCACTCGCGGAATTCGCCACTCCAGAATCAGTGTTCGCATCACCGAATCAGGATTGTTCAGGGTTTGCCACATAGTGGCCGGGCTCAGCAATTCAGAACCGAGCCAGGCTGAAATAATAAAACAACAGGCGACGGCAATGCCGATCATCACTGCCGGATGACGATGTGTCGCAAACAATGCAGGACGCCAATAGTGACTTATCATCAGGCAGTGTCCTGATCGACAAAAACATTCGGGTGCAACAACGGCGCCAGCATTTCCACACCATCAACTATGCGTGGGCCGGGGATCAGAAATAACTCACGCGGCACCACGAATACCCGGTTATTTCTGACTGCACTGATATTCTGCCAACCAGGTCGGTGTTTAATGCTGTCGGGATTTCCATCATTACGCGCCAGCAGAATCACCTCAGGATCAGCAGCAATAATGGCTTCGCCACTGACTTGAGTAATCTGATCCAGATCGCCAAATATCGATTCCGCCCCTGCTTGCAGCAAGGCGTCATAGGTGTAGTGGCCTTTTCGGACAGTGGTAAAGTTACCGCGGTCATTCTGACCGGTTTCAAAATACACTCTCGGACGGCGGACTCCTGCCAGTTGCTGATCAACACTCTGCAGCCGTTGCTGTAACTGTCCAATCACACTCTCGGCATGCAGTGAGTTGCCAAGAACATGGCCTAACAATCTGAGATTGCTGAAAATTTCGGCCAGATTACGATGCAACATAACCACCACAGGAACACCTATCGTCTGCATCGGTTTGAGCAATGTGTTCACCGCCTGACGGGCAGGCGTCATGACCACCAGATCCGGTTCCAGACGAGCAATGGTTTCAACAGAAAAGCCCAATCGACCACCCACAATGGTTCGACCATCACGAATATCCGGCGGGTATCGGGTGAAATCCTCTATGCCGACAATGCGATCCGTAGCCCCCAAAGCATGCAGCAGCTCGGTATTACTGGAAAAAATTGACACGATCCGCTGAGGCGGCCGAGCAAGCGATACCTGACGGCCAAGGCCATCGGTGATTTCCAGCCCTCCAACATTGCTGACGCCATCGCCTCTTGTTGATTTGGGCATTAACGCCAGTGCAATACCGGCAATAATCGCCTTGCAGTAATGTCGGCGCTGTGCCTGAAACAAGGGCGGAAAGCGATGATTCCTGTTGAACATGCGTTTTTAGAAATCCAGTTTCAAACCGGCATACAACTCTCTTCCCGGCATACTGTTGCCACGGCCACCACTTGAAAATGCAGGATCTGAAATATACGGCGTCTTGTTCAGCGCGATAAACAGTGGATGCTCATTTTTATCCAGCAGATTGTTGATGCCGGCATATAACTGCAATGAGGGATTTAACTGATAACTGCCGCGCATGTTCAATACCCAGAAGGCTGATTTTTTATGAACATAGTCTCTGTTTGGCTCTGCAGTCGGTATCAGCAAGCGCTCTTCAGTTTTGTACCAGACCGGCCCTCTGAGGATGGCATTGAAGCTAAGCTCCCATTTTTCATGACCGACCGAAGTACCAAGGCTGGTCTGGTATTTATGAATTCGTTCAATACGGTCGGTATTGGCCGTTTCATCTACGCCCCTGTCTCGCATATGAAAGTGGTAGCTACTATTAGCAAAAACGCGCCAGTTCAGATCTGTTGCCAGCCAGGATGACAGATTGGCTTCTAACTGCAGCTCAACACCTCTGAGTTCTATGGCATCAGAATTGTTTTCAAAACTGCGTCTGCCTGCTATTTCAGGGCCGGTGATAATTCGATCTTTGATGCGGTTATCGAATACGGCAATATCACTGTAGAGCCAGTTATTTGAGAATGACAAACCCAGCTCATACTGACGACTGGATTCATTATCCAGTCTGGGATTGCCAAAAATGGTTGAACCGGCAAATGTCTGGAAATCAGCCGCCAGCTCAGTGGCGGTCGGTGCCCTGAAACCCGTTGCATAACCAGCTCTGATCGATGTGGTATCACTTAAGCGATAGACGGATCCCAAGGTATAGGTAAATTCATCATAGCGTTCCGAATTTCGTAGCAGATCATTTCGTCCTTTGGTCGGTTTCAAAGTGGTTTTGCCATCGGTGTAACGACCGCCCATTCTGAGCGTTAATCGATCATTCATTGCCGTCTGAATAATTTCTGCCCACAATGCGCCAACGCGTTCTGATTGATCATTGTCAAAAGGAGCTGCCTTGCTTGTCAGGCCCGTACTTCTGAGAGTGTTTGAACGATCATTTTCAAGCGTACTGTATTCAAGGTCAGCACCGACTCTCAGTTCAGTTGAAGGCTGCACAAGCCAATCAGTCATAAGCCTCAGACCGTATATATCCAATACTCGCTCATTATCTAGTTTGAGAAACGTTCTATTTTCCCATTTGAAGTGGTCAACGTCTCTAACCAGATAGCCATGAGCGCGCCAAGACAGTGCTGCATTGTCGGTCATGCCCTCGTAGATTAAATCGAGTGAGTGGTTGAAGCGATCTTCATCACCCGAGGGTGCCCAGCTCGATCCCCTGAATCCGGCGTTGTAGATACCATCGGTACGAATGGTCAATTCAACGCGATCTAAATCACTAATATTAACGCCGGCAGACATTAAGGCACTGCGTCTTTCCCACGAAGTATTGCGCATGCGCTCCCTGCTGCCTCGGCCAGATTCATAATCACTTCGCTTGCCGCCACCGATGCCCAGATAGAAGTCTGAGTTTTCACCTTGATAGGAGGTCTGCGCATGGCCTTGTCTGAGTGACCATGAACCTGCAGCAAGGTTAACACTGCTGCCAGAAGTATTACTGCCATTACGGGTGATGATATTGATAACACCGCCGATGGCCTGACTGCCATAGGCAACTGAAGATGGTCCTCTCATAATTTCAATGCGCGATACATCATTAAGACTGAGCTTGGACACGTTGGCTGTTCCAGCGCGACGGCCGTTGAGCAGAACCAGCGTTTGACTTCTGTAGTCACGACCTTGTCCGTCTGTTGCACCGCCACGGATGTTGATGGAGGTCTGGGCCGGTGTCCATTCACTGAAAAAACCCACAGCATTCTCAGCCAGCAAGTCAGTGACAGATTGGGCGGAAGATCGTCTTATTTGCGCTTCAGAAATAATCTGCACAGTGGATGAAAGTTGGTTGAGTGTATCGCCCCTGCCCGTAGTGGTGACGATCATTTCATCTAAGCCGATCACAGAAAAACCTTGTTCTGCCAGCACCGAAGTACTGTGGCTGGTCAACAGACCGATTGATACATAAAAAGCAGCTAACGAGCGATGACGTGTCATTATTTTCCCCTAATTGAACATCCAGATAAGTACGGCACTTTTTTTGGCAGCTTGTGCCAGCAAGGTGTCACCGGCAGGCTTTAATTCGGAAGCGAGATATGCAGTGAGTGAATCAGCCTTTTCAGGATCACCCGCAGGATTAAAAACTTGCTGAAAATAACTATCGGCCGCGTGAAAGTCAGCAAAGCTTTGCTGAAAAGTCCAGTCAACGGTGACTAGTTGATCTGGCTGATAGTTATCACCAAGCGCATCAAGAATTTCTTGAACTGGCGACCCCGTTGACTCGCCGTGCAAAGAGACAGGTAAAAAGCCACTCAAACACTTGCCGCGTGGACCCGTCTGTGCCGGTAAAATCCAGATCATCAAGCGTTTGGTTAGTTGACGTTGCCAATGCCAGAAATCGCGTGTTTCACTGAGTGGGCCACTGGTATTGGCCGCCAGGCTGGTCTCATGCACAGCAAGATCGTCAGTCACCGTCTGTTGCCAGCTTTGCTGTATAACATTGAGTTGGAACGGCCATATTGATTGGTGAGCCGTCAGGTAATCTGCGAAAAAAGTGTTGGGTTCTATTGCTGTCCATCGGGCATTGTTATCCATGATGCGACGGCTGACTGTCCCGGCCCCGGCACCGATATCTAATAACTGCGTTTGCTTGCCGATCGATTCAAGCAATGTATTACCCAGTTTTTCTGCATAATCAGACTGCTCAATGCCTTTGAGATACCAAGCGGCTTGCTGGTCATCCCAGATTTGGGGCCCATTCACCACGAGTTTCAAACCCACCGAAGCGATAGGATTTTGCTCAGTTATTGTTACAGGTTTCATGTTTATCCTTTCCATTGATGATATGATGTATCGTATCTATGCATAGTCATCTATCATCCACCCTCAACCCACAGATGTATAGCATTGGGATGCTAGGAAATATATTGATGACAGGGCTTGCTTATCAGTGACAGCCGATAGCCATGCAAGCGGAAAATGCTGCATCAAACCATGCAAGGGTCGGTGTCTGTCCTGGCAGCTAGATGAATCTGAAACGCTGCTTCGTTGCAGGTTGCGAGTCAAAAACTTGATATCTGGAACCAAGCCATAAGGATATGTTATATCATATCTATAAAAAGGCAAGCTCCAAAAACTATCTGTTCCAACTAGCCTAAAAAGCTAACAACAACTGATGAGCGAAATGAATAAATACCAGAACATTACAGACTGCCAAACTCAAATTATCAATGATTTTCAGCATCTTGGAGAGTGGACAGAGCGTTATGGCTATCTGGTCGATCTGGGACGCCGACTCGACAAGAGTTTCAGCGGGGAAAAATCAGAAAACAACCGTTTGTACGGCTGTCAGGCCAGTGTCTGGATTGATTCCAGCTGTGATGATAAAGGCGTTTTGCATTTTGACGGTACCAGTGACTCGTTGATTGTTGCCGGTTTGATGGCGCTAATGTTCAGGGTGTATTCAAACCGGAGGCCTGAGGAGATTATTGATTGTCCGCCGCGGTTTCTGCATCAGACAGGGCTTCTGGAAAATCTCTCAACTCAGCGCGCCAATGGGCTCTCGTTGATGTATGAACGGATTCAAGAATTTGCGACGGATTGCAATACAGTGAGCCAGTAAGTTTATGAGTTTTCATTGAGATTATAAGCAAATAATCTGAAAACATACCTGCGGTTCTTTGCCTAAACATTATCAATCAAATTGGTAAACCTTATGAGCAACCAAAACTTTCAAAACACACTCCATCGTCGCCACGCTGACTTACTGATTACAGATGGTCGCGTTATCACACCCTCAGGTGAAAAACAGATTGATATTGCCTGTCAGGATGGCCGAATTGTGGCCCTTGGTGATCTGCAAGCTGGCTGGAGTGCTGAACAACAGATTATTGCCACCGGACTGCATGTGTTACCGGGCGTCATGGATACCCAGGTGCATTTTCGTGAACCAGGCATGACACACAAGGAAACGCTTGAGGCAGGTACACGCGGCGCTGTTCTTGGCGGCATTACCTCCGTGTTTGAAATGCCCAATACCCAGCCTCTCACTATCAGCAAAGCCGATCTGCAACAAAAACTGGATCGGGCGCAGAACAACGCCTGGTGCGATTATGCCTTTTATATCGGTGGCTCTGCGGTCAATGCAACCCAATTGGCTGCACTGGAAAAGTTGCCGGGAGTCTGTGGCATCAAGGTATTTATGGGCAGTTCATTTGGTGATCTGCTGGCGGATGATGATGAGGTGCTCAGGCAAATCCTTTCGCATGGAAGTCGTCGCGTGGCTATTCATGCCGAAGATGAAGCTCGACTACGCCAGCGCCGTAATCTCGTTGAACAGAGTCATGATGTACAACAACACCATCTGTGGCGAGATGTAGAAAGTGCATTCCTGGCTACCCGCCGAATTGTGCAGCTATCTCAGGAAACTGGCCGGCGTTTACATGTTCTGCATGTCTCTACCGCCGATGAAATGGAATTTCTGGCACAGCACAAACATCACGTCAGCATAGAAGCCACCCCACATCACCTGACCATGACCGCCCCAGAATGCTATGAACAACTGGGATCACTGGCACAAATGAATCCACCGGTTCGGGAAAAACATCATCAGGATGCTTTGTGGCAGGCCATTGAAAATGGGCTGGTGGATGTAATTGGCAGTGACCATGCACCGCATACGCTTGAGGAAAAAGCCCGCCAATATCCGGAGTGTCCCAGTGGTATGACAGGCGTTCAAACACTGCTGCCAATCATGCTCAATCATATACATGAGGGCAGATTAACGTTGCAACGCTTGGTCGATTTAACCAGTGCTGGCCCTGCCCGTTTGTTTGGTCTGGTCAACAAGGGCCGCATTGCCATTGGCTATGACGCTGATTTGAGCATTGTTGATTTGTCGGCCAAACGGACTATTTCCAATGATTGGATCGCCAGTATCAGCGGCTGGACACCCTATGATGGCAAGCAGATTACTGGCTGGCCGATTCATACGATTATTCGCGGACATATCGTGGTTCGTGACCAGGCCTTGCAGGACACGCCACGAGGCATACCTATTAAATTCGAACATAACTGGAAAACAGACGAGATAAATCATGAACACTAAATCTTTTGCAGAAAATCCCATGTTTGCAGCCCGGCAAACCATCGAACAAGTGGAAGAAGGTCATCGACTGGCCCCCAAATTTGATCGCGATGGTCTGATCAGTTGCATCACTACCGATCATGCCAGTGGTGAAGTACTGATGCTGGGTTATATGAACGCCGAGGCATTGCAGAAAACCATTGAAACCGGTGAAGCACATTACTGGAGTCGTTCCAGACAAATGCTCTGGCATAAAGGTGCCACCAGTGGGCTGGTGCAAAAAATTTTGGAAATGCGTGTCGATGATGATCAGGATGCTATTTGGATACGCGTCAATATTGCGGGCTCAGGCGCCAGCTGCCATGTTGGCTATCGATCCTGTTTTTATCGACGGGTGCCAGTGGCGACTAAATTATCACAAGTCAGTCGACTGATCTTTACCGAAGATCATAAAACCTTCAATCCCAAGGAAGTGTATGGTGATGCGGAGAACCCGACTATTCTCTAGGGCGCTGTTCTCAAAGCACAAAAAAGCCTCCAGTATTGCTACCGGGGGCTTTTTTCATCTATTTCGTCAATCAAATTAACGATTGCAGATGTACATTGTGACTTCAAAGCCGAAACGCATATCTGAATATTCTGGTTTAGTCCACATGGTCGTATCCTCGCATCAGTTAACAACAAAGGTCTTACGGTTCACATCATAGGCTGGTGCTGCAATTTTGCTTAGCGGAATTTACTTGATCAGACTCAGGATTTTTCTGAACCGGATCAGTCTTCACCCATCTGTTCGGCAAGCTGACACTGTTCGTATATGCCATCAGCAAAAGCACTGATGATTTCATACTGCGCCTGAAAATCATCTGGAATTTGCAACTGGTAGGCTTGCAGCAACAAACCTCGTGAACGATTGCCGATGGTCTGTTGCATGGCTTCTGCAATGGACATGCCTTCCAGACGCCAAGCCGCGTAAGTTCTGGCCTTGGCGCTCCAGGCTTCACAACTTTCCACTTCAACCGCCTGTACTGGCGAAGACAGCATGAGCATGCTGGCAAGATAGCTAATTTTCATCAAAGGCCCCTTTCGTATGACACTGCACCCGGTCATTGACTTGTCATCGTCCTGGGTGATGCTCATCAGAGACTCAGGTTCAGACAAGATTGAGAAATGATTGTATCGGTGGGCTGTGAAGAAAAAGTTGAGAGTGAAGTTGTTCGACAAAGGCCGCATTGATTGTGACCGCTTCATAACGCCAGAAGATAAAATCTGACTCATCTACACGATAGCGCCATTGATAACAGCACTGAATCCAACCCTGTTCAAGTGTCGCCAATAGTAATGGCTCAACATTCGACTCAAGCTTCGCCCTGAACTCTACTGTTTGCGTCTGCAAATCAAAACGAAACCGATCAATTAGCAGGTAACGATCATCAATCAGTTGATAGCGAATTCGATTAGCAGTGTAGCTATCACCATGTTGATCCAGCAGTAGCCGGCCATCAAACGACGCGGTCACATTGTCAGCTTCGATGAAGTGGCGGTTTGGCTGAAGTTGTCTGGCTGCCTCATGCTCGGCAGACTGCTGGGATTTATCCCATTGTTGCAAGGTGATTTGTAAAACCAGTTGTTTCACTGCGTCAGGGCTACCGAATCTTACGGGCGCGAATGCTGCGTCCCTTGATTTTGCCTTGCGCGAGATAATTTAGCGCCTGACGCACAGCAACATTTTCTAGGGCGACATAGCTGGACATATCAAAGATATCGATTTTGCCGATTTGCGAACCTTGCAGACCGGCATCCCCCGTCAAGGCACCGAGAATATCACCGGGGCGTAATTTGCTCTTTCGGCCAGCATCAAGCTGAATGGTGGTCATCGGTGCTTCCATCGTAAACGCTTTGTCACGTCTTAATGATGCCAGCACATCACAGCGGCCAGGCTGCTTGAGCGTGCTCTCAATCGCCATAATACGTGAGGTTTCTGCAGGTGTGACAATGCTCATGGCAATGCCTGTCTCCCCTGCCCGGCCAGTCCGGCCAATACGATGCACATAAATCTCAGGGTCTCGTGGCAATTCGTAATTAATCACCATTTCGAGTGCTTTGATATCCAGCCCGCGTGCCGCCACATCAGTGGCAACCAAGACTGAGCAACTATTGTTGGCAAAGCGTACCAGCACTTGATCGCGATCCCGCTGTTCGAGATCACCATGAATTGGCAGTGCCGTGATGCGATGTTGTTGCAACAGGTTGGCCACTTCATCACATTGCTTTTTGGTATGACAAAACACAATGGCATTTCGAGGCTGGTAATGTTCAAACAATGCCAACAGGGTGTTATCACGATCCTGTTTATTGACCTCATAAAACACCTGTTCGATAACATCCGGCTGGTGTTCGGATTCAACCGTCACCGACACCGGATTGTTCTGAAACTGTTTGCTTATTTTTCGGATATCGTCCGGATAGGTCGCAGAAAACAGCAGTGTCTGCCGCTTTTTTGGTGTCTGGTCGATGATGTCTTGCATGACTTCGGCAAAGCCCATATCGAGCATGCGGTCCGCCTCATCCAGCACCAGTGTTTTCAATCCATCCAGTTTCAGCGTGTTTTTACGCAAGTGATCCTGCACCCTGCCCGGCGTACCCACCACAACATGTGCCCCATGTTCCAAAGAACCGATCTGTGGCCCGATGGGTTGGCCTCCGCACAACAGCACTAATTTGATGTTGGGCATGAAGCTCGCCAGTTTGCGAATTTCCTTGGCCACCTGGTCGGCCAGTTCGCGTGTCGGACACAGCACTAACGCCTGAACACCAAAAAAACGAGGATTAGTAGCGTGTAACAAACCGATACCAAACGCTGCTGTTTTGCCACTACCGGTTTTGGCCTTTGCCAGCAAATCCTGACCCTGCAGAATCGCAGGCAAGCTTTGCGCCTGAATCGGCGTCATTTGATGATATTCGAGCGTTTGCAGCGCTTTTAATTGAGCGGCTGAAACAGACAGAGAAGCAAAATCATGATTGCTCATTGGTGAAGGCTATCCGGCACAAAGGCCTCACATGATAACAGAGGCCTCTAGCAACAGATGAACTGACTCAAGATCAATCAGTCTTGATTGTTCAATAAGCCTGTTAGCAGGGAAATATTCCTGATTTTTTTCATTAGAGTGAATCAACACCCTGCTCTATACGTCCTACTTTTAGATAATCTCTGAGCGCCCAATACAAACAGGAGTCATCTATGAAAAAACGATATTTCTTACTTGCGCTGACCTTGTTCAGCTTCAACGCTGGTGCAACTGATTCAAGCACCATCGATGCAGCAATTGGTGGTGCCATTGGCGGTGGACTCGGTTCAGCCGTTGGCAATGAAGTCGCCGGACGTGAAGGTGCAATTATCGGCGGCGCATTGGGTGCTGGTCTAGGCGCTGCTGTGGCAACTGCTGAAGACGAAGGCCACCAGAATTATTGAAATCGTCGTCACTATGATGTCAGAACCTATTTAGCTGGCCGTCACACCAAGCAGTGTCCGCCTGGGCTTGCAATGCAGGGTCGCTGTTAGTTTTGGTTCACTTAACCAGTAATCGTCAAAGTCGATTGCTGGAATAGTTTATTCTCATAATCATCAATCATTAGCCGTGATAGTCTTGCGTTGTAGGTTCGAATTACGGACTTACCTAAACCGGTAATCAGGGGGGAAGGAACTAACCATGAACGAAAAAAATAACTCACACAGCGGTAAGTGTCCCGTTATGCACGGTGCCATGACTGAATCTGGCACTACTGTCACTGAATGGTGGCCGAAATCACTCAATCTCGACATTCTTCATCAGCACGATACAAAAACCAACCCACTCGGCGAAGATTTTGACTACGCCGAAGAATTCAACAAACTGGATTTACAATCAGTCAAGCAAGATCTACATGCTCTGATGACCGACAGTCAGGACTGGTGGCCTGCTGACTGGGGCCATTACGGTGGTTTAATGATCCGCATGGCCTGGCATGCCGCAGGTACATACCGTGTTGCCGATGGTCGCGGTGGCGCGGGAACGGGCAACCAACGCTTTGCGCCTTTGAACAGTTGGCCTGATAACGCCAATCTCGACAAGGCACGTCGCCTGCTGTGGCCTATCAAGAAAAAATACGGCAACAAACTGTCATGGGCTGATTTGATCATTTTGGCCGGCAATATCGCCTATGAATCAATGGGGCTGAAAACCTTTGGCTTTGGCGGCGGCCGTGCCGACATCTGGCATCCGGAAAAAGATATCTACTGGGGTTCGGAAAAAGAATGGCTGGCGCCGAGCAGCAATAAAGACAGTCGCTATCCCGGTGATCGTCAGTCACTGGAAAACCCGCTAGCTGCAGTGATGATGGGTCTGATTTACGTCAACCCGGAAGGTGTTGACGGTCAGCCGGATCCACTGAAAACGGCACAGGATGTTCGTGAAACCTTTGCCCGGATGGCCATGAATGACGAAGAAACGGTGGCGCTCACAGCCGGTGGACACACCGTAGGTAAAGCGCATGGTAATGGTGATGCGAGTGTGCTGGGTCCGGAACCGGAAGCAGGCGACATACAAGAACAAGGTTTCGGTTGGACCAACCCTAAAGGCAAAGGTCACAGCGAGGATTCAGTGACCAGTGGTCTTGAGGGTGCCTGGACAACGCATCCAACCCAGTGGGATAACGGCTACTTTCATTTATTGCTGAATTACGACTGGGAGCTGACCAAAAGTCCGGCAGGTGCCTGGCAGTGGGAGCCGGTCAACATCCGAGAGGAAGACAAACCCGTTGATGCTTTCAATCCAAGTGTGCGTCGCAACCCGATTATGACCGACGCTGATATGGCAATGAAAATGGATCCGGAATATCGCAAGATTTCCGAACGTTTCTATAAAGATCCAGACTACTTCACTGAAACCTTTGCTCGTGCATGGTTCAAGCTGACTCATCGTGATCTTGGCCCCAAAGCACGTTATCTGGGTGACGATGTGCCTGCCGAAGATTTAATCTGGCAGGATCCAGTGCCCAGCGTTGATTACACACTGAGCGATGCTGAAGTAGCTGACTTGAAAGCCAAACTGCTCGATAGTGGTCTTAGCATCGCCGAGCTGGTAGCAACGGCTTGGGACAGTGCCAGAACGTTCCGTGGTTCGGATTTCCGTGGCGGTGCCAATGGTGCGCGGATTCGTCTTGCCCCTCAAAAAGATTGGCAAGGCAATGAGCCGGAGCGTTTACAGAAAGTACTTAAAACGCTTGAAAGCATTCAATCGAATCTGAGTAAAAAAGTCAGTATGGCTGATTTGATTGTGCTCGGCGGTACTGCAGCGGTTGAAAAAGCTGCTCAAGCGGCGGGTGTCAACATCACTGTGCCATTTGCAGCGGGTCGAGGCGATGCCAGTCAGGAACAGACAGATATTGACTCGTTCGAACCACTGGAACCAATACATGACGGTTTCCGTAATTGGCAGATGAAAGACTATCTGGTCAGTCCAGAAGAGTTATTGCTGGATCGCGCACAATTACTGGGTTTAAGCGCGCATGAAATGACGGTGCTCATCGGTGGTATGCGTGTATTGGGGACCAATTATGGTGCCAGCAAGCACGGTGTGTTTACTGACCGTGAGGGCGAACTGAGTAACGATTTCTTCGTGAATCTGACCGATATGGCCAATAGCTGGGAACCGGCAGGCAGTAATCTTTACGAGATTGTGGATCGTAAAACCGGCAAGGTGAAATGGACCGCAACGCGTGTTGATTTGGTGTTTGGTTCCAACTCGATTCTGCGTTCCTATGCTGAAGTCTATGCCCAGGATGATAATCAGGAGAAATTTGTTCGTGACTTTGCCAAGGCCTGGGTCAAAGTGATGAATGCTGATCGGTTTGATTTGAAGTAATCCGCTTCACATCACAGACAAAAACGAGTGCCCTGCTTTGGTGGGGTGCTCGTTTTTTTAACTGTCATCTCAAGCTGCTATGCTTGATTTTTTCTCACCATAGTCACTTGGAGTCTTGCTATGAAAACCATTGGTTATGCTGCTCAGACGGCTCAATCCAGGCTTGCACCTTTGTCATTTGAACGACGAGCACTACGTGATAACGATGTCGCCATAGAGATTCTTTATTGTGGTGTTTGTCACTCTGATTTACACATGGCACGAAATGACTGGAATGCAAGCACTTATCCGGTTGTGCCCGGCCATGAAATCGTCGGCAAGGTCACGGCCATCGGTGCTGAAGTTGGTCAATATCAAGTAGGTGAGCATGTCGCCGTAGGTTGCATGGTCGATAGTTGTCAGGACTGTGACTCCTGCCATAGCGGCGAAGAACAGTACTGTCGCAATGGGTTTACCCTTACTTATGGTTCACCTGATCGCATTGATGGCAGCATCACCCATGGCGGCTATTCAAAACACATCGTTGTCCGTGAGGAGTTTGTGCTGAAAGTGCCAGATACGCTGGATTTAACACGTGTGGCGCCGTTGTTATGTGCCGGTATCACCACTTACTCTCCGCTGCGGCATTGGGGAGTCGGTCCCGGTTCGCGCGTCGGTGTGATTGGCATGGGTGGTCTGGGCCATATGGCGGTCAAACTGGCCGTTGCACTGGGCGCTCATGTTACTGTTATCAGTACTTCCGCCAATAAACAGGCTGATGCCATGTCGCTGGGCGCTGATGCTTTTCTGGTATCCAAAGATGCAGATGCAATGACCGAGGCACAATCCAGTTTTGATCTGATCATCGATACCGTACCGATCAAACATGATCTGACACCTTATGTGCCTTTACTGGATCTGGATGCCAGCCTGGTACTGGTAGGTCAATTAGGCCCGGTTGAAGGCACGGATACCTCGCCTTTGGTCTTTGGTCGTCGGCATATTTCCGGTTCATTAATTGGCGGCATTGCCGAAACGCAGGAAATGCTGGATTTTTGTGCGCGAATGAATGTGCTGCCGGACTGTGAAATGATTCGCATGGATCAAATCAATGAAGCTTTTGAGCGGATGGAACGGGCGGATGTGCGTTATCGATTTGTCATTGATATGGCATCACTGGCATGCAGTGAATAAAGGCTTCAGGAGAGCTGGAGCCTTCTGTCTCCCCCTTTTAATGCCCCCTGTCTTGTGAGCTCCGTTCACGAAGTTCGAATCGCCGGTAGGCTTCTGCCTCGTGATGAATATCGTCTATCAATCCGCGATGAATTGCCACGGAAACCGCTTCCTGATTATTAAAGCGGCCACCTTGTTTGAACAACAGATCCAGCAGTTCGCGGCCGGGCATATCCAGATATCGGGATAACTGCTGTGACTCACTGGAAAACTTTTCCAGGACTTCAGGGTGAGAATACAGCACGCTCAAAATCGCAAGATTATCGATAATGCTCAGCTCCTTGCATGTCGCCTCATCCAATCCATGATTCTGAACGAAACGCAGACTGGTCAGTCCGGTGAGTTGATGGAAAGTGTTCTGAACCAGATTGAGATCCGCTGCGCGGCCAACCAATGCGACTTTTAATGCTTTGAGTCGATGTCTGGCCAATGTAATCATGCTCGATTGTATGGTTGATGTGCCCATGATCCATCCTGATGAGTAGCTATCCACCCATCTGCCACTAAACCAGATAATCACGTATTTATCAATTGAGGCGCATTGTGTAACTCAAAAAAAATCAATCACTGAGTTTGACCAACACCTTCAACAACTTTATCAGCCTCTTTTACATCAAATTTGCTGGCAGTCACTCGAAGACTTTCTGCAGTTTCTGCAAGATCATGGCTTGCTTCAGTCGTTCGATCTGACAAATTGGAATTAGATTCAGCAATCGCACTGATATTGCACAGATTTCGGTTAATCTCTTCTGCTACAGCACTCTGTTCTTCAGAAGCACTGGCAATCTGAATATTCATCTGATTAATTTGAGCAACTGCTGCATTGATTGCCTTCAGCGCCTCATCGGTCTCAGCGGCTCTTTCAACACTGAGTTTTGCTTCAACTTCGCTTTTTTCCATGACATCAACTGCTCGTGTGGCCGCAGTCTGCAGTTGTCGAATCATCTCCTTGATTTCATCCGTAGATTGATGAGTACGATTGGCAAGGTGACGAACTTCGTCAGCCACAACAGCAAAGCCTCTCCCATGTTCCCCTGCTCTTGCTGCCTCAATTGCTGCGTTCAGGGCTAACAAATTGGTTTGTTCAGCAATTTCCTGAATCACTTGCAGCACCTGATTAATAGATTGTGAGCTGGCATGAACATTTTCGATAACTGATGATGTTTCGAGAATTTCTGAGGCCAGAGAATTAATCACACGAATACTTTCAGCAACAATTGCCTGACCCTCTGTTGCCTGTGAAGAGGCATTCTGAGCCGCATCCGCCGCCATCTGTGTGTTGCGTGCGACTTCCTGAACCGTTGCTGACATCTCATTCATCGCAGTTGCTACAAGATCGGTTTCAGTCTGTTGTTGATGAACACCTTTATTTGTCTCATTGGTGACTAAGGAAAGTTTTTCTGCAGACACCATCAGCCGCTTCACTGAGTTATTCACTTCCATGACAAGGTTTGCGGTTTTGCTCGACATGATATTGAAAGCATCAATGCTGGTTCCAATCTCATCATGCTCATCGACTTGCAAGGGGGCCTCGTTGAAATGTCCGTTTGCCATTTCCTGAACTCGCTCAGTCAGTGCCGACATCCTTGAGGTAATGCTTCTCACAATCTTCGCTCCCAGCATTGCACTGATAAAGAGAACAAAAAGGACCAGAATTATCTGAACAATAGCCATTCTGTTGGCGGACTTTTGGGCATCAGAAATTATCAATGCGCGCTCAGCTGCCAGTAAATCCTTGATTTCATCCAAATGATGTCTCACCTGACCTAGGTGGTTCTGTACATCCCGTCCATACACGGAAATTGCAGCATTGCCCTGATTAGCTCTAATCAAGTCTTGTATTCGTTGTGCACTGTCGTGCAAATCAATATGAGGTCGCTCTATAGCTGCAAAAGTTGCTTTGAAATCAGTCGTAGCATTTTTGTAAAACTCGGTGTTTTTGAACTGATAATACCATTTACCGAAATCGCATTTACTCGGATCCAGTTGCCCAGTGAACGGACTATCAAGTAAAAAACTGTTGGCTAGCTGGTTGGTCCAGGCCAGGTGATCAACTTCTTTCTCAACCTGGTATATGGCAAGATCCATCAATTCGATTACCTGCTGTTTGGCAGTGGCCATTTTCGATAATGAGATGATGGAAGAGATCGCTATGACAATTGTCAATGATATGACCACAAAAAAGCTAGCACCCAGCTTGAAACCAAGTTTTTTATTTCTCATGCCAAAAACACCGTTGTTTGTTTGCATGCCATCTCCACTACAGAACGTCTATATCAGCCAGCAAACACACATGGTGATACCCTGCCCAGACATTAAGTTAAAAGATAATAATATACTACTAATGAGAGAATCAGAACCACTACGACCAGAATTTTGAGCAGTGTCACAGATTGCGAAGCCCTTGATTGCTTACTACTGTTTTTGCTGATATTTTGAAACTCTTAGTATCTTAACTCGGAGATCACGGCATGTTGAGCAACACTGCTCTTGTTTTGATAGGATTTCAAAATGATTATTTTTCAAAGGATGGAATTCTACATGAGGTGATTGAGGAGTCCTCTAGAATCACTGGTGTGTTGGAAAACACACTTAACCTGTTGCGTATGCACGGTCGAGAATTTGGCTTAGTCATCAATACACCGATCATTTTTACCAAGAACTACAGTGAACTCAAAGACCCGGTTGGTATACTGAAAATAATTTCTGAAGTCGGCGCATTCAAGCAAGGCTCCAAGGGAGCCGAAGTCATTGATGAAATGCATCAATTTGATGATTTTGTTCAATATGTTCCCGGAAAGCGTGGCCTCAATGCATTTATGGAGACCGGTCTGGCTGAGCTATTGAAGCAACAACATATCGAACATATCGTTTTTGCGGGCACTGTCACTTCGCTATGTATCGATTCAAGTGCCCGTTCTGCGATTGATTATGGCTTCAAGGTCACTATATTAAGTGATTGTACATCCAGCCGAACTGCAATCGAGCAGGATTTCTATTGTCATGAAATTTTCCCACTCTATGCTCAGGTAAAAAAATCTTCCGAACTTTTCACAAAAGCAGCTTGATCATCTCAGAGTGACATTGTGGAAGCCAACCACAAAAAAGAACTGCAAGTTCAGATCCAGTATGCACTGATCGAAAAACTTGCCAGTAGCCAGCAGCAGCAGGCAAGGCTGTTACAACTGCTTGAAGAGTGTATTTTCGAATGCGACTTTGACTTCAATATAAGCTTTGCGACTGATGCTTGGTACACTCAGCTTGGCTACAAACCAGAAGAAATTGTCAATCAGCCACTGCACAGGTTTTTAAAAAATCCTGAAGATTTGCCTCACTACAACTCAGAATTATCGGAAACGCCCATCCGGCTTGAATTGCAGATAAAACATCAAGAAGGCCTGTTTGTCTGGTTTGAACTGCGTCTGGTCAATAGACCCAAGGAAGGCTTCGCCGGAATTCTGTTTAACATCAACCAGCGAAAATCGGCGGAGCTGGCACTAGAACAAAGTTACCTTGAGACCAAAAAACTTTCATTGGTCGCGAGCTACTCACAAGGCCCTGTCATCATCACAGATGCAAATGGCAACACAGAGTGGGTTAACTTGAGTTTCATATCTACTTTTGGTTATGCACTCGACCAAATCCTTGGAAAGAAACCGGGCGATATCATGCAGGGGCCTGAAACAAACCCTGAGACCATCCAACAAATAAGCATCGCCATAAAAAAAGAAGATACCTTCCATGTCGATATCCTGAACTACACCCATAGTGGTGGTGAGATTTGGATACACCTTGACGGCTACCCTGTATTTAACGACTCAGCTCAGTTAGTGAATTACATTGGCATCATTCAGGATATCAGCGTTCAGAAACAACTAGAGTCATTACTCAAAGAGGCTGCGATCAATCTTGAAATCACCGAAGAAACAAAAATCAGGTTACTCGCGAATGTCAGTCACGAAATGCGAACGCCCCTGAACGCGATAATCGGCGGACTAGAACTCATTCCCGAAGAAAATATGTCGGCAGACTCATCTGACACACTAAAGATGATCAAGGAGGCTGCTAACTCCCTAAAATCCATCGTCTCTAACCTTTTCACATCATCGAGACACGGCCGTACATCAAAAAGTCTTGTCATTAGACCTAATAACAGTCGTCGCATATTGTCCTCGCTGATACAGATGCTCGAGATTCAGAATACTAATCCATCTGTTGAGATCAAACTGGTCGTTGCTGAAAATATGCCAGAGTGGATTCTAATTGACACACAACGACTTCTGCAGATACTGACTAATTTGCTCACCAACGCCCTCAAATTTACCACCGCTGGTCTGGTTCAGCTAACTGCCGAACTTAATCCTTCACAAACTCATTTGGTCTTCATCGTCACTGACACTGGTATTGGAATCAGCGATCAAGAAATTGACAATATCTTTGAACCTTTCAGTCAGATAGACAGCTCGATCGCACGCAGCTATGCGGGCTTAGGTCTCGGATTGAGCATATGTAAACAACTAATCGATGAGCTTGAGGGTGCAATCGATGTCAAATCACAGCTTGGTCAAGGCACGACCTTTACTGTCCGACTTCCCTATCTTGCTCATGATCACAAAAATGAGACAACCTCGCTGACTCAAGAAAAACCTGAACTCGATCTAAGCGGCAAGAAGATTTTAATCGTTGATGACAATCTTACTAATCAGAAGTTAATGGGCAAAATTCTGGTCAAGCTGGGTTGTGAAACTGTTTCCGCTTCTAATGGGCTCGAAGCATGTGAACAGTGTGCGAATCAGGACTTTGATCTTATCCTGATGGATCTGCAAATGCCCGTGATGGATGGGATTACTGCCATCAAAACGATTCGTGCATCTAAATCGAAAAATGCCAGTACACCCATGATCGCAGTCACGGCCGATGCACTTATGCAAGTCAAACAGGAAACTCTTGCCGCCGGTGCCTCTGCGGTGCTCTACAAACCTATCGAAAGCAGCGTGATGTTTGAATTAATCGATTCCGCGCTGTCAACGCACAAAGAAAAAGTTAACACCAATGACACTGAATGAGAGCCCCAAATCACTTCGAATCATGGTCGTTGACGACGACAATGTAATGCGATTGACGCTTGAACGGGCACTAGTTAAAGCTGGTTATAGTGTAGATACGGCATCTGACGGTGCCGAGGCATTGGAACACATCAGTCCAGAAACTTCAGCAGTATTGCTGGATGTCATTATGCCTGGAATGGATGGCTTTGAGACATGCAGACGCATTAAAACTCAACAACCAGAAACCCCCGTCATCATGTTAACCGCCAGTGACGATCTTCAAGCCGTCGAAAAGGCGTTTTTAGTCGGTGCTGATGACTTTGTCAACAAACCTATCAACTTACCTCTACTACTGCAGAGGATTCGGTATGCAATAAGAGACAGCCAACGAGAAGCAGAACTCATAGCTGCAAATTTTGAACAAGAGACCGCCTGTAACGTGGCACAGCTGACTTTCTGGAGTGTGGAAACACATAGCCTTACTGTAAGTTGGTCAAAAAATGCCAGTACTGTTCTGGGCTATAAGAAACTGCCGACTAGTCTTTATCAATTCTATAGATTACTCGGTAAGTTTCAGGCGCAAAAAATCCTTAACTCAGTAAAGGCGGCCATCACCCATAAAAACAAATTTGATTTTGAAGTCACTCTGAACACAGAAAAAAGCTCAAAATATTTTCGCGTTGTTGGCCATGGTGGCATCGACAGTAAAAGATTGTTAGGTGCACTGCAAGACGTCACTCAAATTCACAGCGTCAACGAACACATCAAATTTCTCTCTGAACATGATCAACTGACAGGTCTGCCTCAACGCCGGTTATTTGAAAGATTGCTCGACCATTCAATAAACAGCCTCACATCCGAATATATTCAAATTCTGGCAGCGGTTCGCCTCACGAAATTACATGAGATCAACACAGTCTTCAATAAACATATTGGAGATGAGCTGATAATTGGTATGACTCAACATCTGAAAAATCACATGCCATCTGATGGCATTCTTTGCAAACTTGATGCGGGTCGATTTCTACTGGCTTTCAAGAGCGAAAAAAACGTCGATCACAAGTTGTTGCTCAAGCAACTTTTACAACCGATGAATCAAATTTTCTCGCTGAGCAAAGGGCAGATAATGAATGAAGTTTGTGTCGGCTTCATGCCGATTGAATATGGGATTAATGATGTAAGTGAGCTGATTGATAACGTCATCACAACAGAGCGCTTCAATAGTGAGACTGGCACATCGTTTGAACCATATCGCAAAAATATGAAGGTTAAAAACTACAAAGATATGGTGCTGGAGCTGGAGCTGCATCGCGCTTTTGAATACAACGAGTTCGTTTTGCACTACCAACCGCAACTATGTCTGGATTCCGGAGAGTATTGTGCTGCAGAAGCACTGGTAAGATGGCAACATTCAAAACTCGGCATACTTTATCCAGATAAATTTATTCCTCAACTGGAGTCCATGGGAAAAATAGTGCAACTTGGCGATTGGGTGCTTGCTGAGGCTATGCGTCAACTCGCCATCTGGCAACTTCAGGGTAACGACATGAAAATAGCGGTGAATGTTGCCGCCAAACAATTCGAATCAGGAAATCTTGTCAGCAAAATTCGAAAGTTAGTCGAATTGACAGGCTGTAATGTCAAGCAGTTAGAACTTGAAGTCACTGAGACCATGGCAATGAAGAATACTGAGGCAACGATGCAGCAAATGCACGAACTCAAAGAACTGGGAATTACCATCGCTATTGATGACTTTGGAACTGGTTATTCATCCATGGAATATTTATTGGATTTTCCATGCGATATTATCAAGATTGACAAACGGTTTTCGCTGGGAGACGAAGGCAACATTAAAAGTGCTGCAATCATCAAAAGCATTGTTGCTTTCTGTAATGCGATAGGAATCAGATCCCTGTTGGAGGGAGTAGAAACAGCAGATCAATTAAAACAAACAAAAAATCTGGGAGTAGACATAGCTCAGGGTTTTTATCTGTCAAAACCTCTTGATCTGGACGCATTAAACAAGTTTTTGGCCATGGAAAATCAAGATATTTAAAAAATGAAACTTAACACAGAAAAAGCTTTGGCTAAGCTCGGTAACGATATCAGTCTCTATCAGTTTTTGACGCAATCCCTTATTGATGAACTTCCTCTACACATCGAAGAGCTTAAGAAATCCAGGGATTCGTTCAACACAGAATCAGCAGCGCGGACTGCACACGTTATCAAAGGGCATTTGCTAATGTTTGGTTGTGAGATTGATGCCGCAACCTGCAATCATTCACAAAACGAACTCATCCAATGCCAACATCACGATGCTTGCAAGGCTCTAATAACACCACTGATTGAGATCACATCATCTTTTCTTGTGGCACTGAAATCCCAATAGAGGCCTCCCGCCCGGTTGTCATTCGATCCAATAGACTAGCTAACTTCTCCACAGGCACGATTGGCAGGAACGGCAACATCCATCATTTTCGGATTCGCCAGATTCAAATTGTCCATGATTTGTCTATATTCCATGGCATTACTGACCTGAAGCCTTGGATTGTGCTGCTTCTCTTCGTGGAGAGTACTCACCATCCAGCCTTTATAATCATGGCCAGGGTAAACCCATGTGTTATCAGGGAGTTGCAACAGAACATTAAATAAACTGTTGAACTGGTCATCCGCATTGCCATTTTGAAAATCGGTACGACCGGTACCACGAATCAATAATGTGTCGCCGGTGAAAAGATAGGTTTGGTCTTGATGCTCCAGCACAAAGCTGTAGCTGTCATCCGTGTGACCGGGCGTGTGAAGTGCCTTGATTTGCAAATGACCAATTTTGATAACCTGCTGATCTTCAAACTGGCCACTGGCACAGGCTGATTGCGCCTGTGCGCCCATCAAACTCAGGCAACCGGTTTGTTCGCGTAATTTACCAAGCGCAGTAATGTGATCAGCATGCGTATGAGTATCCATAGCGACTTTCAGCGTCAGTCTCAATTCATTCAGAAGCCGCAGATACATGTCTGTCTCTTCCAATACCGGGTCGATCAACAAGGCTTCGCCAGTGACTTCATCGCCTATCAGGTAGGTGTAGGTGCTGGAAACTTTCTCAAATAATTGTCTGAAAATCATAGAACTATCCTCTTAAAATAGCATTTAGCGTCATCAAACTAACGATGACTATCAAGGCGACTGCAAAGATCTTCTGCAAACGGGCATTGGCGATTTTATCTGTCAGTAATTGTCCAAAAATCATGCCCAACACACCACCAGCCATTAGCCACAGCATCAGATTCACCGGCAGAGTTTGTGCGGACTCGGACATCAGCAGAAAGCTGATAAAACCAATACCACTGATCACAGTGATTACCAGCAATGATGTTCCAACGGCCTGTCTGAAACTGACCTGACTGAGATACAACAACAATGGCACAATCAAAAATCCACCACCAACGCCAAACATGCCAGACAAAACGCCGACCACGGCACCGCCAATTAGCAAACCACTCATGCAACGGGGACGCATCTGAAACTGACCGTTGGGACTCAATCTGCACAATAACCCTTGGGTGCTATCTATCGTTAAGTCACTGGCTCGCGTAATTGCCGAGCTCTCGGGGTTGCGAATTGCCATCCGCCACATTCGAATGGCAATTAATATCGCCAATATGGCAAATCCAATCACCAGTGCCATTGCATCAAGCTGACTACCCAACCACTGCCCCACTGGCACCAGCAACATGCCCGAAATTGACAATAACAAAGCAGGCAGCATCAACATGGTTTTTCTGGTTTTAGCACGCAGGCAGCCAAACAAGGCAGTGACGGCGACAGCACCCAATGACAGGCCTACCGCCTGATGAACAGTCATGCCGGTAAGCATGATCAACAACGGCACCGCAAACACCGATCCACCGGCTCCGGTCAGTCCCAGTACCAGTCCAATCAGTATGCCCGTCAGCAAAAACATGATGATTAGCGATTCCAGGGTGCTTTGGCCATGATCATGCCCAGCATGCAGTTATCGGTAATGCCAGCATATAACAATCCCAGACCCATCAGGCCGGTTACGCCAAACCACACTGGACTAACAATAAATCCTGCCAGCACCGTCAGGATAATCAGTATGCCAACGGCAATTCTCACCTGTCGTTCCAGACTGATCATCGTTCCCGTAGTCGGTTTTTTCTTCTGACGAATAGCCGTCATTCCGCCTTCGACAATCAGTAATGGATTGTCTATGACTTTAGCCAGTTTACTGGCCGCGAGCTCCGCCCTTCTGCCTGATTGACAAATCAGATAGACCGGACCTGAATGATTTCTCTCTTGCAAAATTGCCCTGAATTTTTCAGCATCCAGTTGATCAACAGGAACTTCAATGATTCCGGGCAATGCATCGTTTCTGACTTCTGCGGCTGACCTCACATCCAGCAGACACAAATCTTCAGCCTGCTGTAGCTGGGTAAAACGTTCTGCAGTTATTTTCTCGACACTCATCATGTTAATCCTCATATTGCTTACATTTACATAATATTAGAATTATCTAATTTAGTAAACACTAATTTATAGTTCACATAGAACAATTGCCAAACATTCAGATAACGCTATCCTGTGCAGGGGCTGATCAATCTTATGGCAGCATGAGCTACCAGAGATTCAATTCTGACCAGCACTAAGCACCCCGACACCATTTGTTCTCAAAGGTAATGTGATGGCCGATACTCAGTTGATGCCTGAAAATAACAACAAACACAATGCTTCAGACAACCAAGCGAAAATGATCACCATGGTTGTTTATGGCCTGCAGGCGGCGTCATTTCTCCTCGGAATCACTTTTCTGGTCGCAGTGATTATCAACTACATCAAGCGTGGTGATGTCGCTGGAACATGGCTGGAATCTCATTTCCGTTGGCAGATCCGCACTTTCTGGTTTGGCCTGCTCTGGGCAGTCATCGGTGCACTGCTGACAGTGATATATATTGGTGCGGTTATCCTGCTGATCAATGCAATCTGGTTGATTTATCGCATCACCAAGGGCTGGCTCTACCTATACGAAAACAAGCCCATGTAGAATCAGAACAAACCACAGAATGGAACAGACATCCTGGTGCAAGACAAAATTAATCGTTGGCTGTTGGACAATGCACTCGCCCATCACCCAGATCAACAAACATTACTCAACGATAATGAGGCGATTCAGGCAGCGTCAGCTTGTCACGGAAATGATGCCGAGAAGCTGGCCGTGTTTGCAGATCACCTAAAAGTCAGCAGTCAGCTCATTGCCGTCATTGACGACTATCGTCACTGTTTCGATATGGCGCGAACTGTTTTTTGGCTTGTAGCTTTTTTAGTCGGCGCATCCTCCGCTTTTGCTTTGCTGACGGCGACAGCAAATCATGTGAACTTGATGAGTGTGACGGTGTTTTGTGCCTTATTGCCTATGTTCAGCTTATGCTTATGGCTGATGGTCTCTCTGTTACGCATTGGCAGGTCTGATAGCATCAGTGGTGGCATGCTGGGTCGCCGGGTCAACGCGGCCACTCATTTAGTGAGCAAACTGATGATCGCTGCAAATACAGCACCGTCAGTCCATCAAAGCGCCGTATTTCGAGCAGGTCGTCAATGGGTAAACCTCTGGCAACTCAGCTTGCTAACACACACCAGCTGGCTGTTTTTTTCTCTGGGCGCGCTGCTGGGCACCTTATTCCAGCTGCTCTTTTATGAATATGCTTTCTACTGGGGTTCTACCCTGCTTGATAGTCAGCAAATTGCAGTGTTTGTACAAATCAGTTTTGCACTACCAGCGACGCTGACAGGCATCCCTTTGAATGCAGATCTGATTGCCAATGCACAGTTAGATCGATCCCCCCTACAGGATGACCGGGCAATATGGGGACAATTGTTATTGATGAGCATTGTGCTCTACGGCATCGTACCAAGGCTGGCGTTTATTGCCCTCTCACAAGTCAAGTTACGACAGTCTCTGAAAAATCTGCCCGACAATTATGCGTATCCCCTGTTTCGTCAGGCATTGAAACGCATCAAATCATTGTCAGAACAGTCCCAGCAACCCGTGATTGCACCACGCTATCCACTCCCCGCAGACAGCACAGCTCATACAGGCGCCAAAACCATTGCCAGTATCGGCATCGAGCTAGATCAATCAGACCGATGGCCATTGATTAAAGAAGACACCGTTAAAGATCTGGGTCATCTGATAAACAGTCAACAGTACCAGTCCGCACTGACAGCTTTGGAAAGCCTGAAAAAACCCGTTGATGTGCTGGCATTTTGCTCTTATGCCCGCAGCCCCGATAACACCACATTGAAACGACTCAGAAACATTCAGGATATCGCCGAGGGCCGAGTGCTGATTATGCTGTGTGAACAAGCGATTGCTGAGTCTCGCCAGGTGGATATCCAATCAAGACGGAGCGACTGGCAAACCAGGGCACATGAACATGCTCTTGCCCTGGTTGATTTTGATTGCAGTGATAAAGTCAATTTGAATGATGTGTTAGATGCAGCAGAACGAGAGCAACAAACATGACGTTGCAACTGCTGGTCGCAGGCCACACCAATACCGGCAAAACCTCGATGCTCAGAACACTGGGCAGACGTCATGAGTTTGGTGAGGTTTCTGCATTGTCCGGCACAACCCGCACCATTGAGCAAATGCGGCTGCTGGATTCTCAGTCACTTTCTATCGACATCTATGACAGCCCTGGATTTGAAAGCGCACCTCAGCTACGCGATGTATTAAATCCGAAGATTTTCAATCGACGCGATCAGTCAGAAGCGTTATCAGAAGCACTTCAGGAAGTAGATATTCAGCAGCAATACGGCTTTGAGGTTCTGGTGCTCAATACCGCAAGGCAGTGCGATGCCCTTCTCTATATTATCGATGCTCGTGAACCCGTGCTGGAAAAGTATCTGGATGAAATTTATCTGCTTGGCTTGTGTGGCAAACCGATTATCTGTCTGCTCAACTTTACCCAGGGACAACACCGTGGTCATGAATGGCGACAGAAACTGGCCGATATCGGTCAGCATCTTGTTCTCGCATTCGATGCTGTTGTCTATGACTGGCAAGCGGAGTCACTGCTTTACAGCGCCTTGACCAATGTCTTACCCGACTGGCAAGCAGCTATCCAGCAACTGGCAAAAGCTCGTCAGCAGGAAAATGACTGGCGCTTGCAAGGTGCAAGTTTTGCACTGGCTGAAACGCTGATTTGCATTGCCGCGGCTGAAGATATTGCCGCCCAGGATCAGCCAGACAAACTACAACAACAGACGGCCAAACTTCAGCAATTTGTCCGTGAGCAGGAATCCGCTTGCGTCGAACAGATTCTTGCTTCTTACAACTATGATCCCAAGCTGCATGGAACCCAATTGCATGAGGATTTTGCCAACATGGCCTGGCAGCGAGATCCATTTGATGCTGAGACACTCAGGCAACAAGGTTTTGATGTAGTCAAAACCAGTGCAGGCGGTGCCGGGATTGGCATTACCATCGATCTGATGACCGCCGGCATGACATTGGGCATGCCAACCCTTATTGGCATTCTGGCCGGAGGTTTGCTCGGTGCTCGACGGATGTTACGCAATATCTATCTGGATAAAGTGCGTCACGCGACATTGATTGCGCTGGCTGACGAGATTATCTTGCTGATCGCCAGTCGAAATTTGACCCTGATCAAACATCTTGAACATCGTGGTCACGGAAGAATGGCGGCGATTGATAGCGAGCACGGTCAAACGCTCGCATTTGGTGGCAAAATCAACAAGCCGCTACTCAAGGCAAGAGATTATCCGGCATGGGCTGGCTATCAATCTAATCAGCAACTGTCGAGTTACCTGACCATGCTTTCACAAAGCAGTGTCAGCCAGCTTATCTGGCAGAAACTTCGAAAAATCGTCATTGAGTCTATCGCAGAAAACAAAGAAGCCCGAGATCAAGCGGTGAACGAACTGCAAAAAAGGATTATTGCCGAAATTGAGAAATCACCGGCTGAAAAAGTTTAAAAAAAGTCCCGTCCTGGACGGGGCTTTTGATTATCAGCCGGCTTACCAGATGGATTCACCGGTTTCAGGATCATACATTTCATGATGAATCTTTTGACGGTTCTCAATCAGTTCATCAATGGTTGGTGAGCCCGTCATGGCGCGTTTGATGGCCAATTTCATGGCTTCGTAGTTGGTACGGTACAAATCTTTGCGGTCAACATCGGGATCAGCCGCTGCACTCGGGGCGATCCATAACATCGCGATAATGCAAAGATCATCAGCATGCTCTTTAGGAATCACACCTTCAATCACACTGTCCAGTACCGCATCGGCTACCGCAGATTGCACAGGACCGCCCAGTAATTCGACGTAAGCACTGGATTTGATAGTGACTTTGGGTACCATCAGAGTGGCAGGTTTTACTTGCTGATTGGTGGCACGAATGGCAAACATTCTGGTGTGCCCTTCAGTTTGCCCCATCAGATTGGCGAATGCCTGACCTGCTGGCCCTTTCACGCTGCCAATCAGAATTTCCGGCATCGCATCGGTACCTTGATCATCACTGGCAAAAACAGTGGCCTCGGCAGTTCTAAACCATACGGGTTCTGACATGAAACTCTCCATTGAATTGCTAGATAAAAGTTGCATATTATGACGGGCCTGAAGTTGTTGCCCACAAGAATTATCTCTGCATGTACTGACAATCTTACCACCACAGGCATAACTCTATTTTTATATGTTAAAAAACATATAGTTAACAGCCTCTTCTTGAACTAACTATAAATAACGGTCTGTACCCAGGTTTTGCACTTGTTCAGAGTTGTCGTCTTGCCAAAGCGCAAATAAGCTGCTGTTGCTGGGTGTTTTAATGCAATTGCTGGATAGCGGTAAACGTGGAGATAACGCTCGTCAGAGAACTGTTTCAGGGGCAGGATGAGCAGTTCGGATCATGCCGTACAAAAATGCGATGACATGTTGAAAAATACTGCAGAAAAAACTCAACGAGTGACTCGGCGTTTTTAGGCTCTCGAAAGATGCGAAAAACATCAGAAAACAAATTTAAACTCCTGTTTTAAACAAACATATGACCTCACTCATGTTTGCATAATTGATATTTTGAAACTTTCCGTACTCTATATTGACCATCTATATAGCGTGTGATTGAAGGTTTTGCAGTTTTTTTGTTGACTGTGCTCACTGAATGAAAAGCCTTCAATCATCCGTGTTTTTGTATTCAAAACACAGGAGACATGCAAAATGGAAGTCAATATTATCGAAGAACAAAAGCCGCATAAGCTGGCCGCGGTATTTACTGACAAAAACGCCGCCATTACCGCTGAAAAAACATTGCTCAAAGAAGGCGAATTCACCGAGAATTCAATCAACATTATTCGCCCAGGCGATGACACACTGAGCAAAAAAATCGAACCAGAAAGCGCAGGTATTTTTCAAACGCTCATCAAGTCACACCTGTGGCTTGGGTTGGCGGGTATCGCCTCCGGCGTTATTCTGGCCGGCTTTTTGATCAGCGTGGGTCCACTTTACTTTCAGGCAAGCCCTATCACCACGGTGCTTGTTCTAGCCTTCTTTGGCATGCTGGCGGGTATGATGCTGGCGGGCGTGGTATCGATTCGACCTGATCACGATTTAATGATCAACAAAGCGACAGAAGCTTCACAAAAACGTCATTGGACACTAATTCTGCACGTCAAAAATCGCGACGCACTCAATCGAGCCAAAGATCTGCTTCAACATCGTGCCTTATCGCTCAGCGAAACACTCTGATCAGACAAGCACTTAGCAAAGCCTGCAAAATTCTCTGCAAAAAACTGACTGACGAATGGCAGGAGGCTGGCTATCATGGCCTGATTGCTTTTTCATGACATGCAGACATCTATGAAACTCATTCTGGCCAGCCTTCTTTGCTTTTCCCTGCTCGCTCCTGCTATCCATGCACAGGAGTCACTCAAAGATCAAACGCACCCTGCACTTAATGGTCATCGCTTGCCCAATGGCACAGACGTTGCCCTGATGGTAGTGGATGCCAACAGCAATCAGGTGCTGTATTCCTCTTATGCCGATCAAGTCAGACAACCCGCAAGCACTCAAAAACTGGTCACAGCGCTTGCCGCCGCTATTTACCTGAAAGATTATCGTTTTGAAACACGAGTAGAGCGTAATAATCAGGACATCATTTTTCATTTCACCGGCGATCCGACACTGACGCGCAGTCAGCTCCGAGTTCTGGTTGAAAGACTGAAAAGCTATCAGGACAGTATTGAAGGCAACGTCTACCTCAACGGCGGTGTCTTCGATACCTTTGAGCGCGCCATTGGTGTTCCTTGGGATATCATGGGGGTTTGTTACAGCGCACCTTCAAGCGCGCTGACGCTCAATGGCAATTGTGTTTATGGCCGACTTGAAGCGACATCCGAACCTCCCATCACCGGCGTACGCGCCACAGCGCCCGAGCAAGTCAATATTCGGGCAGGTGACATTTCGATGCGTCAGGGGCTTGAATATCTGAGCGTTGATTGTCGCCTGAAATTAATTGCCGACAGTCAAAACAATTACACTGTTGGTGGCTGTCTGGAAACGCATCGCCTGCCGGTTAACTTCCACTTGGCGATTCAAAACCCGACGACTTTTACCGCCACAATTCTTGATGAAGAACTGCAACGTGCAGGTATTCGGCTCAATGGCGAAATTATTCGTAACGACCGGATAAAAGGCGATGAAATTCTTGTGGTGCATCGCTCTGCGCCGATGATGGAACTCATCGATACAATGGTCAAAGACTCTGACAATCTGATCGCTGATAACCTGCTTAAAACCATTGGTCGTTTCTACTACGACAAACCGGGTAGTTTTGAAAATGGTGCAGCCGCTATCAAAGCAATTTTGCGAAGTGAAGCCGGCATTGATCTGGACTCAGCCATCATTGTTGATGGTTCAGGTCTGTCCAGAAACAATCGAATGACCGCTTCGCAGCTGATGCAAGTCGTGCAATATATCTTCAAAAACCCGGATTTGGGCCTGGTTTCAACCATGCCGGTTTCGGGCCGATCTGGCACACTGCGTGGTCGTCCCAGCGTCTCCCATGAGCTGCTGGTAGGTAAAATCGCCGCCAAAACTGGTGCTATTTACGGCACCTATAATCTGGCTGGGCGCATTCAGGCACGTTCGGGTCGGCATTTGTATTTTGTGCAAATCATCTCCAACTATCACCCTGCAGATGATCGTAATCGCCGCCAACCGCTCCGAGCATTTGAACGCAGACTTTACGAGTCGCTGTATAACGACTACTAAAATAACCAGCCCTGGCGCTTGAATTCGCTGATTTCGCCACCACAATGGCGAGATAGTCATGTCTTATTGGCTGTTCCCATTCGAAGTGAATTACTTCGATGACACCAAGGAATCTTAGGTCTGATGTCAGACTCTGATAGCACTGCTGTTCCAAAACTGTCCGCCCTTCAGCTGACTTGGCTGTGGCTGTTTGTACTTTCACTCAGCCTGACATTGCATGGCGGCCTTAACGCTTCCCAGCAAACCAACGACCAGCTCAATGCTGTCGGAGAGCAAACCGAACTACTGGCGCTCATCCGTGAGCATCAACAACATGGCTTTATTTTCGCTGACAGCAGCAAAATTCAGCACAGTGATGGCGAACCTCACGATCTATTACTGCTCAGCATCAACACAGGAATAATCTGCTTCGGTCTGTTGCTGACAGCTTTTGCAAACCGCCAAACCCGCTCAGGACAGCTGCGCTTTGTTCTGGCAATACCCCGCGCACCGCCTATCCGCTAAGTCATTCCGAAAACCACTTTTCAGAATTACTTTAAGGATGTCCTATGCAATCTTTATCAAAACGGGCCATAGTTTATGGTCTGGTCATTTTATTGGGGCTGTTGTCTAGCCTGCCCAGCTTCTTGCCTGACAACACACTGAATCAGCTGCCACAGTGGTATCAAACCACCAGTTTCAAGCTGGGGCTGGATCTACGCGGCGGTTCACATTTACTGCTTGAAGTCGACAGCGAAGCCTTGCTGAAAGCCCAGCATCAGCAACTGGCAGAACTCATCACTGATAATCTGCATGAGGCACTCTTATTTGTGCGCGCCATCAACAGTGATCAGCAGCAAGTCAAAATTTATCCGCGCGATTTGGCTGATTTATCGGCGATGAAACGCCTCATCAGACCACTCATCGAAAATCCTGAGGGTGGCTTACCGCTGTATCGGGTTGAAGCCGGACTCGATCAACTGACCCTGTTGCCGACCGAAGAGTTTATCAATAAGTCTGTGAATGAGGCTGTTGAAAAGAGTCTGCAAATTGTCCGAAAAAGGCTTGATGAATCTGGTCTGGTTGAGCCGGGCATTACCCGCCATGGCAAGCAAGGTATCCAAGTGCAGTTGCCAGGTGTGGACGACCCCAAAGCGATTCGTGATTTACTGGGCACTACCGCCAGTATGACTTTTCATTGGGTGGTGGATGAACTAAGCACAAGTTCAGCCAATAGCCTGCAACTGACCGACCCATCCGGACAGCAACACTATCGAATCGAATCGCGCATCGCAATGGAAGGCGAACATATTCGTGATGCGCGCATGGCATTCAGTCAGGAAACAGGACAACCTGTGGTCAGTTTTACCCTGGATAAAACAGGCGCACGGCAGTTTGCTGACATGACCAGTAACAATATCGATCGCCAATTGGCCATCGTGCTTGATGATCAAGTCATCACTGCACCGTCGATTCGCAGTGTCATCGGTGGAGGTCGCGGTGAAATTAGTGGTCAGTTTAGTTTGCGTGAAGCCAGCCAATTGGCATTATTGCTCAGATCTGGCGCGCTACCCGCCCCACTGCTGGTCATTGAAGAACGTACCGTTGGCCCGGATCTCGGCAGCGATGCTATTCAAATGGGCTTGTTTACCGGTATTACCGGCGCAGTTCTGGTGCTGTTTTTCATGGTGGCTATCTATGGTGTATGGGGCTTGATTGCCTGCCTTGGTTTGTTGGCCAATCTGTTGTTGATATTTGCGGTGTTCAGTTTGCTTGGTGCGACACTGACATTACCAGGGATTGCCGGGATTATTCTCAGCATCGGTATGGCAGTAGATGCCAATATTCTGATCAATGAACGTATCCGTGAAGAAATCAGACGTGGCAAAAAAGCCTGGCATGCCATTGATTCCGGCTTCAGGCGCGCCTATAGCACCATTCTGGACTCCAATATCACCTCATTGATTGCGGTAAGTTTGCTGTTCACGTTCGGCAGCGGTCCGGTGCGTGGTTTTGCTGTGGCCATTGCGATTGGCTTGCTGACTTCACTGTTCACCTCTATTTCGCTGACACGCTTGTTAATGGAATGGCGAGCCAGAAAGCACTCAGGTTTGCATCTGAGCATATCCGGTATCAAAGCGCTGGACAGACTCAGTCGTCGCACTATCAACTTCATGCGCGGCCGAAAAATCGGTTTGGCTGCATCCGCACTGTTGTCTATCGCTTCGATTGGCTTGTTCATCTCCCCCGGACTGAACTATGGCATTGATTTCAGTGGCGGTATTGTCGTCGAAAGCCAAATTCCCGGTACTGATGTAGAACAGATTCGGCTCGCCTTAAACGCAGCGGGACTTGCTGAAACGCAGTTACAGGAATTTGGCGATGCCGGACATTATTTGTTGCGTCTGCCGATGAAAGACGCTCAACAAATTGCCAGCGGTGACCAACTGCAGCAACTCAAACAGGCACTCACCGCATTATCGGATGATGCCGAGTTTCCTAGAGTTGAGATGGTGGGCCCCAAAGTCAGTGGTGATTTCAGCGATGCAACCATTCTCGCTATCGTGTTTGCAGGTCTGGGCATGTTGGCGTATCTGTGGGTGCGTTTCGAGTTTCATTTTGCCTTGGCTGCGACCACCACCATCGCTCTCGATTTGACCAAAACCATTGGCTTTTTTGCGCTGATCGGTATTGAGTTCAATCTGACGGCAGTCGCTGCGCTGCTGGCTTTGATTGGTTATTCGGTCAATGACAAGGTGGTGGTTTTTGATCGTATCCGGGAAAACTTGAGAGCCACACCAGATAAACCGTTGATGCAGCTGCTTAATGAAAGTATCAGTGCTACTATGACCCGGACGGTATTTACCTCGGTCACAACCCTGTTGGCGCTGTTACCGATGGCGATTGCCGGCGGCCATGCCGTTGCCAGTTTTGCCATCCCGATGATCTTTGGCATCATTATCGGTACCAGCTCATCAGTACTGATTGCCTCGCCGCTGGTGTTGTTACTCGGTCAGCGACGCATGCAAAGAGGTCTGGCTCAGCTACGGCCCTCGCGCGAAGAGATGCAAAAAAACTCGAAGCGATTCTTTAACATCGGTACAGCCTGTTGAGGATTCACGCTCAACAGGCTGTTTTTATTTGCTTTATTGGATCACTTAATCCATAAATCAATACGTCGAATCATTCTGACAAACAACCACAGCATCAAAATCGGCAACAACACCATCACCAGCACAAATTCGGCAACCAGAAACACCGTGGCTTCTACAGCTCGATCGGCACGTAGTTTTATTGCTTCCAGTTTGGCCGAAATATCCATCCTGGAACGTAAGTTCTGACTCCATGATCGTTGACCTTCAGTGACTTCAAGACCCAATGTATCGACTTGTTCCGTAACTTCAACCAGCAGCGCTACCCGTTGTTCACGTTCAGTATGCAGCCATTGCTGAGCTTGCCAGGTCACCATGACCGTAATGGGGATTAATAGTCGTAACAAGGTCAGAAATACCAGCAACTTAACCAGTCGCTTTTGCATTTGTACCTGACATAAACCGCGTACACACACCAGAAAAACCAGTATCGACAACACGGCCAGTACCAATCTGATAGCCCAGATATCGCCGATAAAAAGCATGATTTTCTGCAAACCGATGGACGCGGAGGCTACCAGTAAAATCAATGAGAACTGCTCAATCAGATCATTCAAAGGATCCAGTATCTGGCCGGGTGTCAGCGTCAATCCAACCCCCATCGGCTCGATTGAAACTTCTGTACCCTGCGCGACGGAAATAACCGCATTGAGTGTTCTGGCAATGGCAAATACACTCAGCGTCACCGCTAACATTTGACTTAATTGCCTGCCAGTCAGTCCGGCCTCAGCGGGTATCAGTGCCAATAAAAAACACACCAGCGCCAACAGGTAGAAGGCCCAATGTGTCGGAAAGTGCGTGCCTGATTTTGTCATCTTTATTTACCTGCGCGCTGACTGAGGTAATGCCTCAGAGAAATGGAATTTTATGATGCCATGCCTGTCTGAGGCTGCATAGAATCATTGATGGGAATGTTATGACCAACGAAAAAAACGATTTACCGCACAATAGCAGCACACGCTTACCTTGTCGTGGCTGTACCCACAATTGCCCCTGCTACACGGTTTGTCAGGGAAAACCCTGGCGTATGGACAGCCAGCTGGTTCAATCTCGCGTTCAAAAACACTAGCGCTTATTGACGGCACCTAATCACTACCTTGGCTCAGTGAGTGGTCTTAACCACTGTTCGCCACCCAATCTACGTTGTTGCTCCAAATTCCACTCGGCCCGACGCTGCAAGCGCGGGCCGGGACTTGAAGGGTTGTAACCCAATGGACTGGGCAGACTTGAGGCAAGCAAGGCTGCCTGCATACGTGTCAATTGTGATGCGGGCCTGCCAAAGTGATACTGACTGGCAGCATCAAGACCAAAAATGCCCTCGCCCCACTCTGCGATATTCAGATAAACCTCAAGAATTCGCTGCTTGCCCCAGAAAAACTCAATCAGCACAGTGAACCAGGCTTCAAGCGCTTTCCTGAACCAGCTTCTTCCTGTCCACAGATACATGTTTCTGGCGACTTGCTGGCTGATAGTACTGGCACCTCGTAACTGACCACGCCGCTCGCGTTCACGCAGTGCTTGTTGTATCGCATCAACATCAAAACCACGGTGTAGAGGAAATCGTTGATCCTCAGAAGCCACCACTGCCAGTGCTGCATGTTTGGGGATGTCCTCCCAGCTTAGCCAATTCTGATAGAGGCGAAACTCGGGGTTATCAGTTGTTAACCAGCGATCAAACATCACCATGGTCAGAGGTGGGTTTACCCAGCGAAATGGCAAAACCACCAGCACACTGAGTATCACCCACAACAATATCAGCCAAGCGGCTATTCGCAGAAGCAGACGCACGTATCGTTTCACACCTGACAAGTTAAATGATGACAGCACAATTCAGCACATGATCCGCACCCTGATATCAACATGCAAGCATTGTGTTGTGATTGAAACTGACAGCAATAGCGCGATGCAATAGAGTATTTGAAACAAAGCTCGGAGTGAACGATGGCATTGACGATTGCTTTTGATGTGTACGGTACTTTGCTGGACATGAATGGCGCGCATCATTCTATCGCCAAACTCTCCCCCGATATCGACGCTGAACGCTTTGCCGCCACGCTCAGGCAAAAACAGCTTGAATACACTTTTCGCCGGGCCTTGATGGGGCAATACACAGGATTTGATCAATGCACCCGCGATGCCATTGACTACTGCTGCGCCCTGTTTGAAATCGACACCACCGAGCGACAAAAAAGCATGTTGATGGACGCCTATGCGCACTTGCCAGCTTATGGCGATGTCAGACACTGTCTGTCCGATCTTGGCAAACTGCCGGTAAAACTGGTCGCATTCAGTAATGCCGAGCCAGCAACGCTACATGAATTACTATCACATGCCTCAATCGAATCATATTTTGACCAGACGATCAGCGTTGAGGCAGTGGCCAGTTTCAAACCAGATCCAAGGGTTTATCACCATCTCATCGAGACTTGCAAAACCAGCGCTCGCAAACTTTATCTGGTGTCCGGCAATGCCTTTGATTTGATAGGCGCAAACGCTGTCGGCATAAAAACAATCTGGTGTCAGCGCAACACAAATACACACTATGACCCTTGGGGTGGCAGACCGGATCATACGATTTCTTCGCTTGAAGGTCTTGCAGAAGTCATTGGAACAGGCTTATAACTAACTATGAGGGAAGTGATTCAGGGCGATTAAAGGATTTTCCGCTGACCAACTCAAGGTAAGTTCGATGATCACGCTCAACGAACAAGAATACAAGGCACTGAAGGAACAGGCTCAACAATTCTCGACAGCGGCCGACGAGTTAACCGCGGCACTGTTGCTGCTTCAAGATATTTCCGAGTCCGCCAGCGCGTTGATCTGGATGTCTGGCAGTGATCAAAAGTATCACTATTTTAATCGACCCTTTCTTGAGTTTACCGGCAAACAGTTGAGCGAACTGTCCGGTTTTGGCTGGATTGAGGCGGTTTATCCTGAAGATATCAGCCGATGCATCAGCACTTACCGAAAGGCATTCACCGCTCGACAGCCATTTGAAGTTATCTATCGGCTGAAACGTCACGATGGTGAATATCGCTGGATAATTTGTCATGGCGCACCACGCTTCAGAGCTGAGCAATTTGTTGGTTTTATCGGTCACTGTCTGGATTTCACCGAGCATAAACGCAACGAAATTCTCGAACAAACCCGTAGCGAAGCATTGTCACAAGTCGCCACCGGCATGCCGTTAAAATTTATTCTGCACACCATTGTTTCAGGCATCGAAAAAGCAAAACCAGAAGCTTTGTGCAGCATCCAATTACTGGAGCCAAAAACTCTAAAACTCAAAAATGGAGCTGCCCCCAGCCTGCCCGACTTTTACACTCATGAGGTTGAAAAACTGACCGCTGAAATTGGTGTGGGCTGCTGTGGAACGGCAGCGATTACAGGTGAAATTGTCATTGCCGAAGACATCAACAATCACACTGACTGGCAGAGCTTTCTTCATCTTACACAGAAAGCTGGACTTCACTCCTGCTGGTCAGCCCCGATATTTTCTTCACAAGGCGACATACTTGGCACTTTTGCCATTTACCACCGTGAACCTCACTGCCCGGATAAAGAAGACTTTACCATTATTCGCCAGGCAGCCGAACTTGCTGGCATTGCCATCGAACGTGACCAGGACACTGAGCAGTTGAATCGACTGGCCACCACGGACTATCTGACTGGCCTGGCCAATCGGCGGGTGTTCTTTCAAAGACTGGAAACAGAAATCAGTCGCGTTCAGCGTTCCTTGAATCCGGCCAGCTTGTTGATGCTGGATCTGGATCATTTCAAAGATATCAATGACCGTTTTGGTCACGCCGCGGGCGATATCGCCCTGAAAACTTTTTCCGATATTATTCGCCAACGTCTCAGGGACACTGATGTTGCAGCACGTGTCGGTGGTGAGGAATTTGCCTTGCTGCTACCCGGCGCAGATGCTGAAGCAGCGCATCAATTTGCCGAAACCTTGCGAAATGTCATCGAGCTAACCAAGCTGCATCTGGGTGACGCCTTGTCGATTCAACTGACCGTCAGCATCGGCATCGCCGAGATTACTCCGCAAAGCAGTGCTGAAGAGGTCATGAGTCGTGCCGATCAGGCGCTTTATCTGGCTAAAAACTCAGGGCGTAACCGGGTTTGCAGTGCCGCAGATGATGCCGCGTGACTCATTCCAGGCGTCGCAACAATAACATCGGCGATACCTGTAATACCGGCTTTAACTGCCATCTTCCAAAGGCAGCAATCAACACAGCACTGACCACTGGCACCGTCAATATCAGTGGCCAATGGAACTGAAACTGGCCCTCAAACAAACGATATTGCAATCCCCACACCGCCAGTTCTGCAGCCATGACACCGGCAAGTCCTGCAAAAAAGCCGATCATGGCAAATTCAAGCATGATGCTTCGATTCATCAATCGTTGTGTTCCACCAAGCGTGCGAATCAACGCGCCCTCTCGCTGACGCTCTGCCAGTGTGGCACTGACGACTGAGAACATCACCGCCAATGCCGCCAGCAGAATCATCACCAGAATGGCTTCGACTGCCTGACTGACCTGAGAGATGATATTTTGAATACGCTCGATGATGTGATCAATTTCCAACAAGGCAATGGTGGGAAATTGTCTGACAAAATCATTGAGTATCAATTTGTCCTCATCTGCCAGATAAAAGCTGGTCAGCCAGGTGGCAGGTTGATTGGTCAGCGCGCCATATTCAGGAAACATGAAAAAGAAATTAGGCCGCATGCTGTCCCACTGAACACTTCTGATACTGGTCACTGGTTCACTGATAACCTCAGCACCAATAGTGAATTGCAGTTCATCACCTATTTGCAAACCGAGCGTTTCAGCAATGGATTGTTCAACAGACACACCCCAACGTTCGTGCGGAGTAAACCACTGCCCTGCCAGGACGCTATTATCGTCTGGCAGTGCACTGCTCGCAGTTAAACTCAATTCCCGGTTCAACTCACTCACCTGCTCTGGATTGACAATCCACTCATTGGCGCTTGTGCCATTAATAGCAATTAAGCGCCCGCGGACAATCGGATAAAGCGGGTTTTGTTCGATATCATGTTCAGTCAAAAAAGCTTCAACTGACTCGACCGAATCAGCGGGGATATTCAACAGGAAATGATTGGGGGCATCTTCCGGCAGTTGTGCCTGCCAGTCGGATAACAAAGCTGTTCTGGTCAGAATCAGTGTCGAAGCCAGCATCAGCGTCATCGCAAACACCGTTAACTGAACCAGACTGGCGGAGCGATGACGTTTGAGTCGAATAACCGCCATCTTCCAGCTTTGCCAGGTAAATGACAGTTTGCCGAGAAGCTTCAACAGCAAGGCACTGCCTGTGGCCAGAGTTGCTAACAACAAAGACAAGCCAGAAAACAGCGCCAGCACCAGCAGGCCATCGGCGGTATATAGCCAAATCAAGGCAAACACGGCCAAAAGCGCCAGGCTGGTTTCGACAAGACTAGCGGCCGGTTTCGATTGTTCAAGACTTCTAAATACCCGCATCGCCGGAATATCACGCAATCGAGAGATGGCTGGCCAGGCAAACGCAAATAATACAACAGCGGCTGTCAACACGGCTGGCCAGACCGGCCACAGCGACCACTGAAATTGCAAGCGTTGTTCCATCAATCTGGCCGCCATACTGGCCAATAGCAAGGCGGCAGGTATCGCCAGTAATAGTCCCAAAATCGCCGAACAAACACCCCACAGCCCCAGCCTGAACAGATAGTGTTGTTGGATTTTCCGACCGGTCATACCGAAGGTTTTGTAAAGCGCCACGACATCTCTTTGTGAGCGCGCATATTCTCGACTGGAAACAGCAATGGCAACTGCCGCCAGTAAAACGGCCAAGCTGCCGCCCAGCATTAAAAACGCCTCAGCTCGGTCCAGTGCTTCGCCCAGACTTTCTGTCTGACGCACATCAACCCAGCGAAACTCACCGGCGATTTGCGGTTCGAGCCATTGTTCGAGATCGACAAGCGCTGACTCTGCGCCGGCAAACAATGCCTGATGTCGAATGCGACTGCCCGGCTGAATCACCTCGGTGGACGGCATATCATCAAGATGCATCATCAACCTGGGCGCAAGTGCCGATAAATTCATTCTGGCATCCGGTTCACGCACCAAAAGGCCACTCACCTTGAACGCCGCCACCCCTATTTCGACTTCGTCACCTAGTGACACTTCCAGCATTCTCATCAGCCGGGGATTCAACCAAACTTCGCCTCTCGCCGGGCCATGCATAATCGATTGCCGAGGGCTATCCAAATCACTTTGCCAGTCCAGCTCTCCTCGTAATGGATAGTGATCATCGACTGCTTTCACCGCAACCAGATGAAAGCCCGAATCACTCGCCACCATGGTGGAAAATTCAGCCACCAGACTGGTTTTCAAACCTTGTGACTGGGCCTGCCCTATCCACTCAATCGGGATCGGCGCACTGCTACGACTGTTCAGTTGTCGATCTGCCGCAAGAAAGGCATTAGCAGAGCTAAGTAATGTTTGCTGCAAATGTTCGGAAAAAAGACTTATCGTGGCAACACTGCTGACCGCAATCAGCAAAGAAACCAGCATGACCTTGACTGTGCGTTGCCGCAAATCCCTGAAAACCAGTATTGCGTTCATTTGCGTCCTTGTCGTGGCTGGACCAATAAAGTCATGAGCGAATGTCCCTTCAATATTTGAAAATCTATGGCATGGTGTTGTTGAGTTTTCACGCATCCATCCCCTGTGGTCGCTCATGCAGATGACCGGCATCGATAATGAACTGGCGGTCGCAGCGATCAGCCAATGCTTCATCATGAGTGACCATGACCAACGTTGTGCCTTGCTCACGGTTAAGTTGCATCAGCAACTCGGCCACGTTGTTACCGGTCTGGCTGTCGAGGTTTCCGGTTGGCTCATCGGCAAACAAAATTTTCGGCTCCACTGCAAAAGCACGCGCAATGGCAACACGCTGCTGCTCACCGCCCGATAATTGCCTCGGTGTGTGCTGTAATCTTTGCTCAAGCCCAACCCGTTTCAATAGATCCTCTGCACGCTGCCGAGCCGAATCGACACCTGACAACTCCAGTGGCAACATGACATTTTCCAACGCAGTCAAAGCGGACAATAACTGGAAAGATTGAAATACAAAACCAACACGACTTGCCCGTAAAGCGGCTCGCTCATCTTCGCTGATGGTCAACAGCGAGTGTCCATCCAGCCATATTTCACCGGATACCGCAGTGTCTAACCCGGCCATCAGACCCAGCAATGTGGTTTTTCCAGAACCTGAGCGACCAACGATGGCGGCAGATTCCCCATAAGCAATTTTCAGGTCGATATCGTTAAGGATAGGCAACGGTTGATCAGACAATGTGATGTGATGATTCAGCTTGCGTACTTCGATCATGCAGTCATTGCCACTTGCCGATTGTCTATCTGTGAGCATATCGTCTCCTTTGTCGCTTAAAGTTTGCATGAGATCCCTTTTTGACTATGAAAGTTTTCATTTTTTTACTCAGTGTCAGTTTCTGGCTCACTACTCCGCTCAAGGCGAGTGAAACTGAACCCGTATTGTTGATAATGGGCGACAGCCTCAGTGCTGCCTATGGTATTGATACGGATAAAAGCTGGGTTGCCCTGTTACGAGAAAGACTCTCCGATAACAACACGCCTGACTGGCAGGTGGTCAATGCCAGTATCAGCGGCGAAACCACTGAAGGTGGCCTTGTACGTCTGCCCGGATTACTTGCACAACACCAGCCGGACTTGGTCATTATTGAGCTCGGAGGTAATGACGGTCTGCGAGGTCACCCATTACCAGCAATTCGTGCCAACCTGGAACAGATGATTCAAATGACCCTGAGAGATGCACGAGTTTTGCTGGTAGGCATTGAGTTACCGCCCAATTACGGACCGCGTTATACCCGCGCCTTTGCCGATATATATCGTGAACTTGCCGAGACTTATCAGGTCGATTTGCTGCCGTTTTTTCTTGATGGCGTCTATGATGCCGATGCCATGATGCAGGCCGATGGACTCCATCCTACTGAAGCAGCACAACCACAATTGCTGGAAAACATCTGGCCTTATCTAAAACCTTTACTGACAAGTGCTAATCTGTCTGCTCAACTTTGATTTATTTAAATCAAGTGACACAGGAGTTATGGCTGAAACCGGGCACAACTTTCATGCACTTTCTCTTTAACATCACTCTCCAACATCTCATCAGGCAAGGCATAAGCAAGATTGATAGCCAGGTCGGCCATTCTTAAAAATTCATCATTGGCAAATTCCGGGCGGTGTTGCTGCATGACTTCGTCATAGCTTTTGCCACTTTGCTTGTGGTGATAATAATCACTGGTCAGCGCGGCAATCATTTCGCATTGCGGGTTGTCGCTTGCCAAGGCAGCAGACATTGTCAGGCTCAGGCTTAGCATCGTCAGAACGGTCAGGGGAGTTTTCATCGGCATCTCGCTTGGCTTCTATTAGTGTCTCTGACACAATCAACTGAACAAAAATTCCTCATGCCAATCGGACTGTGCCGGATGCAATCCAATATCAACATAAGGTATGGTGAAGCCAACACGTTTGAACAGTCTCGACGCAAAGGATCGTTTTATGTCAGAGCCAGAGCAGACAGTACAAGCAGCACTTTTTGTTTCGAGCACAGGCAGCGATCTTCTGGCCAACTCACTGCTCAACAAAGGCACAGCGTTTACCGATGAAGAACGAGAAGCCTTTAAATTAAAAGGCCTGCTACCCGGACGCATCGAAAGCCTGCAACAACAAGCCGCCCGCGCCTACTATCAGTACAATAGTTTTTCCGAGGCTATCAACAAGCACATCTATTTACGAATGCTTCAGGATGCCAATGAAACGCTTTTTTACTACCTGCTAGAACAGCATCTTGATGAAATGATGCCGGTGATTTACACCCCAACTGTCGGCGAGGCCTGCAAGCAATTCTCCGAAATATACCGCCGTCCCAGAGGCTTGTTCATCAGCTACCCGGATCGACATCGAATCAAGGAATTGCTTGATAACGTTGAGCTTCAGGACATCAAAGTGATCGTGGTCACTGATGGCAGCCGTATTCTGGGTTTGGGCGATCAGGGGGCTGGTGGAATGGGCATTCCAATTGGCAAACTTTCACTATACACCGCCTGTGCCGGTATTGACCCTGCCGTGACGCTGCCCGTGATGCTTGATGTTGGCACCAACAACCCCCAGTTGCTTGATAATCCATTCTATATCGGCTGGCAACACAAGCGTATTAGCGACCATGACTACGATGATTTTGTGGATCTTTTCATCGAGGCTGTTCAAAGCAAGTGGCCGGATGTGCTGCTGCAATTTGAAGATTTTGAGCAACAAAAAGCATTGCCCTTACTGCAACGCTATCGGCAACAGATCTGCTGTTTCAATGATGATATCCAGGGAACGGCCAGCGTCACCGTAGGCACACTGTTGGCAGCTTGCAAGGTCAAAGGCGAACAACTGCGAGATCAAACGCTGGTATTTGCCGGTGCAGGTTCTGCTGGCTGTGGCATAGCCGAACAGATTGTGACGCAAATGCAGGCCGAAGGTTTGACACAAGCCGAAGCAAGAAGCCGAATATACATGGTAGACCGTCAGGGATTGCTGAGATCGGATATGCATGGTCTATTCGACTTCCAACAGCAACTGGCTCAATCTGCCGATAAACTCAAACACTGGCCAGTCGACAGCACATTCACCAGCCTGGCTGACACTATCAAATTCAGTGCTGCCACGTTACTGATTGGTGTCTCAGGCCAACCCGGCCTGTTTGACGAAGCCATGATCAAACAACTCCACAGTCAATGCCAGCGGCCGATTATTTTTCCATTAAGTAACCCTTCGAGTTGCGTTGAAGCAGTGCCTTCAGATTTGCTGCACTGGACCCAAGGGCAGGCGATCATCGCTACCGGCAGCCCGTTTAAACCGGTAAAACTAAATGATCAATGGATACCGATTGCCCAGTGCAATAACAGTTATATTTTCCCGGGTATTGGGCTGGCAGTCATTGCAGGCAAAATTCGCTCTATCACCGATGAAATGCTGACAAAGGCCAGTGAAGTGCTGGCAGAGGCTTCACCGGCTGGCCAGTCTGCTGGCGAGGATCCGGCACTGTTGCCTGCGCTCGATGATGTGTTCGAACTTAGTCAGGCGATTGCGTTACGTGTTATCAAAGTCGCGCAATCACAAGGTTTGGCAGCAGAGATCGATGAGTCACAGATTCACCACGCAATCAAACAACACCTGTGGAGACCACGCTATCGCCCCTATCAAGCGACAAGACAGGCCTTAGATCAGATGTATGCCGAAACGTTTGACGATCAGTGCAAGCAGTAAAAATGAGCCCATGGTGATCGGGATAGACACTAACATCGCTGGCCAGAAGCCATACCGCTGCATCATGTAAGGAAACACCAAGAACATAGGCAATGTTGGGATCACATACCAAAACGTGTACCAGGCATGGTTGGCAATTTTGTCAGCCGGCTGTTTTTCAAAATACAGCCATAACAAGGTCAAAACCGTAATTAACGGTAAGGCAGCCAACAGTGCACCGAGTTTGTCACTGCGCTTGGCAATTTCTGAAATCAGTACCACCATTCCCGCGGTAATGAGGTACTTGCTGATTAGCCAGCCCATTGTTGTCTCTCCCAAACCAAGATGCGTGTTGAATATAGGTCGTAGATTATGCCGATGCGACTGCTTTTTTGCTATTATTCCCCGGTCAATGACTGACAGCCGCAGCATGTAACGATGACCAGGGCCTGTTGATCTCTCGGAGGCAGCGATGAAAGATCAACAGGCCTTGGGTTACCTGCTTCCAGTCAGGGTCCCCCCGCTCGACCCTGATTTATCATTAAGTCAATACAGGATAGTTATGCCAGAAATCAAGATTGTGAAGAACCCGACTGAAGATTTTCTCAAGCAAATTGGCGTTGCCAGTTGGGAGACTTGGGATTGCCCGGTAACAGAATTCAGACTGGACTTCGATGAAACCGAAAAAGCCTATATTCTCGAAGGTGAAATTGTTGTCACTCCAGATGGTGCGGCGCCTGTCACCATCGTTCCTGGTGACTATGTAGAATTTCCAGCCGGACTGAAAAGCATGTGGCGCGTCACCAAACAACTGAAAAAACATTACAGCTACGATTAAACGCTGTTTGTTTTTGCCAATAAAAAGGGCGCTCGATGAGCGCCCTTTTTTATCACCAAGCAAGCCAGTTCAGTCACAGGCAAGCATGCGTTCAGCATCCCGCTGCGTCTCTTCAGGAATTGGTCGCCAATCGTTATCCGGTAAATCACGTTCGAAGATTGTTTCACCACCAGCCTGATGTTCAGTATGACGTGAATAATAAAGAATACGCGACTTGGCTTGTTGACAGTCGAATTCAAAAAAACCCATCTGTGAAACGAACGCTTCGCCACTGCTGCGATCTTCTCTAGCCTCAGCAAAGTCTGACAACATCCACATAGTGACATTGCCTGACTGCCGATCAATAGTGGTCAGGTCTGCAAAGAAACTGACACCGCCTTCTTCACCAATCGCAGACCAAAAACGCTCTGATTCTGCGGCATGCAGCTGAGGGGCTGTCATCACTACAACGGCGGATGCAAGTAATGCTAATTTCATGATGCTCCTTATATCTTGACCAACAATTATTATCCGAACAGATCCAAAATAGTGAGTTCCTCAATAGCGACAGAGAGATGGATTTCAGGTCTCAATGGCGACCTTGAGTACACCATCACGCTGATTTGAAAACAGCTCATATGCCTCTTTTATCTGCTCGAGTTTGAAACGATGGGTCACCATCGCTCCCAGGTCGAGACGTCCCGAAGCGATAATATCCATCAACCTGCGCATACGTTCCTTGCCGCCCGGACACAATGAAGTGATGATTTTATGATCGCCAAGACCCGCGCAAAACGCATCGAGCGGGATAGTCAGATTGCCGGAGTAAACCCCGAGGCTAGACAGGGTGCCGCCTGGTTTCAACACTCGAAGTGCCGACTCAAATGTCTGCTGCAAGCCAAGCGCCTCTATCGAGGCATCTACCCCGCGACCACCGGTCAGTTTCATGATCTCGGCGACAACATCATCTTTACGAAAATCCAGTGTGATATCGGCGCCCATTTGCTTGGCCATGGCCAGCCGCTCATCCACCCCATCGACTGCAATAATCAGACTCGCTCCGCGTAAGCGAGCACCTGCCGTTGCACAGAGACCAATGGGACCTTGGGCAAACACCGCCACTATGTCACCAATGCGGATATTGGCTGATTCTGCGCCTGCAAACCCCGTGGACATGATGTCAGGACACATTAACACCTGCTCATCGCTTAGATTTTCAGGCACTGGTGACAAATTGGCCTGAGCATCTGGCACTAAAAGATACTCGGCTTGTGCACCGTCAATGGTATTGCCAAAACGCCAGCCGCCCATGGGTTTGTAGCCATGACTGTGCGAACCACCATCTTGAGCCGAACAGCCATCTTGACAGGCATAAGAGGAAAAACTTGGACAGATGGCACCAGCAATCACACGCTGTCCTTCCTGATAGCCCTGAACATTGCGTCCCAGCTTTTCAATCACACCGACTGGCTCATGACCGATAGTCAATCCAGGCGCCACCGGGTATTCCCCTTTCAGGATATGCACATCCGTACCACAGATAGTCGTCGTCGTGATTCTGATCAATGCCTCATTGGGGCCAACATCCGGAATGGGTTTATCTTCGATTTCAATTCGTCCGGGCTCGACAAACACCGCTGCTTTCATCATTGCCATTGCGAAGTCTCCTCTTACAGTATCAGCTACCTATCCACGCTAGCAGCTATTTTCAATACATTCAATAGGGTATTTAGCGGGAGACACATCAAATCCAATACCACATAAACCATATAGATCAGTAACTTATAAAGACATGCTGGATAGAAAACATTTCTGCAGCGCCCAGCACGCCAAGCTTTTCAAACTGGCTAAAAAGTCGCACCCTGAAGGCATCAAAATAATAAAAATCAGACTGTTAAAATGTTTTGACCTTGTTTAAGTTTCCCTATACAGTATCAATTGCTTGAAAACCGCTTGATGATTATTTACGCATTTCGAAGTTTTACCTTAAGTGTCACCGCTGCCGTAGCTCGTCCTGTTTGTAAAATCATGCTCTTTTCCAGCAAGGCCCAACTGGGCAGTTTTTATATTTACGAATAGGAAATTTAATATGGCTACTTCTACTGGTACCGTAAAATGGTTTAACGACGCTAAAGGCTTTGGTTTCATCGAACAAGAAAACGGCCCTGACGTTTTTGCTCACTTCAGCCAAATCCAAGGCGAAGGTTTCAAAAGTCTGGCCGAAGGCCAACGCGTTGAGTTCACTGTGACTCAAGGCCAAAAAGGTCCACAAGCCGAAAACATCGTCAGACTGTAATAGTCCTCGATAGACGCTTACCAAAAAAGCCCTGCTGATTATCCAGCAGGGCTTTTTTTATGTTCAGAAAAATCCTGACCATAATCGAGTATCAAGCTGATTTTTAATATCAACGTTCAAGTTAACATGAAGTCGTGGTTGAATCTGAACGGATGACCACACACATCAATGAATTGAGGATACGACCATGTGGACTAAACCAGAATATTCAGATATGCGTTTCGGCTTTGAAGTCACTATGTATATCTGCAATCGCTAATTAGAGTGATTTGCCTGCAAAAGCCCCGGTAACCCCGGGGCTTTTGTGTTTTTAGCATTCGCAGATTATTCTGGAGCCATGAGTGCAGAGGAATAATCTGATGTCTGAAACACCCCTCACCGATGCCATTGTTGATACAGCTGTCATGCTGGCCGCCCAGTCAGACTGGGAATCGCTCAGACTTTATCAAGTCGCAGATAAACTTGGTATCAGCCTCAATGACATACGGTCACAATTTAACGAAAAAGATGCCATTATTGATGCTTGGTTTGACCGTGCCGATCAAGCGTTGCTTGACGCTTGTGACCAAACCGGTTTCTCAGAAATGTCGGCCCGCCAGAAAATCGTTCACTGCCTGATGGCCTGGTTTGAGGCATTGGGCGAACAACAACAAGTCACTCGTCAGATGATCGCTGCCAAACTTGAGTTTGGTCATATCCATATCCAGTTTCCCGCGATTATGCGAATCAGTCGCACAGTGCAATGGTTACGCGAGGCCAGCCAGCGCAATGCACCTCTGCCACGCAGGGCCCTGGAAGAGGCAGCACTGACCAGTATCTACATTGCGACGTTTGGCTTTTGGCTCAATGATCGTTCTCATCAGTACCATGCCACCCGGCAATTACTCGATTTCAAATTATCGATTGCCGAGCGGTTCAGTCGATGTCTGTTTCGAAACAGAAAAACAGACTAGAGGCTGTGAGTTTCAAGGTCTGTTCTCTGGCTCATAGATAGCGTCGGCTTGCTGATTACGAGTCGGAGGGAAGTTGGAAAACAACATGCCCAGTGCATAAAACAGCAGCAACAGGCAATAAAACAAGAACAGGTTATCTTCGCGACCAAGGCCGAATAAAGCCCAGAGCGCGACCACCCAAAACACCATATTGAGCGAGAACGCCAATGCATGACCAAAGCGGTTCTTACCGAGTTGATACATGTAACCGGCAAACAAGCCAGTCATGCCACCGCCGATAACTGCCAAAATGACAAGCAGCACCCAGCCAGTTACTGAAAACTCTGTCATTTTTACCTCCAGTCAATGTTTTGCCGATGACTTGATAGACTAAAAATCTAAGTTGATTACTCTCCGATATTGGATTGAATTTTGGTTTGGTGGTATTTTTCAGTTATTGTGTTCGAGGCTGAGATGAAACATGCAGAGATTATCAGCATTGTGTGCCATGGCATTATTACTGGCTGGCTGTGATCAGACAACTGATGTACAGCAGTCGCCGATTGATCATGCTGAACGCACCAGCCAGCTGGTCACACAACTGACCGATCACTGCTATCAACAATGGCAGGAACTCGAATGGACGGTGGGGGAAGATCAATCCAGTGCCGCCGACAATGAGGCCTTTAGTGGTGGCATCCAAAAAGTCTGTCAGGCTCGAGTCGAGCTATATCTGGAAGGCTATGAAATCACTCCGATCATTGAACCCAACAGTCAGCAACACATCTATCCACTGGTGTTTCGAGTCAGTGTCGAGGAAATCAAAAACCACATTCGCAGTCATTTGCCTGCATTAAGACTGATCTAGCAACGCGACTGTCAACGTCCCAGGTTGGTATGCAAAGCATGTCGATAAGCACTGACGGCAGGCAGTAGAGCAACCACAAAGGTCGCCACCAATATCAAACCGATCATTTGCCACAGTTCGCTGTTGAGCAGTTGGCCTGACAAATGCAGACTGTAATCGACCATTAACTGATCATGCATGATATGCACAGCTAAATGCAGTCCGGCAACCGCGACTAATATCGCAACCACGGACATGATCAGTGCTTCCAGTTGCAATAGGCTGAAGACTGTCCACGGACCATAACCCAGTGCCCGAAGTACCGACATTTCATAGCGTCGCTCACGCATTGATGCCAGCAGCATATTACACATGCCAAACAAGGCGCCTGTCAGTACCAGCATCGAAATCAATCGTAACAGATTTTCAACTGAACCGAGCATTCGCCACAATTCACTGAGTGTTGCGCCGGGAAGAATCGCCATCAGTGCTTCCTGACGATAATCATTGACCATGCGCTGCACATTGAATGTCTGAATTCTCGAAGTGAGGCCGACCATAAATGCAGTAATGGAATCAGGTGTCAGATCAACACTGTCTGGATCAATTCTGCCTGATCCGGGTATCGGTGCACCGTGCTGCCAGTTGACATGAATAGCCTCTATACCATCCAGACTGACAAACAGTGATTGATCAATCGGGGTACCCGTAGGCGCCAAGATGCCCACTATCTCAAACGGGTAATCATCATGCTGACTGAAACTGACGGCAGCAATGCCATGGGCAAGCACAATTTTTCGACCTAATTCATAACCTAATTGTCTGGCAACAGCGGCACCGATCACCACATCAAAAGTGTCATCAAATGGCCGCCCATCGGCAAACTTCAGTGATTGTCTGTTGGCATAACGGAAATGCTCAAAAAAAGCATCGCTAGTGCCGATGACGCGATAGCCGCGATGTGAATCTCCCAGCGACAGTGGAATTGTCCATTCCACGGCCTGGTGGCTGGCAATGTCCTGATAACTTTGCCAGGAGATGTTGTTATTAGGATGACCAATGTGAAACACCGAATACAGCAGTAAATTTAACTGCCCAGTTCTGGCACCGACGATCAGATCCACGCCGGAAACGGTCTGACTGAAGCTCTCTTTCGCCTGATAGCGAATGGTCTCGACACTGAGCAATACAAAAGCGCTCACCGCAATCATTAACACCGTCAGCATCATGCTGACTTTTCTTTCCAACAAGCTTTTCCAGGCCAGTTTAAACAGCATCTGCCGCCTCCTTATGCTTGCTGAGTTGTTGCATTTCGACTTTGAGTGAAAAATAGTCGGCTAAGCCCGGATCATGACTGACAAACACCAGCGTTCTGTCTTCTGCCCCCGGTAACGCCAGCAGCAATTGCATGAAGCTGTCTCGCGCAGCCATATCAAGTGCAGAGGTGGGTTCATCGACAATCAATAATTCAGGCTGATTAATCAGGGCTCTGGCAATGGCAACACGCTGTTGTTGTCCGACACTGAGTTCATCGGCGCGTCTGTCCATCAGTATCGGGTTAAGTTGTAATCCGTCAAAGAGTGCGATGATGGCCTCATCCAGCTTTGACGACGTATGTGTGTGATAACGCACCAGTTGGATGTTGTCTCTCACGGTCAAGTAAGGAATCAGATTAAATTGCTGAAACACCAGACCCACATGACGCGCCCGAAACACATCGCGTTGCCGACCAGACATGTTGTGCAGCGGCTGTCCACATACGCTGATTTCTCCGCGCTGAGGCTTGAGTACACCGGCCAATAAATTCAGCAGGGTTGATTTGCCACTGCCAGACGGCCCGTGTACAAAGACCCGTTCTCCGGCATTAACTTGCCAACGTTCGATCTCAAGGATATTCGCTGATGATTTTTTGTCATAACTAAAGCACAGATTGTGAATATCAATCGCTGTACAGTGGGTTGTATTCTGCTGCACAATAACTCCCGCTTGTTGGTTCAGACATGCATGATCACTAAAAAAGCACCCTATGATGATTAAACTTCAACGTTTTTCAACGCTGCTACTGCTGATGTTTTGCAGCGTATTCCTGACGCACAATGCCTATGCCGAGTATGAAGAGATCGAATGGGTCGAACTCATTCCGGCAGACGATCTTGCCGCACTACTTGATCCGCCCTCCTGGCTGGATGATATTGAAGACGGCTCGTTTGAAGATCAAATCAGTAGCCAAATCCTCGGCGCGCTTGAAATGTCTGGTGACAGTCGTTATCAGCAAGCGCTCGTATCAACGCAAGTTGTCGAAGCCTACGATAACCGTCAAATCAGACTTCCCGGCTTTGCCGTTCCGGTTGAAATGAATGACAAGCAACAAGTCACCGAGTTCTTTCTGGTGCCCTATTTTGGCGCATGCATTCATTATCCGCCACCACCACCCAATCAAATCATTTACGTTCATGTGCCGGGCGGTATTACTATCGACAGCATCTATGAACCCTACTGGGTTGAAGGCCGGTTAAGAACTTCACTGGTCGAAAACGAAATCGCCGTGTCCGCCTACTCACTGTTTGCTGATCAGGTCTATCTCTATACCGAGTAATGATTGATTCAACTGGCCAACACAAACCGTTCCGGCTGGTCAGAAATCAGTAGGTCATCAACGCCGTAATTGTTGAGTTTGAGACTGTAGAAGCGATCAAAATAGTCTTGTATTGTCCGTTCAATATGCCTGTCATAGCCAGGGCTGACTGTGACTGTCTGTCCCGGTTTGGCTGATAACAGCTCCCCCTTGTCGATCACCAGCTCGCCATTTCGAAACAACATGTCGGCACGGGCGAACATAGCCGTTTTGTCATCTTGTTCCGTATAAACCGCGATATCCGCAATCGCACCTGGCGCAAGGTGTCCCCGGTCGGTCAAGCCCAGCAGTTTGGCTGGCGCGGCGCGGGTCATCACTGCGATATCAGACATAGAATATTCTTGCTGAATGTCTTTGAGCAGAGTCATCTCTGCAATATCCGGATGAAGTTCTGCCAGACAAGCCAAACGATAATCACGATCCATCAGCAAACGCATCAATTCAGGGTAACGGGTGAAAGGCGCACCATTGGGATGGTCGGTGGTGAAAAATAATCGCCAGGGATCACCGGATAGCAGAAATATTTCCAGACCAATAGCCCATTGCAGACCATTGATAAAACTGGCTTTTTTGTAATGGTAAGGCACGATACCACCACTACCTTCACATTCAGCATGCCACATCGCCCACTTGCCGGGACTGGCATCATAGCGACGGGAAAATTGAGCCATGATGTCGCCTGACAAAGTGACTGTCTGACCAAACAAAACCTGACCCACGTCCATGGTGATATTGGGATGTCGATTAAAGGCTTCCATTAATCTGGGAGCCGCTGAAGAAAAACCGCGCTGCCCTTCATCGCCGTAGCCATAAAACTGCACATGTGCCAAATGCATTGGCATGCCTGCCGCCGCTTCCATGGTATCTATCGCGGTTTGCACATTGCCCGGCGTGCCCAGATTATTACAATGCACATGCACCGGATGCTCAATGCCCGTCTGGATGACTGCCATTTGCAGTTTCTGCAAGATCTGTCTGGAGCTGACGCCATACTCAGGCACCTCATCATCCAGTCCGAATGTCGATACATTGGCTTTAAAGGCCTGGGAGCCACCGGCGTTGATGACTTTGAGCCCAAGCGCCTTGGTATGTGTCACCGTCCAGGCGACATAATCATTGATTTGTTCTTGAGAAGCACCACTGCGTAACATGTTGACCAACAGATCATCACTGCCAAGAATCGCCAGTGCTGCGGTATCGATAACAGGAATTGCCGCCATCTCATGATGTACCTGGGGCGCATTGACCGGCAACATCGCGGGCTCAACCACCATGGTATAACCCATTTGGGCATAACGATAACCGGTTTCGCCAGCAGACCAGCGCGCATTGGCAAACGGCAAATTGAGATTGCGTTGCATATGATTACGATGCTGATCTGGCAGCAACAATCTGGCAGTGTTCACATTACCACCGGCGATATGACTATGCACATCAATGGCTCCCGCCATCGTCACAGCGCCCTTCAAGTTGTATGTCGTGCTACAGGTCTGCCCTGCCGCCATTTCGGCACTGATGATTTTGCCACCCTGAATATAAAGATCGGACAACTGACCATGTAAATTCTGGACTGGGTCATAAACGCGTGCATTACTGAGTTTGATGAGTGACATGCTCGGCCTTTTTGTTCTGTATGGACAACAACTGGTTTTGTAACTGATCTGCTGAAATCGGTGTGGCGCAAATCATCTCTATTCGGCTTTCTTGTGGATCAGCCACTGCCTCAACGCTAAGTTCTTCACCCACTCGCTGAATCAGGTGTCCGCCCTGTTCAGTATTAATCAGCGCCTTGAGTCGAAGTACCTCCAGATGCTGAACCCAGTGGATGAACTGTTGAAGATCAAAATTCAGTGTGCGTTCAAATCGCCAGCCAGCGGTATGAAAACCTGCTTGTTGCCGTTGTTTGCGAAGATACCCACCGGCTGGAAGCTGTTCGATATGGCTGTCAACAAACAGATATTCGACTTCTCGCTGCCAGCGAGCCTGATTGAATCTGGCCGGTTGTGCCAGCCATTCCGGCTTTAATTCGGCCTGGCTAGTGGTCACCACCGGAACATCCACCAAATAGTGATCCAGCAATAATTGATTTAGTCTCTCCAGTTGTTCTGCTGGGTACAGGTCTGTTTTATTTGCTACCAACAAATCAGCAACAGCAAGTTGTTGCTGATAAATGTCATGTTTGTAGTAACGTGGATCTTCAAAGTGACGGGCATCAATCATGGTGATCGTGCTCTGCAAATCGAGTAATTGCTGGTAGGGCTCCCGTGATAACAAAGCGATGACTTCTTCGGGATGACCCAAGCCACTGGGTTCAATCAATAATCGATCCGGTCGGTTTGTTCGACCTATCAGCTCATTGATGGCGACCGTCATCGGTAAGCCGGCAGCGCAACACATGCAGCCACCTGGGACCTCTTTGACCTTGACCTGAGACAGGCCATTTGCCTGCTGCTGGATAATTTCACCATCTATACCGACTTCACCAAATTCATTGACCAGCACCGCCCAGCGCTGATTCGACGGCTTTTGTTGTAGCAACTTGAGAATGGCCGTTGTTTTTCCAGTGCCGAGAAACCCAGTGATAATATTGGTCCGTACACGCTGCATTACAAATCACTCTCTAGCCAGTGTTTTCGGCGTGACAGTAGCAGGCCAAGCAATAACACAAATCCCATAGCAAACTGCATCAGGCCCATTAGCAGAAATGACTGTTTGGGTGCTTGATAGACAAATGCCGGTATCCGGGCAAAATCAGCTTCGCTGAAAGACGCATCATGAAACAAAAACGGATAGTAAAAATCGCGCAGTTCATCATGGAAGGCAATAACCTGATCCAAAAACGCCTGATGTGCCAGCGTGTCGTTGCCGGCAAGCCTGTTAAGCAAAGTCTGCAAATTAAGTACTGGCGAGCTCCACAAAAAGGCTTGTTGTAACTGCAGTGCCTTTAGTCTTTGCTGACGATAATCCTCAACGCGGTCTTCAACCATCAGATCGCTCATATGCTGCATGGCGAAATACCACTTCCAGTCGAACTCTTCACCTAGCGGGGCCGTATCAGCCCACTCTGGAAAACGCTGCAAATAATTATCCAAATCAGCCTGTCGATCACTATCCCAGCGGTCATGCATGTACTGGCGCTGCTCGGTCATCATGCCGATATGCTCTGCTGCCTGTTGCTGCTGAGCTTGCAGCAGATAGCCAATGCCCGGTATGACAAAACTCAAAATCAGCCAAATACATAGATATAACAAGGTGTTAAATGCCATTTGTCGTTTCAGGCTGATAATCCAGCCAGCCAGTACCATCCAGAACAACTGGTACATTAACACCAAAAATCCAACCAGCAACCAGCTAATGCCAAAACTGACCGGCGTGATCAGCAACACGGCCAGTAACACCACACTGTTTAAGATGGCCAACATGCCAAAACGTAACAGCAGACGTCGCCATAGAATCACCACAGCATTCCTGGACTGTGCAGCAATGATTGGCCAACGGCCTCGCATTTTTTCCTCGGCCAGCAAGTTGACTGACAAAGCGCCTATCAGCAAGGGCATCACAAACAACCAGACAAACGCCAGATCCAGATGTCCATAAGGCAAAGCACTGATATTGTGAATCTCCGACGCATGTAACTGTCCCTGTAAACCCAATAAGCGAATACGTAATTGCACCGGATGTTCATGTCGTTCACCGTGAATCACTCCCGCCCAGACTTCAGGCGTTTGCCAGACTGGCATAAACAGGTAATAGCCAAGATAGCCGGGATCCAGCGCTTCGGCACCATCCGCCTGATAACCTGCCAACACCTGTTGTGTTTGCTCGACTACCTGTGCATGAAAAGTCTGTTCCCGATCGACCCGTTGCTGGCCCCAATACAGTGCCAGCAATGCCAATATCAGGTAAGCCAACAGAAACATTTGCGACATCCGCGATCGCCACAACAGTCTGAACTCCATCTTCCATGATTGCATCAGGCTCGTGCTCCCCTGCTTCGGTTATATCGACCACCCAGGCCTGATAGCAGTAACAACCAGACTAACCATGTCACTATCAGAGCAGTGCCCTGCTGCAACGATTGACCAAGGCTCTGTTCTGGTAACTCAAACATCTCAAAGTTTTGCCAGAAGTCCTGACTCAAGCGTGTTTGCCGATCATGAGCCAAATCTACTTCATGGGTGTGCAACTGATTGAGCTGTTGAATCAGCTCGTAGCGATAACTTTCGGCCTGCACCTCGAAGAAATAAAAACTTGCCGCATCACTGGCCGCCAGTCGCGATGACAGCTCGGCAGTCAACATATAAGGTGACAACAGCGCAAACCCTCTGAACAAGCGGTTTTGTCGCTCTGCCTGTTGCAACAATTGTTGATATTGCTCGTTGAAGACTTCACTGGTGATGCGTTCACCCTCAGTCATCACCAGGCCTCGCCAGTTAACTGGCAAATCTTCCACTGAACTTACCCCGTACTCATCGAGTACAGACTGTCGAAATGCACTGAAATGAGGATCATCCGGATTATGTGAGTCGCCAACCTCTGCAATCAACTGCTCGAGTTGGGCTTCAAAACTGGCTCTATCTGGCATCGGATACCAGTGCGCTCCCAGTGAAAAGATCAATTTTGGTAGCATGACCACCAGGACAGCCCAGAGCAGTACCGCTTGCAACAAGGCTTGATAGCTAGTGGCTGCATATTGCGACAGTGTCAGAATCAGCATGATCCATATCAGGCTGTAGCCCAGATACAGTACAAACAGTACAAACAGTCGAGTCATGTCAACCGCGGCAGACGAATCACTGGCCATGAATAACACGGCAATGGCAAATATCATCAGCAAAAAAAGCACTGATATCAGTAAATAAGCCGCAGCCTTACCCAGCCATAACTGTCTGAGACTCACCCCCATGCTGAGCAATAGACTCAGTGTTCCGCGTTCGCGCTCCTGACTGATACTGGCAAAGGCAATTGTCACCAACACCAGCGGCCATAACACCAGAATGATGGTGGCAGCCGACAGATAGCCCAGGCCCATATAGGCGGTACTGTGCATGTATTGTCTGAAGTGACTGCTGTTCTGACGATGCGCCTCCAGAAACAAGGCATTACCGACAAAGGGATTCACGCCAGCATCGAGAAAATTCAGTGCCGACAGAGTACGAAAAGCCATCGTGCCGTAATGCGCGACGCGATGTGGATGCCGATCCGGCTGTGCTTGCCAGGCGGCGTCGTTTTCTGCCTGCCAGTATGCCTGCATTTCAGTAAAGTCGCGCTGCTGCTGCCAATGGGCAGCAGCAACCAGCAACGTCAACAACAGCAACAAAGGTCCAAGCAGCCTAAGCGTTCGGCTTCTGGCCTGTTTTTGCAGCTCATGACAAAATACGATGCCAATCATTTTGATGTCTGTCATCAGAAACGGTACAAGACGGAAATGCTGGCATTAATACCGTCACCGGGTGAGTGAATGGTATCAAGCGGACTACCACTATCACCGAAGTCATAGGCGTATTCGTAGTAACGATTGAACAGATTATTTACCTGAAAATTAATATTGCCCCAGCCGGTATCATAATCAAGACTCAAATCGACCAAGGTGTATTGACCGAACTTGCCACCTCGGTTTTGCTCGTTGACGTAGGAACCGCCCTGAGTATGAACATGCAAACGACTGGTCAACTTCGATGTCACCAGATAGTTAACGCCCAGAGATCCCACATAATCCGGAATACTTCGTAATGAATTACCTTTGTTACCGTCGGCACTGGTACGAATTTCCGAGTCGATAAACGACATATTGCCCCATAACAACAGCGCCGGATTGATTTGCCAGTTCACACCGACATCTGTGCCCTTGCGCAGGGTTTTACCGACATTACGCGGTGTGCCATCCACCACCACAAATTCATCCTTGGCCGCCTGCTGCCAATAGGAAACCCGCAGATCAACATCGGCTGTCATTGCCCACATCACGCCCAGCTCCCAACCATCATTGATGGAAACATCGCGGGCATTGCGATCACCTGTGGTATAGGCATCAGCACCAAACGGATGCTGAAAACTGCGACCATAGTTGGCAAATAAAGTGACCGTATCGGTCGGGTGAACAAACAGGTTCAGTTTCGGTTGAACAATGCTGCCAAAGTCATAAATACTGCGCGATGTCTTGACACCGGCGGCATCGCGCTGATTGAACGAACCATTCAGCCGGTCAACACGCACCGCTGCATTCCAGTCGATATATTGATTAGGCGAGTGGCTGAGTTGCAGATAACTGCCTTTGGTATTGAAGTTGTAACGGAAATTACGTGACACATTACTCGAGTCACGCACCCGGCGATTATCAATAGTGCCAAAGCGCTGTTCAACCACGTTCTGGTAATCCATATCAAGACCCCAGGTCATTGCCCATTGGTCATTGATATCCCAGACCATGGTAGAAATAAAGCCTTTATGCAATTGATCGTCATAACGATTTTGCAGAGAACCGGCCTCACTGAAACGTACCCAGCGTTCTCGCTCGTAGGTGTTGTAATAAGCCTTGACCGACCAGTCGAGTTGATCCGAAAGTGCGGTATCAAAATGCAGACTGTAAGACTGTTGTGATTTATCGCCACCATCCTGCCGAGCATAAGCTGCAGAGCGACGTGGGTGACGTCTGGCTTCATCACGGGTCAGATAACCGGGCGCATCGGCATCATAGCCTGCAACTCGGGCAATAAAGCCCAGTGTGGTTGTATCACTAAGGTCATAAAACCAGCGACCGGATACTGAGTATTTTTCAACATCAAAATTATCCCGGTAACCGCCGCTTTTACGATAACCGGCAAAATAACTGTGTTGTAAAGCACCCGTTTGTTCTCCCCAATAGGCTTGCAGCTCACGGGCATTAAAGCTGCCCATGGTCGCCTCGACCATGCGACCGACGTCAGATCGGGTGGTAATGTTGTAATTACCGGCGACATTAAACGCACCATAGCGCGGATCACTATTGCCCTTGAATACCTGCACTGAATCGATATTTTGTGGAAACAGTTGATCCATCTCACTGTAGCCGTTGTGCATATTGGCTGGTATGCCATCAATCAATAGTCTGGCATGGGGCGTACTGCCTTCGGCAGCAAAACCGCGAATGCCGATATCGGTATTGATGATGCCTTGATTGTATCTGGCAAAATATACCCCAGGCACCTTGGTAAACAGCTCCATGGTGTTATCGATATGTAGTTGCGCCAGTTCTTCACGTGAAATCACATCATGAGAACCGGCCAGATGTGTCGTTGCATAATCCGGGCGGCTGCCAATCACCAATATCGTGTCAGGGCTGCGTAAAACTGCGTCATCATCAGCATTAACGACAGCTGGAATGGCACTGCTGGCCGTGATCATGATTGCTGAAAGTGTCCTTAATTTCATCTGTAATTATTCCTCGCTCAAGCGGCAAAATTGTCAAAATATCGCTGGGTAATTCGCTCCAGTGATACCTCCTTGTTTTCAATCAAATCAATAATTTTTCCCCGGCTCATGATGGCGATCTGATCGGCCAGCAAATGTGCGCACTGCAAGTCATGTGTCACAATCAACACAGAGGCCTGTTGTGCTTTTAAGGTGTTCACAACGGCAATAAAGTCGCGTGTGGCGACCGGGTCCAAACCCGATGTCGGCTCATCCATCAAGACCAATCGAGCTTGTTTCAATATGGCAAAGGCAATGGCTACTTTCTGACGCATGCCTTTAGAAAAACCACCGACCAAACGATGATGGAAGTCTTCAGCAAGCCCAGCCGTTTTCAGCGCAGCATGGATATCGGCGTTTGCGGTAGCTGTGTTGGAAAGTTCTGCCAAGTATGCAATGTTCTCAACAGCACTGAACTCGTCATAGAGATTGACGTTTTCAGGTACATACATGATTTTGTCTCTTCTGAGCTCGCGATCTGCGACCAGATCGACACCATCCAGCAGTGCCTTGCCTCTACTAGGCATTTCAAAACCCAATAGCATATTCAAGGTGGTGGTTTTTCCAGCACCATTGGCACCCAACAAACAAAAAACCTCTCCGGCATTCACCTTAAAGCTGATATCTTCCACAGCCGTATGCTCAGCAAACTGTTTGCTGAGATTTTTAACTTCCAACATGATGCTTCCTGTATTAATGAAAGGCTCGAAACGTACTCTGGCTATCACCCGCAACAAATAGATATGATATATCGTTCTTTCGATAAGCGGATCGATAGGTTGTTCAAAACAGGTTATCGACAGTTTTCGCAGAGACCGTGTAACTCGAGTTGTGGACTGTTGAGTTGAAAGTCCACGGTGCCAACACTTTCCTGCAAGGCCGAGATGACTTCTCGGTTGATACCGACTTCACGCACGTGGTGGCATTTATCGCAAATAAGAAATTGGGGAATTTCATGTGAGTGACTACAGGCAATATGCGCGCAGGCAATAAACTTATTAGTCGAGCTGAGTTTGTGCACCAGATTGTTCTGTGCCAGGAAATCCAGCATTCGATACACCGACATGACCGGGATATTTTCAGAGTGCTGCTCACGGTAATGATCAGCAATTTCGTAGGCCGATAAGGGTGAATCGGAGGATGCCAGTATCTTCAGAATGTGTCTGCGCTTAAGGGTCAGTCGTGCGCCATTATCAGCGCACTGCTTCTCAGCCTGGTGGAGTATTTTTTCAAGTTTTGCGGAAGTCATTCCGCGATCCTGATCCGAGAATGGTTCGGCGTCAAGTTGAGTTGTTGCTGATCATGATCAGTGACAAGCTGAACATTGATGCTGCTGACATCTGGAAAATGCTTGAACAGAGTGACATCGATGACGCTGATCGATGAGGCAGCCGCGCAGTCGAAAAGATACTCGGCTTGAATATCGACATGATCTGCATGATTTCCCGCGGTATCAAACGGATTGTTAACGGTCAGTTGTTGCAGTGAACAGGCACCATTGTTGACCTTAAAAACATTGTCAGGCTGCTGTAGCTTGCTCAGTGCTTGTTCTAACTGAGCTTGCTGCGCCGCGTCGCCTGGCTGATGTTCAAAGCCGACGATATCCATCGCCGGTGATTGCAGGCTTAACATCAGCTGACTTTCTGCGATGATGACATCAAGATGAGCCAAGCCATGAACATGAGCGCCATGATGTCGGTGGTCATCAGCATGGTGATGATCGTGTGTATGGCTGTGATGGTCACTATGTTCATGGGCATGGCTGTGATCGTGATTGTGGTGATGATCTCCGTGCCCATAGACCTGAGAAGCCAGCATCAATGGCAATAGAGTTACAGTTACGAACAACGATATCCGCATTGATCTATATCCTCTTCAAAGTTACTCAGCAAAATCCAGTGTTAATAACAAACGTTTTTCATCGACATTGATGGCGGGTGATCGATGCACGATACCGTATCCACTATTACCTTGCCAGCCTTCGCCTTTAAGCAAAGCAACGTCGCTTGTGTTTAGTTGCTGGATCATATCCGAATCACGATAGATTCCAGATTGATGATCGGGCAAGCCAGCTGCACCAGCGCCAAGCTTGCTTCTGTCAACAGTCACTTCTGGCAGCCATTGTGTGGCAGCGCCTGCATAACTCGTCACCAACCGGCATGGCAAGTGATCGGTATGAAATCTTGGACACATGGTATTGTCGATAATGCTCAGTCTGATCCCGACGCGTTCCAGCTCGAACAGATCCGCAAACATCTCGGCCAATCCAGCTACATCTTTGACAAAATTAAGCCGTCCGGGTTTGTCAGGTAGCTCTTCAATGAGGAATTCCATAGCACTGGCAGGCTCAACAATACTTCGAATTTGAAGTGCCACAGATTGCTGACAAAGCAGCTCAGCATAATCAATGACTTGTCGTTCAGGTCTGCGATTCCAGACGGCCAGATTTACCTCGGCATCATAAATCCGAGTCATCACCATTGGCTCATCGCCAAAGACGCTCGTAGGTGAATAAAGCGGGTTTTCTGCAAGCATCAGGCGACCTCATCCCAAGCAGGAAATGGATCCGGCATCGTTTCCCACAGCGTCTTGCCGGCCAGTAACTCGGCATCACTGAGCAAGCATTGATCCAGTTGCTCGGTAATCAACTGCCGATCGAGATTCTGGCCGATAAACACCAGCTCCTGACGCATATCGCCAAATGGTTCTTGCCAGTTTTCCATAATGACCGCGCGTGAAGCCTCATCTTCCGGCCAGCGATCTTCAGGCACAGCTTTCCAGAACATTCCGGCGAAACCATAACGTGCAATACCTCCCGCCTGATTCCATTGACAGGCAAACTGTGGTCGACTGGCCAGCCAAAAATAGCCTTTAGAGCGAATCAGCTTGCCAGAGGGCCATTTCTGATGCAGGAAATCATGAAATTTTTGTGGGTGAAATGGCCTCCTGGCAATGTAGGCAAAGCTGCTGATGCCATATTCTTCGGTCTCAGGCACATGCTCGCCTCGCATTTCCTTTAACCAACCCGCAGCCTGCTCAGCACGTTCGAAACTGAAAGATCCGGTTCCCAAAACTTTATCCAGAGGCACCTTGCCATGATCAATAGCAACGATTTCAGCTTCTGGATTGAGGCTTTTCAGAATGGCTGAGACTTCTGCCTGTTGCGTCTGGCTGCATAAATCTGTTTTGCTGAGCAAAATCACATCACAAAACTCAATCTGATCAACCAGCAAGTCTGCCACGCTGCGTTGATCCTCCTCGCCAAGACTTTCTCCGGTTTCTTGCAGGTATTTTGCTTCATTGTAATCACGCAGAAAATTGACTGCATCAACCACAGTCACCATGGTATCAAGACGTGCTACATCTGACAGACTGATGCCATCCTCATCGGCAAAGGTAAAGGTTTCGGCTACTGGTAATGGTTCAGAAATACCGGTGGACTCAATCACCAGATAATCAAACTTGCCGGCTTCCGCCAATGCACGCACTTCAACCAGCAAATCTTCACGCAATGTGCAGCAAATGCAACCATTGCTCATCTCAACCAGTTTTTCCTCGGCACGATTGAGCTGTACATCGTTTTGGACTTGTTTGGCATCGATGTTGATTTCACTCATATCGTTGACAATCACAGCCACTCGCCGACCCTGCCGATTATGCAGGATGTGATTCAGCACTGTGGTTTTTCCGGCGCCGAGAAATCCCGACAGTACGGTCACCGGCAGGCGTTTATCGTTGCTTGTGGTCATAGTTGAGTTCTCTTTTTTCATTGAGTTGTTTGACGTCTGTGCAATATTCCGCCGTCGGACGAATCAACAACCGGGCAATACCAATAGGTTCACCAGTTTCAAGACAATAGCCATAATCGCCGGTTTGAATGCGCCTGCGCGCAGCATCAATTTTGGGGATCAATTGTCGCTTTCTGTCTGCAATTCTTATGGCGATTTGCGCTTCTTCCTCAAGCGTGGCTCTGTCTGAGACATCGCTGACCTGGCCGCTCATATCCATGTCCTGTCGAAGCCGTTCTATTTCTTCCTGGGTTTCCTGTTTGGTTCGCAGCAGCAGATCATCAAAAAACGCCAGTTGTTCGGCATTCATGTAGTCCTCTTCTGGTGCTTGCAACAGGCTTTGTTCATCCAACATCTGTGACACCTTCTTTCGGTGGAAAAATGATGATGCTTACTCAGTGCATCTTCGCACTGAAATACTCATCCACTTCTCTTGATACAATGCTATGCCTGCGTGATGTTAACGCCTGAACACACAGACGCAGGCCGTTTAAAACAACTATAGGATATATCATATCATTAAATCTGCAAACGCAATTCTCAGCAGGGACAACTGTTCGTTCAGCGAATGATGGATTGGATTTGTTCGAGGATATCGTTGAAGTTCGCTTGCAAGGACAGGTAGAGCTGACGGCTCTCTGTGACTTTGCCGTGTTGTTGCAGATCCAACAGCGACTGAGCATGACGATGCAACTCTTCATGCCAACCAGCCAGGGCGGCCAGTGTACTGTTATCAAAAAGCTCCTGTTGTCTGGCCCGATCAAGCCAGATACCACAATGACAAAGATGTGGATTGAGAATCGGTGGAGTTTGTCCTTGGATTTCATCGTGATTGATGACGACATCAAGTTGTTCAAGCCAAAAGCAGGTGTAGTGATAAAAAAGACTGAGTTGGGAGTTTCTGCCCTGCGCTCGAATTCCGCGCATGCTGGTCCACTCAGCAATGCCGCGAAAGGCATTCAAAAACAGGTTGATTAAATCCATCGGCATGGGTTTGGCAATGGCATAACCTTGAGCCAGGTCGCAGCCCATGGCCAGAAGGATCTCGCCATGTTTGATTGACTCTACCCCTTCTGCCAGTACGGTTACGTTAAATGATTGTGCCAGTGCAATCACGCCCTCTACGATCTTGCAATCTTCAGGATTGATCAGCATCTGCCGGACAAAGAGCTGATCAATTTTCACCAGTGAGACAGGCAGGTTTCTGATATGGGTCAGTGATGAATAACCGGTGCCGAAATCATCCAATGCAGTACTGATCCCGTAATGCGATGCCAGCTTGCTGATGACCTTGCCTATCAGCGTCAGATCACTGAGACGGTTACTCTCGAGAATTTCTATCTGTAATCGAGATAAAACCAGATCGGCATATTTGTGAGCAAACTCTTCCAAATCAACAAAAAAAGAACGAAAACACAAATGTCCTGCCGAGAGGTTGATACTCAGTTGATATTGCCAACCGCGATTTTGCCACTGTGACAAAGTCTCAAGTGCGCGCTGTATTACCCAGTTGCCCAGCTTGACTTCCAGATCCGTATCGTAAATGACGTTGATGAACTTGTCGGGTGTCAGCAGCCCACGTTCGGGATGACGCCAACGAATCAATGCCTCAAAACCAAAAATTTTGCCAGTGCTAAGTCTTATTTTTGGCTGAAAGAACAGTTCTAGCTGATCTTCATCAATCGCTGTGGCAATCTCGCGACGTTGCTGGTTTTTTTCAGCAATCTCTAAGGCTTCGCTTGTATCGTAACGACAATATTTGCCTTTACCATCCATTTTGGCATTGAGCATTGCCTGATCAGCGTGTCTTATCAGAGTATCAAGATTATCTTTGTCTTCGGGATATAAGGTGTAGCCAATTGAGGCACTTATCACTATAGATTGGCCAGATACTGTTGTGATTGGTGCAGATAGCAATGACTGAATCCGCTCAAGTGCTCGTTCACACTCTACGTGATCATGAATGTCGCCGAGCAACACGACAAATTCATCACCGGCATAACGGTGAATCATTCTAACCTTGGCAAATTGATGGATTCTATTGGGTATTTCAGCCAGTACATGTTCACCAGCGTCTGTTCCGTACTGCTGATTAACGCTAATGAAATCATCCAGATCGAAAAAACAAATCGCCAGCTGATGTTTGTTTGTCTGTTTCAGTTGATCAAAGGTCTGCTGTAAAGCAGTTCGATTGAATGCGGCTTCATTGCGGTATTGGCAATATCGATCAGTGGCTTGTCCCAACAACCTGGTATCTGGAATGTTGATGTGGCTGATAAAAAACAATCGGGACTGGAACTCCATCTGCCTGACACTACAGTTAGCGTGACTGGCATCACCATTTTTGTGCTGGGAATTCACACAACCTTGCCAGATTCCCTTTTGGCTTAATTCATCTATGATCTCACTAAAGAGTTCGTCACTCTCACCGATACTCAGGAAAGGGATTTTTTTACCTAGCAACTCTTCACGGGTGAATCCAGTCATCAAACGAACCGCTTCGTTGACCTCCAGGATACATTGGTCTTCATCCGTGATGATGATGCCTTCATCGGTGCAATTGAAGGCTGCTTCCATAAGTACGTTTCTCAATGTAACAAGCTCCATTAACGATCAGTTGATGAGATTCATCCGCGGATCTTCACAGCAGATTCACGTCTGTTCTTGCAAACTTCCCAAACTGAATTTAACTCTGATAGTGACCAGAGTAAATACCAGTGGTAACGAAGCTACCTGTGGTAACTAACCATGTCAATAACAACTGTTTACACTCTTATTTGATGAGCGAACGCAAAGGCCCCTTTGGTCTCCGCTTGCCAGGCACATTGTTCGACTGGCTCAAGAGTGAGGCTGATCACAACAGCAGAAGCACCACGAGTGAGGTGCTTTTCCAGTTGCGAAACAGCCTCGATCGAGAGTTTTGTGACGAACAGGTGAAAACCTTCATCCAAAAGAACCCACCAAGTGATAACACTGAAGCTTTTGGCCTCAGAATTCCGGATGACCTTAAATCCATCCTGAAAATGCACAGCGACAATCACCATGTGAGTCTCAACCAAGAGATCGTGATGCGCTTGGTCGCTGAAAAACAGCATCGCTCAATCAGCACCGACGCAATGCATGCTCACGCCAATGGCAACGGTTTCGATGGAGAAACGATGAAAATCACAGATAGCGAAAAACAATTCCTGCTGGTGTTTCGTAAGCTCAATACCAGCAATAAGGAACTTATCATTCGCTTAATCAAAAATCTGGAAGATTAAGCACAAAATCAGCTTTTAGCCAACGCTTTCTCGCGGAAGAAGCTGCATACTGTTTTACTGACTGCTCATCGATCTAATCAGGACTTGCCTGATTGATCGGAATCATTATGATCGCCTGTCATTTTTAACTTAACGGAAGCAGGCAATGAGCACACTGTCAGCGCGTCCCAACTCATGGCAATCGCGATTTGAGCGGTTGCGCCAGGATCGCATGTTCGAACTTGTCGTGGTTGGCGTCATTATTTTTTCGGCGCTGGTTACCGGTGCCAAGACATACGATATCCCGCAACAGATTTTGACTCTGGTTGATATCCTCGATTACGGCATCACGCTGTTTTTTCTGACCGAAATCTCGGTGCGCTTTTTTGCCGAACAACGCAAGCGCGATTTTTTCAAAAGTGGCTGGAATATTTTCGACACCCTGATAGTCGCCGTCAGCTTGATTCCTGTTCAGGATAGTGAAATGGCCTATGTGGCAAGGTTGATCAGAATATTCCGTGTACTACGAATGGTCTCGGTAATTCCCGAGCTGCGGCTACTGCTCAATTCACTGATACGTGCCCTGCCCCAACTGGGTTATGTCGCACTGCTGATGTTTATCATCGTTTACATCTACGCTGCTGTTGGTACCACATTTTTCGCCAGTATCAACGAACATTTGTGGGGCGACATCGCCGTTGCAATGCTGACATTGTTCCGCGTGATGACCTTTGAAAGCTGGACTGGCGTGATGTATGAGACCATGGAGGTCTACCCTTTCAGCTGGATTTACTACCTGAGCTTTATTTTTCTGAATGCTTTTGCTTTTCTTAATATGCTGATCGGCATCGTGGTGAATGTGATGGAACAAGAACGCGCTGAACAGCGAGCAGAAGCCATGCAAAATGAACCGACTTTGCAGGATTTGGCCAACCAGATAGCAGAGCTAAAACAGCTTCTTAAACAAAAAGGTTGACGCCGCAGGGCTTTCACACACAGTTCACAGCCCAGTCGTAACAATGCTCAAAAACACACAGGAGCATGTTATGAAGGCTTTATTGCGCCGTTTCACGTGGTTAGGTCTGCTCGCCAGCCTGGCTGGCTGTGCCAGCACTTCACACCCTCCAATCCAGACCGTTGACTATGTGGACCTGGAGCGGTTTATGGGGGACTGGTATGTCATCGCAAACATCCCGACCTTCATCGAAAGAGACGCTCATAATGCTGTTGAACGTTACGATTTGAACCCGGATGGCACGATTGCGACAACCTTCAGTTTCCGCCGAGGCAGCTTTGACGGCCCAGAAAAGGTCTATCATCCCAAAGGTTTCGTGCGCGATACCGACTCCAATAGCGTTTGGGGTATGCAATTTATCTGGCCAATCAAGGCCGATTTTCGAATTGTCTATCTGGACGATGCATACAGCCAGACCATCATCGGTCGAAACAAGCGCGACTATGTCTGGATCATGGCAAGAACACCGAAAATCCCTGAGACCGACTATCAGCGCTTGCTCGACTTGCTTGATCAGCAAGGTTACGACACTGACAAGATTCAAAAAGTACCCCAACGCTGGCCTTGATGACTCGACATACCGTCACCCATATTCAATAAGTTAATATACAATTAACCTAATATTATTTTATAAAATATTAACGACTGGCCCATAATGTGCCGTTTTGAAGACTGATGTGGGATTTGTTATGGACTGGCAAGCATGGTTTGCACTCGCGATCACCCTGGGTGTGCTGCTCAGCCTGATACTGACAAGTGTCCGTCCACATGTCGCCATGCTGATAGCACTCACCTTGTTGAGCGCATCAGGCATTCTCACTGCAGGCGAAGCGTTATCAGGATTCAGCAATAGCGGACTCATCACTGTTGCCGCCATGTTTGTTGTTGCAGCTGGCATACACTCATCCGGTGGTATCGATATTTTGGTGCGGAAGTTGTTGGGTAATCCCAAAACCACTCGCGGTGCCTATGCGCGCATTTTCAGCCCAGTGGTGTTACTAAGCGCTTTTCTCAACAACACCCCCGTGGTCGCCACCATGATTCCAGCCATCAATGTCTGGTCACAAAAACTCGGCATCAATCCTTCTAAGATCATGATACCGCTCAGCTACACAGCCATTCTCGGTGGCACGTTGACGCTGATTGGTACCAGCACCAATCTGGTGGTGAACGGTCAGTACCAATCGCTGACCGGTGAAGCAGGTTTTTCCATATTCTCCATAACTATCATTGGTTTGCCTGTGGCAATCACAGGGTTGTTGTTCATGTGGCTGTTTTTTCCCAAATGGTTGCCTGATTTAAACAAGCGACATGCATTCAAGAATGTACGTGAATTCACACTGGAAGTTTCTGTCGAGCAAAATGGGTCGCTGGTTGGCAAAAGTGTCCGAGAAGCCGGGCTACGTGATCTGAAAAGTGTCTATCTGGTTGAAATTGATCGCAATGGAACAGTGTTGACCGCTGTTGCTTCAGAAGAACGACTCCAAGGCGGCGATCGACTGGTGTTTGCGGGTGACACCCAAGGCATTACCGATCTACTGCGTATTCGAGGCATAGAACCTTCCACCAATGCCAATAACAGCGCCCTTGATGATGAACGCCCGGAACGCTGCCTGGTTGAAGCCGTGGTTTCTCCGCATTGCGCCTCAATTGGCGAAGCGATTCGTGAAGCCAGGTTTTTGGAGCGTTATGGTGCCGTTGTTCTGGCAGTCGCTCGAAATGGCGAACGGGTCGAAGGTAATCTGAGCAATATCATATTGTCTGCCGGTGACACTTTGTTGCTGGAGGCTCGGCCAGCCTTTGTCAGTCGTCAACGCTATAACAAAGACTTTCTGTTGATTAACGACCTTGATACCGAACAGCCACGTCACAACAAAGCTTATCTGTCCTGGGCGATCTTGATCACGCTGGTTGCGGCGGCAGGCTTTGGCATTATCAGCATGCTTAACGCCGCACTGATTGGTGCCAGTCTGATGCTGCTGACCGGCTGTTTGTCGATCAGCCAAGCCGAAAAAAGTCTGGATTTGACCGTTATTATTACCATCGCCGGCTCTTTTGCGCTTGGCATGGCACTTCAGAAAACAGGCGTCGCCAGCACTATCGCTGAAAATATTATTTCATTCAGCCAAAACAAGCCCTGGCTAATGCTGTTACTGACTTATCTGGTAGTGTCCCTGTTAACGGAAATGATCACCAATAATGCCGCCGCGGTGCTAATGGTACCTATTGTGCTTGAAATGACGGCCAAAGCTGGCTTGAGTAATGAGCCGTTTATTTTTGCCATCATGATGGCTGCCTCGGCCAGCTTTGCAACGCCGTTAGGCTATCAGACCAACCTGATGGTCTATGGTCCCGGTGGCTACCGATTCAAGGATTTCATCAAGGTAGGCATACCTATGAATATTCTGGTGTGCATCACCACCATGACCGTGCTTTTGCTTATTTGGCCGCTCTGAGTATATTTCATCCCAACAAATATCAAGCTGCATAATCAGAAAAAGCCAACCAATAAGGCCCGTGATAGAGATGCTTTAGCTCAACCAAATCACTGACAGCAACGCTCTCCAGCCAGCAATGACTGTCTTGAATGAGGTTTTGCCCGCGATTTGCATGCAGTTTTCCGGTGATTAAATTCAGTATTACGTTGATAGGCAGCAATATAGCCGAGTTTCACAATAGCATTGGTTTTTAGGCTGCCGACAAGCTGTTCACCGTCTTCTATTCGCTCAAATGCCTGACAATTTTTTCTAAGGCGCTGATTTATCAAGATTAGCCCAGGCTGTTTTAAGGAAAATTATCCCGTTTTTACGGGATAGTTTGCTCATTCGATGAAGTCATAGCCGTATTCTAATAAAAGACTGTCAAAACGACTGGGGCACGATTTGATTTCAACCACAAGTAATCACTGGAGCATATTGTTGGCCTGCGGCATCTTGGCTGTGCCAGCACATGCGTCACTTGAACTATTAGCTGGTGTTGAAGCAGGCATTGATACCGATACAGCCATGACTTCCAGTGATCTGGATCGAACTCAACAAGTACTATCTACCCGCGAGCCAGGTCAATCGCACGCCTGGCATAACAGTGAAACCGGCATCCACTACGAAATCGAAATCAGATACCCATACACCTACGGGCTATTTCCTTGTCTCGCCTACAATCTGACCATTCGCCAGCAAACTAACACAGAAACAAAATCACTCGATGCTTGTAAAAGCAGAAACGGCTACTGGGTCTCGGTGATGCCCAGCAGTCAGGTTTTTTAAAATCTCAGGGAGCTTCGGCAATAAAAATTGCGCGTTTTGGGGCCGGATAACCCTCAACAGTTTTGTTCAAGTCATTCGGATCAAGAAAATCTTTAAGTGACTCAAAAGTCATCCATTCCGTGCTGCGTTGCTCATCAAGATTGGTCACATTGACATCCACACAGCGAACCTGTTTAAAGCCACAACGTCGCAGCCAGCTTTCCATGGTCAGCGCCGAAGGAAAAAACCAAACATTTTTCATTTTGGCATAACGCTGTTGCGGCATCAGGGCCATGCCCTCTGGGCCATCGATAATCAGCGTTTCCAGCACCAACTCTCCACCAGAACGCAGGCAATCTCGAAGTTCAAAAAGATGTTTCAGCGGTGAACGCCGATGATAAAGCACGCCCATGGAGAATACCGTATCGAAGCATTGCAGCTTTTCAGGCAACTGTTCAATGCCAACAGGCAATACCGTATGTTTTGTGGAGCCAATGTAATACTGCATCAACTGATACTGCATGACAAACACCAGGGTTGGATCAATACCCACCACCCAATTAGCTCCCGCACCTTCCATGCGCCAGCCGTGATAACCATTACCGCCGCCAACATCCAGCACATGACGGCCTTTCAAAGGGCTAATATGTGGCAATAGCCTTTGCCATTTCCAGTCTGATCGCCATTCAGTATCAATGTTGACGCCAAATAGCTGGTAAGGACCTTTTCGCCACGGATGAAACTGCTTGAGCAGCGCAATGAACTGTTCTCGATCATGATGTTCAAGATCTGTTGATTGCCCAATCGAAACGCTGTCCAGCAAATCAACCACACTCGGTTTTATTTGCGGCAGTTGCGCCAAAGCTGCTTGCCAGCCGGCCATTTTGCCATGTCGGTCAATAGCCATTTTGGCCGGAATTTGTTCACGGAGCAGTGCCGCCCACTGACTCAGCTTACGTTGCTCAAGCTGCTCAAAAAAAGCGTTGTACTGACTCATTTGACGGCCAGTATTGATGCAAAATTAAAACATTGAAACCAGAGCCCTGCTGAACTGAAGCCAGCAGAGGACAAGCGCTGGCAATGTGCTTCCAGCGACTCGGGAATCAGCACATTTTCAAGCGCACTGCGTTTTTGACTGATTTCCAGATCGCTATAGCCATTGGCTCTTTTGAACTCGTGATGTAGGTCTGTCAATAACTGCTGTTGCTGCTGCTCAAAACTGAGCTTTTCCGACAATACCAACACGCCGCCGGGTTTGAGGCCGCAATAAATTTGCTCAATCACCTTGGTTCTTAATTCTGGACGAATAAACTGTAGAGTGAAGTTCATCACCACTACCGATGCCTGACTGATTTCAGCATCCAGGATATCCGCAAGTTGAAATTCGATTCGTTGCGCCGCGCCAGAAATTTTTGCCGCAATCTGCTGAGCTTTTTCAATCATCGCCATGGAGTTGTCGACGGCAATCACTTTACATCCAGGCTGCTTGATATATTCATGCATCGCCAGGCTCACTGCACCAAGCGAACAACCCAGGTCATAGCAGTTCGAATCAGCTTGAGCATAAGCGCCTGCCGTCACACCGATCATTGAAATCAATGTGCCATAGCCCGGAACCGAACGCTGAATCATGTCAGGAAAAACGCTGACAACGCGTTCATCAAACCTGAAGTCGACCATTTCTGCTAAAGGCGAACGATAAAGCGTGTCTGATTTTCCAACCATTAGTGTGCTGCCTTTTTTTGCGCAACGTTATTTCGCAGATACACCGGCAAGGCTTGAGCAGCCGGGAACAGTCGCCCCTGCTGTGCTTCAACATCGGCCAATTTGGCAATCATGGTTGCCTGGGGTAACACATCAGACAGGATGCCGGATAATTGATCGGAAAAATTTTGCTGTAACTCATTTTGGTAAACCGTCCAGCCACTGCCCACCCCAGTCCAAGCACCCGACCCCTCAGGTCTGAACACAGCCGGCGCAGACACCTGCTCTTCTGAACAGGGCACAGCCAAACCATGCTGATTGACAAATAAACCAGTGTAAATTTCACCCATTCGTGCATCCATCGCCACGGCAATCTGCTGACAATCGGTCGACTCAATGGCAGCCTGGGCAACTGCAGCCAGCGTCGAAACAGGAATCACCGGCAGATCTCGTGCAAAAGCAATGCCCTGTGCCACTGATACGGCAACACGAACCCCGGTAAATGATCCGGGCCCACGGCCAAACGCCACAGCATCAATTGCTGCTATCTCTGTACCTGCATCATTGAAAAGCGCATTCATCATCCCCAATATGCGTTGAGAGTGCTCACGCTGAGTCATGATGGATTGTTCAAATAATTGACCTTCAATCAATAATGCTACGGAGCAGGATTCTGTTGAGGTATCGAGGGCGAGAATATTCATTCGTTTCCAAGTCGTCACAATGCTGTCACAGCGGCACATTATAGTGCATACACATGAGAGTCTGTTGCGCTCATCGAGCCAACAAGAAATTCGTCAATGTTAACTTTAAGGAGGAAAAGATATGTCACTTATCATTGATTTGATTTATATCACTCGTGAATTGACCAAGCTGGCTTACACGGTCATTACCTCTCCTTTTGCAATTGTTGCCGGATTGCTGATGCTGGGAGGCATGACAGCCCCTGATGTGGCGTGATCAATCTGGCACAATGTGTGTGTTGAATGCGGAGAAGGAGCGCACACATGAGCACACAATCACGCGCGATGAAAATGTTGGTGTCTGACCAGTGGGATGCAGCTCATCAGCTGATTCAAAATGAATCTGATCCATTGTCATGCCAGATTCATGGACTGCTGCATCTTATTGAAGGTGATCGTGGTAATGCTGCCTATTGGTACCGGCGCGCCGGTTTGGCGCTTCCAGAGTGCAGTATTGAGTCTGAAAAAGAACGCCTGCTTTCGCAGGCGCTCCAGAATTAAATTACTGACGAATTCCTTCGACAGACAACACTAAGTAGACTTCCTGAGAACCGGGGCCCAATCGAGTGACATCGATGCCATAGTCGGCAATGGTAAAGCTGGTTTCACCATGGAATCCAGCACGATAGCCCCCCCAAGGGTCGGTACCTTCACCGACTTTTTCAACCTCAATGACTAGCGGATTGGTCACACCATGCAGTGTAAAATCCCCCGTCATTCTCATTGTGCCGTCTTCGTTGACTTCCACTGAGGTCGAAACAAAACGTGCTTCTGGATAACGGCGGACGTCCAGGAAATCATCACTGCGTAAATGACGATCTCGTTCTGCAAAGTTGGTGTCGATGCTGTTGGTATTGATCACAACCTCGATTGAAGATGCTTCGGGATTATCAGCGTCCCAAAAGAAATTTCCAGAAAACTCGTTAAAACGCCCACTCATCCAGCTAAACCCCAGATGCTGGATACGAAAATCAATAAAGGCATGCGCTTTTTCAGTATCAATCACATATTCGGCAGCCTGGGCGGGTAAAAAAAGACTGCTGGCCAGCAGCATTGAAGAGGCAAAGGCGGTTTTTTTCATTAAGGTTCTCCTGAAGTTAAAACGGCAACATGCGTTTCAGCGTTGCGTCTTTGTTGATGAAGTGATGTTTTAAAGCGGCAAGTGCGTGAAGTGAGGCCAGCACAATCAACAGCCAGGCAGCCCATAAGTGCAGTTGACCGATGAAGTCGGCAATGTCTGGGGGCAAATTCATGATTGAAGGCAATCGGAGTCGATCAAAAATCACCAGGGCTTGTCCCTGCGCAGTGACAATCAGATAGCCGGACAGACCGAGAAAAAGAATGAGCAGATTCATGCTCTGATGAATCAGTCTGGCAATGACATGTTGCCAGCGCGGCAATTGTGTCAACGCCTTGACCGGCGATAACAGCAACACTAGCCATCGAATAAAGACCAGAGCAAACACCACGGCGCCAATGCCTTTGTGCCACCAGGGTGCTTTGTAGTACCAAGGGTCGTAATAGCCAAGGCCGACCATCCACAGACCAAGTGCAAACAAGCCAATCGTGGAAAGTGCAACTGTCCAGTGCAACAGCAGGCTAATCAATCCGTATCTTTCTGCAGTGTTGCCAAGTCGCATCATTCACTCCCTGTCATGCATGCTTTGTTGTCATGCTAAGACTGTTCAAAAATGCAAATGTTCGCGGGAAGAAATTCCTGACTTAGCCAGTGAAGATCTCACCTTCTGCGTGAACGTGATGCTTTGCCTTTGGTCGACTTGGACCGAGTGTGCTGTGTCTTGAACTGAGTGGTCTTCGCAGCTGGATTTGCTTTACGACTGATACGTTTTCCTTCACCAGCATCACCGGTTCCTGCAGGTTGAAAGGTCGGGATCAGGTGTTTTTTGCCATTGCCAATGAGATCCGCCCGTCCCATACGCTTCAGTGCATCACGCAACATTGGCCAGTTTTCCGGATCGTGATAACGCAGAAAAGCTTTATGCAATCGGCGCACTTTCAAGCCTTTGGGAACACTGATGTCCCCGCCTTTTCTTCGAACCTTGTGCAAGGTGTCCTTACCCGAGTGATACATCGCAGCCGCAGCCGACATGGGTGATGGCAAATACGCTTGCACCTGATCAGCACGAAAACCATTACGTTTGAGCCAGACGGCAAGATTCATCATATCTTCATCGGTAGTGCCGGGATGCGCTGCGATGAAGTATGGAATCAGATACTGCTCCTTGCCCGCGGATTTGGAGTATTTATCGAACATGGCCTTGAACTTGTCATAGGTGCCAATGCCCGGTTTCATCATCTGTGCCAGTGGACCGTTTTCAGTATGCTCAGGCGCGATTTTTAGATAACCGCCGACATGATGGGTAACCAATTCTTTGACGTACTCTGGTGACAGCACTGCAAGATCGTAGCGCAGGCCTGAAGCAATCAATATTTTCTTGATACCGGGCAATTGTCGAGCACGTCGATATAAGTGAATCAGCGGTGTGTGATCGGTATTGAGATTTTTACAGACGCCAGGAAACACACAGGAGAGTCTTCTGCAGCTCGCCTCTATCTCTGGATCGTTACAGGCAAGACGATACATGTTGGCAGTTGGACCGCCCAAATCAGATATAACACCGGTAAAGCCCGGTGTGGTATCGCGAATGGCTTCAATCTCGCGGATGATCGAATCTTCACTGCGGCTCTGAATAATACGTCCTTCATGCTCGGTGATTGAACAAAAAGTACAGCCTCCAAAACACCCCCGCATGATGTTGACTGAAAATCGAATCATTTCGTAAGCCGGTATGTTTTGTTCGGCGTAGGACTGGTGCGGTACCCGGCTGTATGGTAGATCAAATACCGCATCCATTTCCTTTGTCGTCAAGGGAATCGGTGGCGGGTTTAACCAGACATCCTGCTCGCCATGTTGTTGGACCAATGCCAGGGCATTGCCGGGGTTTGTTTCCAGATGAAGAATTCTGGAAGTGTGGGCATAAATGACCGGATCGCCTCTGACTTGTTCGAAGGCCGGCAGTCGGATCACGGTTTTATCGGCATTGCGTGGTGACACACGATGGATTCGAATGACTCTGCCGGCGGATTCGCTCTGTTCAGATTGACTGGATTCTCGCGACTCCTCGCAGCTGGCCTCAGTTTGCATCTGATAGGGGTCAATCGGCGGGTTGAGTTTTCCAGGCGTATCCACGCTGGTGGAGTCTTTTTCCCACCATCCTTCGCGACGTGCATGCCTGGTCAAAAAAGCGGTTCCGCGAATATCGTTGAGTGATTTAACAGGCTCGCCAGCCGCCAGTCGATGGGCGATCTCGACTACTTGCCTTTCACCATTTCCATAGACCAGCAAGTCTGCCTTGGCATCCATGATGACACTTCTGCGGACTTTTTCTGACCAATAGTCAAAATGCGCAATTCGGCGCAGACTGGCCTCAATACCGCCAATCACGATGGGCACCTCTTTGAAGGCTTCTCGACATCGCTGACTATAAACTACAACACTGCGATCAGGGCGTTTACCACCCTCACCACCGGCTGTGTAGGCATCATTACGACGGATTTTTTTATCCGATGTATATCGATTGACCATCGAATCCATATTGCCGCCAGTCACCCCGAAAAACAGATTGGGTTTGCCAAGGCGACGAAAATCTTCGGCACTGGTCCAGTCAGGCTGGGATATGATCCCAACCCGAAAGCCTTGAGATTCCAGCAATCTGCCTATCAACGCCATACCAAAGCTTGGATGGTCAACATAGGCATCTCCGGTGACGATGATAATGTCACAACTATCCCAGCCGAGCTGATCCATTTCCGCACGTGAAACGGGTAATTGCGGCGCTATACCAAAACGGTGAGCCCAATATTTGCGGTTGGAAAATAAATCAGGTGCGGCTTGCATGAGACCTCAGCCAGTCAGAAACAACATAAATGGCGATTCTAGCAAATAATGGTGAGATTCCGCTTACTGATTGGTGTGACTATTCGATGATAGTGATGTTGGCACCCTCGCTGATGTACATCAGCAACTCTTTGACTTCGTGATTGCGCATGGCGATACAACCCTGCGTCCAGTTGGCGATCTCATGAATATTCAATCTTTCCTCTGTTTCTTCACCTATACCATGTATGCCAATAGCTCCACCTAGTGGTGTGTTTTGTGGTGGCAGCTCTCCGTATACATGAGCTTGCAGAATGGCTCGATATTGCTCACGCGTAATAAGCCCGTTTCTTAAGCCTATGCGTGCGTCATCCATGTTGGGATAGTTCATCTGTAAGAAAGTATGCCATCGATCACTCGGGCGCACTTCAGTGATCCGATAAGTGCCAAGAGGTGTTCGACGGTCTCCTTCCATCTGCTTGTGTTCACGACCGCCGCTGCCCAAGGCAACTCGAAAAGTTCGCAAAGTGAGATCATCCTGTTTAACCAGTAGTTTATTCTGTGAATGCACAACAAGCAGCTCCACTGTGCTTGCTTTTGCTATGGTTACTGCCGTCAAAAAGTAACTTGCCAATACCAGACATAAACCAAACTTCATTGACTCCCCCTCTCAAACGGAAAACTCACCTTTACACAGTATATATTGTCTTTATTTTTCTGTTATTTCAATACCCTGCATGACAAAATTAGAGCATATTATCACCCAAACCAGCGGCTGATAAAGGTGGTATTCTGGCGAAGCAGCATTTGCCATGATTTCATCAGATCGGTCTGGTATTGCATCTCCATCATCTCAACCTGCTGGCGTTGTTTCTTGAGAGTAGTCAAATCAAAAGCTTGATGGCGTGCAAAAGCAATGACGTTGCCCTTGTCTTCTACCGGCAAAACCAGTGAATTGTCGTCAAAACTTTGGTTTATACGCTGCATGGTCAGATTAAAACCAGCTCGATCTGTTCCCCACAGGTTAGTGGCCATGATGCCGTATTTGCTGAGTATTCCGGCACAGGCATCAAAAAAAGGCTGCACACCAACACTCGCCGCCATGCCTTCGTGATCAAAAGCATCCACCAGAATCAGGTCATAAATGCTTTCACCTAGATAATGTTGTTGACTGGCGTGGGCAAAACCATCAGCTTTTTTGATCGATAACCTCGGATCGCAAGGTACAGCAAAATATTGCTGCGCTACTTGAATCACATCCTCGCGATACTCAACCACCTCGATCTGACAATCAGGCAGATGATGCAGCAAAAACTTAACCAGGGAGCCACCACCAAGACCGATTAACAATACTTTCCTAGGGGTAGCGTAAAACAACAGACAAGCCATCATGGCTCGGGTGTAACTTAACTCAAGTCGATAAGGCACCTTGAGTGACATGCTGCTTTGCCGCGGATGGGTTCCAAAGTGCAAGGAGCGAACATCACCGACATCAACCACTTCGATAATGCCCTCATCAGATATGGCCTGATGTACCAAAACGCCATCGTATATACGCATCAACGCTCCGTTTCGTCGATGAACACGCGATACAGCCAGGCGCGCACCCGGCCGGTGATAATCGAATCAGTCGCACGATAACTTCGGTCTGTTGCCGGAATTTCCTGTTGAGAGTAACTCTCTGACTGCTGTCTTTTTGCTTGGGCCAACCTACGCTTTGCCGCACTGCGCACAGATTCAGTGTCACGCTGAGCGACAATTTCCAGCACCGGTATTGTCAATTGTTCAAAATTACTTTCAGCCAGTTCTCCAACGCTGAACATCACCAGCCCATCAATTGCCAGATTATCTGCCGCAGCATTAACAGCGTCAGTAGCACTTTCGCCCAGTGCTATCAAAATCAAACGCTCAGCGCCAAGCGTTTCCAGATGAGTCAGGGCTGCGCTGATGCGTTGCTGGTTATCCACCTGGCTGGCGGGTTCCGGTGCTGGCGAATCAGTCTCGGCCTGCGGGCGTTCATCAGCACCTTCCGAAACCGTCTCCGTGATAACTTCGGTCTCAGCGTCTGCTTCTGACTCAGTTTGGGCAGTCTGAGAGTCGTCTGGCGCTAACTCACTCGGCTCGTCCTGTACTTGCTCTGTCTCGCTGCTTGCTTGATAAACCAGCTGTACCGACATTGATGTCCAACCATGTTCAGGCAATTGACGGCGCAGCGTGGCGACCGGGCCAACACTGTCAATATGGCCATCAAGATCATGCAGGATGAGTACCGCACCGTGAAAACGCCCCAAACTTTCCTCTATCAGAGTAGCGGCGATTTGATGTTCTGCGACCGGTAAAGTCATTTGTCCGGGTATTCGGCCAGGCATTCTTTTAATAGCAACTGAGGCGCTGGAAGGCGCGGTCGATTCCGGATCAGTTTCAGGCGGATCAAGGTCCTGATCCTGAGAAAATCCTGACGGACTCAGCAACATCATGCACAACAGCATTCCGAGCCTCGATCTCAAAAGCAACCTCCGGGATTGATATTAAGTCGCCAGTATAATCAGCCCGGACTCAATTCAAAAGCTGAAAAATGCACTTACATGGGGTAAAGTAGCGGGTTTCAATCTGTATCCAATTCGAGAGTAGAGACTATGGCTGAATTCAAAATTGCACCCTCAATCCTCTCCGCTGACTTTGCCCGTCTGGGAGAGGAAGTGGTCAACGTGCTGGCTTCTGGAGCTGATATCGTTCACTTTGATGTCATGGACAACCATTATGTCCCCAACCTGACTATCGGTCCGCTGGTGTGCGATGCCCTGCGTAAACACGGTGTCACACATGAAATTGACGTGCATCTGATGGTCAAGCCAGTCGATAGAATTATTCCTGACTTCGCCAAGGCTGGCGCTACCTTCATCACTTTTCACCCAGAAGCTTCAGAACATATCGACCGCAGTCTGCAACTGGCCAAGGACGAAGGCTGTAAAACCGGTCTGGTGTTCAATCCGGCTACTCCGCTGTCACTGGCAGAGCACGTGCTGGACAAGGTTGATCGAATTCTGCTGATGTCGGTGAACCCTGGATTTGGTGGTCAGAAATTTATTCCACACACCCTGGAAAAACTCCGCCAGGCACGCAAAATGATTGACGAAAGCGGCTATGACATCGATCTTGAAATTGATGGTGGCGTCAACGTCAACAACATTCGCGAAATCGCTGAAGCAGGTGCCCGCACTTTTGTGGCTGGCTCTGCGGTATTCGGTGCAGGTAAGGATAGCGACCCTAATCGCTATGACAGCATCATTGCTGCACTTAGAGAAGAGCTTTCCAAAGCAAAAATCTAATTATGCCGCTCAAAAAGTTACCGGTCTTATCGATTTATCTCGATGACACGCTGCCAGCCAGCGTGCCAGACCGGTTCTTTTGCAAGGATATGCTTGGGCTTGGCTCCAGACATCCATCTTGCGCAGCTAATTGACGTGACAGAGAGCTTGCTTAACTGGAAACACTACATTAGAGCCAACTGAATGAATCAGGCAGAATTTGACCAACTGGCCCAAGCAGGCTATAACCGCATCCCACTGTCACGTGAGGTGCTTGCTGATCTTGATACACCGCTCAGCACTTATCTGAAGCTTGCTGACGCGCCTTATTCCTATTTGTTTGAGTCGGTACTGGGTGGTGAAAAATGGGGTCGTTATTCCATGATTGGCCTGCCCTGCTCCACTGTGGTCCGGATTCAGCAACAACAGGTCAATGTCTATCATCAAAACACACTGATAGAGTCATATCAGGTCGAAGATCCTCTGAGCTGGATTGCCGATTTCCAGCAGCGTTACCAGGTGCCTGAACTGAGCAATCTGCCCAAATTCAACGGTGGCCTGGTGGGTTATTTCGGTTACGACACCGTGCGCTACGTCGAGCACAAACTCGAAAAGCCGCCGGCAGCAGATCCACTGGAATGTCCGGACATCCTGCTGATGGTCTCCGATGAACTGGTTGTCTTTGATAACCTGAGCGGCCGACTCTATTTGATAGTGCATGCCGATCCGAATATCGAAAACGCCTATCAGGTGGCGCAATCGAGGCTGGATGCACTCACTCAAGAATTGCGTGAGCAAACAATCGGCGCCAGCGAAAACACCACACGCAACGCAGTAAATGAGCAGGACTTTGTATCCGGCTTTACCCATGATGGTTTCATCAGTGCAGTCAACAAAGCCAAGCAGTACATTACTGATGGCGACATCATGCAGGTTGTGTTGTCACAACGACTATCCATCCCCTTCTCGGCGGCACCGATAGATCTGTACCGTGCGCTTCGTACACTCAACCCATCCCCATACATGTACTATCTGAATCTGGATGATTTTTTCATCGTGGGTTCATCGCCAGAAATTCTGGTGCGTATGGAAGATAATGAAGTCACAGTCAGACCGATTGCAGGTACTCGGCCTCGCGGCAAAACAGCTGAAGAAGATCTGATGCTCGAACAGGATCTGCTGAGTGATCCCAAAGAACTTGCTGAACATCTGATGCTGATTGATCTAGGTCGCAACGACGTGGGGCGTGTCAGTCAAACCGGAACGGTGTTGTTGTCTGACAAGATGGTGATCGAACGCTACTCCCACGTGATGCACATTGTTTCTAATGTGACCGGCAGGGTATTACCGGAGATGACAGCACTGGATGCACTGCGTGCCACCTTCCCTGCTGGCACGGTAAGCGGTGCACCTAAAGTCCGGGCAATGGAAATTATCGACGAACTGGAACCAGTCAAACGCGGTGTTTATGCTGGCGCTGTGGGTTATCTGTCCTGGTGTGGCAATATGGATACAGCGATTGCTATTCGTACAGCGGTTATCAAAGATAAAGTTCTGCATATTCAGGCGGGCGCAGGTATCGTCTACGACTCTGTGCCGGAAATGGAATGGCAGGAAACCATGAACAAGGCACGTGCTGTTTTTCAGGCTGTGTCCATGGCTGAAGCCGGACTTGAACCACCCAACACCAAGCAAAAACAATAAAAGCAGGTAAGCCATGCTGTTGATGATCGATAACTACGACTCTTTCACCTATAACCTGGTGCAATATTTTGCCGAGTTAGGGGCAGAAGTGGTCGTACATAGAAACGACACTATTACGATTGCGGATATCGAAGCCATGAATCCGCAACAGATCGTCATATCGCCCGGCCCTTGCACCCCCAATGAAGCCGGTATATCGCTGGAAGTTATCAAGCATTTCGCTGGAAAAAAACCCATTCTGGGCGTGTGTCTCGGACATCAGGCCATTGGCCAGGCATTTGGTGGTGAAATTGTGCACGCCCGGGAAATCATGCACGGCAAGACATCACCTGTTGTGCATAAAAATTTCGGCGTGTTCAAAAACCTCAACAATCCGTTGCAAGCGACTCGCTATCACTCACTGGTCATTCGCAAGGATACCCTGCCTGATTGCTTTGATATCACCGCCTGGACAGAGACGGAAGATGGTCAAATTGATGAGATTATGGGCGTTCGCCACAAAACACTCGCGATTGAGGGTGTGCAGTTTCATCCCGAATCCATTCTCACTGAGCAGGGCCATGCCTTGCTGAAAAACTTTCTGGACGAATTTCATGACTGAATCCATCTCGATGCAAGAGGCTATCCGACTGGTCACTCAGCATCAAAATCTGACTGAATCACAAATGAGCGGCGTGATGCAGCAAATCATGACCGGACAGGCGACCCCCGCTCAAATCGGCGGTTTTTTGATTGGCTTGTCGATGAAAGGCGAAACGGTTGACGAAATCGCTGCTGCAGCCAGCGTAATGCGAAACCTGGCAACGGCCGTGCATATCGAAGGCAATCACATCATTGATACCTGCGGTACAGGCGGTGATGGTGCAAGCAGTTTTAATGTCTCCACAGCCAGTGCTTTTGTGGTGGCCGCGGCTGGCGGCAAAGTTGCCAAACACGGCAACCGCTCTATCAGCAGCACCTCTGGAAGCGCCGATGTGCTTGAAGCTGCTGGAGTTAATCTTGATCTGACACCGGAGATGGTCAAACACTGTATCGACAGCGTTGGTGTCGGCTTCATGTTTGCTCAAAAACATCACGGTGCGATGAAACATGCGATAGGTCCACGCCGCGAGATGGGTGTCAGGACTATCTTCAATTTGCTCGGCCCCCTCACTAATCCGGCACGTGCAGCGCATCAGGTTATGGGGGTATTTGACAAAAAATGGTTGCGGCCCATGGCAGAGGTTTTGCAAAAGCTGGGCAGCAAACATGTGCTGATTGTGCATGCCGATGATGGCATGGATGAAATCAGCATTGGCGCTGCGACTAGTGTGGCAGAACTCAAGGATGACCAAATCCGCTGCTATACCATCCAGCCGGAAGATTTCGGAATGCAACGCAGTGATATCAAGCAGCTCAGTGTCACTAACGCTAACGAGAGCCTGACTTTTATTCGCGATATCTTCTCCGGCAAACCCGGCCCTGCACGAGATATCGTTTTGCTCAATGCCGGCGCGGCAATTTACACTGCCAACCTCGCAGCAAGCTTGGCCGAGGGTATTGAGCAAGCCGCAAAATTTATCGACAACGGGGCAGCCATGAAAAAACTTGATGCTCTCGTTCAATGTAGCCAAAGCCAGACACAATCATGACTCAACAGGCCGATATACTTAAAAAAATCCTGCAAACCAAAGTTCAGGAAATCCAGCATCGCAGCAGCCGCATCCCCATACAGCAAGTTCAGGCATTTGCTGAACAGGCTGAACCAACACGAGGATTTGTCGAGGCTATCGCCAGTAAGATAGCTGCTGGAGAGGCCGCAGTCATCGCCGAAATCAAAAAAGCATCGCCAAGTAAAGGCGTGTTGAGAGAGCAATTTGATCCTGCTGCTATCGCCCAAAGTTATGCGGCTAATGGCGCAGCTTGCCTGTCGGTTCTGACTGATCGCGAATACTTTCTGGGACATGAAGAGTTTCTGCAACAAGCTCGGGATGCCTGCCAGTTACCGGTGATTCGCAAGGACTTTATTATCGATCCTTATCAAGTCTTCGAAGCTCGGGCGATTAATGCTGATTGTATCTTGCTGATCGCTTCGGCACTGGATGATGAGCAACTTGAGTCACTCAGTCAGCTTGCCATGCAACTTGATATGGACGTTTTGGTTGAAGTTCACGATGAGCAGGAATTAGAACGGGCCCTGCTGCTCAATATGCCGTTAATTGGCATCAATAATCGCAATCTGCATACTTTTGAGACTTCACTTGATACCACTTTGAATCTGCTGAGCAAAATTCCAGACAACAGCATTGTGGTGACCGAGAGTGGCATTCATTCTCAGGCAGATGTGAAACTAATGCGAGATCATGATGTTCACGCCTTCCTGGTAGGCGAGGCATTTATGCGCGCTGAGAATCCAGGCGCCGAACTGCATAAATTATTTAGCTGATAACAAGGGCTGACAATCTATCTGCCAGTTGTGCTGGAGATTTGTTTGCGTGCAAGTGGAACAGGTGCAGGCAAATACAGACTTTGATGCCATAAAAAAATGCCGGGACATGTACATCTTCCGGCATTTTTTATGTTCTGTTAGCTAAGGCTTAATTATCTTCCTTACGCGGATAAATCACTACGGTTTTGCCGTGTGCCCAGAGTACATCCGCTTCCTGCAGTTCCTTCAGTACACGGCCCACCATCTCGCGTGAACAGCCGACAATTCGGCTGATTTCCTGTCGTGTAACCTTGATTTGTATACCGTCTGGGTGACGCATTGCATCTGGTTGTTCCGCCAGTTCTCGCAACGCTGATTCAACTCGGCCAGCCACATCCAGGAATACCATATCAGTCGCTTTACGCGTTGTACTCAGCAGTCTTCTTGCCATCTGTTCTGATAACAATTGCAATAGCGTTGGATAACAATCCTTGAGCTGAGTATCCGCCATCGCACGAATCTGCTGGTAACTGATTTCCTCGGTACGACAACTGCTTCTGGCCCTGACAATCACCTGTCTGTCACCAACATCCGTAAACAAACCGATCTCACCAAGAAAATCGCCTTGGTTCAAATAGGCGATGACCAATTCTTCACCCTCTTCGTTTTCAATGCAGATACTGACAGAGCCTTCACGCAGATAGTAGAGCGTCGACGCAGGGTCACCCGGACGGATGATAATGCTCTTGGCAGGATATGTGCGCGAATGACACAGTTGAAAAAAGCTGGCAAGTCCCTGCTCAATCGCTTTATGTTTGTGGTAATCCACTTTCATTGCGGCCACTGTATCCTTGGTTGTTCGACATCCAATTAATTCTGCCTAAACATAGCGAATATGGCAAAATTATTACGTATTTTTTATTCAGGGAGCCATCATGAAAGCGCGCATCAAATGGGTAGAGGATGTCATGTTCCTCGGCGAGTCGGGAACCGGGCATACCGTCGTGATGGATGGGCCTGCTGAAGCAGGTGGTCATGGCACCGGAATGCGCCCCATGGAGTTGTTGTTGCTTGGTCTGGGTGGATGCACCTCTTACGACGTCATCGAAATCCTAAAAAAATCTCGCCAAGACGTACAGGATTGCGTGGTCGAAATTGACGCAGAGCGAAGCGAAGAAGCGCCAAAAGTTTTCACCAAAATACACATTAAATACACGGTCACCGGTAAACTACTGAAAACAAACTTTGTTGAACGTGCGGTGAAAATGTCGACGGAAAAATACTGCTCGGCTTCGATTATGCTCGGGAAAACTGCTGAAATCAGCCACGAATTTGTAGTCATCGACAGCGAATAATCATCCACTTTCAATCAAGATCACTAGCATTGCCAATGAAGACATACATATACAAAAGCCGGAAAAAAGAAGAGCTCTACCTCTACTTGAGTGACAAAGACGATTTCTCTGTGCTACCTGAAGCATTGGTCAAAGTGATGGGCCAATCACCTGACATGGTCATGACACTCGAACTCCACCCGGAAAAGAAACTTGCCAGAGAAGATGTCAGCGTCGTCATGCACAATCTGACAACCCAGGGCTTTCATATTCAAATGCCCCCCAGCAGTCTTAATCAGACCAGCAGCAACCTCAAACACTGACCGCTCAACCCGCAAGCACATCGACAATGCTTTTTTGGCTATGAAGGTCGAGCAAAATACCTGTGCAGCGTCGATCACTGCGGCACTTTGGTGTCGTTGAACACAAAAACTGACGCCAAAATAACGGCTAGGATCAATCATCAGACCCTTGTGCCAGGGATTTTAGCTCAGCCAGTAAATTCAGTGCTTCCAGTGGTGTCAGCTCGTTAGGATTAATCTCCTTGAGCCGTTGTTCCAGTCGCTGCTCTGTTGAAACGCTGACAAACAAATCGGCTTGCGACGGCGAATTTTCCGTTCTTATTTGGGTGGATTCCAGCTCTCTTAGCTTAAACTTAGCGGCATCAATGACTGATTGTGGAACTCCTGCCAGACGGGCCACCTGAAGACCATAGCTTTGACTGGCCGCACCACTTTTAACCTGATGCAGGAAGACTATCTTGTCACCGTACTCAACCGCGTCCAAATGCAAGTTGTGAGCTTTGGAAAACAAGGCCGGCAATTGAGTCATTTCATAATAATGCGTCGCAAACAGTGTGTAAGCACCAATATCGCGAACCAAGCGTTCGGCACAACTCCAGGCCAGCGCCAAACCATCAAAAGTGCTGGTGCCCCGTCCGACTTCATCCATTAACACCAGACTGTTGGTTGTAGCGTTGTTGAGGATATTGGCAGCTTCATTCATTTCTACCATAAAGGTCGAACGACCGCCGGCAAGATCATCGGCAGCACCGATACGAGTGAAAATCTGGTCGATCGGCCCTATCACTGCACGCTCTGCAGGCACAAAGCTGCCGATATGCGCCATCAGCACAATCAACGCAACCTGACGCATATAAGTCGATTTTCCACCCATATTGGGGCCGGTCAGTACAAACAAAGTCTGTTGCCCATCAAACCTTAAGTCATTGGCACAAAAGGGCGTTGATTGAGACAACTCGACAACTGGATGTCGCCCTGCCTGAATGTCCATGACTGACTCGTCGGTCAATTGCGGCATTACATAATCGAGTGAATGTGCCCTTTCCGCCAAAGCACTCAGTACATCAATCTCTGCCACAGCCGCCACCGTTTGAAACAAGGCAGGCAAATCAGGAGCCAGCAAATCAAATAAGGCCTCGTAGAGTGCTTTTTCCAACGCCAGCGCCTTGTCACTGGCACTGAGAACCTGATCCTCAAAGCCTTTGAGCTCTGGCGTGATGTATCTTTCGGCATTTTTGAGTGTCTGCCGCCGCACATACTCATCTGGCAGGCTGACATCATGGGATTTGCTCAATTCGATGTAGTAACCGTGTACTCGGTTGTAACCAACCTTGAGCGAATTCACGCCGGTTCTCTGCTTTTCCTTGAGTTCCAACGCTTCCAGAAAGCCATTGGCATTGCGTTGTAAATCACGCAGCCGATCCAGCTCTGCGTCATAGCCTGGGGCTAATACTCCACCATCACGAATCAGCATGGGCGGTTCATCAATGATGGCCTTATCAAGCAATTGTCTGAGTTCGTTAAACTCGCCGAGTGAACGCTTGAGCTGTCTTAGCCGACCACTGCCATGAATCACAAGCTGCTGGTGTAACTGTGGCAAAAAGCCGAGTAATTTTCTGAGCTGCACAAAGTCTCTGGGGCGAGCACTGCGCAGCGACATGCGCGACAGAATTCGCTCGATATCGCCGATATGCTTGAATGTTAAGTGCAGCTCATCGCTTTGCTGCGCATCCAGAAGTGATTGAATCGCCTGCTGTCGCTCTCTGAGAATCGCATGCTGGGTCAACGGGCGCAGCAGCCAGCGACGTAATAATCTTGAACCCATTGGTGTTGCTGTGCGATCAAGTACCGACAGCAATGTGTTATCACGCTGACCTCTGAGATTTTGCTCAATTTCCAGATTGCGTCGTGTTTGAGGATCCAAACCAATACTGTCAGAGACACTTTCAACGCTCAGACCACGAAGATGTGGCAAGGCATGGCGTTGGGTTTGCTGTGCATAATTGAGCAGACACCCCGCGGCACTGATCGCCGCAGCCATGGCATCACAGCCAAAGCCTTTAAGATCCTGCGTGGCAAAATGTTCACATAGCCGACGCCGGGAAGATTCATAGTCAAAATGCCATTCCGGCAATAACCTTAGTTGACAGGCCACCGAAGGCTGATAGCTTGATGATTCACTCAACAGCAGTTCAGCGGGTTGCAATCTGGCAAGCTCAGCATCAAGTACTTCTTCACTGTCAACCTCAAGTACCACAAAGCGTCCACTGCTGATTTCGGCAGCCGCAATGCCAAAGCTGTTTTTATCCGTATGCACCGAGACCAGCAGATTTTCACGCCGACTATCCAGCAGCGCTTCATCGGTCAAGGTACCCGGCGTCAGTATCCTGACAACCTGACGTTCCACAGGTCCTTTGCTTTTTGCCGGGTCGCCAATCTGTTCACAAATGGCAACCGAAACTCCCAGCTTGACCAGTTTAGCCAGATAATTTTCGGCGGCATGATAAGGCACTCCCGCCATGGGAATCGGTTTACCATTGCTGTTGCCACGGGCTGTCAGGGTAATATCAAGCAACTCAGCTGCACGATGAGCGTCATCGAAAAAAAGCTCGTAAAAGTCACCCATTCGATAAAACAGCAGCTGATCGGGATGTTCACCTTTGATCTGCAGATATTGCTGCATCATCGGCGTATGATGTGAATTTTCAGACATGTCTATAAGTGTAGCCTATGGAACGTTATTCTGATGCTCATCTTCAGTCTCTGACGCAAGCCCTGGCAAACGCCATGACATCCGGCAAAAACATGTTGGTGACCGCCGAGTCATGCAGTGGTGGTTGGCTGGCAAAATGCTGTACTGATCTGGCCGGAAGCTCGGCCTGGTTTCTCTATGGCATTGTCAGTTACAGCAATCACGCAAAGCAGCGCTTCCTCAACGTCAGCCCACGAACTTTATCAACATTTGGTGCAGTAAGTGAACAAACCGCTGCCGAGATGGCTGCTGGAGCCCTCGCTGAACCCGAAGCGACCATATCGGTTGCCATTACCGGAATTGCCGGCCCAACAGGTGGCAGCCCCGAGAAACCAGTAGGCATGGTGTGCTTTGCCTGGGCAGACCGGACGGGTACGGTAACAACCGCAACACATCATTTTGCCGGGAATCGGAATGAGGTTCGTCGTGCCGCCGTTGCAACAGCGATCGAAGGCCTGCTGAAAACTGGAAACATGACCACGGGTTATTAACACGACAACTCTCAGCTCTGAGCGGTGTTCAAGCGCAACATATACCAGCGGTAAGGTCACAACATTGAGGGCCATGAAAGATTAACAGACCCTAGAGACCGAGACTATTCTGTGGGATAATCGAACACTTTCCGAACATCAACTCAGGGGTTGTCTAGATGGATGAAAACAAGAAAAAAGCACTGGGCGCAGCGCTTGGTCAAATAGAAAAACAATTTGGCAAGGGTGCGGTCATGCGACTTGGCGATGGAACTGCCGCCCGTGACATTGATGCCGTCTCTACCGGCTCTATTGGCTTGGATATCGCACTGGGTATCGGCGGCTTGCCGCGAGGTCGGGTTATCGAAATTTACGGCCCTGAGTCCTCTGGTAAAACCACACTCACCTTGCATGCCATTGCAGAAATGCAAAAACTCGGCGGAACCGCTGCCTTTGTTGATGCTGAGCATGCCCTCGACCCCCTGTATGCTGAAAAACTGGGCGTAAATATCGATGATCTGCTGGTGTCACAACCGGACACCGGTGAACAAGCTCTGGAAATTACAGACATGCTGGTACGTTCAGGTGCCGTTGACATCGTAGTAGTGGATTCAGTGGCAGCACTGACCCCTAAAGCTGAGATCGAAGGTGACATGGGCGACAGTCACATGGGTCTGCAAGCGCGCCTGATGTCTCAAGCACTCCGTAAACTCACCGCCAATATCAAACGCTCCAACACACTGGTGATTTTCATCAACCAGATTCGTATGAAAATTGGTGTGATGTTTGGTAATCCCGAAACCACAACAGGTGGTAATGCACTGAAGTTTTATGCATCCGTTCGGCTGGATATCCGTCGTATCGGGGCTATCAAGAAAGGCGACGAGATCCTGGGTAATGAAACACGCGTCAAGATCGTCAAGAACAAAGTGGCTCCGCCATTCAAACAAGTTGAGTTTGACATACTATACGGCGAAGGCATTTCCCGTGAAGGCGAACTAATCGACCTCGGCGTTCAAGAAAACATCGTCGAAAAAGCAGGTGCTTGGTATAGCTATAACGGCAACCGTATTGGTCAGGGCAAAGATAATGTTCGGGCATTTCTCAAGGAAAACAACGAAGTTGCCGCTGAAATCGAAGCTAAACTGCGTGAAGTGCTGTTGCCAAAAAACATCAAAGCCAACAACTCGGCGGATATGGATGACGAAGTCGAAGTGTGAAACAACGCTCTGCTGAGACTATCGCCATCGGACTGCTGGCAAGGAGAGAGCACAGTGCCAGTGAACTTCGGCAAAAGCTCGGGCAACATGATCTTGACCCGACAGAGATAGAAAATTGCCTGCAAAAACTCTGCGAGCAGGGATTACAAAGCGACCAGCGTTTTGCACAAAACTACCTTCGATATCGAAGCCAGAAAGGCATGGGGCCGCAGCGCATCGAACATGAACTGCGCCAAAAAGGCATCAATGCCGCTCTTATTCAGACGGTGATGCAGGACTCAGAAATAGATTGGTTTGCGCTTGCAGATACAGTACGATGCAAGCGCTTTGGAGAGCAAGGGCCGCGGGATTTCACGGAACGTGCAAAACAGCAACGTTTCATGCAATACCGGGGCTTTTCTCATGAACATATTACAGAAAGTTTTGACTTAGGCTCACATGAAAACCAGCGCTGACATTCGCAAATTGTTCCTCGATTTTTTCGAGCAGAAAGGCCATGAAGTGGTCTCCAGCAGCCCCTTGATTCCGGCCAACGATCCGACATTGTTGTTTACCAATGCCGGCATGGTGCAATTCAAGGATGTGTTTCTCGGACTGGAACACCGAAAATACACCCGAGCGGTGACCACACAACGCTGTGTGCGTGCTGGTGGCAAACACAATGATCTGGAAAACGTTGGTTACACCGCGCGTCATCACACCTTTTTCGAAATGTTGGGTAACTTCAGCTTCGGTGATTACTTCAAACGCGAAGCCATCCAGTACGCCTGGCAATTTCTCACGGAAACATTGCAGCTGCCCGCCGACAAACTTTGGGTCACTGTATACGAAGAAGATGACGAAGCCGCTGATATCTGGCTTGAGGAAATCGGCATCGACCCTGCCCGTTTCTCACGTATCGGAGCCAAAGATAACTTCTGGTCAATGGGCGACACCGGCCCCTGCGGCCCATGCTCGGAAATTTTTTACGATCATGGCCCAAGTATTCCTGGTGGCCCCCCAGGCACGCCAGAGGAAGATGGTGACCGCTACATCGAGATCTGGAATCTGGTGTTCATGCAGTTTGATCGCGCCGCCGACGGCACGTTGACACCACTGCCCAAGCCATCCGTTGATACCGGTATGGGGCTTGAGCGGCTGGCCGCAGTTTTGCAGGATGTACATAACAATTACGAGATCGATCTGTTTAAGCATCTGATTGCTTCAATTCAGAAGCTCTCCGGTGTCGAAGACAGCAGCCACACCTCATTGCGCGTGATTGCCGACCATATTCGCTCCTGCGCTTTCATGATCACCGACGGTGTGCAGCCCTCAAACGAAGGTCGTGGCTATGTCTTACGCAGAATCATTCGCCGTGCCATCCGCCATGGACATAAACTCGGACTGAAACAAGCCTTTTTCCACAAGCTGGTAGTCCCATTGACTCAAGTGATGGGTGAGGCATTTCCCGAGTTGGCGCAAGCGCAAGCGCAAGTCGAACGCAGCTTGTTGATGGAAGAAAACCGTTTTGCCGACACCTTGGATAATGGTCTGAAGATTTTGGAGCACGCTATTGAAGAAATGGCGGACAAGGAAATACCCGGTGAAACCGTGTTCCTGCTCTACGATACCTATGGTTTTCCAATTGATCTGACCGCTGATATAGCTCGTGAACGTGGACTGACCATTGATATCGCTGGTTTTGAGCGACACATGGAAGATCAGCGCAATCGTGCCCGCAGTGCCAGCCAGTTTGGTGGCGGATTATCGGATAACCTGGTTATCGAGGGTGAAACTTTATTCTGCGGCTATGACCATGTTCGTGATGACGCGACCATCACCGCCATTCTTGTCAACGGCGAGAATGTTTCGAGTCTAAATACTGGCGAACAAGGCATTATTGTTCTCGACCATACACCGTTTTATGCTGAATCGGGCGGTCAAGTGGGCGATCAAGGTGAAATTAACACCGCGGGCGCTCATTTTGTTGTTATAGACACCCGTAAGCAAGGCAAAGCCTTCACTCATATCGGTGAATGCAAGCATGGCAGCTTTGAGCTCGGCCAAAAAGTCATTGCCCATGTCAACGAAAGCAATCGGTTGGCCACTGCACTTAACCACTCGGCAACGCATTTGTTGCATGCGGCATTAAGGCAACTGCTGGGTGAACATGTCACGCAAAAAGGTTCACTGGTCGATGCACAGCGTTTACGTTTCGATTTCTCTCACTTCGAGCCGGTCTCCCCTGCCCAACTAAGAAAAATTGAACGCCTTGTGAATCAGCAGATCCGTATCAATCACACAATTGAAACACGGTTGATGGCCATCGAAAAAGCCCGCGAAAGTGGAGCAATGGCCCTGTTCGGTGAGAAATATGATGATGAAGTACGCGTACTGAGTATGGGTGACTTCTCAATCGAACTGTGTGGTGGTACACATGCCGGCAGAACCGGTGATATTGGCCTGTTCAAGATTATCAGTGAAACAGGTATCGCCTCAGGCGTTCGTCGTATTGAGGCTGTCACCGGAGATTCGGCGCTCGACTATATTGAAGATTCTGAAAATCGGCTGCGCAAAATTTCAGATTTAGTCAAAGCCAAAGCGGACAATGTCGAGGACAAAACTGCGCAACTGGTTCAACGCAGCAGACAGCTTGAAAAAGAGCTCGAAGCACTCAAGGCCAAACTGGCCAGTAGCGCGGGTCAGGATATCGCTTCTCAGGCGACCGATATTGAAGGTATCAAAGTACTTGCTGCCCAGCTGGAAGCAGGTGATGCCAAAGCATTACGTGACGCTGTGGATCAACTCAAAAATAAACTGGGTTCAGCAGCCATTGTGCTATCAGTTATTGAAGACGAAAAAATTACTTTTATTGCTGGTGTAAGCAAAGATATTACCGATAAAATTCGCGCCGGCGATCTCGTCGCCCATGTCGCCAAACAAGTCGGTGGCAAAGGTGGCGGTCGTCCAGATATGGCGCAAGGTGGCGGCACTGAATTGCAACATCTTGAAAATGCACTCGCCTCAGTCAATGACTGGGTGAAATCACAATTGGATAAATGACAGCATGGCATTAATCGTTCAAAAATACGGTGGCACATCGGTCGGCACTGTTGATCGCATCCGTGAAGTCGCCAAAAAAGTCATTCAGTATCGCAATGACGGCCATGACGTGGTGGTAGTTGTCTCGGCAATGAGCGGCGAAACCAACCGTTTACTTGGGCTGGCAAACGAACTGCATGATCATCCGCGTGGCCGTGAAGTAGATGTTTTATTGTCAACGGGCGAGCAAGTCACCATTGCCCTGCTAAGCCTTGCTTTAGAACAAATGGGCATGTCAGCAACCTCATACACCGGTCCGCAAGTTCGTATTCTCACTGACAATGCGCACAACAAGGCACGCATCATGCAAATTGATGACGAGAAAATTCGTACCGATTTGTCTACAGGCAAAGTTGTCGTTGTTGCGGGCTTCCAGGGCTGTGATGAACTCGGCAACATCACCACGCTGGGTCGAGGTGGCTCAGACACCACAGCTGTAGCACTGGCAGCCGCACTGAAAGCTGATGAATGTCAGATTTATACCGATGTGGATGGTGTTTACACCACTGATCCCCGTGTTGTGCCTGAGGCTCGCCGACTGGATCGCATCACATTCGAAGAAATGCTGGAAATGGCCAGTCTCGGTGCCAAGGTTTTGCAAATTCGCTCAGTCGAGTTTGCCAGTAAATATAACGTACCGTTACGCGTACTCTCCTCTTTCACAGAGGGTGGTGGAACGCTGATAACGTCTGAGGAAGCATCAATGGAACAAGCACTGATTTCAGGTATTGCGTTCAACCGCGACGAAGCAAAACTCACCATAGAAGGTGTGCCGGATCAGCCCGGCGTGGCAGCAAAAATTTTGGGGCCTATCGCTGCACAAAACATCGAAGTCGACATGATCATTCAAAATATCGGTCATGACTCAACAACAGACTTCACTTTCACCGTCCATCGAAACGATTTTCAGACGGCAATGAATATCCTGCAAAAAATTTGTCAGGAGTTATCAGCTCGTCAAGTGACCGGTGATGAGAAAATCGCCAAAATCTCGGTAGTCGGTGTTGGCATGCGTTCTCACGCAGGAATCGCCAGCACAATGTTCAGTGCGCTGGCAGCTGAGAATATCAACATCAGCATGATCTCGACATCTGAGATCAAAATTTCAGTCGTTGTTGACGAAAAATACCTTGAACTTGGCGTCAGGGCTTTGCACAAAGCTTTTAATCTGGAACAGGCCTGAAAATAAGTTACTGAAATAAATCAGGTTCTCCCCTATCACTTCCTTGTGCATGACTGATATAATATGTTGTACACAATGGGATAGATTGCAAAATCTTGCTGTCTGATATGCAAGAGAGGCATTAGAGACCTCTCCTAATGATGGAAAAACGGACCTGGCACGAGGCCAAACATGAATGGAGTCAATTTTCTCCGCTGTTGCTTCGCGTCATTTTTGAGAGTAAGGGGAAATTATGTTAATACTGACACGCAGAGTTGGAGAATCACTCATTATTGGTGACGATATTGTTGTGAATGTTCTCGGGGTGAAAGGGAATCAAGTCAGGATCGGTGTCGATGCACCTAAAGACGTCACCGTTCATCGTGAAGAAATATACGATCGTATCCAAGCAGAAAAAGATCAGTCAAACATCGGTTGAATTCTCAATTTTAGCTAGCCAAATAACAGATACCTGATATAATGGGCGGCTTTGATGGAGAGCTGGCCGAGAGGCTGAAGGCGCGCCCCTGCTAAGGGCGTATAGGTTAACCCCTATCGAGGGTTCGAATCCCTCGCTCTCCGCCATTTTTGTTCGCTTTACAGCTTGCGGACGAATGGTAAAAAAAGTATAATTCCATGCTTAATGCGCATGTAGCTCAGCTGGATAGAGTACCTGGCTACGAACCAGGCGGTCGGAGGTTCGAATCCTTCCATGCGCGCCATTTAATGGTGAAAAATCAAGCAGTTATCGATAAATCGATGGCTGCTTTTTTGTTTGTGTCTAAATTAAACAACTGCTGGAAAATTTATAAAAAATTATCCTGCTGGGGGGAAATTTTTCCAATTCAGGTTGTCATAGTATTACCGACGGAACCGCACCCCCGTTGGTACATTTCTCTCTAATGTCTGTTGACACTGGGATGGTCGAATTTTTCGGCCATCCTTTTTTTTATCCAGATTTTCTATCGATAGCCAGACAGAACGAACCAGAATCAAGTGGCTACAGGGTGAATGACAGACAGATATTGCTGATGAAAGCTTTTGATTAAACCGCTGTGCTGCCCCAACGCAGTTGTAACGAATCGTCCAGACGTGGCACAGCGGCAAGCAGATCGCGGGTATAGTCATTCTCTGGAGATCTCAGTACTGATTCCGTCACGCCTGTCTCAACAAGTTTTCCCGAATGCATGACGGCCATTCTGTCTGCCAGATATTCAACCACGCCCATATTGTGGGTGATAAACAACATGCCCAGACCTTCTTCATCAACCAATCGTCTGAGTAATCGCAGAATGCCTGCCTGAACCGAAACATCCAGCGCCGAGGTAATTTCATCACAGAGAATAAACTTCGGCTCAAGTACCAAGGCTCTGGCAATGGCCAGTCGTTGTCGCTGACCTCCGGAAAATTCATGAGGGTATCTCCACAGACTATCTGTCGGCATTTCTACCTTGTCTAGCAATGCAGCCGCCCGTTGAGTTCGTTCCTCATCATCACAACCCACACCATGCACACGCATCGGTTCTACCAGTGTGGTGAAAATTGGAAGACGTGGATTAAGGCTGGAACCGGGATCCTGAAATACCACCTGCATTTGTCTGCGTAGACTGCGCAACGACTTCGCCGCCAGGTGAGTAATATCCTGCCCTTGCAAAAAGATAGAGCCTGCCGTGACATCTTGTAACCTTAACAAAGCTCTTCCCAGAGTGGTCTTACCACATCCTGACTCGCCGACCAGCGCCACAACTTCACCACTGTTTACCTTTAAGGACACTTGATCCACCGCCTTGAAGTTATCCACTACCCGGCGCATCAAACCTCGGCGCACCGGGAAATAGACCGATAAATCACGGACTTCCAGCAAAGCATCATGATGGACACTGGGTCGACTGGGTTTTGACAAGCGCTCTGGCAATGCCGCAATCAGACTTTGGGTATATTCGTGTTGTGGCTGTGTTAACACTTCGGCCGCTGGGCCGGACTCGACAAGCTTGCCTTTGCGCATCACTCCCACGGTGTCAGCGATCTGAGCGACCACACCAAAGTCATGAGTGATAAACAACATGCCCATGCCATGTTTCTGCTGAAGCTCTCGCATCAGTTTAAGAATTTCGGCCTGTACCGTTACATCCAGTGCTGTGGTAGGCTCATCTGCTATCAATAAATCCGGCTCACAAATCAATGCCATGGCAATCATCACGCGCTGCCGTTGTCCACCAGACAGTCGATGAGGATATTCATTGATTCGGCTTTCTGCTTGCGGAATCCGAACCTCTTTGAGTGCATTAATAACGCGTTGTTTTCTTTCTGTGGCACCAAGTTCTGGCTGATGAAGCAGAAGCACCTCCTCCAGTTGCTCACCAATTGTCAGTACAGGATTTAACGAAGTCATGGGCTCCTGAAAAATCATGCCGATGCGACCACCACGCACTTTACGCAAAGCACTTTCTTCAGCTAACAGCAAATCTTCTGAGTTGCCCTGTTTATCAAACAATCGGATACGTCCTTCCGGATGTCGATATCTTCCATAGGGTAAGAGCCCCATCACAGACAAAGCAGTAACTGACTTACCACTGCCGGATTCGCCAACAAGACAAAAGGTCTGTCCTGCTTCAATCGTTAAGCTGATGCCATCAACAGCCCGCATCCATGAATCACTCTCGCCCAGTTCGGTGATTAATTGATCAATTTGCAGCAGACAACTCACTATCAGTGCCCCTTGCGAGTGTGAGGATCAACAGCATCACGCAGTGATTCGCCCAATAAATTGTAGGCAAAGACTGTCATGAAAATTGCCCCACCCGGAAATACTGCCAACCACCAGTTAAAGGTCGATGACTGCACTGCCTGATTCAGCATTTGCCCCCATGAAGGATCATCAACCAGACCCAAGCCAAGGAAGCTCAATGTCGCTTCCGCCAGAATCGCTGAAGCAACACCAAAACTGGCAGCGACCAGCAACGGTGCAAGGCCGTTGGGCAACATATGTCTGAATAAAATTGATCGAAGCGGCAGGCCACAGGCGACTGCTGATTGGACGAAGTCCTGCTGCCTGAGTTTGAGGAACTCAGCACGAACATAGCGCGCATATCCCGACCATGAAGTAATGCCGATGATGATCATCATCATGTAGATAGAACGACCAAAAAATGCCACAAAAGACAATAACAAGAACAGGGTTGGGATGGCCTCGAATATCTCCACCAATCGCATGCCGATAATATCGATAATGCCAGAAAAATAGCCCATCAGCCCGCCGATAATAGTGCCGATCACCAAAGCGATACCGGTGGCGATAAAGCCAATACCGAGGGCGATTCTGGATGCGTGGATCATTCGAGCTGCCACGTCAGCACCATTTTCTTCAGTACCCAGAAAATGCAGACGCTGTGAAGCCGCAAGCGGCGCCTCAATGCCGGTATCACCAAAATCTCGCAGATAATCCTTGGCCGAGTATGGAATCGGTGCCCTTAGCACGAACTCAATTTGTCCAGCAGCTTCCATTTCACGGTACTGTTCATATATCACCAAGACCGGTGGTGCAGCGATGGAATACGCCAATATCGCAGAAACCGCTATACCTGACAGCCAGATTAACAATCGTTTCCAAACGACCAGTTTGAGGAAAAATACAATAACAGACAGAAAAAAACCGGCCAGCCAGACCCAGTCCAGTGGATCGAGGTGTCTGAGCAAGGGGCTGCTAGCCTGCCCGTCAACGACCATATAAATCGGATGACTGCTGGCAATAAACGGAGAAAACGTTGCCACAATCACCAATAACAAAATCCAAACCAGACCGATCCTGGCACCGGTTCTTTTCAACAAGGTAGCCAGAACCTGTGCCGACCAGGGCTTGGATCGCTGTATTGCCATGTCAGTCATAACTTACCCTCGGATCAGCAATTGCATAGGCAATATCTGCCAGAAGATAGCCCGCGAGTGTCAGCAAACCCGAAATCAGCGTCACCGAAAGCACCAGCTCCCTGTCACGTGTTTGCACAGCTTCAACCGCCAGTTTGCCCATGCCATCAATACTGAAAATACTCTCAACGATCACCGAACCTGCTAACAAACTGGGCAGTAATGTTGCGGAGACAGTGATGAGTGGCAACAAGGAGTTTCTGAACACATGTCGCCAAAGCACTGTTTCCTCATCGACTCCTTTGGCTCTGGCAGTTCTTGCATAATCAGCCGCCAGATTTTCCAACAGCGACGATCGGGTCAGTTTGGCCAGAAAAGCCAGGCCACCGTAGGACAAGGCAATCACGGGAAGAATGAGATGCCAGAGGCGATCCAGCAAATAACCACCGTGCAAGAATTCAACACCGAATAATTTAGCAAAGCCTAAACCAAGCCCCACTCCCAAACCACCGGCAAAAACAATTCTGAGCGGGTGACTGCCCAGTCCTGCAAGCAGTCTGACCAAAAGCGCCGCAGCAACCATGAGAATAAGATGGCTGATGCCAAAGCCAGCACCAACCAAATCAAATGCCATCAGATAACCAAGCACAGCCCCAATGGCCGTTCCACCCCATAGTCGCATTGCCAGCGGCGCTTTTGCGGCGGCCCAGATGAGCAGTGAAGTGACAAGACCAAGACAGAAAAACACTAACAACAGATCCACTGGGCCTGACATCAACGGTAAAAATGTCTGATCAATCGCTTCCCTCCTGACCAGCCCTGCAGTGGGAAACCACTGCCAATACTGCTCAGAGGCGAAAAAACCGATAAACAACACCCCGGCCAACATAGTCGGCACAGACCATAGTCCCAGCAAGAATACGTTGGAGGTGACATCGAAGCGTCCGCCTCTGGATCGTGCTGCCTGAACGCCAATCGCGATGGAAATTGCATAAATCAGCGGAATGGATAGCACATTGAGTAACAAGGTGATGGGTAAACGTTCAGCCAGAAGCGCTGTCACAGGTCGACCGTAACGAAAACTCACACCAAAATCGACGCCCTTTGTGAGTGAAAACTCTCCCAGCGAGCCGTCAATCTCTCTTTCCCAGCCGATCGGTGAAATATTGTTCAACCACCTCAGATATTGAATCGGTGCTGGTTGATCAAGTCCATAGAGTCGGTTGTAGTAGTCTTCAAGCGCCTGTCTTGTTTCCGGCTCGAGATCGGTGCCATCTACCAAAGATTGAGCACTGATTCCGCCCGGCGCTGCCGCCATAACAATGAACACGACCAAGGTGATGCCGAACAGTGTCGGCACCATTAGCAACATGCGTCGCAACAGATAGTTCAGCATTTGCGGTTACCGTCTGCGCTGTTTCGAGGCCGGCACGTATATTTCAACCGGCACCATCATCAGGTTCAGACCCAAAGCAGTTTCGTTAAGATTTGCGATTCGGCTGTCCACAAATGCCAGTGTGTATCTGCGAAACAGGAAGGTGTATGGCTGGTCTTCGACCAGAATTCGTTCCGCAGCGTGCCACAGCTCCATCCGTTTGGCTTCATCGACTTCTGAGCGAGCCTTGTCTATCAACTCATCCAGCTGAGGGTTGCGGTAGTTGATAAAGTTATCCCCACCCTCCATCGTCTGAGTGGAATGGAACATCTGGAAAATGTCTATCTCGATACCCGACGTCCAGCCCAGTGTGATGGCATCAAAATCCTTTTGCTGGATATTCTCAATCATCACTGACCATTCTGTAGGTCGCGGTCTCATAAGAATACCTGCTCTGGCATATATATCCCTCAGGAACAAAACCATACGCCGCGTATCTTCATTATCCTGGAAGAAAGTCATTTCAAATTCGAAATTATTTCCGTCAGGGTCCTGAAGCACACCATCACCATTTCTATCTGCATAACCGGCTTCAGCAAGCAACTCGCGAGCACGAACCAGATCAAAAGGTATCGGTTGATTAGCAGGATCATGTTGTGGTGAACGGGGACTGAAAGGACTAACAGCGGGCTCAGCATAGCCAATAAAAATCTCGTCGATGATTCGATTCACGTCCGTTAGCATCGACATAGCCCTGCGCACCCGGATGTCGGCAAAACGTGTCTGTTCACCAGCTCGCTCCTGATTCCATCCGATGTAGTTATAACCAGCGGTCGGACTCATATATTCGAAATGAGATGAGCGCTCCATCAATGAAGAATCGTCAAGCAGGCGTTGATATTCACGTGGTCTGGCACCATAGACATCGATATTACCATTCCTGAAAGTGGTCAGACGTGCACTGTCGTTTTCAATCACTCGCCACACGATGCGGTCAAATGAAGGATCAACCGGCCCCCAGTAGCGCGGGTTTCTCTCCAACTCAATCCTGCCCTGGTCGGGAGTCCAGTTTTCAGGGTCCAACATTCTGTAAGGACCTGAACCAAGCAAGAGCCCCCTGCTCTCGTTGAAGGTACGAGGGTCGTCGATGTATTTGCTGTAAAAGTGCTGCGGCAGTATCGACATGGAGCCTGCGAGTTGCAGACTGTTGAAATAGGGTTCGTTGAACACAAACTCAACATGGTAATCGTCAAGCGCTGTCACACGTTTGATGCGGGCCAGATAGGCTCTTTGCCTTGGCGCAGCAATGACATCGTTCATTATAAAATCAAAAGTAAACTGTACGTCATGTGCCGTCAGCGGAACGCCATCCGAAAAATTGACATCACGTCTGAGCGTGAAAGTAATGGTGAGCCCATCAGATGACACCACCCAGTCTTCTGCCACAAGACCACTCCAATCAAGCGTATCCGGATCACGCACCAGCAAGGACTCGAGCACGTAGTTCTGAACTTCGGATGAATAGGCATCCGACGATACCAGCGGCGTCAAAGTACGGATGCCTGAACCAAAGGCCAGCATTAGCCAATCGCCCGCAGCGTAGTCAGTTTGCTCGGCAGCCTCACGCGCGCGCTCGAAGGCATCAGGTTTTTGTCGCTCGCTGGTCACAACACCGGGCGCGGCTGCTTCAAACTGTGCGTTACGCAGGTTATGTTCAAGCTGTCTGAGCAAACTGCGAGTTCTGCGTATGTCTTCCGCCTGTTCCTGCATGATTCGAGTCATTTCGTTCATACGAGACCATTGGCGATCAACTTGCACCATCAATAACAGCAATAAAAGAACTACTACGGTGAGTGCCAACCAGCTTCCCAATCGAGTCATTTGCAATCTTCCATCTTGTTGGCCAATCCGTGATTGAGATTGGCGTTTGTTATTTTTTGATGATATCCGTTGAAATAAACCTGACAACAAAAGACTCTGCCACCTTGGCTAGGTTCCAGAGCCTTGCAGATTTTCAAATTTGCTTTGCATATCACCTTTTGGCTGAGCTGGAAGTCTGGTCCGGCTCGATTAATATTTTGAAATTAACCTCTGACTCAATCTCCGACAGCTTATTCTGAACAGGTTTAAACAATGATTCGACCAGTTCGGATATTTCTTCCGTATCATATACCGGCATGGTATCAAGACGAATGTAAGGCACTTTGGCATTGCTGAGCACTTCCCGACAGAAAACATCACGCGGTTTTCTTGAACGATGTGGGTTGCTGTCATCCAGCTCGATGACACAGGCAATCTGACTGTTCTCAGCATCGGTCAGCAAAAAATCAACTTTGCGTTTACTTAGACGCTCGGAAGCAGTAGCCCAGAGGGATTTATTGATGTTCTTATCGACAGCAATGATAGACGACAAGCGAACTTTGCAATGCACATCGTAGCGCTCGCCAACCGCTTGCTTGATGGCCTTGAAGCAGAGGTATTCATTCTGATTGAGCAAGGATGGATGTTTGATGTAGGGGATTGTCTGTTGCTTTTGCTTGTCGCGTCGACGATTACTCCAGAGCAAAAACAACCCGACTAAAATTACTAAAAAAATCAGTATGATAAATTCCATATCTTCGATTCAGCTCACAATTTGATGCGCAAGTTTAAGTAAGGAACAGTTGGCTGACAATCATCAACCTCGGTCCAGACACAGCTCTATGTCAGGCAGACTTTTTTCAACACAGGCATTGCCTTCTTCAATGGCTTCGGCTGCCCGATAAAATTCGAGCAAGCCGATATGTGACAAGCGAGGCTGAATAAGAACATCTGGCGGATCGCCTGCCATTCGACTTCGTGTGATTCGATCCTGCGCGATATTGATGGATGCTGCAATGGTATCAAACAGTGCAGGCGGCTGTTGATCTTCATGTTCGCCAGGAAACAAACGTTCTTTTTGTCTACCAACGTAGTCACTTAGCTTGTCGAGTATATTCAATCCATCAGACGTTTTTCCGGCTGGTACAGTTTGTTGAAGGTTTTGTTCAAAGTGTTTGCCGACGATATCACCATTCAAATTAACGGCAATGACTACGTCAGCCCCCAACGCTCTGCACAGCGAGATTGGCACCGGATTGACCAGACCACCATCAACCAGCCAGCGATGATCAATTTTGACGGCCGGAAATAAGCCCGGAACCGCCATAGATGCCCAGACAGAATCAAGCACTGATCCTGAAGTATGCCAGACTTCTCTTCCGGTAGTCAGTTGTGTGGCGACGTTGGCATACTTCACTTGCAAATCACTGATCTGCAGGGCCTCATCCGCCACATATTCGCTCAAAAAAGCGTGCAGCCGCTGTTGGTTAATAAAGCCGGTAAAGCCGGTGTTGATCGTGAAGTAACGCGCAGTCTGTAATCGTGTCAACTTCATCAATGCCTGTTCGAGCACACTCATGTTACCTGCCGCGTAAGCCGCTCCTACCAGAGCACCAATAGAACTACCCGCGACAATGTCTGGTCGAATTTTTGCGGCCTCAAGTGCCTTGAGCACCCCTATATGAGCCCAGCCGCGAGCGGCACCGCTGCCCAAAGCCAAACCAATTTTCAACCTTGCATTCATGGTCATCCTTTTTTGCTTATCTCAGCATACTTATTGCTAAAGTGTTTGAAAATCAAACCGCTATAGTAGTTGTAAAACAGAAAAAAGGTTTTTTGTGATGAACGAAATCCCCAGACTTTCTCAACAGATGCTCCTCTACACGCCAAGCACACAGGTGACAGTCCCCGTACCAAAAGTCGAGGACAGAACACCCGATGAATCCGGTCAGGAAAGACGCAGACAATACGAGCGCAGACACCACCGGAACCAAAAAGTCATCATCGAGAGAAGAGTCTCGTCAGACAGGCGTGCACCTCGTCTGAACGTAAAAGCCTGAGCCTTATCTTATAGTCGAATCAATTTGCCGTTTTTCAGGCCTAGTCTTCCCACTTTAACTGCATTTCTGCGAATCCCGGGCACCGGTGCGATGAGAAATAAATCACCGTTGAGCCCTAGCAGTTGTAATCTGACACCCACCGATTTTGCAATGCCAGCATTGGCTTTAAGGTGCTGCATCTCACCATGAACCGGGATCGCACAATCAGGCTTTACCCACTGATACATAGACTTCAACTCTTCTGCCGCGGGGTGCCCGGAGGCATGAATTGGCAAACGACTGTTTTCCGCAGTAATGATATCAATCTGCTGGCTTTTTAACCGTTCAATCATGGCAGCGATAGCACGTTCATTGCCAGGAATGACTTTTGAACTGAAGACTACCGTATCCCCGGGCTCCAGTTGCATATCACGATAGCTGCGCATGCTTAGTCTGTTTAGTGCGGTTCTCGGTTCTGCCTGACTTCCGGTAGCCACCAGTAAGAGCTTGTCCGCCGGGAGATACCCCAAATGTTTGGAATCAACCAGTGTCTCTGTTGAGCTCCATAAGCCGGTGCTTCTTGCCGCCGACAGTGTGTTTATCAGTGATCGCCCCAACATGCCGAGATGTCGTCCCGTTTCTGCTGCAATTCTGGCAAGGGTGTGCAGCCGGGCTATATTGCTGCCAAAACAAGCGACGACAACACGCCCTTTGGCATTTTCAACATGCGTTTTCAAACCCTGATAAAGATCGGCTTCCGAACCTGACCAACCTTGCACATTGGCATTGGTGGAGTCACAGACCATTGCTGCAATCTGCTCTTTGGCCAGACGTTGAAACATTTTTGAGTCATAGGGCTTACCCACCACCGGTGCGGCATCCAGTTTCCAATCTGCGGTGTGAAATACCTTGCCTGCTGGCGTTGTGATGAGTAATGCAAAAGGTTCAGGGATTGAATGTGTCAGCCGCAGCCATTCAACACGAAAAGGGCCAATATCGACAATGGCATTGGCTTCAACGATAGTCACTGGCACCTCGTCCGCCAGGCCGACCTCCAGCAATTTTCTACGCAGCATCTCGGCGGTGAATGCCGTGGTGTATAGCGGACATTTCAACTTCGGCCAGAGATGCGCAACGGCGCCAATATGATCTTCATGTGCATGGGTAATGACCAGACCGTCCAGCAATGACTGTCGGTCAACAATAAACTGAGGATCGGCCATTTGCACATGCGGTCGATCAGAAACTATCACCTCGCCATGCAGATCCGTTTCTGCATCGAAGGTGACACCACAATCGACCATCAACCATCGTCCGTTGTGACCGTAAAGATTGAGATTCATACCGATCTCGCCGGTTCCACCAAGAGGCAAAAACCACAGATCATCCGCCGATGGATTCATTGATTTCTCTGTTCCGTTAATTGAATTGCTCGGTGCTGAGTTTGCATACGCTGACTGATACTGTTGGCAAGCGCATTGTCACTGACAAGACACTGTCAATGTTGCCATTCTACAAATCTCTGCTTCTTGCTCGAGTTAAGCAGCACTATTTCGATCTGAGGGTTCATATTCGTCAAACGCCATCGCATAGCACACATTAACCGAAACAATTATTGTTGCATTTGTGATGTACAACTAAACCAATATGCTGGATCTGCCATATTGTCCTCAACCGATGGGATTCCAAGTTTACGCAGGACTTGCATATGCTGCTGACTTTGTTCTGCCACTGCATGTGAAATAAGTTGACTCAGCGTCGGTGCAGCCCAACTACCTACATGCCCAGAAACAGACAACAACTATCTGATCATTGAGGTAATTCGTTGCTGCATACACTCGCAGCTCTAATGAGGTATCTGAGCTTGCATTAGCTGGCGTATGGATAAAGACTCATTCACCTGCCGGATTGATTCGCGCAACACTGAAGATTGATCGCAGTAAAAAAATGGCCCGGCGGGCATCATACTCAACGCAACCGCATGAAACAAAACAAGGCTCAAGACAAGTCCGACAGGAATATACGAAAGTTTAGTGTCTGTTCCAGGTTCGCGGCCATCATCAACGCGGTGTTAAGTGAGTAACGAAATGGCGGCATACTCAATAGAACTACAATTGATTTTTTTGAGCACGATAATCAACACGTTCGCTATCAGATACCGATTAAGCGAAAATCAAGTTCGGATCGAACAAGGCACCTACCGCAACAAAACAACACGTACAAACATCACACCTTGGTCGTAAATGACTGGTGGCAAGATGGCTAAACTGAGACTCTATCATCAGCGTATCGGCAAAAAATGTACCGAGTGCATCACTATCTACACGAAATGCTGATCTGGGCGGACCGGTTTCGGAATGTTGAGTACGGGTCAACAAATCCTTTAACTGTATGTATCAGCCGGCAGCTAATGCGCTGATCGGTGACCATCTCAAATGCTTCCCCAATATGCATCACGACAGAGGCAGATCATTAAAGCATCAAACTCCGGAGCAAGCGAAGCCTCATCTTCATTCAGCACCCTGGCTTTACTAGAGTGTCGCTTCCGTAACGCTCATGGCTATCCATACCGAAATCTTTATCAATCGAGTCAAACTTTCTTGAGAATAAGCAAAATGTTCACTTAGCCATACCTCCTTCTCAAAGAGTGGCCTGAACCAACGTCCGAAAAAGACGGTTTTTGACTACTCAACAGAGCTAATAACCATTATTTTGTGAGCTTACTGATCATCAGGCAGACGCACACAATGATCGAAGATATTGTCAGGAAAAATGGTGAGGTCGCTCAAGAATGTTATAATTGGTCGCTTGGTCAAACTGTTTTATCATTACCTAGTTAGCAGGCATATCAATAATTGTGGGGTTTGAATAGATGGATGATTACAATCTTCTGACCGATGGTCTCAACCTGATGATGCTCGGCATGGGCTTTGTATTCGTGTTCCTGACAGTATTGGTACTGGCAACCAGTATAATGTCCTGGGCCATCACAAAATATGAAAAAAGCGTCGGCAAATTACCAGAGGAAGGCATACCTGCGCCGACCGCAGTGCTCGCTCACAGCAAACTGGAAAAACCAGCCAGACTTACTTCTGACCAGCCCATCATCCCTATCCTTACTGCGGCCATCCACAAATACCGTCGCAACAAGAAAAACTGATCTCACATTTCATAATTAAATCCAATCCAAGGCCATGAATATGACCGAAGCAAAGAAGCCCTTAGGCATCACCGACGTTGTTCTGCGTGATGCCCACCAATCGCTGTTCGCAACAAGGATGCGACTTGATGACATGCTGCCCATCGCTGACAAACTGGATCAAGTTGGCTTTTGGTCAGTCGAAAGCTGGGGAGGTGCAACTTTTGACGCCTGTATCCGCTATTTGGGTGAAGATCCCTGGCACCGTATCCGCAGCCTGAAAGCTGCTATGCCCAACACCCGCCAGCAAATGCTGCTGAGAGGACAAAATCTGCTGGGCTATCGTCACTATGCTGACGATGTCGTTAGAAAATTTGTAGAGCGCGCTGCCATTAATGGCGTTGATGTATTCCGTGTGTTTGACGCGATGAATGATCCGCGCAACCTGGAAGTTGCTATCAAGGCCGTACTGGAAAACGACCGCCATGCGCAAGGCACCATGGCCTACACCATCAGTCCAGTTCACACGCTGGATATGTGGGTTGAAATGGCCAAACAAATCGAATCGATGGGCGCCAACTCACTCTGTATTAAAGACATGGCTGGACTGTTAACCCCCTACAGTGCTTTCGAACTGGTCAGCAGCCTCAAAACTGCCGTCAACATCCCTATCCACATGCACTCTCACGCGACCACCGGATTGTCCACTGCCACTATCATGAAAAGTGTTGAAGCCGGGGTTGACCATATCGACAGTGCCATATCTTCAATGTCGATGACCTATGGTCACTCAGCCACAGAATCCGTCGTGTCCATCTTCCATGGCACTGAACGTGATACCGGACTCGACATCACCTTACTTGAGGAAATCGCCGCCTATTTCCGTGAAGTCAGAAAGAAATATGCCAAGTTTGAAGGCTCGCTCCGCGGTGTAGACTCACGGATTCTGGTGGCTCAAGTGCCTGGCGGTATGTTGACCAACATGGAAAGTCAGTTACGCGAGCAAGACGCACTCGATCGAATGGATGAAGTTTTGCTTGAAATACCCCGAGTACGAGAAGATCTTGGCTTCATCCCGCTGGTCACCCCAACCTCACAGATTGTCGGTACACAGGCCGTTATCAATGTCCTTACCGGTGAACGCTACAAATCAATCACTGAAGAAACGGCCGGCGTACTGCGTGGTGAATATGGCGCAGCTCCTGCACCTTACAATCAGGAACTTCAAGCACGAGTGCTGGCCGATGGTCAGCAAGTCATTGATTGCAGACCGGCTGATCTGATCGAGCCAGAAATGGAAAAACTGACCGGCGAACTGGTTCAGCTGGCTGATCAAGAAAACATCAAACTTGAGCAAGGTGACAGACAAATCGATGATGTGTTGACTTATGCCCTGTTTAGTCAGACAGCCGTGAAATTCCTGAAAAACCGTGACAATCCCGATGCTTTTGAGCCCGTCCCGAGTCAGGAAACTGCCGCGCAGAGCGCAGCAGCAAACAGCTCAGCTCAGTCTTCAGGCCCGGAGACATACACCGTCAACGTAAACGGTCAGTCTTATGTCGTCGAAGTCAATGCCGGTGGCGATATCAGTCAGGTAGCAACCACAACACAAGCACCAGCAGCATCACCTGCTGCCAATGGAGACCCTATCAACGCGCCACTGTCTGGAAATATCTGGAAAGTGTTGGTGAGTGAAGGACAGGAAGTTCAGGAAGGTGACGTACTGCTGATTCTTGAAGCGATGAAAATGGAAACCCAAATCGTCGCTTCAAAGGGTGGCACTGTAAGTTCAATCATGGTCAAACCTGGCGACAGTGTTAAAGTCGGCCAAACCCTGTTGTCTGTCGGCTGAGGATCTCTGAATGGAAAAGTTTTTGCAGTTATGGGAAAACACCGGCCTGTATCAGATCGAACTCGGTCAGGCGGTGATGATTGCGATTGGCATGCTGTTGCTTTATCTGGCAATCAAGAAAAACTTTGAACCCCTGCTGTTAGTACCGATTGGTTTCGGTGCGGTACTGGCAAATATTCCGGCTGCCGGCATTGCCGAGCCGGGTGGTCTGCTTCATATGATGTATACCATCGGTATCGAAAGCGGTGCCTTTCCGCTACTGATTTTCATGGGTGTCGGCGCGATGACCGACTTTGGTCCGCTATTGGCAAACCCTAAAACCCTGTTTCTCGGTGCGGCCGCTCAATTTGGTATCTTTGCAACACTCGGCGGAGCTATTTTGCTTTCCTATCTTGGCATTTTCGATTTCAGCCTAGGTGATGCAGCCGCGATCGGCATTATTGGCAGTGCCGATGGTCCAACGGCAATTTATGTGGCCAGTAAACTGGCTCCTGAACTGCTTGGCGCAATTGCCGTCGCTGCCTATGCCTATATGGCACTGGTGCCGCTGATTCAACCGCCTATCATGCGCGCTCTGACCACCGAAGCAGAACGCAAGATCCGCATGCATCAGCAACGTCATGTTTCACAACGTGAAAAGATTCTCTTCCCGCTGTTGCTATTGGTACTGGTCGCATTTCTGCTTCCTGATGCAGCTCCTCTCTTGGGTATGTTCTGTTTTGGTAATTTGATGAAAGAGTGTGCGGTGGTTGACCGTCTCAGCAATACAACACAAAATTCACTTATCAATACTGTGACTATCTTCTTAGGATTAGCTGTAGGTTCAAGACTACATGCCGAGTCTTTCTTGAATTCAACCACGTTGGGCATTCTATCTCTGGGTATTGTAGCCTTCGCGGTTGGCACAGCTGCTGGCATTATCATGGCCAAAATCCTCAATAAAATCAGTAAGGAACCCATCAACCCGCTGATCGGCTCTGCCGGTGTTTCAGCAGTACCTATGGCGGCGAGGGTTTCCAACAAACTTGGTCTGGAAGCTGATAAACACAACTTCCTGTTGATGCATGCCATGGGCCCCAATGTCGCCGGTGTTATTGGCTCTGCGGTGGCAGCAGGTATCCTGATCAACTTTGTCAGCTGATATTCACTCCAAAAGGCAGCGTAGAACGCTGCCTTTTGACTTCCTCATGAACAGGCCATGATCAACACGACACACGTCCAGCTCAGACAGTCTCCTACCGAACTGTTCAAAATACTCAAATTTGAGGGCATCGCCTCCTCGGGAGCCGAAGCCAAGCAGATGATTGCCGACGGCATGGTCAGCGTTAATGGCGAAACCGAGCTACGCAAGCGACGCCAGATCGTTGCTGGCGACATGATTCAGATAGACCAGCAGCAACTGCTTATCAGCTAGCATATTCGTATTTTCATATATTTGGTAAACCGAATATAATATGCCAGTCCCTTGGTTCTGAGTGATTGCATATGTCTGAAAATACCCTTGATCCACTCACCCTGTTCAAAGCGCTTGCTGATGATACTCGTCTGCATTGCTTGCTACTGATTGCTGCCGAAGATGAGTTGTGTGTCTGCGAACTTATCGAGGCATTGCAACAGGCACAGCCGAAAATATCACGCCATCTTGGTCAGTTGAAACGCGTTGGTTTACTGCTCGACAGACGTCAGGGACAGTGGGTTTATTATCGACTGAACCCTGATATGCCTGAATGGGCACAGTCTGTTATCAAGGACACCCTGGCCCACGCACCTTCCTCATACGCAACGGCAATGCGCCGACTGCAGACGATGGGCGAACGTCCTGCCCGCTCAGTTGCTTGCTGTTCATGATAATGGTTGTGCCAGTGAAATTACTGTTTCTATGCACACACAATGCCTGCCGCAGCCAACTGGCGGAAGCCCTGACACGACATCTGGCAGGCCCTGAAATTGAAGTGGCCAGTGCAGGCAGCCAACCCAGCAGCGAACTGCATCCGCTGACTCTGAAGATCCTTTCTGAACGGCAAATCGATCACAGTGGTTTGTACTGCAAAAGCTGGGATCAGTTAGCCGACTTTGAACCTGATATTGTCATCACAGTCTGCGATCAGGCCGCGGGTGAGAGCTGCCCTGTCTGGTTTGGCAAAGCGGTCAAGGCACATTGGGGTCTGCCTGATCCCAGTCGTATTGACGATCCTGAGCAGCAAAACAAGATTGTCAGTCATGTCATGGAGACACTGAACAAACGTATCAGCCGCTTGCTGGCGTCGAATATCAGTACTCTGGATAAACAAGCAAGTTCCGAATTATTGAATCAACTGGGAAACCTCTGAGTATGGGTATTTTTGAACGTTTTCTCAGTCTCTGGGTTGGCTTGAGCATTGTACTCGGGGTCATACTCGGCAATATCGCACCATCAGCCTTTCAACTGATTGCTGGCTGGGAACTGGCCCATGTCAATCTGCTGGTCGCTGTCCTTATCTGGCTGATGATTTATCCGATGATGGTCCAGGTAGATTTCACCGCTATCAAACAGGTAGGCCGGGCGCCGCAAGGTCTGTATCTGACATTGGTGATCAACTGGTTGGTCAAGCCGTTTACCATGGCCGCCATTGGCTGGCTGTTTTTCAAGGTGCTTTTTGCGCCCTGGGTTGATCCACAGTCTGCCGATCAGTATATCGCGGGCATGATTTTGCTTGGCGTTGCCCCCTGTACGGCCATGGTGTTTGTCTGGAGCCAACTGGTCAAAGGCAATGCCAATTACACGCTGGTTCAGGTGTCGGTCAATGATGTGATCATGATCTTTGCCTTTGCGCCAATTGCAGCCTTGTTGCTGGGGGTAACTGATCTGACAGTGCCGTGGGAAACGCTGGTGCTGTCAGTGGCACTGTATGTTTTACTGCCGCTACTGGCAGGCATCTATACACGCAAGTTAATGCTGGAGCGCGGCGGCAAGGCCAGACTGGATAACTTTCTTGCCATGATAAAACCATGGTCAATCACCGGCCTGCTGGCGACCGTGGTATTGCTGTTTGGCTTTCAGGCACCAACCATTATCAATCAACCGCTGGTGATTGTGCTGATTGCCATACCGTTGCTGATCCAGACCTACGGCATATTTGCACTTGCCTATTTTGCCGCCTTGAAAATGAAGCTGGAGCATGAAATTGCGGCACCAGCCTGCATGATCGGCACATCAAACTTTTTTGAAATGGCGGTTGCTGTAGCCATTTCATTGTTTGGTCTGCATTCAGGCGCAGCATTGGCAACAGTGGTCGGCGTTTTGGTTGAAGTCCCGGTCATGCTGTCACTGGTTTACTTTGCCAATCGAACTCGGCACTGGTTTTCCGGAAATCATCAAAAATAGGAGCTTTTATGTCGCTCAAGGTGGGGATTAACGGCTTTGGCCGAATTGGACGACTGTGTTTACGCGCTGCATGGGCTTGGCCGGATATTGAATTTGTGCAGATCAATGATCCTGCAGGCGACACCGAGGCCCTGGCACATTTGCTTAATTTCGACTCCGTGCATGGCTCATGGCAATTTGAAGCGACCGCTAATGACAACGCCATGATCATTGATGGTAAGCAGATTAACGTCAGACATCATCGATCCATTGCCGAAACAGACTGGTCTCAATGTGATGTCGTGATTGAAGCCTCAGGCAAAATGCGCGATACAGCATTGCTGGAACAGTATCTGAAACAGGGTGTAAAACGGGTTGTGGTCACTGCGCCGGTCAAACAAGCTGGCGTGTTGAATATCGTGATGGGCGTTAATGATCATCTGTTTGATCCAGCCGTTCACCAGATTGTCACAGCCGCTTCCTGCACTACCAACTGTCTGGCGCCAGTGGTCAAGGTCATTCATGAAAACCTTGGCATCAAACATGGCAGCATTACCACCATCCACAACCTGACCAATACCCAATCCATTCTCGACACGCCGCACAAGGATCTGCGTCGGGCGCGCATGTCGGGTAACAATCTGATCCCGACCACCACGGGCAGTGCCACCGCAATTACCGAAATTTTTCCTGAGTTGAAGGGTCGACTCAATGGCCATGCTGTGCGAGTGCCACTGGCCAATGCCTCACTGACCGACTGCGTGTTTGAAGTTGAAAAAGTCACAGATGCTGACACAGTCAATCAACTGCTGAAACAGGCGGCTGAGCAGGAGTTGAAAGGCATTCTGGGCTATGAAAGCCGACCCTTAGTTTCCTGCGATTTTCGCGGTGATCCTCGCTCCAGCATTATTGATGCCCTGTCAACCATGGTTGTCAATCAGACCCATGTGAAAATCTATGCCTGGTACGACAATGAATGGGGCTACAGCATGCGCACCATGGAACTGGCTCTTAAGGTTGCAATGGCTGATAAGCACTCATAGTGCCTGGCGAAAGGTCAGATTGATTCTGTGCTGCCCGGTCAGTGGATCATCACCGGGCAGCACTTTGCTGATACCGTGGTAGTTTTTGCGAAGTTGGCCACCCCACACCAACACATCACCATGCTCAAGCAGAATATGTTGTCGTGGGCCATTACGCTGGCTGCCAGCAAACACAAAGTTTGCCGATAATCCCAAAGAAACAGACACGATAGGTTGTGTGAAATCACGTTCATCCCGATCCTGATGCAAGCCCATTTTACTGTCAATGCTGTAGCGGTTTATCAGGCAAACATCCGGTGTAAACGCTTGATAACCCGCTTTTAACGCGGCACTGACTGCCAACGTCTGCAAACAGATTGGCATTGCCGGCCACGACTGACCAGTCAATGGATCCAGCTCGGTATATCTGTAGCCTTGTCTATCAGAATGCCAGCCAACTCGGCCACAATTGGTGATCTCGGCCGACATCATTTGCCCTCCTGGCGTCTGCATTTTTCTGAAAGGCGACTGATGGTGAATATCCTGCACAGATTGCCAATAGCGCTGTGCATTGTCAGCCGCCATGCCCTTTATCAAGATCAGTGATTGTTGAAGTTCTATAACTTCATCGTTGAACAGGTCCAAATATGCCTTTGATGGATGACGGATGGTGATTGTTCGACAGGCAGTCATTCACTTTTACTTCACTCACGACTGATAGTTTAATTTTAAATACTCGTCTACAGTGTTTATATTTAATTTAAAGTAGTCATTCGTGCAATGGCGCATTATGGCATAGGACATCACCATGAAATTCAAGTTGTTTGCTTTATTATTGTTTTTTCCTGTATTCGCTCATGCTGGCGCTGTGTCACAACTGGGAACAGGTGATCCCTTAAGACTGGTCTATGTTGAGATGCAATATCTCTATCAAACCGGCATGCAAATCAAGCAGCAGTATGATTTCAGCGATCCCATGCAACAAATGCAGTGTCAGAGACAACATGGCTATATTCTCGCACGAGCCAGTTCACTGGTTGGTACGGCAGGTCAGATACCGGAGCCGCACCGCGACCGGGTGATTGACGCAGGCTGGTATGCCTTTGCCTGCGTCAGATGTGGCGGCGATATTTCCCACTGCGAAAAATTGCCTGAAGAAATGGACTTCATCAAAGACCTGCTGACCAACCCTCAATCAACCGAAGCTAAAAATAACAGCGGCGAAGCGCCAGACTGATTCAGGTTCATACTGTTCACATTTTCAGAACAAACTATTCTTGAAATAAATCTTTATAAAACTTTATGCAACGATAGACTCAGAAGGCCATTTTTGCTTGATCTCATCATTCATGTTGCAGGAGTAGCAATGAATCAAAGCACCATAGAACAACCAAACCTTCTCTCTCCTATCAAAATCGGTGATTTGACCCTGAAAAACAGATTGGTCATGGCACCGCTTACTCGGAACCGGGCAGGTGAAGGCCTGGTGCCGACCGAAATGAACGTGACCTATTATCGCCAGCGCGCCAGTGCCGGATTGATTATCAGCGAAGGCGCACAAATTGCCGACGATGCACTGGGCTACCCATTAACACCGGGCATTCACAGCGAAGCACAAATTGCCGGCTGGAAAAAAGTCACTGATGCCGTGCATGCTGAAAATGGTCTGATATTTGTGCAGCTATGGCACTGTGGCCGGGTATCACACTCGTCAATGTTGCCTAATGGCCAACTGCCATACGCGCCATCAGCTATTAAACCGGCTGGTGAGGTGTTTACCTACCAAGGCATGAAGCCCTACGAAACCCCACATGAACTGACTGTTGAGCAAATCAGCCAGATAATCAAACAATATCGACATGCAGCCCGCTGTGCCAAGCTTGCCGGTTTTGATGGTGTGGAAATTCATGGCGCCAATGGCTATCTGCTGGATCAGTTTTTACGTGATGGCACTAACAAGCGTGACGATCAGTATGGTGGCAGCATCGAAAACCGGGCGCGTTTGCTGATGGAAGTCACTGAAGCCGTCTGTGAAATATGGGACTCACAACGAGTTGGTGTGCGTCTGTCGCCGCTGCAACCGTTTAATGATCTCTATGACTCCAATCCGGAACGCACCTTCAGTTACACGGTTGATGCGCTGAATAAATTCAATCTGGGCTATCTGCATATCACCGAGATGGGCGCTGAAACGCCGGGCGTCGCCGGACCGTACTTCGATATTACTCAGCTCCGCCAGTTGTGGAATGGTGTCTATATGACCAACAGCAACTATGACTTTGTTTCCGGTAATGAAGCGCTTGCAGAACGCAAGGCAGATTTAATTTCTTTCGGAAAACTGTTTATTGCCAACCCGGATCTGCCACAACGCTTTGCTGCCAGTGCGCCGCTCAATGAAGCAGATCCTGACAGTTTCTATGGCGGTGACGAAAAAGGCTATATCGACTACCCGTTTCTGAAGCAAGCCTGATACACATAAAAAAAACCGGCTCAGCCGGTTTTTTTATTTCAACATTATTGCCCGTATTGATGAATCAGTTGATAGGCGGTTTTACCATCCATCGCCAGCTTCATTTGAGCGTCAACTGCCGTCATTAACCAGTTGGTACATGCCATTTGTTCATTGACATCAGCCATCTCGCCGTTGGCACACTGCTGGTGACGCACGGGATCTTCTTCTGCCAACCGCTGCTCAACTACGGCCATGGTATTCATCATCAGCATGTTCATCGATTGCGCCAATTGCTGTAGCTCCTGCTCGGAAAGACTGGCTCGAATCTGCTTCAAGCTCTCCTGAATGGTGTCTTGATCAGTCATATCGATCACAGGAATCTTGTTGTCAACTTCAGCAGTTTCGCTGCTACAGCCAATTAGTGCCACCACAGCCAGCACCAGTATATGTTTTGATAGTTTCATGAATACTCTTTGAAAAAATAGCGGAAAGTTTCTCAACAGCCAGTGCTAATGATCGGTTGCAGTCTAATCAATATGATTTGCTCAAGATAGCGTTTCGGCAATGTCAGGATAAATTCACTAACAACCTTAGGAAAGCCGCCTTTATCCTATTGCACTGGCTGATGTATGCGCCTTTGGAAAGGAGTCTGGATTGTCATTTATTGCCCGCATGTTTACCTGCATTTTGCTGCTATCTGCCAATCAGGCGCTGGCCAGTGAATCTTCAAAGTCACCGAGATGTCAGCTACCGCTGTGTAATCAATCAGCAGATGCACAATTTGCCTGGCAGCTTGGCACGCGATTACAGCTTGATGCTGGCTGGTTTGATAATGATCGTCATAGCGATTTTTCCGATGGCACCAATGTGCGCCGTGCGCGGCTGAATGCCAAAGTCGATCTTGGCAAAGACTGGTTCATGGATCTCACCTATGACTTTGCCCGTGATGGTCGTTCTGCGATTCGGGATGCCATATTGCGATATCGAAACGACAATGGCTATCGATTTACGCTTGGTCATTTCAAGGAACCATTTGGCCTGGAACGCCTGACCAGTGTCCGGGATCTAGCCTTTATGGAACGCTCGCTGAGCAGCCTGCTTTCACCAACACGCGCTTTTGGTGTTGAACTGCATCATCACAATCGGCACCAGACTCGTGCTATTGGCATCTTTCGAACCGGCACCGAAAGCGGCTTTGCAGATAGCCGCTATGGCATCACCGCACGTACGACTTTCGCCCCGCACAGTAATGATGGCGATATTCAACATTTTGGACTGGCCGTTGCCTATCGAAACAATGCCAGCAGTGGTGAAATGCGGCTTCGCCAGCGACCGGAAACCCGAATCAGTGAAACTCGCCTGATTGATACCGGTGATTTTTTTGCCCGTGACTACTGGTTATTCGGACTGGAAAAAGCCATTGCCTCGGACAGTCTGGCGATTCAGGCAGAACTCAATTATTTGCTGGTGCCGGATGCCAGGATCAATCAACAGTCCAGCAAACAAACGCTGGGCTTTTATGGGTGGCATGTTGATATGTCATGGATTCTGACTGGCGAACCACAACCTTATAATCATGAAAAAGGCACGTTTGGTCGTCTGAAACCGGCACGCAATATTCAAGACGGTGGTCCGGGGGCCTTGCGTATAGGTCTGCGATTCAGCAGTCTGGATCTGTCAAACCGGCATATCAGCGGCGGTCATCAACACAATGCAACACTGGGATTGAGCTGGATCCTCAATCCCAATATCAGCGTGCTGACAGAATACGTCAAAGTACTGCGAGTCAGAGGCAATGATCAGCGCGGTGCCAAACCGGCCCTGGTTCAGGCACGCTTGCAACTGGTCTACTAGGAACTACTGCAGCAAGGCCTCAATCGCTGAAGTCAGCTTTTTGTCAGACGGTTTGACCCGACTGGAGAAATGCTCTACAACCTGTCCGTGCCCATCGAGCAGGTATTTGTTGAAGTTCCAGCCCGGTTCTTTGCTCTGGGCATTAATGACCTGAAAGATCGGGTTGGCGCGTGCGCCTTTGACGAAGCTTGGCGAGATCATAGTGAAAGTCACACCAAAGTTTTCCTGACAGACTCTGGCCACTTCAGCTTCATCGGCCGCTTCCTGATTAAAATCATTGCTGGCAAAACCAATCACATACAAACCTGCATCCTTATATTGCTGGTGCAGTGCTTCCAGGCCTTCAAACTGTTTGGTAAAACCACAATGACTGGCAGTATTCACCACCAACAGCGGTTTGCCCGCAGCCACCTCACAGATGTTCACCGTGTCATTGCTGTGTAATCTGGGCAAATCAAAGTTCAGAAACTCCGGACACTCACTCATGGCACTGGCCGGTACAGAGAAACTCAATAGCGCTAAACTCATTATCGTGCGTTTCATAACATACCTCGCTGGTTGGGGGCTTGATTGCATATTCATTAATGACAATTGAAATTACCAAAGGTTGAGCCAAAAACAGCACCGGGATTTTTAGCTTGATTTGCTATTCTATAAACTGTCATCACAAGCTGAATGGGAGAAGCCATTGTTCAGGCACAAACTCTATCTGGCATTTTTTCTGCTGTTACTGATTACATTGCTGCAAACCGGTCTTGCCGTCTGGGTCTCAGGGGTTGCAAGTTATCACGTTGAACGCAGTCGAATTGCCAATCAAATGCTCAGTGAATTCATCTCACTCGGCGCCGACAAACAACGATTAAAAGTCTGGGTCGCACAGGCACTGCTGGTCAAGGAATCGCCAATCCATCAGCGAGACAATTACCTTCGCCAGATGAATAACCAGCTGCTGAATCTCAATACGCTGATATTACATGACCAGAGACTGGCTGAATCTGCCGAAGATTATGCCGCCATCAGCCAACAGATGAAGACGCTGTCAATCCTCGAAACCAATGTTCAGGCACTGCAACGTATATTGGAGGAAAAAGACGCTCAACCACTATCCGACCCTGACTTATGGCGACTGCTGATTGAAATATTCGACAATCTGGAAGGACTGGATCTCAAGCATGTCATAGCTGAGGCCATCGATTTGCAACGTCAGCGTTCTGCAAAAGCCGAGACTGCCGCTGCCGAAGCACTGAGCCGGGTGCGTAGTCTGGTGATTGGCGTGATGATTTTTGGCAGTATCACGGCTATTTTGCTGGCACTGCTGTTATCTCGCTCCTTGTACCAACCACTTGAGCAACTACTCAAAGGCACCTCGGCACTGGCGGATGGCGACCTCAGCTACCGACTCCCCGAACAGGGTCATTCAGAGTTCACCATGCTGTCACGCAGCTTTAACCAGATGGCCGCCAGCTTGCAAAACTCGTTGAAGAAGGAAGAAGAACACTCAAGACAGATCGAACAAAAAGTCACTGAGCGCACACGCCAGCTGCAACACGCAATTGAACAGCTACAATCTGCCGAACAGCAGCAAAAGCGTTTTCTGGCCGACGTCAGTCATGAACTGCGCACACCAGCAACAGCCATTCGAGGTGAGGCAGAAATCAGCCTGCGAGGACAGGATAAATCGCCGGAAATTTACAAAGAGAGCCTGCTGCGCATTGCAGACACGGCCAATCAACTTTCTGACAGGATTGATGATCTGCTGATGTTGATTCGCGGTGATCAGGAGATGCAATTACGCCTGCGTTCGGTAACCGTTGAGCAACTTGCTCAATCACTTTCAAAACAGGCAGCGACAGCGCTCATGCAACATGGCATTACCCTGCACAATTTTGAGTATATCCCCGATGAAAAGCTCCATAACGCACTCCTTATCGATCTCGACAAGATTCAACAAGCTGTGATTATCGTGCTGGACAATGCTGCCAGATACTCGCCAGCCAAAACGCCTGTTGCACTGACAATTCAAGTCGACAGCGTTGTGGAAATCATTATTGCAGACAGCGGTATTGGTATTTCAGACGATGATCAACAACATATTTTTGACCGCTATTTCAGAGCAGATGGCGCTCGTAAACATAGACCCGATGGGCTCGGGATCGGCTTGTGTCTGTGCCATTATATCATTGAGTCACATAATGGTCTGATAGCCGTGGAAAGCACACTCGGAGAAGGCACCCGAGTGAAAATCCAATTACCTCTCATGGAAGAACACGAATGAATGTATTGATTGCAGAAGATGATCATAAAGTCGCTGACTTTCTCTATCGCGGGCTCAAGGCCGAAGGCTATTTTGTCTCGGTAGTCAGTGATGGCGACCATGTACTGTCGGAAACCATTGCCCGGCAGCCCCGTGTGTTGATTCTGGATCGTATGCTGCCCAACAAGGATGGCGTGACGATATGTCAGTTAATTCGTGCTCAAAAGCTGCCCGTAAAAATCCTGATGTTGTCAGCTCTGTCTGATGTTAATCAACGCATCGAAGGCCTGCGTAGTGGCGCCGACGATTATCTGGGCAAGCCATTTGCGTTTGAAGAATTACTGGCGCGCATTGAAGTCTTGGCCAATCGTCACTTGAATGCCGCTGAGTCGAGACTGCTGCAATTTGCTCATCTGGAACTGGATCTGGACACTATGCAGGCAAAGTGCAAAGGATCACTGCTGAATCTAACAGCCACTGAACTGCGCCTATTGGAATTACTAATGTCCACACCGCGCAAGGTATTCAGTCGTGAACGGATTCTGACCAACGTCTGGGAAGCCAATGCCGACCCACTGACCAATGTCGTAGATGTCTATATCAGAAGGTTACGCCGCAAGATTGATGAACCCTTTCAGACTCAGTACATAAGAACCATTCGCGGCATTGGTTATTGTCTGAGTGATGAATAAAAAAGGCCGGCAAAATTGCCGGCCTTTTTTATTTATTCAGTGATTGTTGAAGTTATTCAGGCATTGCTGATGAATGGTGATGGCGAATCAGCCATTGGCCATCGACGTAATCATATATATAGCTGTAGCGAGCCTGGACCTGTTCACCACCCTCGAAGGTAAAGGTATAAATACCCACGTCTGATGCTGAATTGCAACTGCGTGTAATCACTCGTTGATCAATCACGCCTTGCGGTTTTTTCTCAAGGAAATCAACAAAATAAGCTTCTATTGTTTCCGTGCTGGTGCGCATTTCATTGGAAACAGTTGGCAACAACACTGCATTGTCCAAATAGTTGGCGGCCACTTTTGCAGGCTCACCGGTTGCCAGAGAGGCATTCCAGCGTTCAAACAACTGAGCCACTTCATCTTCAGTTGGCATCACACATGACTGCGCCACGTCTGCACTCACATGCACTGGCAAAAATGTCATCATCGCTGCCAGAGGTGCCCATACCAATTTCGTTTTCATCGTAAAACTCCGTGCTTTTGTTGAGGAGTTGCCTATGTTATAGCGTCAAGATGAACAGAAATTTGTCGCAACATTAACATCTGATGAACAGGCAATTGCTTTCCTATACTGACCCTGCAGCACACATATCAGCAGTATCAAGGAGCGCATATGAACAGATTCATCTCGACCAGCCTGGCTGTCGGCAGCTTGTTAATAGCAAGTCCCGTCATGGCTGAAACTCAGCAGCTCAGTCGTTTGATTGAATTACTTCACCAAAACGGCAACCTTTCAACACACGACTATCAACAACTGAAGGCGGCTGTCAGCCCAGCTGAACCCACAAAAGATCCAGATACGGTCACACTGAATGCCAATGGCTTAACTGTTGAGAGTCTTGATCAGGCATTTGCCGTCAGAATTGGAGGTCGGTTGCATACCGATTACGGGGTGATCAAGCAAGCCTCAAACAGTCGTGAGGTAGGTACCCGAATCCGTAACGCCAGGCTGGGTATGCAAGGACATGTTCATAATGACTGGCAGTACAAACTGGAATTTGACTTTGCCGGCAATCAGATCAATGCAACCGATCTGTTTATTGGCTATAGGGGATTTGATGCAGTCAATATCACGTTGGGCCGCCATAAGATGCCCAGCGGACTGGAAGCCTTGACCGGCATTGGCAATATAGGTCTGATGGAACGCAGCTTGCCCAGTAATCTGTTTAGCGCTGGCAGGCAAAACGGACTCAGCCTAAAGGGTGGTGGACAATCCTGGTCATGGGCGACTGCCAGTTGGCTGGGCGAATCCCGAGCGAATTATCAGGACAGTCGCTATGGTGTTGGTTCTCGCCTGAGCTATGCTCCTTACAGTCGCGATCAGCAGCATCTACATCTGGGTATGTCTTCCTACTACCAGAATTATCGTAAAACTCATTCAGATGGGGGACGGCAATACCGGGATCTGACCTTGTCCAGCCGACCTGAAATCAGCATTGCCAGTGCAGATCTTTTCCAAAGCAGACTGGAGTCAGTGCGAAGCAGTCAAACCTATGGACTGGAAGCGGCCTATATTAGCGGTCCGTGGTCCATGCAATCAGAATGGTTTCAACAGCAGATCAACAGTGCAGGACAGCATCGCCAGCAACATGGCTGGACGATTGCCGGTAATTACATGCTGACTGGAGAAAGCCGCAATTATCAGGCCTCCACAGGTCGTATCGGTGGGATTCGTCCGGCACAAGCGCTCAACGAAGGTGGTTATGGTGCCTTTGAGCTGGTGGTACGTTATTCAGATGCCCATCTTCAATGGCAACACAATGGCATGCGTTCAGATAATAAAGCCGAGTTATGGACTGTAGGCTTGAACTGGTACGCCACTCAATCGGTGCGTTTTATGGCTAATTACAACAATGTTGAGCTAAGTCAGACGGCACAAGCCAATCAACAGGCCAAAGCCCTGCAAATCCGCGGGCAGTTGGTGTTTTAATCTCTGAGCCTTGCACCATTACACGCAGAACATTGATGCAAAATGATCAGGCTCTGAAAAACTCAAGCCCCGAATATGAAGCCATATTCGGGGCTTGAGAGTTATTGCACTAATTGACCACTGCGATAATCGGCAAAAGCCTGCTCAACTTCTGCACGGGTATTCATCACAAACGGACCACCTTTAGCCACCGGCTCGTTGAGCGGCTTGCCAGAGACAACAATAAAGCTGCTGTCCTGTTCTGCGGTCAGTTGCAGCGCATTACCGTCTGACAATATCGCCAACTCGCCGGCCTGAATCGAACGCGCTGTATTAGCCACATTGAGTTTGCCTTTGCTCAGATAAATGAAGGCATTGTGACCTTCCTTGACCACTTCATTAAGCTGACTGCCAGCGGGTGCATCCACTACCAGGTACAGTGGATCAACAAAAGGATTATCAATCACGCCTGTATTGCCCTGACGTGTTTCACCGGCGACAACCCGAATGGTCAGGCCGTCATCATGCTGTTCCACTGTAATCGCTTCAGCCGGCATTTCCTGATAGCGAGGTGCTGACATTTTTTCGGATGCTGGCAGGTTGACCCACAACTGATACCCCGCCAACAAGCCCTCTTCCTGCTCCGGCATTTCCGAGTGAATAATGCCGCTTGCTGCCGTCATCCACTGAACACCACCTGCTTCAATGACACCGGCGTTGCCAGCGCTGTCCTGGTGACGCATTTTGCCTGCCAGCATATAGGTGACTGTTTCAAAACCACGGTGTGGATGCGGTGGAAAGCCACCAATATAATCTTGTGGCTTATCGCTACCAAAGGCATCAAGCATCAGAAACGGATCCAACATATCCAGCTCTGTGCCACCAATAATGCGTTTCAGTTGCACGCCCGCACCATCAGCGGTGGCATCGCCGCGAACAATTCTTGTCACTGTGCGAAGTTTTTCTGTCATTTGATTATCCTCCCGTGATCGTATTCAGATGCGATCTGACGCCATCACTGTTGTGAATATCAAGGCCGTTGCCATCTACAACGGTCACATCATCAATACCAATAAATGCCAAAAACTGTTTCAAATAATGGCTGGCAAATTCCATCTCACTACCGATAGGAACGCCGCCTGACGCCATTACCAGCCAGGCTTTTTTCACATTAGCAAGCCCCACCGGACCCTCTGCGGTGTATTTAAAGGTCAGGCCAACCCGACCCACCTGATCAATCCAAGACTTGAGTGTTGCCGGAATGCCAAAATTATAAACAGGCACTGCCAACACCAAGGTTTCAGACTGATTCAATTCGTCTACCAAATGATCAGAGCCTGCCAGTATCTGTTTTTGTGCCTCAGAACGCTGCTCAGGCGCAGTAAAATTGGCACCGATCCAGGCTTCGTCAATAAACGGAATACCGGCAGCCACATCACGGTAAATCACTTGCCCGTCCTGCTCTTGCTGCAACGAGTTTACTAGCTGCTCGGACAGCGTACGCGTTACAGAATCAGTGTATCGACTGCTGGCTGTCACCCACAAAATATTGCTGTTATTCATCTTCGACTCCTTATCCACGTTTGGGTACATCAAGCGACCAGGCACCGGCACCGTGACGTACCAGCAGCAATAAACCACCTGCTATCGCCAGGTTTTTCATAAACAGAATTTGCTGCATCTGATCAGCGAAGTTGGTATGGAAGAACAGTGCCGACAACAGAGTAAAACCGGCCAGCAAAAACGCTACAATCCGGGTCTGCCAGCCGATAATAATCGCTATCGCGCCCACAACCTCAGTGATGATCACCAGTGGTAATAAACCTGACCAGACCCCCATGGCTTGCATATAACCCGCCGTGGAATCATAGCCGCCAATCTTGCCAAAACCAGCCACCAGAAACAGAATGCTCAACAAGATACGTGCTGCCAGATCCAGGCTGTTATTCAAATATTGATTCATCTCAAAGTCCTGTTTACTTGATTGAATGTGCTCAATTTTATAGTTGCCAAAAACATATTAAACAGGGATATTAAGAAATGATTGTTGTAATATCATGAACAATTAGACGATGAATCCTATTGACCAAATGCAAACCTTTGTCCGTGTCGTTGAAGCTGGCAGTATCAGCAAGGCTGCCGAACAACTGGACACTGCAAAATCAGCGGTCAGTCGCAAACTGAGCGAACTGGAACAACGCCTGAATGTAACGCTGCTGAAACGAACCACCCGAAGGCAGACGATCACCGAAGCCGGTGAACGTTACTATCAACAATGTCTGAGATTACTGGATGACATCGCGGAGATCGAAGCTCAAATTTCAGATGCTGAGGCGGCTTTATCCGGCAGAATACGCATCTCAGCACCACTGACATTCGGTCTGCAACATCTTAGTCCGGTATTGCACGCTTATCGGCAACAGTATCCGGGCATTCAACTTGATATTGATTTTAATGATCGTCGTGTCGATCTGATTGAAGATGGTTTTGATCTGGCGGTCCGCATCGGCCGGTTACCCGACTCCAGCCTGATCGCACGCAGACTAAGCACCACACGGGTATTGCTGTGTGGAAGTCCCGATTATTTTGCCCAACATGGATTACCGAAAACACCGACAGATCTGCTTGATGGTCATCAACGCCTGCAATACAGAACCGCTGCAGAGCAATGGCATTTCAAAGATCACAATGAAGAGACGCAACATATCGATCTACCGGTGCTGATGGTGGCCAATAACGGTAATTTCCTCTGTGATGCGGCGATTAGCGGTCAAGGTTTGATCATGATCCCGGACTTTATCTGTTATCAGGCCATTCGCGATGGTCGGCTGATAAGCATTTTGGAAGACTTCATGCCCGACCGAGAGCTTGGCATCTATGCCGTTTATCCGGGTACACGGCACCTCTCGGGAAGGGTGCGAGTCATGATTGAGTTTCTCAGCGATTATTTTTCAGGAGAAAGTCCCTGGTCACTGAGTTGACAATACCCAGCAGGCTTGTCACTTTTAGCGTTGTTTCAAGGCCAGTTAATTCGGTATCGACCAGCTCTGTTCAAAGGAGAACACATGAAAAACTTGTACGGCGAACAACATCAGGCATTGCAGAAAGAATTCGACACCGAGCAGCTGGCTGAGCGAGTCAAAGATGCCATCGTCACCGATTTTGTTACAGAAGAACACCGTGCTTTTATCGAGCAGCAAGACATGTTCTTTTTATCCACAGTGGATCATCAGGGCTACCCAACCTGCTCTTACAAGGGCGGTGATAAGGGCTTTGTGAAAATTATCGATGAAAAAACGCTGGCTTTTCCCAATCTTGATGGCAATGGCATGTATCTCTCAATGGGCAACATCCAGGCGCATGCAAAAGTTGGCATGTTGTTTATTGATTTTGAAACACCCCACCGGATCAGGGTTCACGGCACCGCAGAGTTGAGTCGTGATCCGGCTGATTTGACACTGTTTCACGAAGCTGAACTGGTGGTCAAAGTCACCATTGATGAAATGTTTCAGAACTGTCCGAGATATATTCACCGTTACCAGCGTGTCAGCCAGTCTAACTACGTGCCCAAAGTCAGCCAGCAAACACCGCTGCCGGTCTGGAAACGTATTGATGCCATGCAGGATGTCATCAGCGAAGCCGAACGTCAGCGTGTTGTTGAGTTGGGTGGCGTGATTACCCTTGAAGAGTACATGGCGCTGCTAATGGAGGGTAAGGCTTAGGGCTTATAGCCGTTCGTAATATTGCAACGACTCAACTGACTCAGCGGATCGCTGTCGCCTCCTGCGCGGGCAACAGATGATCCACCAGTAACTGTAACTGCGACTGTTGTCGGAAAGTATTCACATCCAGTCGATAGATCAACAAGACACGGCGCTCGTCCTGTAACCAGTCTGGCGCCGTTTGTCTGAATGCCATCGCAGTGATCTGACGACCATCTTCTAGAGCAATCAATAACTTGAGATGCGACTGATCCTGGCCGACATGGTTAAAACTGATAAATTCAAACACACCATGAAACTGTGGCGCCTGAAATGCCTGCCCCCACGGCGCCGCAATTGGCAATTGGCGCGCCAGCTGCAGTTCCATTTCAGTGATTGTCAATTCGCCATCTGACAAAAGCGTTTGCTGATACACCGCTTCATCAGCAAGTTGTTGAAGAGACAGATACATTTGTTCCGTGAAAACCGGCAAGTTTTCACGAGGCAAAGACAAACCTGCCGCCATGGCATGACCACCAAAACGTGCAATCAAACCGGGATTACGGGCATCAATATGAGCCAGCAAATCACGAATATGAATCCCCGGAATCGACCTTGCGGAACCCTTTAGTTCACCTGAGTCATCATCAGCAAACACAATCACCGGTCGATGCTTGAGCTCTTTGACTCTTGAAGCCAACAGACCTATCACACCCTGATGCCACGCTGGGTCATACAGACAGTATCCTGGCGGCTGTTCACTATCTTCCAGCCACTGTTCCATCTGCATCAGCATATCCAAGGCATCAGCCTGCATGATCTGCTCGACCTGCTTACGTTCTTGATTGATTTCATCCAACAGCCGAGCCTGCTGCAGCGCGGAATCCATGTCATCGTTCAGCAGTAGCTCAATGCCAATGCGCATGTCCTCCATGCGACCGGCCGCATTCAATCGTGGTGCAATGGCAAAGCCAATATCGGCGGTGTTGAGCTCACGCTGATCTCGTCCGGCAACCGTCATCAGTGCACGAATTCCGGCAATGGTTCTGCCCTGGCGAAGCCGATCCAGACCAGTGCTGACCAGAGTACGATTCAATATGTCCATTGGCACCAGATCGGCCACCGTACCCACTGCCACCAAATCAAGGAACTCAGCCATATTGGGTTCGGCTATGGCGTTTTTTTCAAACCAGTTTTTTTGTCGAAGATGTTGTCGCAAACCCAGCAGCAGATAAAAGCAAACGCCAACCCCCGCCAACGACTGTCCGGGAAAATGCTCATCCTGTTGATTGGGATTGATGATCGCATCTGCCTCGGGCAAGGTTTCACCGGGTAAATGATGATCGGTAATCAACACTTTCATGCCACGTGCTTTGGCGGCTGCCACACCGCTTAAACTGGCAATACCGTTATCAACGGTTAACAGGCAGTCAGGTTGATGCTGCGCATCAATATCATCCAGCAATGCAGGTGTCAGACCATAACCATGCTTAAAACGATTAGGCACAATGTAGTCGATATGTTTAAGTCCAAAAGCCCGCAAGCCGCGAACGGCCAATGCACAACTGGTAGCCCCGTCACTATCAAAGTCGGCCACCACCATCACATGCCATTGCTCATCAAGAGCCTGCTCCAGCAATGCAACGGCAGTCGCCATTCCTGAAAGTTGATCAGGCCTTGGCAAGTCATGGAGTGACCAGCGCAGATCACTGGCGCTTCTAATGCCTCTGGCCGCCAATATCCGTCGCAAACAATCAGGCCAGTCAGCGGGCAGTTCTTGCCAGCCTTCACTATCACGAAGCGCAATTTGCTGTCCGCTGATTATCGCCATATCTGCCACCATTGCCGTGCTGCAAAACGGTAAGCCCCAAAATTCGGAATCAGCCAGATAAGCTCACTGATTTGTCGTGCTCTGAGCTGCCGTCTCATCTCTGACAATTGCTTGTTCAAATGCTCTATAGCCTTTGTCACATCCTGATCCAGGTCATCGGCGAGCCAGAGATATTTGCCTGCTGGCATGGATGGCCACTGCTGAAGTGACCATAAATCTGTTTGATGTTGTACGCCTGCCTGCATTGCCAACTGCTCCAGCAATGGCTGATTGCCATAGGCACAGCGCCAGGGAAACGGGTGAAAATCAGTCCGACCAAGCCCCCAGAACCAGAGACTGTTAACTGGCAATTGTCCGGCGGCCTCCCGCTGCTGGTTCACTGGATGCTCAAACAACGTCATTTGCACACTGTTCCATAGCGATAACCACTGCGCTTTGTCCTGACCATTGAGCATGGTCATCGGATCGACCGCTCGCCCTTCCATATCTGGCAAAGCCTGACATTCGAGTTGTGGTAGCTGAGGCAAACTCAAAGTCCAGTGCATCGGTGATTCAATGCTAAACACAGCATTGTGGTCAGCAAACAGGCTTTGCAAGCTGTCTACCAGCACCTCGGCTTCAGACAGACTCAAGTTAAGCGGTTGAGCGAATAATCTGAGACGGGTTTGATCGGGATGCAAATAGCAAGGATCTGCACAGATAGCAGCCTGTTGTGGCTGACGCAGCGCAGCCATAGGCAAATCAGCACTGTTGTTATCGAGCTGCACAAACTGCCTGAACAACAGTCTTTCCAGCGAATCGTCATGGCCAGTAAAAGTTGCCGATTCAAGCCACTTGAGATTCAGCGTATCCAATCCGGCTTTTGCTATTGGTGAGTCGAGGAGCTGCGCCGCGGAGGGTTGAATCAGCGTCATAGATGGCTTATCAGCCATCAGCAAGCACCTGTTTAACAAAAGGAATCGTCAAGCGACGCTGTTCCTGCAAAGAGGCTTTATCAAGCTTTTTCAGTAAGGTAATCAACACTGGCATGTCACGACCATGATGCCGCAGCAGATAATTGGCAACTTCATCTGACATGGTCAGGCCACGACTCTGCGCCTGTCGCATCAAGGCGTGTTGTTTTGACTGATCACTGAGCGCAGGCAGTTGGTAAATCAAGGCTGTCGCCAGGCGTGATCGCAGATCGGGCAAGCTGAGTTGAATATGGGCAGGATTTGCCAAGCCTGCTACCAATAACTTGCCACCCTCAAGTTGCAGGCGATTAAAACAGTGAAAAATGGCTTCTTGCCAGTCGGTATCGCCAGCGACTGCATCCAGATCATCAAGACAAATCAGATCGGTTTGTTCAAGTGACTGCAAAATATCGGGCTGGCATTGACGACGCAAATCTTCAAGTGAAAGATAGATGGCTTGATGACCTGCCAACTGAAATTGTTCTGCAATCGCCAATAACAAGTGCGTTTTACCTGTGCCCTGCTCGCCCCACAGATACAGGAAACTGACTGCGTCAGTTTGACAAAAATTCTCTACCGCACGCGCCTGTTCATTGCTGACAAAGAAATAATTGTCGAGATTGTAAATATCACGAGGCGACAGTTTCAGCGTCAACTGTGTGGCAGATAAAGTCATGCGGATCTCAATTATATATGTGACTGCTGGTGTAACGACGATACAAGCGACGTGCCAGCACCATAACCACTGCGGCACACGGTAATGCCAGCAAAACGCCCACAAAACCGAATAACTGACCACCGGCAAGCACTGCAAAAATCACTGCAACCGGATGCAGGCCAATTCGACCACCGACAAATCGCGGAGTCAGGATCATCGCTTCCACGGCCTGAGCCACACCAAACACGACAAACACCATCAATACCGGCAACCATTCCTGAAACTGGAAAAAAGCAGCAAGACCGGCCAGGAAAATACCCACGACCAGCCCCAGATAGGGGACAAAACTGACCACGCCGGCAATCACGCCGAGCAGTAAAGCCAGTTCCAGTCCAATGAACGCCAACCCGATACAGTAGATGATGGCCAGGGCCAGCATCACCATCAGCTGACCTCTCAAAAAGCTCGACAACACCGTATCGCACTCCTGCGACAAGCCAATCACTCGGGCCTGATAGCGAGGGGGAATAATCGCCTTGATACGTTCAAGTATCAAAGCCCAGTCGCGAAGCAGATAGAAAGTCAGCACCGGCACCAGAAGTAAGTTGATCAACCATTGAAAAATCAACATGCCTGAGCGGCTTACATAACCAAAAAGCCCCGTAGCGACGCTGCCTAATTCCGACCAGTAACTGCCCAGTGTTTCCCTGATACTCGCTGCATCCAGCAAATTATCAGAAAAACCGGCCATGGCGAGCCACGGTTCAAGCATTTGCTGAACATGTCCCAGATAGTCAGGGAAGCGCAGCAGAAACTCACTCAGTTGCGCGCCGAGTAGAGGCATCAACACAAATAAAGTCAAGGCCGCCACTAACAAAAACATTGCAAACACAATGGTCACCGCAACGGTGCGGCTTAATTTGTGTTTTTCGAGACGCTTGACCAGTGGATCGCCGAGGTAAGCAAGTAATGCTGAAATAAAGAAAGGTGTGAGCACGGCTGAAAGCTGGTAAATAAGCCAACCGCCGCCGACAATCGCCAGGGCGATCAGCAGCTTGTCCATATCTGAAATCAGCTTTGTTTCAGCTGACGCCACGCTTTTAATCCCCAGACAATCATGTATTCCGAGCCACTGTTAATAACACTGGCGAGCACCAGCCAAATACCGGCCGTCACCAGAATTTCCAGCCCCGGAAACCACTGCTGCTGAATAATAACCAACAGCACCAGTGCGATTTGCAGAAAGGTATTGATCTTGCTGCTCCACAACGGCATGAGTTCAAAACGACCAATCAGATAGTGATATGCCAAACCACCTGTCACAATAATCACGTCTCGGGCAATCACTGCCAGTAATAACCACCACGGAATGAAGCCCAGCACGGTCAACGAGGTAAAGCTGGCCATCAACAGCAGTTTGTCTGCCAGGGGATCGAGTATCGAACCGAGCCGGCTCTGCCATTGAAACTGTTTTGCCAGAAAACCATCCAGACCATCGGAGACACCCGCCACTGCAAATAACAGCAGTGCCAGGGCAAATTGCTCATCCAGTAAAGCCATCACCACTGGTATCACCAGTAGTATGCGCATGACAGAAATGAGGTTGGGAATATCTTTGCGTGTCAAGGCAGCAACCGGTAACGCTGTTGCTCATCTTGCTGGCCATCACTGCGCAGCACTTGACCGAAAGCCAGTGTTTGGCGTAGCGCGGATGGCTCACCACGTATCGACAAGGTTAGACGCAACTCATTGTCGGCAAGGTTAACCACACTGACACGACTGACCGCTGGTAAACGATTCAGGTAACCAAGCACACGGCTGTAATCGGAAAAGTCACGAACTTGGGTAATGGTAATTTCTATTTCCTGTTGTGGGCCTGAGCTGACCACCTGCCCCATTTTGCGTGCTAGCTGATCTGTCAGTTCGCCAAGCCCCATTTTGATAGCAGCTATCTTTAGACCTTCCGATTGCCAGCGCAAAGTTTCGTCGTTGATCAAAGCCTGCCAGCTCACCTGCGCATCTTCATCACGAATCTGCACTCTGGCAACCGCAATAACCGAGGCTCCATAGCGTTCTGAAGCATTGCGGACCGCATCATTATCACCGGTCCAGATATCGTTAAAGGTGAGTTGCGTTTGATCCTGCAGATCCATTACCGGAAAAAATATCGGCATGGCGCGTTCCTGGCCGGCTTGTCGCAGATGTCGGATAACATCGTGAGCGTCGCTCATTTCGCTGACGAGTTGTCGTTGCTCTCCATCATCAATAGCAACCCAGATAAGCACTTCCGGGCGTTGCAGTCCCCATTGCGGTAAGCCCGTTCGATTGATGGCATTGCTCAGACTGGTTTCATCAAACGTCAGTGTCAGTGCGAGTTGATCCGGCTGGGTCCAGTCATCATCGACATTGATTCGAGCGTAGTGATATTGCTGAACAAAGCGATCGGCATCTTCCATCATTGCCGACAAATCGGCCTGTTCAAGTGCTTCGCTGTCACCGACGATCTTCAACAGAACTTTTCGCAGAAGTTCAGGGGTTAGCGCCTTGCGGTCCGCCTCTGATTGCGACTCCACAGCGGCTGTTGCCTGATAAAGATTAGAAACCGCCGATGCATGGCTCAAGGCCATCCATGGGAGCAAAATAAGCGCCAAAATTAATCTATGCATTGTGGTATTCTAGCACGCTGTTTTTACCGTGTGACGCCCAAATATTTTCAGGAATTCACTCCATGAGCAACTTCGAGGACAAGTCCCCCTCATCTCTTAGCTATCGCGACGCTGGTGTCGACATCGAAGCGGGTAATGCGCTGGTTGATCGCATCAAACCGCTTGCCGCAAAAACCCGCCGTCCCGGAGTCATGGCCGGTCTTGGTGGTTTTGGCAGTCTGTTTGAGCTGCCACTTGATCGCTACAAGAACCCGGTTCTGGTGTCTGGCACGGATGGTGTCGGCACCAAACTTCGTTTAGCAATTGAGTCTGGCATTCATGACACCATCGGCATTGATTTGGTTGCCATGTGCGTTAACGATATTGCCGTTCTCGGTGCTGAGCCGCTGTTTTTCCTTGACTACTACGCTACTGGCAAACTTGATGTTGATGTGGCCACATCCGTTGTCAGCGGTATAGCTGAAGGTTGCCTGCAGTCAGGGGCGGCACTGGTCGGTGGTGAAACCGCAGAAATGCCAAGCATGTATCAGGAAGGTGATTTTGACCTGGCTGGTTTTTGTGTCGGAATCGTCGACAAGGAACGTGTCATCGATGGCAGCAAGGTCAAAGCCGGTGATGTTCTGATCGGTCTGGAATCTTCTGGCCCTCATTCGAACGGCTACTCACTTATCCGCAAAATCCTCGAACGCTCACAAGCCAAACTGACGGATGCGTTTGCCAACAGCACTCTAGGTGTACACCTGCTTACGCCGACAAGAATTTACGTTAAGTCATTACTTCAACTCAATGAAAAAATTGAAATTAATGCGATTTCTCATATTACCGGCGGCGGTCTGATTGAGAATATTCCCAGAGTCTTGCCTGACTATGTCAACGCAGTGATTGATGCCAATAGCTGGCAGCGGCCAGCGGTATTCGATTGGCTGCAGGCCCAAGGCAATGTTGAAGATTTTGAAATGTATCGCACCTTTAACAACGGTATCGGCATGGTGGTCTGTGTTGATGCCGAAGTGGCCGACGAGGCAATTCAAATCCTCACCGCAATGGGTGAAAAAGCGCACCGCATTGGCGATATTCAATCTTCGGATCAACAAAAACCTGAAGTGATCATCAATTGATGAGCGAGCAATCAAGCAACGCCGCACGGCTGGTCATTCTGATCTCAGGCCGAGGCAGTAACATGCTGTCCATCATTCAGGCGATTCAGGAAAAGCGTCTGGACGCGCAAATTGCCGCAGTCATTAGTAACCGACCAGATGCTGCAGGCATTGTCAGCGCTCAACAGGCTGGCATTGATACACAACTGCTGGACCACAAAAGCTTCGAATCACGCGAAGCTTTTGATGCCAGCCTGATACAAGTCATTGATCGTTATCAGCCAGACTATGTGGTGCTGGCTGGTTTTATGCGGATTCTCACCGCTGAGTTAGTCGAACACTACGCAGGCAAGCTGATCAATATTCATCCTTCTTTGCTGCCCAAATTCAAAGGTTTGCACACCCATCAGCGGGCACTTGAAGCAGGCGAAAGTGAACACGGTGCCAGTGTGCATTTTGTCACCGCAGAACTGGATGATGGACCGGTCATTCTGCAAGCCAAAGTGCCGGTCATGGCTGATGATACTGCCGAAACACTGGCAGCCCGAGTACTTGAGCAGGAACATATGCTCTACCCCGCTGCTCTAAAAAAGTTAATAGACGAGGCAAAAGCGAACACACCTTGAACCGTTTGATACTGACATTGCTTTTCACCTGCATGCCTTTGATTGCCAAGGCAGCGGAGCCTATTGCCGATTATTTTGCCAGCTACAGCGTGCAGTACAACTCACTCACCGTTGGCGAACTCAACCAGACATTGACCACGCTTGAAAACGGTGACAGGCTGCTCAGATCAGAAACCAGACCACGTGGTCTGGTGTCACTGTTCCGCTCTGATAATGTCGAAGAGCAGAGTCGCTGGCGTGATTATCAAGGCACCATCCAACCTCTGGAATATCGCTACGAACGCACTGGACGTCGTCCTAAATTCCTGCACATGCTTTTCGACTGGCGGGACTATCAGCTGGACATGGATGACAAAAAACATCCCTGGAGCCTGACGCTAAAACCCGGCACTCTGGACAGGTTGATATATCAACTTGCTGTGATGCGCGATCTGAGCAACGGCGAACAGCAATTGCAATACCACATTGCTGACGGTGGCCGACTTAAGCATCATGAAATACGGATACTCGAAACCGAAACCGTCTCAACCTCGCTTGGTACGATTGAAGCAGTCAAACTAGTGCGGGATCGTGATGATGACAGTGATCGTCAAACCATTCTCTGGTGTGCACCCTCGCTGGGGTATCTGACGGTCAAATTGCAGCACATCGAAAAAGACGGTGCAACTTTCACCGCATCGCTGCGTGAGCTGACCGGACGAGATACCAGTGTGTTCACCCCAGAACAGCGACCGATGAACAACCCGGGATTTCGCACCACACCATGACGCAGAAAAAACAATTCAAAATCATCAAACAGACGCCGGAATATCAAGGATTTTTCAGCCTGAAAACGGTGACGGTTTCGCACACGCTTTACCAAGGTGGCTGGAGCGAACCTCTTAGCCGGGAATTGTTCGAGCGAGGCAACTGTGTGGCTGTGTTGCTCTATGATCCATTGCGCGATGAAGTTGTCATTATCGAACAGTTCCGGGTCGGCGCCCTGCAACTCAATGACGAACGTGCCTGGCTGCTGGAAATCGTTGCTGGTACTATTGAACCCGGTGAGACCGCTGCTGAAGTCGCCATGCGTGAAGCAGTAGAAGAAGCTGGCTGTGAAATTGTCGAGCTTATTAAAGTCATGGATTTCTTCACCTCTCCCGGCGGCACATCCGAACTGCTGACCCTGTTCTGCGGCCGGGTCGATACCTCACAAGTGGGCGGCGTGCATGGGCTGGATGAAGAAGACGAAGACATTGCTGTCACTGCCCTGCCTTACGCAGAAGTCTGTCAACTGTTCAATGATGGAAAAATCCTTTCAGCCATCCCGATTATCGCCATTCAGTGGCTGATGTTAAACCGCGACATGCTGCGCAAGCAGTGGACTTGATGCAGACCTTTACTCAGGGAAACACATGAACAAAGTACTGATTTCCGTTCTGGGCAACGACCAGCCCGGCATTCTCGCCACCGTTGCAACGGTTATCAACCAGCGTCAGGGTAATATTGAGAACCTCAGCCAAACGCTGCTTCACACCGTATTCGGTGCCTTGCTTCTGGTGGATATTCCAGAGCAGGAAACCCCAGAAAGCCTGCAACAGGCACTTCAAGAGGCCAGTGCCAGTATGGGACTCAACATCACTGTTCACCCCTGGCACGAACAAATCGCTGACTGGCATCAGAATAAACCTGAAATACAGCCCTACATCATTTCCGCTATCGGTCCGGATCGCCAGGGTCTAGTTGCCGAAGTTGCCAGCCAATTATTCAAGCACGGCGTAAATATCAGCAATCTGCAGGCGATTTTCAAAGGCGGCAAAAACCCGATGGAAAACGTCATGGTGTTTGAAATTGATGTGCCCCGTGCCACCAATATGGATGAACTTCGCGAAGCCTTGGCCGAAATAGCCAACCGTCTTGATTTGGAAATCAGCGTACAACATCGAAAAATCTTTGAATCTGTCAGCACGATCCTGACCTAAAACCCTCACTGAGCGGAACATCGACATGCTTAACGTAAAAGACATTATTTCCACCCTGCAAATGGTGCGTGAGGAAAATCTGGATCTGCGCACCGTCACCGTCGGTATCAATCTGACCGACTGTGTCAGCGATGACATCAATACTTTCAAGCGCAAAATTTACGACAAAATCACTCGCACTGCCGGCCAGCTGGTCGCCACCTGCAACCGTATCGAACGTCGCTACGGCATCGAAGTCGCCAACAAGCGTATCTCGGTCAGCCCGATTGGTGTGGTGGCTGCACCATTTAATACCGAGCAAATGGTTGAAATTGCCCTGACACTGGACAAGGCAGCCAATGAACTGGGTATCGACTTTATCGGCGGCTTCAGTGCGCTGGTCGAAAAAGGCATGAGTAGTGGTGATCGGGCACTGATTGATGCCATTCCACAAGCATTAACCGAAAGTCGGCGTGTTTGTTCATCAGTCAATGTCGCCAGCACTCGTGCCGGATTAAACATGGATGCCATCATCCGAATGGGACAAGTCATCAAAGAGGCGGCAGATCTCACCGCTGATGCGGATGGACTCGCGGCAGCCAAACTGGTGGTGTTTGCCAATATTCCTCAGGACGTTCCATTTATGGCCGGTGCATATCTCGGCATTGGTGAAGCTGATGCAGTTGTCAGTGTCGGTGTCAGTGGCCCCGGCGTTGTCAAAGCAGCTCTGGAGCGTGCGATTGCCGAAGAAGAACACATGGATCTCAGTCGTGCTGCCGATGTGATTAAACAAACCGCTGCACGCCTAACGCGAGCCGGTGAATTGGTCGGCCGTGAAGTGGCCAATATTCTGCAATTGCCTTTTGGCATTGTTGATCTGTCGCTGGCGCCAACGCCGAATCGCAACGACAGTGTCGGTGAAATTTTTGAAGCCATTGGTTTGCAGGCGATTGGTTCACCTGGAAGTACAGCCTTTTTAGCCATGCTTAATGACGCCGTGAAAAAAGGCGGTGCCTTTGCCAGTTCGCATGTTGGCGGCTTGAGTGGTGCCTTTATTCCAGTGTGTGAAGATTTAACGATTGCTGAATCCGCCGCCAACGGCACACTATCTTTGGAAAAACTCGAAGCCATGACAGCCGTCTGCTCGGTTGGACTGGATATGGTCGCCCTGCCCGGCGACACTTCGGCAGAAATGCTGTCAGCGATCATTGCTGATGAAATGGCGATTGGTGTGATTAACAAAAAAACCACCGCCGCTCGACTCATCCCGGCGCCCGGCAAAAAAGCCGGTGACCATGTGGTCTTCGGCGGTCTGCTGGGCGAAGGTCCAGTCATGGCGGTCAATATGGGCAATCAGGAAAACCGCTTTGTCCGTCTGGGTGGTCGTATTCCCGCCCCAATCCAAAGCCTGGTCAATTAATTTAATAACCACAGAGACACAGAGAGCACAGAGAATGCCCAAGGTAGATTGGGTTGAGCTTGCGAGACCCAACAATCCACAGCTCAATAATCCGCAGATTTATGGTCGGTAATTCAGTGTTATTTCATCATCGACCATTGCCCCGCTGTCATCTAGACTGAAAACTCCTGTCACCCCGAGCTTGCCGAGGGATCTCAAAACATCTGTTCAACCAGCCATGCTTTGTGTTGGAAGTGGTTTCAAAATGCCTCCAATGTGTTCGGCATGACACTGCCCTGAACCTTTCCCGGTAACTGAAGATAAATCTACAAATCTGCAATTAGCAATCCAGCCTACCGGTGATCTACTGCTCAAACCTTAACGGCTGTTTTCCTGCGCGGTTTCTTAACCAATCGACGGCCTGCCTGACTGAAGACATCATGAAAATCTTTCGTTCCAAACGATACTTGCCGGGAAAATTCAACAAAAACAGAGCGATCAAGATCGTTAACAACCCCTGCCCTGGTAATACCAGCATCACTAGTCCCATGATTAAAAACACCATGCCGAGCAGGTTTTTCATCACAAGCAAAATCCAGCGAATCAGTTGATGCTGCTCTGCCCAAGGTACTTGATGTCTCTCCTTGTCAGAAAAGTAATCCACCGGTATTCGAACTACCAGCCATGGAATCAATATCAGTGAGCCTACAAAGCCCAATACACTGGCAATACCCAACGACCACATCACCGTCGGGCTAGTCAAAATCTCAATTAAATAATTCATCGAAAAAGCTTAAATGATCAGGGGAATGTCAGGTTTCGCTGATTTAGAGTCTATTAGGGACTCAAAGTTACATCATAATCTGTGTGGACTTGAGGCTCGAACTCAAAAAAAACGAGCTGACCGTGAGCTGTTCATTCACGGTCAGCTCAGTGGGATGGATTACTTGCTTTTCAGAATATCGCGAATTTCTGACAATAAAACTTCTTCTTTTGACGGTGCCGGTGGTGCAGCCGGGGCTGCCTCCTGCTTGGCTTTCATGGAGTTCATTACCTTCACTGCCACAAAAATTGCCATCGCGATGATGACAAAATCCACTACCGTTTGAATAAATGCGCCATAAGAAATCATCACTGCCGGAGTTTCGCCAATAGCTTCCTGCAGCACTATTGCCAGATCTTTAAAATCAACGCCGCCCAACATCAGCCCCAACGGCGGCATAATCACATCCGATACAAATGATGAGACGATTCTGCCAAAAGCGGCACCGATGATAATACCCACTGCCATATCCACAACATTGCCCCTGAGGGCAAAATCTTTAAACTCTTGCGCCATGCCCATAACCGCTCTCCTATAAGGTCATTAACAGCAGTTTTGTTATAGCAGTTTTTAATCAAAAGGGTGCAGCAAATGTTTCTGTCGACTCTGTTGTCAACTCGGCTTTTCTCAATCTGCCAATTAGACAAATAAATGATTGTGAGTCCGTTGCGTCATGCAGATAAAGCGCGTTTACTGCAATAACCGGGCTAATCATGATGCTATAGTTCACAGTTTGAACATAAAATTTAACTCAACCATGAGCCAGGCACGCGCTGACAAGAAGGAAATCTTTGGCTGGGCAATGTTCGACTTTGCCAATCAGGCCTATACCTTGCTGATTATTACTGTGGTGTTTGGTGATTTATTCACACGGGTGATCGTCGGTGATGCTGAAACGGGCTATCGCCTTGGCAACCTGCTTTGGAGTTTGTCACTGGCGGCTGGCTATCTGTTGGTTGTGCTGACAGCGCCTTTCCTTGGCGCTGTGATGGATCTGACAGCACGACGCAAATTGTTTTTGTTTGTCAGTTACATAGTCACAGTCATTGCAACGGCTTTGTTATATTTCGTTGCTCCCGGTTACATCCTGCTGGGCATGCTGCTGATCGTGGTCTCCAACTATGCTTACTCAATCGGCGAATCATTTATTGCCAGCTTTTTGCCTGACTTGGGGCCACCGGAAGATCTCGGCAAAATATCCGGTTTTGGTTGGGCTTTGGGCTATGTTGGCGGTTTGGTCGCCACTGGGCTGGCGTTGATATTCCTTGGCGAAGTCAGTCAGGAAAACTTTGAGAATGTCCGCTGGGTCGGCCCATTTGCAGCAGGATTCTTCTTGCTGGCCGCTATTCCGACATTTGTCTGGTTGAAAGAACGTGGCACTGCCACTCACCACACCAATAGCAGTATCTGGCAGCAAGGTTTGCAGCGACTGCAAGGCAGCTTGCAACATCTTCGTGGTTATCAGGATCTGAGCATCTTCCTGCTGTCAGCACTGTTTGCCATGTCCGGCATTTACATCATTATTGCCTTTACCTTTATCTATGGTGCCCAGGTGGTGCAGTGGGATGAAAGCATGCGTGTGCTGACGTTTATTACTGTGCAGGTGACCGCCACGCTTGGCGCTATTTTGTTCGGCTGGGCAGAAGACCGTCGTGGCAGTCAATTTACCTATCAATTTACTTTACTGTTCTGGATTGGCGCTGTGTTGCTGATTTGGAAAACCCCGAGCATTACTGTCTGGATTAACTCACTGGGCTATGAAGCCGAACGTCAGGATGTGTTTTTAGTCGTCGCCGTGGCCGCCGGTTTGTGTCTGGGTGCAACACAGTCCGCTAGCCGCGCTATCGTTGGCAAACTGACTCCCCTGCCCCGTGCTGCTGAGTTTTTTGGCTTTTGGGGGCTGTCCCACAAACTGGCTGCCATTCTTGGGCTGGTTGGCGTGGGTCTGATGCAAGCATTGGTCGGATTACAAAATGCCATTTTGCTGTGCGCGGTGTTTTTTGCACTGGCCTTTGCGGTTTGCCTGAAAGTTAACTTGAGCCGTGGTCAGGAAAAAGCGCGCAGTTATTCTTCTGATTAAATCATTCCAGAAAAGTCAGTGGTCGCGTATCCCGGAAAAATACAAAACCGTCATAACGAGCTGGCAACACCGACATATCGTAGTTTCTTGATTCATCACTGGGATCATAGGTGACACCAATACCACGATGAGGCATTGGATTTTGCAGATTGGCAGCCAGCTTTTCATCAAAGCGCACCCATAGTTGCGGCAACTGGAAATTATTCAGCATGGCTTCCCAGCTATCTGTGCGAGGCATTGGAATATTCATTACCTGCATCTCAGCTTCCCAGCTCAGTGCTGCCAGCACTTCCCCCTGATATGTGCCCATTCCCAGCGCATAACTGGCATCTTTACCGAGCTGTTCGCGAGCCAGTTGGCCGATATTGATAAGACCATGACGCGCCATTTCAGTCGCTCGGGCATCTCCGATATGCGTGTTGTGCGCCCAAACGATGCCTCGACTGTTTTCGCCATAAAAGTCCATTAAGCGCTGTGTCGTGAGATAAAAGTGATTGGCACGGCGGTTCCAGGATAAAGCGCCTCCCTCAAGTTCGCCGCGATAATGCCATTCAGCATGCTTGACGACCAGTGCCGCTTGTTCAGCCCTGAAATCTTGCCAGTTGTCCGGGTCAAAGCCCTTACGTTGCTGAATCATGTGTAACACCTGGTCAATTTCATCGCCACAATGCTGGCGGCTTTGCCAGACAGACTCGAGGTATAGACTCACCGAATCGTATTGATATTTGCACTGGTACAAGGCGGCGACTTCAACCGCTTCGCGCGGTGAAAATACCTCAAAATAAGCCACAACATCCTGCGCCGCCAACTCATCGGCATACACATCAATGCCGTAAATACCGACTCTTTGTGTAGCAGGTAAATCACGATTGTAGTCACGCAACCAGCGAATTAATGCCTGTGTCTCGGCATTACGCCACATCCACTGGGGCCAACGCTGCAAATGATTCATTGCCTCTTCGAGTGTTTGCGGGCCATCGGCATCATGTTTGACATAAAGATTAAGCTGAACGATGGATGCCCAGTCGCCTTCTACCGCCACAAAATCAAAGCCGTGCTCTTCTATGAGTGACTGGGTAATTGCTGCCCGCTTTTCGTAAAATTCGGCAGTGCCGTGCGTCGATTCACCCAGCAAAATCAGTCGTTTGTCTGCCATATCACTGAGGATGGGCTGAAAATCTTCTATCGTCTCAAAGCCACTGATCTGCTGACTCAATACATCGCCGAAGGCCGTCACCGACATCAAGGATGTCAATGCAAGCATCAGATGACTGATAGCTTTTGATAACTTGCTCATGGTCGCTCCTGTTTGGTGGATCGCCTGAATTACCTTGTTAAGCCTACGTGACTGCCGATGTGATGTTAAGCGTTGGACTGCTGAAGCGCTCCGTTGGCTGTAATACTTGATATCAACCGCGACTCATCAACCAGTATTCAGCCATCAGTGTGTGGCTTTGGCCTGGTGCAAGATGAATACTGTCTCCTGCAGCATTAGCCGTTTCGACACAGACAAACGTTTGATAAGCATCATCAGCCATATCGGCAAGCTGACTGGCTTTGTGCCAGGGGTTCCAGACAACGGTAGTTTGCGAGCCATGACTTTCAACCACAATGCGTCGATTCAGAGCGGCATCTTCGATGAACAGTTGTTCTGGAGAATGCAGATAGACCCGATCCGTTTCGTTTTTAAACCAGACATGGTCATGCTGTAATTTTTCATGAAAGCTGTCGGTCTTATCGAGATAGTGATAATTATCCAGCCCTCTCAGCCAGACTTGCTCAATGTCTCCAACCTGGAAATAGGTATGCAAAGCCTGAGAAATCACGAAGGTTTCCTGATCACAATTTTCAGTGGTCAATGAAATTTTCAGTGTTTTGCCAATTTGAATCTCAATACTCAGTTTAAAGGCCGAGTGCCAGTATTGCTGGAAATCCTCGCTGTTTGGCAATGACATCGAAATAGTGATTTGATCCTCATCATCCAGCTTCACAGCGTTGACTTGCCACACCCGGTTGCGAACAAAACCGTGCGCAGGCCGGCCTCTTCCGGTCGGATCATCGCCAAACCAGGGCCAGCATAGCGGCACACCACCTCGAATCGCTTTGCCGTTGCCGTATTGTGACTGCGGACTGAGGAAGAGCATGTCCTGTTCAGCATCATGAGGTTGATAACCCAGTATCTGGGCTCCGTAGGTACTGATTGTGGCTCTGGCGTGACGGCTGTTGACGTCGATCATTACGCAGGCTTCAGGGCCTTCGACAAACCGTAATTTGCCATCGATAGCAAATTGGGCATTGAGATGTTGTATCAATTTCGCCGCCTCAAACGAAAAGACGGGCGATGCGCCCGTCTCGTGCGAATGTGACTGTTGAACCATTAATGCTGTACACCGCCTTCACCGTGAACATGTCCGTGTTCGAGTTCTTCAGTACTGGCTTCACGTACTTCACGAATATCAACATCGAAATTCAATTCAACACCTGCCAGAGGATGGTTGCCATCAACGGTGATGGTTGTTTCAGACACTTCAACCACGGTCACCAATACTGGACCCTGATCGGTTTCTGATTGAAACTGCATGCCTACTTCCACTTTTTCTACACCGCTGAACAACTCTGCGGGTACTTCTTGTTTCAGGGCATCATGACGCTCGCCATAGGCGTTTTCAGGTGCGATTTTTGCACTGACTTTATCACCAGCTTCTTTGCCGAGCAGTGCATCTTCGAGACCAGGAATGATATTGCCGGCACCGTGCAGGTAAGCCAGTGGACCAGCGCCTTCGCTGCTATCGATTACAGTGCCTTCATTGTTGGTGAGTGTGTAGTCAATGACGACTACTGTATTGTCTGCAACTTTCATTAAAACTCCTTACATGTTTTGGATAACAGCTGCAGCATAATCACTACAACTCAGCGCATCGACGCCTACTGCATCAGCCAGATCGCAGGTCACTTTAGACGCTGAAATCGCGCCGGAGACGCCTGCAACGACCAAATCGGCCGCTTCGAACCAGCCAAGATGCCGTAACAGCATTTCAGCAGAGAGGATCAATGATGACGGATTTGCCATGTTTTTTCCAGCCAACGCAGGGGCAGTACCGTGAGTGGCTTCGAACATGGCAACAGCATCTGAGAGGTTAGCGCCGGGTGAAATACCGATACCACCGACCTGTGCGGCCAGCGCGTCAGAAATGTAGTCACCATTGAGATTTAATGTCGCAACCACATCGTAATGTGTTGGGTGCAAAAGAATTTCTTGCAGGAAAGCATCGGCAATCGAGTCTTTGATGATGATTTGTTTGCCGGTATTTGGATTTTTGAACGCTTTCCATGGACCACCATCCAGCGGCAGAGCAGCAAATTCAGCTTCGGCCAGATCGTAACCCCACTGTTTGAAAGCGCCCTCGGTGAACTTCATGATGTTGCCTTTGTGCACCAGTGTCACTGAGTCGCGGTCATTATCAATCGCGTATTGGATGGCTTTGCGGACCAGACGCTCGGTGCCTTCTTTGGAAACCGGCTTGATACCAATGCCCGAGGTGTCCGGGAAACGGATTTTTTTCACGCCCATTTCGTTTTGCAGAAAACTGATGACTTTTTTGACTTCAGCACTGTCAGCCGCCCACTCAATACCGGCATAGATGTCTTCGGAGTTTTCACGGAAGATCACCATATCGATATCTTCGGGACGTTTCACCGGGCTCGGCGTACCGGGATAGTACCGAACCGGACGCTGGCAGACATACAAATCCAGCGTCTGACGCAGTGCAACATTCAACGAGCGAATGCCGCCACCGACTGGCGTCATCAATGGACCTTTGATTGAAACAGAAAACTCGCGCAGCGCATCGATGGTTTCTTCTGGCAGATAAGTGTCCGTACCGTAAAGCTGGGTTGCTTTTTCACCGGCATAAACTTCCATCCAGGCGACTTTGCGTTCGTTGTTATAAGCCTTGGCAACTGCAGCATCAATCACTGAAATCATCGCGGGCGTGATATCCACCCCAATACCGTCGCCTTCGATAAATGGCACGATTGGTTGTGCGGGGACATTCAGTGAATAATCGGCATTCACACCGATTGCCGCCCCTTGGTTAGGGACTTTGATATGCTGATACGCCATCTGAGGCTCCTGTGATAAAAACGAGCATTTTACATTAACTGTGCCACTGAGATAACCATGCCGCGATTGCTTCTGCTGAATAAACCCTTTGATGTGCTGACGCAATTCACCGATGAACAGGGTCGCAGCACGCTCAAGGACTATGTTGATGTGGTTGGTGTCTACCCGGCAGGTCGGCTGGATAGGGACAGTGAAGGACTGGTGCTGCTGACCGACGATGGTCAGTTACAACATCATATCAGTGACCCTCGTCATAAATTAACAAAAACCTATTGGGTGCAGGTAGAAAACATCCCGGACGAAGTAGCGCTGGAAAAACTGCGCAAAGGAGTTGAACTCAAGGATGGTAAAACCCGACCTGCACAGGCTCGCTTGATAGTCGAACCGGCCAATCTCTGGCCTCGTACTCCCCCGGTCAGATTCAGACAAGCCATTCCGACCCAGTGGCTGGAACTTAAAATCAGCGAAGGCAAAAATCGTCAGGTCAGGCGCATGACTGCGGCGGTAGGCTTTCCAACTCTCAGATTAATTCGCTGTGCCATAGGTCCGTGGACAATTGATGAACTTGCTCCGGGACAATGGCGCGCAGTTGCTGAAGATGACGTGTTAAAATGGTCGGATGATTTGGACTCCCAGAAGCACCGTCGCGGTGGTTATCGAACAAAACCAGAAGTTTCTGATGGTCGAAGAGTTGATCAGAGGCGAAATGACGCTCAACCAGCCCGCCGGTCACCTCGAAGACAACGAAAGCCTGATTGAAGCGGCTATCCGTGAGACATTGGAAGAAACCGCCTGGCAGGTAGAAATTGAAGCTGTAACCGGCATTTATCGCTGGCGCCATCCAGCTTCGGGCGATACCTATTTACGGTTTTGTTTTAAAGGCAAACCGATACAACAGCTGGATCGGTCTTTGGATGAAGATATTCATCAAGCTGTCTGGCTCAGCGCCGAAGAAATTCGGCAGCGTAGTGACCAACATCGCAGCCCGCTGGTTAATCAGTGTATCGACGATTATCTGGCTGGCCAGCACTATTCTCTTGATTTATTACATAACTGAAGATGTCGCCAAAACCTAAAGTAGTGGTCGGCTTGTCCGGCGGTGTGGATTCCTCTGTGGCCAGTTTGCTGCTCAAGCAGCAAGGCTATGAGGTGGAAGGCCTGTTTATGAAAAACTGGGTCGACTTTGCCGATGAAAGCGAATGCACCATCGAGGATGATCGCAAAGATGCCCAATCGGTAGCCGCAAAAGTTGGCATTCCCTTTCACGAAGCCAACTTTGCCATGGAATATTGGGACTTTGTATTCAAGCACTTTCTGGATGAATACAAAGCTGGTCGTACACCCAATCCCGATATCCTTTGCAACCGCGAAATCAAATTCAAAGCGTTTCTGGATCACGCCATGGAGTTAGGCGGCTATTTAATAGCCACCGGTCATTACGCCCGAGTGCGTGAAGTGAATGGCCAGTTCCAGTTACTCAAAGGCCTCGATAACAAAAAAGACCAAAGCTACTTTCTCTACACGCTGGGTCAGGCACAACTGTCTCGCACGTTATTTCCGCTAGGTGAATTGCCCAAAACTGAAGTCAGAACCATTGCCGAACAGGCCGGTTTTGTCACGGCTGACAAAAAAGACAGCACCGGCATCTGCTTTATTGGCGAGCGTCGTTTCCGTGAGTTTCTGGGTCGCTACATTCCTGCGCAACCAGGAGAAATGCGTACTCCCGAAGGTAAAGTTATCGGCGAACACTCAGGTTTGATGTATTACACGCTGGGACAACGCCAGGGCTTGGGCATTGGTGGCCGCAAGGACAGTACCGGCGAACCCTGGTTTGTCGCTGGCAAAGATATGGAAAGCCGTATTTTGTATGTCGTTCAGGGTGAACATGACTGGCTCTACAGTCACACACTGTGGGCTGAGCAACTTTCATGGGTAGCCGGAGCAGCACCCGAATTACCCTGCCGCGCTTCAGCTAAAACCCGATATCGCCAGCCAGATCAGTCTTGTGTGATCGACCGTGATGAGGATGGTCGTATTCGCGTGACTTTTGATGAACGACAAAGAGCTGTGACACCAGGGCAATCCGTGGTGTTTTATCAGGATGATGTCTGTCTGGGCGGAGGCATCATCACAGAAACCGACGCACCGGGGATGCATCCATGAGTCAGTTTGAAGATCGGATTATTGCGCTTGCGGCCATGGCACAAGCGGTGACACTGGTTCAGCAGGTGGCTGAAACAGGAAATGTCAATAATGATGAGTTGGAAACCCTGCTGGGTAGCCTGGTCAACGAAAATGCTCAAACCACAGCAGAGCTATACGGCGGACTCGATAAACTCCAGACCGGCTTCAAGCAACTGATACGGCATCTTGGTAAAGACAAACAGCAGCAGGACATGATGCTGCTTCGCTACATGATTGGCTTACTGCATCTTGAACGTAAACTGGCTAAGCAACCTGAAATGTTGCAGATGATTGGTCGTGAGATAGATCAGGTGCCACAACAAATCAGCTATTTTGGTGCCGTTTCTCATCCACAGGTAATTTCCAGATTTGCTGACATCTATCAACGTTCAATCAGCCAATTAACGCCACGAATACTGGTGCAAGGCAAGGATGGCTTTCTTCAGCAAACCGAAAATGCGGATAAGGTTCGCGCGCTGTTGTTGAGTGGGATCCGCGCTGCCTTGCTCTGGTATCAAAAAGGCGGCCGGCGCTGGCATTTTATTTTTGGCGGCAGCAAGATGCTCAATACAGCAAAGTTTATGCTCGAGCATCGTTAAGCGGCAATCACAATGAGTCGTCATTCCGGAAAACGCCCAGCGTTTGTCCGGAATCTCCGCACGGCCTCTGAGATTCCCGCATGCGCGGGAATGACGAAGGTCGGGAGCGGGAATGACGAAGGTCGGGAGCGGGAATGACGAAGGTCGGGCGCGGGAATGACGGAGGTCGGGCGCGGGAATGACGGAGGTCGGGCGCGGGAATGACGAAATCTGGGCGCAGCAGTGACAATAAGTCGTCATTCCGGAAAACGCCCAGCGTTTGTCCGGAATCTCCGCACGGCCTCTGAGATTCCCGCATGCACGGGAATGACGAAGGTCGGGCGCGGGAATGACGAAGGTCGAGCGCGGGAATGACGGAGGTCGGGCGCGGGAATGACAAAAAAGGTCGAAACAGGCTCAAAACCCAAAACAAAAAAGGCCGCCCGGAAAATCAGCGCGGCCTTTTGCTTCTCCAGGACGATTAACTGGCTTTTTGCCGGTATTCATCCATCTCGTTGAAGTTGAGATAGCGATAGATTTCTCCCGCCATCGGTTCAATGCCCGCGACCTTCTCCATGTATTCAGCAACCGTCGGAATACGTCCCATGCTGGCAACAACCGCCGCCAGCTCGGCTGATGATAAATAGACATCGGCACCATTACCCAAACGGTTCGGGAAGTTTCGTGTTGAGGTAGAAACCACGGTGGCATTGTCAGCAACACGAGCCTGATTACCCATACACAGAGAACAACCTGGTGTTTCGGTACGTGCACCAACACGACCAAAAGTGCTGTAAATACCCTCTTCGGTCAATTGGTGTTGGTCCATGCGGGTCGGAGGTGCAATCCACAGTTTTGTTGGCAGATTGCCCATATTTTCCAGCACTTTACCTGCCGCACGGTAATGTCCAATATTGGTCATGCATGAGCCGATAAACACTTCGTCAATATGAGCCCCGGCGACTGCAGACAGAGGTTTGATGTCGTCAGGATCATTTGGACATGCCAGCAGTGGTTCTTTGATTTTATTCAGATCGATCTCGATCACCGCGGCGTACTCGGCGTCAGCATCCGGTTCAAGCAATTGCGGATCTTCGAGCCAGGCTTTCATTGCATCAATACGTCGCTGCAGTGTCCGTGCATCTTGATAACCCTCGGCAATCATCCATTCCATCAGGGTAATATTGGAGTTGAGGAATTCAATGATCGGCTCTTTACTGAGGCGAACTGTACAACCGTTGGCACTGCGTTCAGCCGAAGCATCAGAAAGTTCAAATGCCTGCTCCACTTTCAAGTCGGGCAGACCTTCAATTTCCAGCACCCGACCGTTAAAGATATTTTTCTTGCCCTTCTTCTCAACGGTTAGCAAGCCTTGCTGAATGGCAACATAGGGAATGGCATTCACCAGATCACGCAAGGTGATGCCGGGCTGCATTTCGCCTTTGAAACGGACCAGCACGGATTCCGGCATATCCAACGGCATCACACCCAACGCTGCACCAAAGGCCACCAGACCCGAGCCCGCAGGGAAACTGATACCAATCGGGAAACGGGTGTGAGAATCGCCGCCGGTACCTACAGTATCAGGCAGGATCATCCGGTTCAGCCAGGAGTGAATAACACCATCACCAGGCCGCAATGAAACACCACCACGTGTGCTGATAAACTCTGGCAACTCATGCTGCAACTTGATATCGACCGGTTTTGGGTAAGCCGCGGTATGGCAGAACGACTGCATCACCAAATCAGCCGAAAAGCCAAGGCAAGCCAGCTCTTTGAGTTCATCACGGGTCATTGCACCAGTAGTATCTTGTGAACCGACCGTGGTGACTTTGGGTTCGCAGTAACTGCCTGGACGGACACCCTTAACAGCACAGGCACGACCGACCATTTTCTGAGCCAGCGTAAAACCTTTGTCACTATGCACAGGTTCAACCGGCCGTTTGAACACGGTTGATGCGGGCATGCCCAGTGATTCACGCGCCTTGTCTGTCAAGCCACGGCCAATGATCAGTGGAATGCGTCCTCCAGCACGTACTTCGTCTGGCAATGTAGTTGGCTTGAGGCCAAATTCTGAAATCACCTCACCCGCTTCGTTCAGGATTTTTCCTTCATACGGCAGGATAGTGATGACATCACCACTCTCCATCTGCTGAACGTCACATTCAATCGGCAAAGCACCCGAGTCTTCGGCTGTGTTGAAAAAGATCGGTGCGATATTGTTGCCAAGGATGACTCCACCTTGACGCTTGTTAGGCACATAGGGAATGTCATGACCGAGGTGCCATAACACTGAGTTGATAGCTGATTTACGTGATGACCCCGTGCCTACCACATCGCCGACATAGGCCAGCGGGTGACCTTTTTCTTTGAGTGTATTGATAAGCTCCAATGCTTCCGGCATTTTCGACTGCAACATGGCTTTGGCATGCAGCGGAATATCCGGACGGCTCCAGGCTTCTGTTGCTGGAGACAGATCATCTGTGTTGGTTTCACCCGGTACTTTTAGAACCGTGACTGTCAGTTTTTCAGGCAATGCTGCTTTATCGAGGAACCATTCAGCTTCAGCCCATGACTGCAGGACGCGTTTTGCGTGTGGATTAGTGGCGGCTTTCTCAACCACATCGTGATAAGCATCGTAAACCATCAACGTGCGTGACAATGCCGTTGCTGCAGCGTCAGCTGTGACGGCGTTATCAAGTAACTCAATCAAGGGCTGGATGTTATAGCCGCCCATCATGGTGCCCAATAACTCGGTGGCGTAAACCGGATCGATCAGCTGGCAGCCTGCTTGGCCTTTGGCGACATCGGCAAGGAAGGCTGCTTTGACATAAGCAGCTTCGTCAACACCGGGTGGAACGCGATGAATAAGCAAGTCGAGAAGCTGAGCATTATCCTCGGCATTTGCAGTTTTCAGAGAAGCAACGATCTCCGAAACCTGTTTGGCATCCAGAGGGAGAGGCGGTAATTCTTGTTCCGCTCTCTCGTCAACGTGTTTTTGATAGTCTTTAAGCACGAATTTGGCTCCCGGGGGTTAGTTCAAGATACCGCTATATTTTAGCGCAAAACCAACAATCTCGCCGAATCAATATAGTGCTTTCTGCTATAATTCCTGCAATTTACAATCCGATATTTGATGGAGATTTCATGGAGCTGACAGCACTCACCGCTATTTCACCTGTGGATGGCCGGTATGCCGATAAAACCAAAGCCCTGCGCGAGCATTTCAGTGAGTATGGCCTGCTGCGAGCCAGAGTTGAAGTAGAGCTTCGCTGGCTGCATCTGCTCGGCAATAACGCTGCTATCAGTGAAGTCCCCAAACTCAGTGCAGAAGCCGAAAAATTTCTCGACAAGATGGTCAATGAGTTCTCTGTTGAAGACGCCCAGACTATCAAAGACATCGAACGAACTACTAATCATGATGTTAAGGCAGTTGAGTACTTCATCAAAGACAAATTTAAAGCCAATGCTGAGCTGAAGAAGGTCAGCGAGTTTGTCCACTTTGCCTGTACCTCAGAGGATATCAACAACACCGCCTACGGCATCATGCTGAAGAACGCACGCGAACAGGTCATCCTGCCGGAAATCGACACAATCATTGCGACCCTGCGCAATATGGCTCATCAACATGCGGCCACGCCAATGATGTCTCGCACACATGGACAACCAGCGTCTCCTACTACACTTGGTAAAGAAATCGCCAATGTGGTTCAACGTCTGGAATTACAACGCACGCACATCGCTGCTGTATTGCTGTACGGCAAAATGAATGGTGCGGTTGGCAACTACAATGCCCATCTCTCAGCCTACCCTGATGTTGACTGGCAAATGATGGCACATGCCTTTGTCACGGAACTTGGGCTGCGCTGGAACAAGTTCACCACTCAGATTGAACCGCATGACTACATGGCTGAACTGTTCCAAGCGATGATTCGCTTCAACACAGTGCTCATCGACTTCTGCCGTGATGTCTGGAGCTATATCTCTATCGGCTATTTCAAACAAAAAACTGTCAAGGGTGAAATCGGCTCATCGACAATGCCACACAAGGTTAACCCGATTGACTTTGAAAATGCCGAAGGCAATCTGGGCATTGCAAATGCCGTGTTTGATCATCTGGCTATGAAACTGCCGATTTCACGCTGGCAGCGCGATCTGACCGACTCAACGGTACTGCGCAACCTCGGCGTCGGTTTTGCTCACTCGCTGCTCGCTTACAGCTCGGCACTGAAAGGCATTGGCAAACTGGAAGCCAACCCTCAGGCCATGCTTGACGATCTGGATGCCAACTGGGAACTGCTGGCGGAACCGATTCAAACGGTTATGCGGCGTTATGGCATCGAAAACCCTTACGAAAAGCTCAAGGAGCTGACTCGCGGTCAACGTGTTAACAAGCAGATCATGCAAGACTTTATCGACGGCCTGGAATTACCAGAAGAAGCCAAACAGTCGCTCAAGGCCATGACACCTGCAACATACATCGGTAACGCAATACAACAGGTAGAAAACAGCTAGTATGAGCGAGAGTGGCCATCAGGATTCTGAAATCATCCAGTTTGACAGTAAGCAGGATGCTGCCGAACTGGCTCTGGAACTTGCTCAGTTGGCAAAACGAGAAATCTGTTTTTTTGGTAGTAATATCGATCCGGTGCTGTTTGATTCGATCGCCATGGCAATGGTGGTCAAGGATTTCCTGCGCAGCAGCGCTAAATGCCAGTTGAAGATGGTCGTTCATGATACACGTCAGAACATTGCTCAAGGCCACCGACTACTACCATTGTTTGAAAAAATGAGTAGCCGCTGCGACTTACGCCAAACAGATGAGCAACATCAGGATCAGCGGGATTTTTTCTTGCTGGTGGATAACAAGGCATGGTTGCATTGTCATAGCCATGGTCGCTATGCGGGAAGCGCTTCGATGAACGAACCAACGCATGGCAGACTACTCAGTCAACGGTTCGAGCAGTTGTTCAATCATGGCAGCCCGGACATGCATAGCAGGCGCTTGCACATATGATGCGATTTCTGATGATTTGCCTTTTACTGCTGAGCCCACTGGCTCAGGCAGATGTTCGCATTGACACCATCGAACTCAAACATCGCCCGGCATCAGAAGTGGCAGGAAAAATAGCCGCTGTGTTGCCAGATCACGCCAGTGTCGAAGCGCATGGCAACTTGCTGATTTTGCGTGCTGATCAAGTCACGCTGCTGGATATGCGGGAACTAGTGCAGCAACTTGATACTCCGCTTCAAAATCTCCGCATTACCCTGCTTCGCACATATCAGCAACTTGGCGAGCTTGGCGGTGGTACTGACCAAGCGCGCATTGAATACGACGATCGGCTGAATGCACGTATTCGTTCCAATCGCTGGTCAACGCAACGGGCTCGCGATACTGATGAACGCTATCAGGTACGCACGCTCTCCGGCCAGCCAGTCAGATTGATGATTGGTCAAGATGTTCCCTTGGAACAAGAAACGATTTATCTACACGGCAGCGGCGTGATCGGTATTGGACAAACCACTGAATTCATTGCACTCGACAAAGGTTTTCAAGCGATTGCCAACGTCCTTGGCAATGGGCAGGTACAAATTGACATTCACCCGGCATTTGCCGATTTACGGACGCGGAGTGGCGTAATTGACCGAAGCGCCATGCTGACTTCTGTCAGTGGCCCTCTGGGTGAATGGATAGCCATTGGTCACGTTGCTGAGCAAACTCAGCAAAACCAAAATGGACACAAGCGTTATCGCAGTCAACTCGAACAGCAGCAATGGCTGTATCTTCGTGTTGAACTGCAACCCTGAAATCAAGTCAACTGAGAGTTCATGAATACCAAAGAAGCCATTCAAACACGTCGTTCAGTCAAACATTACGACCCATCACACAAAATGACTGAAGCTGAAATCCGGGAATTGATGGAGCATGCCATCCTCTCGCCAACAGCTTTTAACTTGCAACATTGGCGCTTTATCAGCATCGACAGCCCTGAAAAACGTCAAGCCGTTTTTGAGGCCAGCTGGGGACAGACTCAGGTGCGTGATGCATCACTTGTGCTAGTACTCTGTGCAGACCTGAATGCCTGGGAAAAAGATCCTGCACGTTACTGGCGTAACGCGCCTCAGCGTGTTCAGGATTTCATGCTGCCAGCCATTGAAAATTACTACACAAACCATCATCAAGCACAACGTGACGAGTGTATTCGTTCTGCTGGTATCGCGGCAACGACGATAATGTTAATGGCTAGAGAAATGGGCTATGACAGCTGCCCAATGGATGGTTTCGACTTTGATCAGGTCGCCAAACTGATTGATCTTCCACATGATCACATTATCGTGATGATGATAACCATTGGTAAAAAACTTGAAGATGCCAACCCACGCGCAGGACAACTGCCGCTGGAAGAAGTGTTCTTCACTGACAGCTTTCCCAAAGCCTGATTTTTTTGGGTTCAGATTAGCAAAAACCTGCCGGTTCCTGTTTCAACAAGAACCGGCAGATTTGTTTTAGATGATAGGTGGTGGTGCTTCGGAGACGCAGTTCCGCCCTTTCCGCTTTGACATATACAGCGCTCGATCAGCACGTTGCATAAAGCTGTCGACACCTTCTGATGGAACGTATCGGGCAATACCAAAAGACATGGTAATCGTGCCGAGTGGCTCGCGGGTATCCTTGCGTTGAATACGTTTACTGGCGATATCTTCACGTAATTTCTCAGCAAGGGATCTAGCATTTTCCAAACTGGTATTAAGCAGGACAATGGCAAACTCTTCTCCACCATATCTTGCAACCAGGTCTCGCCCCTTGAAAGCCCCTTTGAGGGAGTTGGCGATGACCTTAAGTATCTGATCACCAACTAGATGCCCGTGTTTATCGTTAATACTTCTGAACATATCGATATCAGTGAAAATCAGACAGACTTCCTGGTTGTTTTCATCAGCAAAACCAGTGACTCTTGCTAGCAGTTCATCAAAGGCACGTCGGTTGGCAAGACCAGTCAAAGTATCCATCTTAGACTCTCGACGAGTATCTTCCAACTGTTCCTTGAGTGCTTGAATCTCTCTTGCGGTAGTATTTAAACGTTCGGTCAGAATATCACTTGAAGAAGCTGAATGCCTGACTGTCACAATCGCTTCTTCTACAATCTCGCGAATCTCTTGCGGCTTCATATCCTCGTGCATATTATTGATAAGTGACTGCAGTTTTTCGCTGGATTGGCCTGAACTCACAACACCTGTATTGACAAAACTGATCACCTCTTTGACCAGTCGAGCCATTTCCTGACGAACTTGAATGATTGCCGCTTTATCTTTTTCACGATCAAAAAAGCGCTCGAAAAGAAGACGGCACTGTTGTGCGTTCAATGTACCAGTGTCTTCAAGCTCACGGTCCACCGCATCTACCAGCGCAGCATTCGATCCAGAAACATATTCATACCAGAGGTTATAATTTGCGGGAGTCATGGCTATTCCGTGTTTTCTCATTAACGGTATGGCCAGACGCATGTACTCTGCCGCCTGCTCTGAATGTTCCTGATTATCCATAATCTCCCCGTGGTAACGTCAACCCTTCGTTGGAAGCTGTTACTGTTTTTTCTTGCCGGCGATTTTCAATCTCAGAGCGTTCAGCTTGATAAAGCCTTCAGCATCTTTCTGATCATACGCACCAGCATCATCTTCAAAAGTAGCAATTGATTCATCAAAAAGGCTGTTGGTCGCTGATGCCCTACCCACAACGATGACATTGCCTTTGTAAAGTTTGATTCTGACAACTCCGTTCACAGTTTTCTGTGATGCATCTATCATTGTTTGCATCATTTCACGTTCTGGCGACCACCAGTAGCCGTTATAGATAAGACTAGCATAACGAGGCATTAATTCGTCTTTCAAATGAGCGACTTCTCGGTCCAATGTTAATGACTCGATTGCTCGGTGTGCTTTGATCATCACGGTGCCTGCTGGAGTTTCATAACAACCGCGAGATTTCATACCGACATAGCGATTTTCAACGATATCGAGACGGCCAATACCATTTTCACCTGCCACCTTGTTAAGATAGGTCATTACCTCAGCCGGTGTCATGGCTTCACCATTTATGGCAACAATATCACCTGATTGATAGGTCAGTTCCAGATACGTCGGGCTGTCTGGCGCATTTTCAGCTGATACAGACCAACGCCACATGCTTTCTTCCGGCTCGGACCATGGATCCTCAAGAATGCCTCCCTCGTAGGAAATATGCAGCAAATTAGCGTCCATGGAGTACGGTGATTTTTTACCCTGTTTCATTTCAACAGGAATGCCATGCTGCTCTGCATAATCCAGCAATTTCTGACGAGAAAGCAAATCCCACTCACGCCAGGGGGCTATGACTTTGATATTCGGATTCAGTGCGTAGGCGCCCAATTCAAAACGCACCTGGTCGTTACCTTTGCCGGTTGCGCCATGCGATACCGCTTGCGCACCGGTTTCAGCGGCAATCTCGACCAAACGTTTGGCAATCAATGGTCGAGCAATCGATGTGCCCAACAGGTATTCGCCTTCGTAGATGGTATTGGCGCGGAACATTGGAAACACATAATCACGCGCAAATTCTTCACGCAGATCTTCAATATAGATTTCCTTAATGCCCATCGATTGTGCCTTGGCACGTGCGGGTTCAACCTCTTCACCTTGGCCCAAATCTGCTGTGAAGGTAACCACCTCACAATCATATTTGTCTTGCAGCCATTTCAGAATGACGGATGTATCCAGGCCGCCGGAATAAGCCAGCACCACTTTATCGATATTAGACATGAGCAGGGGATCCTGTGGAAAAATTCAACATATAACGAAGCACTTTATTGTATCAAAAACCGCGTATCGCAAGCACTTCTCTGACGGCACGACGCTGATTACCTTTACAGCTGATGCTACGGGGAGCATCAACAAATCTTAGTTTGAAGCCCAGTTGTCGATACAGCTTCTTGATTCTGTCTGTCGCCTGGTTGGACAACACCACCGGACCTTGATGCTGGCTCAGCCAAACCGCCAGACGTTCCTGATCTTCCCAGTTAAAACCTTGACGGGCATATTGGGTGAATGGCACATCGTAAGGCGGGTCAGCATAAACGAAATCGTCCGGCTGCAAGACTAATTGTTCAAAATCGGTGTTGAAAAATTCCCAGGCCGACAATTGTTCGCGATAAGCCAAAAAATCAGTCTGGTAATGTATTGATTTATATCGACCAAACGGCACATTAAAATCGCCGGACTTATTAAACCGGCACAGGCCGTTATAGCCAGTACGGTTCAGATAGTAGAACAACTGCGCAGCTCTGGTCGCAGAGGCTTGCTGCTGATTCAGATCATTAAACTCCTGGCGATACCGATAATAGCAATCGATGTCATTTTCCAGCGGCAGGTCAATGCTGAGCCCCTTGCTGAGTTGCTGGTAGAAGTTTATCAGTGCCGGATTAATATCATTCAGCAATGCCTGGTTCGGCTGCAATGCCAATGCCACAGACAGACCACCGCAAAAAGGTTCGACCAGCCGTTGCTGACTTGCAGCAGACCATAGCTTCAGCAAACGCGGCACCAGCCAGCGTTTGCCGCCAGCCCACTTAAGTGGAGGTCTTAAAGAACCGTTGACAGTAGTCATGGGTTATAGCCTGCAGACAAGAGCTGACATTCATAAAGGCAACAATTCATAGAAAAGCTGACCGCGCATCGCGCGGCCAGTCGAGAGATTATTTGGAGTGCAATGTTTTGCGTGGCGGCATCAAATCGGTGATGTTACCTTCGGCCATCTCAGCTGCAAACGCAAAAGTTTCCGACAGCGTCGGGTGTGGATGAATGCTCAGGCCAATATCTTCGGCATCAGCGCCCATTTCCAGTGCCAACACTGCTTCTGCAATCAGTTCACCGGCATTCGGACCGACGATGCCGGCACCAATCAGCTTGCCGGTTTCATTTTCGAACAAGGCCTTAGTCAAACCTTCATCGCGATCCAGACTCAGGCTGCGACCACTGGCTGCCCAAGGGAATGCACCTTTGACATAGTCAATGCCCTGTTTTTTCGCTTCATCTTCGCTCATGCCCATCCAGGCAACTTCCGGATCGGTATAGGCAACTGACGGAATGGTCATCGCATCAAAAGCCACTTTCCGACCAGTGATATGTTCAGCCGCCACTTTGCCTTCGTGTGTGGCTTTATGAGCCAACATCGGTTGCCCCACAATGTCACCGATAGCATAGATATGCGGCACATTGGTCTGCATCTGTTTGTTGACTTCGATAAAGCCGTAGTCATTAACGGCCACACCCGCCGCTTCAGCATTAATCAGCTTGCCATTGGGCGTTCGGCCGACAGCGACCAGAATTTTATCAAAGGTCTGTGGTTCGGGTGCGTTATCACCTTCAAACGTCACCTTGAGACCCGATTTCAACGGCTCAATTTTGCTGACTTTGGTGTTCAGATAAATCGCCTCATATTGTTCCTTGATGCGATTGAACAACGGTTTGACGATATCCTTGTCTGCGCCCGGGATCAGGCTGTCCTGCAACTCCACCACACTGATTTTTGAACCCAGTGCGTTGTAAACAGTGGCCATTTCCAGACCGATAATGCCGCCGCCGATAACCAGCAGGCGTTTAGGAATATCTTCCAGCTCCAATGCATCGGTAGAGTCCATCATGCGAGGATCATCGTTGGGAAATACCGGGATCTTGGTGACACGTGAACCCGCCGCAATGATGCAGTTATCAAAGCTGATGGTTTTTTCACCGTCATCCGTAGCGACCTTTAGCGCATTGGGTCCGGCAAATTCACCCACACCATGCACAACCGTCACTTTGCGCTGTTTAGCCAGCCCTTGCAGACCGCCGGTCAGCTTACCGACCACGCTGTCTTTCCAGTCCGCCAGTTTGCGTAAATCAATCTTCGGCGTGCCAAAGCTGACACCGTTTTCCGCCATATGTTTGGTTTCATTGAGCACCTGCGCCGTATGCAATAGCGCCTTGGACGGAATACAGCCGACATTCAGACAGACTCCACCAATACGTTGGTAGCGTTCAATCAATATCACTTGTTTGCCAAGATCTGCAGCGCGGAATGCTGCCGTGTAACCACCCGGTCCAGAGCCCAGCACAACAACTTCAGCATGCATATCTGCATCAGTCACCGGCGCCGCTGCCTTGGGAGCAGGCGCTGGTGCAGCTTTGGCTTCTGCTTTGGTGGGTTCAGCCGCAGCTGCTGGCTCAACTTTTTCAGGTTCAGATTGAGAGTTGCCAGCCGCTTCCAGGGTCAGAATCACATCACCTTCGCTGACCTTGTCACCGACCTTGACCTTGAGACTGGCAACCTTACCGGCAGCGCTGCTGGGAATTTCCATCGCTGCCTTGTCAGATTCCAGGGTAATAATGTCCTGATTTTCGGCAACATCGTCACCTTCAGCTACCAGTACCTCGATAATCTCAACCGAGTCAAAATCACCAATATCCGGGACTTTGATTTCAATCAAACTCATAACAATACCTTTCTGATATCTGACAGCATCTGGCTCAGCATCACTGTGAAGCGAGCACCCGCAGCACCATCGATCACCCGATGGTCATAGGAAATCGACAACGGCAGCATCAGCCTTGGCGCAAAATCCTTACCGTTCCAGACCGGCTTCATCTGATGACGACTGACGCCAAGAATGGCCACTTCTGGCGCATTGACGATTGGCGTGAAGAATTGACCACCGATACCACCCAGACTGGAAATGGTAAAGGTGCCGCCCTGCAGATCCTTGGCTGTCAGAGCACCGTCACGGGCACGGGCACTGACTTCACCCAGTTCGCCAGCCAGTTCCAAAAAGCCTTTTTTATCGACATCACGAATGACCGGCACCATCAGACCATTAGGTGTATCTACCGCAACACCGATGTTGTAGTACTTCTTGAGAATCAGGTTTTCCTTGTCTTCGCTGAGCGAGGCATTGAATTCCGGATATTGTTTCAAGCAGGCCACCACGGCTTTCATGATGAATACCAGCGGTGTCAGATTGACGCCCTTCTTGGCCGCCATATCCTTGTTTTCCTTGCGGAACTGTTCCAGCTCAGTGATATCAGCTTCATCAAACTGAGTCACATGCGGAATATTCAACCAGCAGGCATGCAGGTGTTTGCCGGAGATCTTCTTGATACGGCTCAGATCCTGTTTTTCAATATCACCAAACTGTTCAAAGTTAATCACCGGCACAGAAGGAATACCTGCCCCGGTTGCTGCCGCCTGTGGCGCAGGTGCAGTCATGATTTTCTTGACGTAATTTTGTACATCTTCCTTGCTGATGCGGCCTTTGGTGCCAGTGCCAGTTACGGCCGCCAACGGCACGCCCAGTTCACGGGCAAAAGCACGAACTGAAGGTGAAGCATGCGAGCGTTTTTTCGCCGATTCGGTATCCGGTGCATAAGGCACGTTTTCGATCAGCTCTGGTTGCGGATTGGCCAGAGTGGCAACCGGCGTTTCAGTTTTAGCAGCAACTGGTGCTGGCTCTGCTTTTGCGGGTTCTGCCGGTGCTTTGGCAGCAGGTTCACTCGATTCAGCAGCAGCCAATTGGGCTGCGCCAGCATCGGCTTCAAGCAGGGCAATCACATCGCCTTCACTGACTTTGTCGCCAACCTTGACTTTCATTTCCTTGACTGTGCCAGCGCTGGATGCCGGGATTTCCATCATGGCCTTATCGGATTCGATGGTAATGACTTCCTGTTCGGCACTTATACTGTCGCCTTCGGCGATCAACACTTCGATAATTTCAACGCCTTCAAAGTCACCGATATCGGGTACTTTTAATTCAATCAAATCTGCCATTTTTATGCCTTCACTGGATTAATTGCGTCCGCATTGATGTTGTATTGCTTGATGGCTTTATCCACAACATCCGCTTTGATCTCGCCCTGCTCAGCCAACGCGCTCAGGGTTGCAATGACCACATGATAACGATCCACTTCAAAGAAGTTACGCAGTTTTTCACGGGTATCACTACGACCAAAGCCATCGGTGCCCAGCACACTATAGCTGCCACGCACCCAGGGACGGATTTGTTCTGCATACATGCGAATATAGTCAGTGGCGGCCACCACTACACCCGGCTGGTCATCCAGGCATTCGGCAACATAGCTGCGTTTTTTCGGTGCGGTTGGATGCAGACGGTTATGGCGATCCACTTCCATGCCATCACGTGCCAGTTCGTTGATGCTGGTTGCGCTCCAGACATTGGCTGAGACTTTCCAGTCGTTTTCCAGCATCTCGGCAGCCGCTTCAACTTCACGCAGGATAGTGCCACTGCCCAACAGTTGTGCTTTGAGCTTGTGTTTACCACCCGCTTTCAGTTGATACAGACCTTTGATGATGCCTTCTTCAACACCTTTCGGCATTTCAGGGTGCGTGTAATTCTCGTTCATCGCAGTGATGTAATAGAACACGCTTTCCTGCTTTTCATACATGCGACGCAAGCCGTCATGAATGATTACCGCGACTTCATAAGCGTATGTCGGATCGTAACTGACACAGTTAGGAATAGTGTTGGCCAGAATCAGACTGTGACCATCCTGATGCTGCAGACCTTCACCATTCAATGTCGTACGTCCTGCTGTACCGCCGAGCAAGAAGCCTTTGGCCTGAATATCACCGGCCAGCCACCACAAGTCACCGACGCGCTGGAAGCCGAACATCGAATAGTAGATGTAGAACGGCACCATGTTGACGTTGTAATTGGCATACGCAGTCGCGGCTGAAATCCAGTCAGACATCGCACCGGCTTCGTTAATACCCTCTTCGAGGATCTGGCCTTTGGTATCTTCGCGGTACCACATGACCTTGCCGGAATCTTCCGGTTCGTACATCTGACCTGACGATGAGTAAATACCCACGCTGCGAAACAGACCTTCCATACCGAAGGTCCGTGCTTCATCAGGCACGATAGGCACAATGTTCTTGCCGATATTCTTATCGCGGATCAATGCGGTTAATACTCGGACAAACGCCATGGTGGTGGACAATTCACGATCACCACTGGATTTAAGTACAGCATCAAAGGCCGACAGCTCAGGGATTTTCAGCGGAGGAGCCTTGACGGTGCGTTTGGGCAGGAAGCCGCCCAGCTCGTTACGGCGTTCGAGCAAATATTTTTTCTCTTCGCTGTCGTCATCAAGCGTCAAGTAAGGAATTTCTTCGATATCTTCATCAGAAATCGGAATGTTGAAACGATCCCGGAACCGTTTCATATGTTCCAGTTCCAGTTTCTTCTGTTGATGAGTGGTGTTCTGACCTTCACCTGCCTGACCCATGCCGTAGCCTTTGACAGTCTTGGCGAGGATAACCGTTGGTTGACCTTCATGCTCAGTGGCACGTTTGTAGGCAGCATAAATCTTGCGTGGGTCATGGCCACCACGGCTCAGATTCCAGACATCCTCATCAGTCATATCGGAAACCATTTCCAGCAGCTCAGGGTATTTGCCAAAGAAATGTTCACGCACGTAAGCACCGTCTTTGGCTTTGTAGTTCTGGTATTCGCCGTCGACCACTTCTTCCATGCGCTTGAGCAGCAGACCATTTTTATCACGTGCCAGCAACTGATCCCAGCCACTGCCCCAGATAATCTTGATCACATTCCAGCCAGCACCACGGAACAGGGCTTCCAGCTCCTGAATAATCTTGCCGTTACCACGGACCGGACCATCAAGACGTTGCAGGTTACAGTTGACCACAAAAATCAGGTTGTCGAGTTTTTCACGACCCGCCAGCGTAATGGCACCCAAAGACTCGGGTTCGTCCATCTCACCGTCACCCAGGAAAGCCCAGACATGACGACCAGAGGTTTTAACCAGCTCACGGTGTTCCATGTACTTCATGAAACGTGCTTGATAGATAGACAGGATAGGACCCAGGCCCATGGACACGGTCGGGAACTGCCAGTAATCAGGCATCAACCAAGGGTGTGGATAAGAAGAAAGACCTTTGCCATCCGCTTCAAAGCGGAAGTTGTCCAGTTGTTCTTCAGTCAGGCGGCCTTCCAGAAAGGAACGTGCATAGATACCAGGAGACGAGTGTCCCTGAATAAACAGCATGTCGGCACCGTTACCGTAATCTTCGCCTTTGAAGAAATGGTTAAAGCCGACATCGTAAAGAGTCGCTGCTGAAGAGAAACTGGCAATATGACCACCGACTGAACCTGGTTTAATATTGGCTTTGACCACCATCGCCATTGCGTTCCAGCGAATGTAAGACCGCAGTTTGTGTTCCATCGCCTGGTCACCAGGAATACGCTCTTGCTGGTGGGCTGGTATTGTATTGACGTAAGCGGTATTTGCACTGTACGGAAGGTTGATGCCACTGCGACGTGCCATATCAACAAGACGTTCGATGATGTAGTGCGCTTTTTTCTCACCACCAAACTCGATTACGGATTCCAGCGCATCCAGCCATTCCTGAGTTTCTTGTGGATCTTGATCGACAAAATCAGTCATAAATACCTTCTTAACTCTCAATGCGGTTGATAACAGCCGCCCATTGTAACAGCTTTTGACTGATTCTCTAGCTTGCGCCAGACATCAAAACATGTGTAAAGACCCACTGGGCGGGCTTGAGCTATCAGGAAGCGGGGGCAGAAAGTCGGCGTCGATAGTGAATCAAACGCCAGACCAGCAATATGGCGAGTAGAAGTATATAGATCAACGGCTGACGAGTATCTGCTTTGACCAGCATCAGAAAATGCAGACAGGCCGTTAAAGCCGCCAGATAAGACAACCGATGCAGTTGTCGCCAGCGCCGACCACCGAGTCGTTTGATCATGGCGTTGCTTGAGGTGAAGGCCAGTGGCAATAACAACAGGAAGTTAATAAAGCCGACCGTGATAAATGGACGCTCTTTGATATCACGAATAATTTCTGCGATATCAAAAAACTGATCAAGACCGAGGTACAGCAGCATGTGCAGACAGGCATAAAAAAAGGCAAACAAACCCAACATGCGCCGGTATCTGAGCCAGTAACTCATGCCTGTCAGCCAGCATAGTGGACTGATGCACAGTGTGATCAGCAAAAATCTCAAGGCCCATAAACCGGTATCACGGGTCAGGCTTTCGATGGGATTGGCACCAAGTTGATCTGTCAGCAAACCATAAACCAGCCAACAAAACGGCAGCAATGCCAGACTGAAAACCAGCGCTTTACTGTATGCCAGGCGCATTAAAAAAACTTTCGTAAATCCATACCGCTATACATCTCTGCGACATACTCACCATACCCGTTGAACATCAGGGTCTCTCGTTTCAACAATTCACCGATACGTCGTTCACGACGCTGACTCCAGCGCGGATGATTCACCCCGGGATTCACGTTGGAATAAAAGCCGTATTCATGCGGCGCGGACTCCACCCATGCGGTCAAGGGCATTTTTTCGGTAAAGCGGATGCGAACGATCGACTTGATACTCTTAAAACCGTATTTCCAAGGCACCACCAGACGGATCGGTGCGCCATTTTGTCCGGGCATCATTTTGCCGTACAGGCCCACCGCCAGAATGGTCAGAGGATGCATGGCTTCGTCAATGCGCAAGCCCTCTTTATAAGGCCATTGCAGTACTCGGCGTCGCTGTCCCGGCATTTGTTCCGGATCATACAAAGTGGTGAACTCAACAAATTTGGCCCGGCTGTTGGGCTGGGCTTTTTTTAACACCTCAGACAACTCAAAGCCCACCCAGGGAATGACCATTGACCAGCCTTCAACACAGCGCAAGCGATAAATACGCTCTTCAAGAGTATATGGCTGGATAAATTCCTGATAATCAAACACCCCGGGGTTATCACATTCACCATCAACCGTGATCTGCCAGGGTTTGGCCGGGTCCGGAAAATCCGCCGCCAGCGCCGAAGGCGCACTTTTATCCGTGCCGAACTCGTAAAAATTGTTGTACGTGGTAATTGATTCGAATGAGGTCAGACGCTCATCGGTAGAAAAAGCACTTGAAGACAAGGCTTCAAAATCTTCCCCCTTTGCAGCGTTTATTCTGCCAAAGGGCATCACCGACAGCGCAGCAACACCAATGGCGCCTTCAATAAATTTTCTTCTGTTCAAATAGGTTTTATGGTCGGTGATCTCTGATTCAGGTAGGTCCCAGGGGCGCCGCTTTTTGATCCACATAAGTCAATCCAGGTCAGGTTTAATGAGATATTTTCTGGCGAACCAGAAATCGATACTCACATATCGACCAGCACCAAGGAAAAAGAGTGCCAGCAACATAACAAAATAAGTTGCTGCGAACTCGATACCGTTATTGAGCACCACAAAATTGCCATGTTCTGTCAGCCACGAATAATTGCCATGTTCACGCAGGATCTCTTTTGCCCGGTCCAGTCGCTGAATGGCATCAGGGGTGTTAGCGGTGGCAAACGCACTCATGGGATCATGAATTGCCTGCCAACCGTGTTTCAGGTGAACAGTGACCGCCGCAACAATCATGGTAATCATCAGCGGTATCGCCATCCAACGTACTGCCAGACCAAGCAATAAGGCGATGGCGCCAAAGTATTCAGCACCCCAGGCGAGATAAGCCATCAATTCCGGGAATGGCAGACCCAATCCCCAATCAGGATTGGCAAACCAGGCAATGGTGTTATCCAATGAGCTATTGGCGTCAAATGGATTCCATTTATTGTTTGCGGCTACCCAGAACACTGGCACCAAGTAGGCCCGTAGCAGCAGTGGTGCCAGAAAATCAATCTGTCGCGTTTGCTCCAGCAGCGAATGAAAAAAATTCACGATTCGGTTCATGAGGTGCGCCTCCCAGCAACTGTTTTGTCGCCTGAATTCGACATATCCTCAGGCGCAAAAAGACATAAGGGCTCCTGATGAGCCCTTATGCAGTTCAATATCGAACACTGGTGATTAATTGCTGCCACCACATTTACCTTCGCCACACTTGCCTTCTGTGTCTTTATCACCGGCACCACATTTACCTTCGGTATCTTTACCATCAGCAGCGCCACACTTGCCTTCGCCACATTTCCCCTCTGCCAGTTGCACATAGCCTGAATTAAGCTCTGTCGTAACAAACGGATTGCTGTCGGCCTGGACCATGGCCGGTGACAAAGCCAGACCGGCTGTCAATGCAGCACCAAAAGCCAGTGACAAATTTGCGTTCTTCGAGGTATTCGCGTTCATGTAAAACTCCTTAAATTGTCAGATACACGATGACAGATCCTGACGACCAGTCATAAGAGAGACGTCTCAAAAATGCAATTGTTACAGTCATTTCAACAAAAAAATAAACTTCACCGCACTGACAAGGCATTGGTTGCCTCAGTCATTGCATGAAATTCATTTACGGGTTTTACACCTACGTGGCCTGGAGTCAAATTTCTGGTTTGAATTTAACTGCAAAATACTGCAGTATTCGGAGTATTGAACCATTCGGTCCAGAATCATGCCGCAACCAGGACGTCCACGTCAGTTTGACAGCCAACAAGCACTGGAAATGGCCACCCGCCATTTCTGGACACACGGCTATGCAGCAACGTCGATTCAGGATTTGATGCAGTGTATGCAATTGTCCAAAAGCAGCCTGTATCAGGTGTTTGGCGGCAAGAAGCAGTTACTGCTGCAGGCAATCCACCATTACCAGCATCAGCTCTGTGAGCGTCTGCAAAGACAACTTGATGCTTCAGATAACGGCCTCGATTTTTTCCGTCAACTTCTCGATGAAGTCATCGCTGACGCAACACCTGAAAGCGAACGTGCCGGTTGCCTGTTTGTCAATCTGGCAAACGAAATCGGCCCTCATGATGCAGACATTTCTGCCGTGCTGTCTCGAGGCATTGTGTCAGTAGAGCCCATTTTTATTGCCGCATTAGACAAGGCCAAAAGTCAGCAACTGATTGATGCGCAGGCAAACAGTCAGCAACTGGCCAGTTTTATACTGGCTGCCATCAGCGGTATGCGCACCATGATTCGAGCAGGCGTAAATACAGCCACGCTGGAAGCCATTGCCGAGTCCATCATCAGTCATTTATCTGAGGCTGGTGCCTGTCACAGTAAGGACAGCCGTTGATGAGTCCTATGGGTGAACTGACTGAAGCCGAGTTGGTGGCGGCACTCAAACAGGGCAAGCGTGAGGCTTTTCAGCAATTGGTGAGTGCATATCACAACACCATGCTTGTTGTTGCCAAGGCAATTATTGGTGAAGCCTTTGCCGATGAAGTCGTTCAGGACGCCTGGGAAACGATTATTTCCGCCATTCAGGGCTTTGAAGGCCGCTCATCGTTGCGAAGCTGGCTGATCACGATTGTCAGTAACCGCGCCAAAACGCGGCTGAAACGGGAAAAACGCTTCGACTCCCTGGATGAGAACTGGCAGGATCCTGATGAACGCAACTTCAATGACCGCGGCTGGCTGACCCGGGATCCACCTGACTGGAACCTGGACACGCCGGAAGCAATTCTGGCCAGTGAGCAATTACGCGATGTCATCCTGCACTGCCTGGAGCAATTGCCGGAAAAACAGCGTGCTGTTTTGACGCTGGTCGACATTGAAGGTGTCGATTTTAAGCAAATCTGTAACATCCTTGATATCAGTTCGTCCAATGTCCGAGTGCTGCTGCACCGGGCACGGATCAGCTTGCGACATGCCATCGCAACATACCAGCAACAAACAGGTTAACGATTCGGGCCATCTTCCATCTTACCGATGTGGACCTATTCAAATTGACGGAGCCCCGATATGTCGCAATACCAAATCAAACTTCAGCCAGAACAAAATGATCAACAGCCGACACTACACCAGGCCAAGCAGGTGCTTGGCTTTATTCCCAATATGTATCGAAACATGGTCAATGCACCCAGTTTGCTGGAGTCCTACCTCTTCAGCTATGACGCTTTTCGTAACAACAGTGACTTTACTGCAGCCGAACAAGAACTGATCTTTTTAACTATCAGCCTCGACAATAGCTGCGAGTATTGTCTGGCAGCCCACAGCATGATTGCCGACAAAATGTCTGGACTAGATCGGCACATCGTCAAAGCGCTGCTTAATGCTGAACTCCTGCCAGATGCCAGACTGGAGGCGCTGAAAATATTTACACAAGCGATGCTCAGTAGTCGTGGTCGTCCGAATCAGTATGATGCTGAGGCATTCTTTGCAGCCGGATTCAATGACCGACAGATACTGGATATTGTGTTGGCCATCGCCGTCAAAACACTGAGCAACTACAGCAATCATTTGTTCGACACAGAGGCCGATCAGCCATTTGCTGCCTACCTGCGCCCACAAAGTGCTTGATCATGAAGCCGCAGGGTTATCGCTTTGAGCATTTCAGTCTGCGGCATGATGAGTGATCTGCGGTTCAGCCGGCGTGCAAAGCAGACAAAACAGATCACTAATTGCCCGTTAAGCCTTATCGACGGCAGTGAGACACACCTTTACGATATTGTCCGTGATAAACCACTGCTCTTGTTTACTGGCTCACTGAGCTGCCCAATGACCATGAGCAGCCTCGAGGATATGCAACGTATTTCTGACAAGTTCAGAGACAAATACACCGTGTCAATGCTCTATGTCAGAGAAGCGCAACCGGGAGAAAACTGGCCGCAACCTTCGCAAATGAACACCAAGCGTCAACATGCGCTTGAGTTTGCCAGCATCAGCCCTGGCCAGTTACTGGTTCTGGTTGATGGGCTTGAAGGTGATTTGCATCGTCAACTGGACACCAAACCCAACTCATTACATATCATCGATCAGCAAGGACAGATCCTGTTCATGTCCTTGTGGGCTGGCGATAACAAAGCGGTGATCACGGCCATTGACCAACTTGAAGATGGGCAAAATGATTCCGCTGTTTCTGTCAGCGAATGCATGGTGATGCCTTTTCTGAGAGGTGCGGCGTTTATGCACGATACACTGCAGCAAGCGGGAAAACGTGCTGACAGAGAGTTGATGCGCGGCGCGCCGCCAATCTGGTTATTATCCAGAGCAGCCAGCGTGTTGAAGTTTGTGCCTCACAAACAGCGTGGCATTGTCGTCATGTTTGTTTTGCTAACACTGCTTATTGTACTGGTGGCCATTTTCATCTTCAGCTAGGAAATGGCTTATTGCTTTTTCTTGTGGATCTCAAGAAAACGCTGATGAAGTGCATCGGCGAGCTGTTTCGTATCATCATTCTGTTTTTGATGTAGATTTCGAACCGATGTAATGGTCAGGTGTAATTGTTTCATGAATCGTCGGCAATGCGAGCACATCATGACGTGCATCCAGATCGCCAGTCGCTTGCGGCGACTCAGGCGTTTATCCAGATAATCACTGGCATGTTCATGCACATCTTTGCAATTCAACATTAACTTCATTGGTTGTGTTTTTACCCCTGCTCTTATTCCACCCGTCGCTCACATTAAAACACGTCTTTGGAACATGCTTTATTTGAGCCGGCTTAATTCACTTTTAACCTGTAATCGTACCTCATCAATCTGATCACCAAGCGAAATCACTGACTCATGGCTATTTTTAAGCTGTGGCCACTCACGTTGCCAGAGATCACGCAGTACGTTGACTGAATCTATCGTTGGCGCGCTCATCAATACGCTCAAATCATCTATTAAACCAACACGAACCCATGCTCTGCGTGGACTGCCCTGCTGCAGATCCTGATCATAATGGGCAATAAAAATGATCTGCTCCAGCTCGGCCAGCTCCTGCAAGATCTGGATCCCGGCAGTACGTACCATGGCATTGTGCTCTGACACTTCCATTCGCCAGACGTTGTAAAAAAAGCTTAATGACGCCAGCACAATACTCAATAACAATACCCAACGATATAACTGCAGATCGGACAGATGCAACAGTTGCAGAGCAGTGCGTTTTTTCACACACATCAAAAACTGATCGCCCAATGAGGAATGATAGCTAACGCCAACGTTTCAAGATATTTGTCTGCGCCTGTCAATACCATTACACCGAGCAACAACAGCACAATACCCATCAGACGTTTGGCAGACTCAACACCAGTTATCAGTCCGGGGCGCATTTTTTGCAACATCTGCTTTGACATCAATGCCACGATAATCAGCGTCAATGCCGTGCCAATACCAAATGCCAGCATCACCATAAAGGCCATCAGCATATCCTGACCCACCGAGGCCAACGCAATTGCAGTACCAAGCGTTGGGCCGACACAAGGTAACCAGACCAGACCAAGCAATGCGCCCATGACAAAATAACCCAGCGGTGATGTTGCACTGCCACCAGAAGACAAATTGACGCGTCCGGTCAAACCGGACAGTTTCAGCGTCAGCCAGTCACCCAAAGGCTTATGCAATAAAATGATGCCAAGCGCTATCAGCATCACTGCCGCAAGACCCCGAAACGCTTGCGGATCCAGCCCCAGGCTCAACAACAGATAACTCAAAAATGTGCCGGCGACTGCAAACGCAGTCGCCAGCCCCATTGCAACAAACCAGGGTGCAACTGCCGTTGTCGCTGAAGCCATGATCACCGGTATTAAAGGCCAGACACAAGGCGACAGCACGCTGAGCACACCGGCAAACATGGCCAGTGGAATCGCTGTAAACTCGAGTATCGCCATGTTCAGAATGTCTCGCCCAGGGCTTCATCCAGGGCGTTGGCAATGATGTCATACCGAGTTTCAGCGACACTGAACCATAAGCGATGCTCACCTCGATAAAGAATCAGTGTTGATTGTCGAGGTGCACGAAAATGCGTCACCCAGTTTTTGTCGGTATCAAAATCTACTTCAAGAATCACAAACTGCTTGTCCGGATTTTGTTGCCGATATTGTTCAAGCAGCTTTTGTTGCTGAGCACAGGTGGAACACCAAGGGGCAAACACATCAACCAGAATCACCTGGTTTTCAGCCTGCAATTGCTCAAAACGGGCGTTATCAAATGCTTCTTTATCGAGAGCATAAGCTTGGGAAGTGATGCCTAGAAACAAGGCAAGGGTGGTAATCAGATATTTCATCGGACAGTCTCCATTGAGTTAGACACCCATGGAGGACTGACCAGAGAAATAAATGTTACAAAAAACGGGTAATTCGGATTAAGTCAGGACCAGTTGATTTTCAGCCGACTACGACTGGTGACTATTTTTTTAACTCAGTCTGATATTTAGCTTTCCACTCGTCGTATGGCATGCCATAGACCATTTCCCGGGCCTGGTCGTAGTTCAAGTCGAGGCCTTTCGACTCCGCCGCAGCCAGATACCACTTGGACAGACAATTTCGGCAAAAACCAGCCAGATTCATCAAATCGATATTCTGCACATCAGTACGTTCCTGCAGATGTGCCACCAGTCGACGAAATGCTGCTGCTTCAAGCTCTGTTTGTGTTTGTTGTTCCATAATGACTACCGTTATTTTCTTAATTGACTAATATCGACTTTCAAGGCCTTGGGTAGAGAAAACTCAACGGTCTCCGGCTCCCCGCCACCCTCTTCTACGCTGTCGACACCCGCTGTTTTCAGATAGTTCACCACTTGCTGCACCAGGACCTCAGGCGCGGAAGCGCCCGCGGTTAAACCGATCACTTGTTTGCCCGTCAGCCAGGCAGGATCGATCTGCTCAGCACTGTCAATCAGATAGGCTGGTGTACCCAGTTTTTCAGACAACTCCCGCAAACGATTTGAATTGGAGCTGTTGACCGAGCCAACGACCAGCAGCAGATCACACTCTGCAGCCAATAGCTTGACCGCATCCTGACGATTCTGCGTGGCATAGCAAATATCATCTTTGCCCGGACCGATAATCCTCGGAAATCGATTGCGCAAAGCATCAATGACACGTGATGTATCGTCTACCGACAGAGTTGTCTGGGTGACAAAGGCGATATTGTCAGGATTTTTGACGTGCATATTGGCAACATCTTCCGGCGATTCAACCAGGTACATACCTCCTTCTACGGACGTATATTGGCCCATCGTGCCTTCTACTTCTGGATGACCGGCATGACCGATAAGAATGCATTCCCGTGCCTGCTTGTCATGTCTGGCTACTTCAAGATGTACTTTGGTTACCAGTGGACATGTGGCATCAAACACTTTCAAATCGCGCTGCTTGCCCTGGCGCTGAACTTCCTTTGAAACACCGTGAGCACTGAAAATCACAGTATTGCCATCGGGCACTTCGTCCAGTTCCTCAACAAATACCGCACCTTTATTGCGCAGATCTTCAACCACAAATCGGTTATGAACAACTTCATGTCGAACGTAAATTGGCGCTCCAAACAATTGTAGCGCACGTTCAACTATGTCGATCGCCCGATCAACACCTGCACAAAAACCACGCGGGTTTGCCAGAATCAATTTTGCCATCAGAGTACAGCCTTGGGATAGGAGCCCAGTACGCGGAACACAGAAGTTTCATTTTGAAGCTTTGCCAGGGCTTCAGCGACTGCTGGCGACTGGCTGTGTCCATCGATATCAATAAAAAATACGTATTCCCACATGCCTTTGCGCGATGGGCGTGACTCAATACGACTCATGCTGATACCGCTGTCTGCCAGCGGTTTTAGCAGGCTCTGCAATGCACCTGGCTTGTTCTGAGTGGACACCAGCAAGGCTGTTTTGTCCTCGCCGCTCGGCCCAACATCCTGAGTGCCAATCACTAAAAACCGCGTGGTATTGCCTGCTTCATCTTCGATATTGCTGGCAATGACTTCAAGTCCGTAAATATCTGCCGCAGTACTGGCAGCAATAGCTGCAACATCATCGCCCATCTCGGCAACACGTCGGGCGGCTTCAGAATTACTATCAAGCGCGACCAATTCGGCATGCGGTAATTGATCACCGAGCCACTGGCGACATTGCGCCAAGGCTTGAGGGTGTGCATAGACCGTCTTGATCTGATTGAGGTTACTGGTTTTTCCAAGCAGATAGTGGTGAATACGCAAAGTCACTTCACCATTAATTTTCAACGGGGAGCTGATAAAACGATCCAGCGTATGAGAAACCATGCCTTCGCTGGAGTTTTCTACCGGCACCACACCATATCTGGCGTATTCCGTTTCCACAGCACGAAACACATTGGCAATGGTGCTCACCGGTTGCAACTGAACAGAACCGCCAAAATGTTTCAGCGCGGCAGCCTGAGTAAATGAGCCCTCTGGTCCCAAATACGCTACCTGCAAAGGTTTTTCGGCAGCCAGACAGGCAGACATAATCTCACGGAAAATGCGTCCGACTTCGGCATCCGGCAGTGGTCCGGAATTTCTGTCCATGACTTTCCGTAAAATCATGGCTTCTCTGTCAGGTCGATAAAAATCCAGTTGCTCGCCGGAGGCCATTTTCACCTCAGCGACTTTTTGGGCAAGCCCGGCACGCTGATTCAGCAACTGCTGAATTTGCTGATCGATATCGTCTATTTGCTGTCGAATGTGCTGTAACGCTTTCTGTTCACTCATTTGTTTAACCGTACTGACGTTCAAACTCAGCCATAAATGCAATCAAGCTATCAACTCCTTGCTCAGGCATCGCGTTGTAGATACTGGCACGCATCCCCCCGAGGTCTCGATGTCCCTTGAGTGTCAGCAAACCATTATCAGCGGCCATTTGCAAAAATTGCTTGTCCAGTGAGCTATTCGCCAGTGTAAATGGAATATTCATCCACGAGCGATAGCGAGGGTCGACCGGGTTGTTATAAAAATCACTGTTATCGATGGCATGGTAGAGCTTGGCTGCTTTACGCGCATTGGTTTCGCCCATTTTTTCAAGTCCGCCATTGCGTTTCAACCATTTGAACACCAGCCCGGACAGATACCAGCTATAGGTGGCCGGCGTGTTGTACATCGAACCGTTTTCGGCATGAGTTTTATAATTAAACATCACCGGTGTTCCCGATAATGTGTCACCCAGCAAATCCTTGCGCACAATCACCAGACACAAGCCCGCAGGTCCAATATTCTTTTGTGCACCGGCGTAGATCAAGCCAAAACGGCTGACATCTACTGGGCGAGACAACAAAGTTGATGAATAATCAGCAACCAATGGCACGTGATCAACATCCGGGATCTCTGCAAACTCAAGCCCGTGAATGGTTTCATTCGGTGTGTAATGAAGGTAGGCCGCATCAGGGTTCAATTGCCAGTCAGCCGGATCAGCAATGGTGGTAAAACGATTAGCCGTCGAATCAGTCGCCACATTGACCTGTGTATAGCGTTTTGCCTCTGCAATAGCTTTCTGTGACCAGGCGCCGGTATTCAGATAATCAGCCGATGATTTTCCGCGCAGCAGATTCATTGGAATCATCGAAAACTGACTGGAGGCACCGCCCTGTAAAAAAAGCACAGCGTAATCGTCTGATATGTTGAGCAAATCGCGCAGATCCTGCTCTGCTTCCATGGCGATCGATGTGTACTCGGGACCGCGATGACTCATTTCCATCACCGACATTCCGGTACCACGCCAGTCAAGCATTTCGTCCTGTGCCTGCATAATGACTTCCGTCGGCAACATGGCCGGACCGGCACTAAAATTGAATGCTCTCAATGTCGTTATTCTTCTGTATCGTCTGCGTTGTCTGCTGCCTGTTGATCGGCATCAGCGCCATTGTCTTCATCTTCGATGACACGTTCCAGTCCAACCAGTTTTTCATCTTTGGTCAGATTGATAAGCTTGACACCCTGAGTGTTTCTGCCGACCAAGGATACATGCTTGACCGGAGTCCTTACCAATGTACCGCCGTTGGTGATCAGCATGATTTGGTCTTCATCACAGACCTGAACAGCCCCGACCACATTACCGTTTCGTGCTGAAGTCTGAATTGAGATGATGCCTTGCCCGCCTCTACCTTGTACGCGGTATTCTTCAAGGTTAGTTCGTTTACCGTAGCCAAACTCTGTGGCGGTCAGAATGGCGCCATCGGGCTGAGCGATAATCAGTGAAATGATGCGTTCACTATCACCGATACGCATACCACGCACGCCACGGGATACACGCCCCATCGAACGCACATCCGTTTCCGGGAAGCGAATGACCTTGCCTGCAGAACTAAACAGCATCACATCTGACTCACCATCAGTCAGGGCTACACCGACCAGTTGATCACCCTCTTTCAAGTCAACAGCAATAATGCCGTTGGCACGTGGTCTGGAGTAATCGACCAGCGGAGTCTTTTTGACCGTGCCAGTGGCGGTTGCCATGAAAATAAACTTGTTGGCTTCAAACTCCCGAATCGGCAATACCGCATTGATACGTTCACCCTCATCCAAAGGTAACAAGTTAACAATGGGTTTGCCTCTGGCACTACGACCACCCTGCGGCAGTTCGTAGACTTTTTTCCAGTAAACCTTGCCAGCGCTGGAGAAGCACAACAGGGTATCGTGTGTATTCGCAATAAAAAGATGTTCGATAAAGTCTTCATCTTTCATCGAAGTAGCTGATTTACCTTTACCCCCCCGACGCTGTGCCTGATAGGTATCCAGCTGCTGAATCTTGGCATAACCGGCATGTGATAGCGTGACCACCATTTCTTCTTCGGTAATCAAATCTTCCAGTGTCAAATCCAGATGCACGTCAAGAATTTCAGTACGGCGCGCATCACCGTATTCGTCATTGATAGCCACCAGTTCTTTGCGAATCACAGCCATCAGGTTGTCTGGATCACTCAAAATCGCCAGTAACTCTGCAATTTGATCCAGTACTTCACGGTATTCCTGCAGGATCTTGTCCTGTTCAAGACCGGTCAGGCGATGCAAACGCATATCAAGGATGGCTTGAGCCTGAACCGGCGACAGGTGATATTGGCCTTGGACCAAGCCAAATTCAGCGGCAAGATCTTCAGGGCGTGAAGCTTCAGCACCCGCAGCGCCGAGCATCTCAAGAATCATCTCACTGCGCCAACCCCGGCTTAACAATGCCTGCTTGGCTTCTGACGGACTTGGCGATGCCTTGATAAGCTCAATCACTTCATCAATATTGGCCAGTGCTGTCGCCAAACCTTCAAGGATATGGGCACGGTCTCTGGCCTTACGCAGCTCGAATATCGAACGGCGTGTCACGACTTCACGACGATGGCGAATAAAAGCTTCGAGAATTTGCTTCAGATTCAGCGTTCTTGGCTGACCATCGACAATCGCCACCATGTTGATACCAAACACCGTTTGCATTTGTGTTTGCTGGTACAGATTGTTCAGAACAACTTCCGGTACTTCGCCACGTTTCAGCACGATGACCATACGCATGCCATCCTTGTCGGACTCATCACGCAGTGCGGAAATACCTTCTATTTTCTTGTCTTTAACCAGTTCAGCGATTTTTTCCAGCAGACGCGCCTTGTTGACCTGATAAGGCAGCTCTTTAACCACAATGCTTTGCTGACCCGTGGCATCATTGGTTTCAATGTCAGCTCGGGCACGAATGTGCACTCGGCCTCTACCGGTCTGGTAGGCCTCGGCAATGCCCCTTGCACCATTGATGATGGCTGAGGTAGGAAAATCAGGTCCGGGTACATGCTGCATCAACTCACCAACGCTGATGCTTGGCTGATCGATCATTGCGACGCAGGCATTAAGAATTTCTGTCAGGTTATGTGGCGGAATATTGGTCGCCATACCGACCGCGATACCTGATGAGCCATTGACCAGTAATGCCGGGAATCGGGTTGGCAATACTGCTGGTTCCGACTCTGACTCGTCATAGTTGGGAATGAAGTCAACGGTTTCTTTTTCAAGATCCGCCAGCATTTCATGCGCAATTTTTGCCATGCGAACTTCGGTATAACGCATCGCGGCAGGTGGATCACCATCGACAGAACCAAAGTTACCCTGCCCATCCACCAGCATATAGCGCATCGAAAATGGCTGTGCCATCCGAACCATCGTGTCATAGACCGCGGTATCACCATGCGGGTGATATTTACCGATGACGTCACCGACTATACGCGCTGATTTTTTATATGGACTGTTCCAGCTGTTACCCAACTCACGCATCGCATAGAGCACACGGCGATGCACAGGTTTCAAACCATCCCTGACATCCGGCAAGGCCCGACCCACAATGACACTCATTGCGTAGTCGAGGTAGGATTGTTTCATCTCCTCTTCTATGCCAATGGAGTCCAATTCCAGCGCAATTTCACTCATTTGTTGTTTCCAAAAATAACAGGCATCACGAAAGCGCCAATAATAGCATCATCGTCGATTTCCTGCACCTTTATCAGGGTTATACTAGGGAGCATCCACTCTGGAAAAATAATCGCTCAAATCCTGCTCCAGTGCGACCAGAATCTCTTCGAGACCATGCTGTAGGCCGGTAACGGTCTTGCCCGGCGTGGTTTCATCAATATCGACCTCGACACGAAAGCCGGTCTGGAACAACAGTCTTCGGGCAGACTCGGTATTGCTGCTTAAAAAGAACTGCATCTCAATGACTGCCTCAGGCGAAAACTGTGAACGATTCTCGCCATACAAAGCGGTCAGGGTGACATCCATCACCATGTCGGCTGAGTCACTCGGTTGACGAATGACTCTTGAAAACAAGCCGGTTTTTTGCAACCAGCGTTCCAACTGAGAAGTCAGCATCGTCTGGGGATCAATAATAAATTCATGGCCTGTTTGTGCAGCGTATTCGTTATCGCCAACACGCAGCATCAGGGTATTGCCAGCAAACTGGGGACTAACAGAAACATCAGTCAGATAAAGAATACGTTCAACCGCCTGCTGGGTACTGACACTGCCGCGGTCAACATCCATGACATAAAATCGTGATTGTTGACTGTCAACAGGCTGTTTTTCTTTACCACCGCCAAAGCTGAAACAAGCCGTCAGCAACAGTGGTGTCAGCAATACGGCAAAGCGTTTTCTAATGGGAAATTTCACAATCAGATTTTCTCCGGATTTAAACAGGGCCTGATGCTCTAATCATGGTGACTATGAAAGAGCAACAGTTCATAAACAGTCGCAAGCTATAATAGCTGTCGTCCACCGCCATCTCAACGAGCATGCATGAATACTCTGAAAAGCAAAATTCGCGATATCGAAAACTTTCCTCAAACAGGTGTCACTTTTCGGGACATCACGCCCTTGCTGGCCGATCATGCACTGTTACAGCGAGCTGTTCAGGCAATGGTCGATCCTTTTCGTAATGGCAGCATCACCGCCGTTGCGGGCATGGAAGCCCGTGGTTTTATTTTTGGCAGCCTGGCGGCCTGGGAACTGGGCGTGGGTTTCATCCCGCTTAGAAAACCCGGCAAACTGCCTCACCAGGTCGAAAAAGTAGACTATCAACTTGAGTATGGTTCAGCGACACTGGAGGTTCATCTGGATGCCATTAACGCAGGTGACAAAATACTGTTGATTGATGATGTTTTGGCAACCGGCGGTACAGCGCGCGCCAGTTGCCAGCTTGTCGAACAACTTGGCGGTGAGATTATCGGCTGTAGTTTTCTGCTGGAAATCATGCCACTCAATGGGCGCAAACAACTCGAAAATTACCCATTAAACAGCCTGATACATTACTGAAATCCAGGGGCTGGACTCAGAAAATCATCATAGATGATGATCGGCCCACAACTGCACCAGCTCACGGGTGACTGATTGATAATCATCCGCCTGGGTAATCGCCGAGATCATTGCCACCGAATTCACACCTGTCTGTTTGAGTATTCTTGCCCGCGGCAGATCAATACCGCCAATCGCCACCAATGGATACTGATCGGCAAGTATCGACCGCCACTGTTGTAGTCGCTCGATACCCTGCGGCGCCCACGGCATCTGTTTACTGGTGGTGGGATAAACCGGCCCCAGTGCGATATAGCTGGGATTTAACGCCAGCGCACGTGCCAACTCCCAGTATGAGTGCGTCGACACCCCCAATCTCAAACCAGACTGTTCAATTTCCAGCAAGTTGGCATCATGCAGATCTTCCTGTCCCAGGTGAACACCATAGGCACCTGCCTCAATTGCCATCTGCCAGTGATCATTAACAAAAAAACTCACCTCATGATGCTGTTGGCTGGTGGCCACCGCGTCAAAGATTTCGCTACGCGTTTTGGCGGTTGCTTTGTCTTTGATACGCAGTTGAATGGTTTTGACACCAATTGTCAGTAGCCTTTCGACCCAGTCGGCACTATCCACCACTGGATAAACGCCAAGATTTTTCGGACAGGCAGGAAAATCAAAATGCTTGCCGACAAGATCAGCCCGATAACACAATCGCGGTATATCGCTGATAGTCAGCGGATGACGATGATGTGTCACCAGATGATAGGGCCCTTGCTGATTCGCATCACGAATGCCCCGGGTTAAGTATGCTTTAGCCAGGATGATGGCATCTCGGAGATCATGACCCAGCGCCAACTGACTGGCGATACTACTGGCCAACACACAGCCCGTCCCCCTCACCTGATTTTTCAGCCGCGGTTGATACACATAAAAAGATGTCTGTGCACTGCTGAAGTAGTCTGTTGCAAACGCAGTTTCAGCATGGCCACCTTTAACTAGACAGGCGGCAAGTCCCTCATCAAGCAACTGTTGCGCCGCCAATTCCATCGGCTGCACTTCAGCACTGAGTCGACCGAGTTCAGGCAGATTCGGTGTCAGTAGTGTGATTTTGCCCAGAAGTTGCTGGCGAATAATTTCGCTGACCTCGGGCTCAATTGACAAGCCACCACTACTGGCCGCCAGCACCGGATCAAGAATGACCGGCACTTGGTGACGCTCAACAATCTTGACAATGCAGTCTGCGATATGCCGATCCGGAATCAAGCCGATTTTTATTGCAGCAATATCAAAATCAGCCACACAGCTCTCATATTGGGTCATAAAAGCTTCAGCACTTAGTGAACCAAGATTGATCAGACCATCACTGCGTTGTTCTGTGAGGGCAGTCACCAATGGCACGGGATGACAGTTGTGATGACTGACGGTCTGAATATCCGCCGTCAGTCCGGCACAACCCTGTGGGTCAACCCCGCCAATCAATAAAACCGCTGGTTTAGCTGACATGTTGTTGCCAGATGGGTTGATCCAGTGTGGGCGTACTGGGTTTTGCATTATCTCGTTTGGGCATGATGCCGCCTTCATAGGCCAGCCTTCCGGCATTAATCGCCTGAGCAAAAGCCTGAGCCATCACCGCCGGTTCAAGCGCTTCAGCCACCGCAGTATTCAACAATATACCGTCATAGCCCATTTCCATTGCCTGAACTGCATCAGACGGTTTGCCGATTCCGGCATCCACCAGCAAAGTCATCTCCGGCAAACGCTTTCTGAGAGTGGTTAACGCATAAGGATTAAGCAAACCTTGTCCGGTTCCAATCGGTGCTCCCCAGGGCATCAACACCTCACAGCCCAAATCCGCCAACCTTTGGCAGAGCACCAGGTCATCGGTGCAATATGGGAATACCTTGAAGCCTTCAGCAATCAGTGTTCGTGTTGCTTCTACCAGAGCAAAAGGGTCTGGCTGCAGATTATAACTGTCGCCCATGACCTCCAGCTTTATCCAATCTGTTTCAAACAATTCTCGGGCCAGACGTGCGGTGTTCACAGCCTCTTTGACACTATAACAACCCGCCGTATTCGGCAGTAAGTGACAACCCAGCGACTCTATCATCTGCCAAAACTGTTGGCCGCTTTGTGCCTGTTCCGCTGACTGACGGCGCAGTGAAACCGTAATTACTTCGGCACCCGAGGCTCTGATAGCCTCCAGCATGACCTGCGGTGAAGAATACAAGGCTGTGCCGATAAACATTCGACTGTTCAGTGTCTGACCATAAACCTGCCAGCTAGATGCCTGCATGTTAACCTCCACTCATCGGTGCGATGATTTCCAGTTTGTCTCCAGGCCTGACCATTGCGCTTTGATGTTCGGAGCGTGGCAAGATAGTGTCATTTAACACCACCACATAACGACCCTCTGCTTGCTCCGCCATCTGTAACGCTTCCGTCAACGACACCGGTAATGCCAGCGGAATCGCCTTGTCGTTCACAACAATTGTGTTTGTAGATTTTTGTGCTTCAGTGGACATCACAGACTCCCGATAACATTGGCTGTGTTTTCATTCCTAGAGACTCAAGGCAACGCTCTATCACCGCCGGTCCAAACAGATAGCCGTGTCGGTAAAAGCCATTCAACTGGTATCCCCACGAGGTCTGGCGAATTTCCGGCAAGTGTCCAGGCAATGCTGGTCGACAATGCGCTCGCAGCTCTAGAATTCTGGCTTCCGCAAATCCCGGATGCAGGCTGTACAGCGCCGATAACAACTCAAGGCCACTGCGTACACTTAACTCGGATCTGTCAGCGCTCTCTATCACGGTTGCACCCAACACATATTCATGATTGGGGCGCGGCGCCAGATAGAAGGGATAGCGAGGATGCATCAGTCGAATGCAATGCTGCAAATCAACCGCCGGTGCGAGGACTCGTATCACCTCTCCACGCACACTGCGCAGGTCGGCAATATCAGCTCGCGCACCATTACCACGACAATCCAATACCGCATCATAGCGAGTCAATGTTGTCGAAAAATAGCGATGGCACAGCTCATCAATAACCTGCTCGTTAAGATGTTCAACCGCAGTGATTTGTTGCCAATGACAATTCTGTTCGAGAAACTCACCCAGCTTTTGATACAACTGGCGGTTATCAAGACAGGCTTCATCGGCAAAAAACAATGCCTCTTGAAAACGCTCTGCCAGCTCTGATTCACGAGCTTCAAGCTGGATTCGATCCAGCGACTGGTAAGCCGATGACCCGACAATATGATCTGCCCGGCGCTGATAGCGCTGCATTTCTGCCTTATCGCCCGGATGCGCCACCACCAGGGTGCCTTTGTTGTTGAAAAAAATACTTTCAGACAACTCAGACAACCACACGGGCCACAGGGCATATGAACGCATGCCAAGTTCCAGCACCGATTTATCGGCAGATACTGCCTCGGTATAGGGCGCAATCATGGAAGCGGCAATAAAGCCAGCGCTATCGGTGCCAAGGCGGTCATCACTGGATAATATATCCACCTGATGTCCCGCCCTGGTCAACCGCCAGGCCAGCAAACGACCAATCAGGCCGCTGCCAAAGACCAGATAACGCTGCATCTGCTCTACACCTGCTGGTAAATCTTGCTACCAGAATCCTTGAACTCCCTGGATTTTTTGGCAAAGGCTTCCTTGACGTCGTGCGAAATTTTCATCGAACAGAACTTAGGACCACACATCGAACAGAAGTGCGCCACCTTGGCTTTTGGCTGGGGCAATGTTTCATCATGGAATTCACGGGCAGTATCCGGATCCAGACCAAGATTGAACTGATCTTCCCAACGGAATTCAAAACGCGCCTTGGAAATTGCATCGTCACGCATTTGTGCACCTGGATGACCTTTTGCCAAGTCGGCGGCATGCGCGGCAATTTTGTAGGTAATAATGCCGGTCTTCACGTCATCTTTATTGGGCAAGCCCAGATGTTCCTTGGGCGTAACATAACATAGCATCGCTGTACCAAACCAACCGATCATTGCGGCACCAATGCCTGAAGTGATGTGGTCGTAACCTGGTGCGATATCCGTGACCAATGGCCCCAAGGTGTAGAACGGTGCCTCGTGACAGTATTCCAGTTGCAGATCCATGTTTTCCTTGATCTTGTGCATTGGCACGTGACCCGGCCCTTCGATCATCACCTGAACATCATGCTTCCAGGCAATCTGCGTTAATTCACCGAGTGTTTTCAACTCTGCAAACTGGGCTTCATCATTGGCATCTGCCTGTGAGCCCGGACGCAAACCATCGCCCAAAGAAAAAGAAACATCATAGGCTTTCATGATTTCACAAATTTCTTCGAAATGCGTGTAGAGGAAGCTCTCCTCGTGATGTGCCAGACACCATGCAGCCATAATCGAGCCACCACGAGACACAATGCCGGTGGTCCGGTTCACTGTCAGTGGGATATGTGCTAGACGAACACCGGCATGAATAGTGAAGTAATCAACCCCCTGCTCGGCCTGTTCAATCAGGGTATCGCGGAACACTTCCCAGGTAAGATCCTCGGCAACACCGTTGACCTTTTCCAATGCCTGATAGATGGGCACCGTGCCTACCGGAACTGGTGAGTTACGAATAATCCACTCGCGAGTCTGGTGAATATGTTTACCGGTCGACAAATCCATGATGGTGTCACCGCCCCAGCGTGTGCTCCAGACCATTTTTTCGACTTCTTCTTCAATGGAAGAAGTGGTTGCCGAATTACCGATGTTGGCGTTGATTTTGACCAGAAAGTTGCGGCCAATAATCATCGGTTCAGCTTCAGGGTGATTGATATTGGCTGGAATGATTGCCCGGCCTTCTGCCACTTCCTTACGGACAAATTCGGGGGTGATGTGATTGCTCATCCCTTCCGGCAGTTTACCTTCTGCCTGTAACGCAGCGCGGCCCATGCTCTCACGGATGGCGATGTATTCCATTTCCGGGGTAATCATTCCCTGACGCGCATAGTGCATTTGTGAGACATTTTTGCCCGGTTTGGCACGGCGTGGCAGACGACGGTTTACAAACAGTGGAATATCAAACTGCTGGCCATCCTGTTCCCGTGTGTATTTTGAGGTGAATGCATCGAGTTGTTCGGTATCATCGCGGTCATCAATCCAGGCCTGACGAATGACCGGCAGGCCTGCTTCGATATCAATTTTTGCCTGTGGGTCAGTGTAAATACCAGAAGTGTCATACACCAACACTGGCTCGTTGGGCGTACCGGGCAGATTTGGATCTTTGTTGGGTGTATCTGTCAGGCTGATTTCGCGAAATGGCACACGAATATCATCACGGCTGCCGCGAACATAAACTTTTTGACTACCGGGTAACGGCGCAGTACTGATGCCACTGCGTTGGCTGATATCGATAACTTTTGGATTGGCTGACATGTTGTTTTCCCCTCGCATTGAAAAGATCGGGGGAAATGAAACGTTGCGCGTCAGCGAACAAGAAATTGGATCGTTATTCCGGTGATATCAAAATAAAACGGACCGGCAATCCGCCTTGTTTCCTACGGAGGTTCTAGCCTCTTCAGGTTCAACGGGTTTCATCTCAGCCAACTTAATGGCACCCCGACAAGTAGCGACGATGTTAATGGATGTTCAAACATTAGGCAAATAATCTGCATGTAAACAAGGCAATCACCCAGACACACAGTGTTATCATGGGCTTTTGTGCAAATTACAGGCAAAAATCACTTCACCCATGGCTGACAACGAAACCGATAATAACGATGACTTTGCGCTTTTTCGACAAGAAGTCAAAGACGCTCAGCCACTGCGTCAAAACCGGGCGCAGATAGAAACGCCACAAAAAACATCTGTGCGTCTGATGCGCACGGCCAGTCAAACACCACGTTTGCAGGACCCGTTCTCAACGCTGATAGAAGCTGAACTGGTGGGTAATGAAGAAACCTTGTCCTATCAAGGTGAAGGCGTTCAACACAGGCTGTTTTCCAAGCTCAGAACAGGGCGCATTCACCTCGAAGCAGAGCTTGATCTGCATGGTCTGACCCTGGACGCCGCCCGCATCACATTGGCAGATTTTATCCAACAATGTCAGATCCAGCAGATCCGCTGCGTCAGGCTGATTCATGGCAAAGGCTGGACTTCTCGGGAGCAAAAACCCGTCTTGAAAAGTCACCTGAACCAGTGGTTAAGACAACATCCCGCCATTCTGGCTTTCCACTCTGCCACCATTGAAGATGGCGGCACAGGCGCACTCTATGTCTTACTTCGGCGAAAGCAGGATCCAGACCCTAGTATGCGTTGATCGTCAGCTTAGCGAGGTTGCCATTGACCCATATCACGAATTGCATAGCGAATCACTCTCTCCCAGGCATTATCGGTGTTGCCTCGAAAATCATAAGCTTTGCGTTTCAGCATCGTACCAGTTTCAACATCAATGACTTCGATATGCAATGTTGAAATCAGATGACTCATTCTAAAAACACTCGGCAGCATAACGTAGCCAGCGCCTAGCTCCTTTGCCAATGTGCGTTCACAGCCATTGCAGCGATGTAAATCATGATTTTCAGCTGCCGCAGCCACTTTTGCCATGGCATCAGCATCATCAATGACTACAAAACGCGTCTTATCTTGTAGCTCCTGCCGCAAATGCTCACTAAACTTAGGAATCTTCAGTAAATTATCCTCAGCATCGCCAGTCACACTACTATCACCGGTAATTTTGATATCAAGCACTAAAGTTGAATGAATGTGTTTTGCTTCACTATCTGCCTGAGCCACCACGGCAATACTCATCAAAGCAGCAGCGAAAATAGCAAGAGAAAGTTTTACTGAATACATCATGACCTCCTGAATTAACTTCCACTCTATTATGACAACCTGACAGCCGTAAAAGTGCATATCAGCAAATAGCGGGAAAATTGCCCGTAAGGCTTTACTCACTCCGAGAGGCCTTCAAGTCGGGCTATTACGGAAGTGTGCAACCCAACAGCCATTATTCCGGAAAATGACCCTCCACCGCCGTCATTCCGGAAAACACCCCTCCACCGCCGTCATTCCGGAAAACGCGCATCCACTGCCGTCATTCCGGAAAATGCGCAGCGTTTATCCGGAATCTCCGCACGGCCTCTGCAGATTCCCGCCGTCGCGGGAATGACGGGGTGGGTGCGGGAATGACACACAACCTCGTGATTCCGGAAAACGCCCCTCCAACCCCGTCATTCCGGAAAACGCGCAGCGTTTGTCCGGAATCTCCGCACGGCCTCCACAGATTCCCGCCGTCGCGGGAATGACGGGGGAGTCGCAGGAATGACACACAAGCCCGTCATTCCGGAAAACACCCCTCCACCGCCGTCATTCCGGAAAACACCCCTCCACTGCCGTCATTCCGGAAAACGCGCAGCGTTTGTCCGGAATCTCCGCACGGCCTCCACAGATTCCCGCATGCGCGAGAATGACGGGGGAGTCGCAGGAATGACACACAAGCCCGTCATTCCGGAAAACACCCCTCCACTGCCGTCATTCCGGAAAA
>JAFIFW010000003.1 GCA_020831825.1 Methylophaga sp. | reverse complement strand
GCCGAAGCAGCCGAAGCAGCCGAAGCAGCCGAAGCAGCCGAAGCAGCCGAAGCAGCCGAAGCAGCCGAAGCAGCCGAAGCAACCAAGCTTGATGAGGCGGTCAAAGCCGCAAATCAGCAAGCTGAATTACCCGATAATGCTGAATTGAATGAGCTGTTGGATGAGGCGGCTGAACTTGAACGTAAGTTTTCGAAATTGCGGGCAGAGCAAGGCCATGGGCTTGATCAAGCCGCTTCAGAACAAGCGAGTTCAGCTTTGCCTGAGGATGAAGAGCTTCAGCAAATGCTTGAAGAGGTTCGTGAACTTCGCCAGCAAGCCGAGCAGGTCAGGCAGGCAAGGATCCTCAGTAAAGAAGAGCAACTACAGGATATCCTGTCGAATATCCCGTCTTTCTCTCAAACCAACAAGCCGAAGCGCTAGCAGCGCTTCGGACCTGTCTCTCAAGAATAAATTATTGCAATCATTCCCGGCGAAATCTGTGTTGATTTGGTAGAATCGCCGCACATTTCTCCGGGGTTTTTCATGACAGAACAAGTTCATCAGGTTGCCGTTATCGGCGGCGGGGTCTGCGGAAGCGCATTGCTATATATGCTCGCCGAGTACACAGACATCAGCGATATTGCATTGGTCGAAAAATATGATGCGGTCGCAAAAGTAAATTCTCATGGTCGCAACAACAGCCAGACCATTCACTGCGGTGATATCGAAACTAATTACACATTAGAAAAAGCCAGCAAAGTTAAAGCCGCAGCGCAAATGTTGGTCAACTTTGCCTGCTTGCAACAGGATCGGGATCAGATCATTTTCAAGTTTCCGAAAATGGTGATTGGTGTTGGCGAACAGGAATGCCAGCAATTAAGGCAGCGCTTCGAGCTTTTTCGTGAAGTTTTTACCGGTATGCAGTTGCTGGAAAAAGCGCAAATCGCCGAAGTTGAACCCAATGTTGTGATGATCAACGGTGAGCTGCGACCAGAGCCTTGTGTCGCGCTGGCAGTGCTTGATGAGTATAGTGCTGTTGACTATCAGGCACTGGCGAGTGCCTTTCTCAGAGAGGCAAACAAGCACTCTGAGAAACAGATTAATATGCATTTCAGTGCTCAAGTGGAAGATATCGTCGAACAGGATGGGATCTTCAGCATCATCACTCAAGACAAGGTTATCAAAGCCAAATCAGTCGTGGTATCCGCTGGCGGACATAGTCTGTTGCTGGCTCAAAAAATGGGCTACGGTCTGGAATTTTCCTGTCTGCCGGTTGCTGGAAGTTTCTATTTCACACCACAGAAACTCAATGGCAAGGTGTATACCGTTCAGAACGACAAACTCCCGTTTGCCGCGGTTCATGGTGACCCTGATGTGTTGGTGCCTGGCAAGACGCGCTTCGGTCCAACTGCGCTGTTACTTCCGCTACTCGAGCGCTATAACAGCAGGACCTTTTTTGACTTCATCAGAGTCTTGCGACTGGATCGACAAGTCTTCAAAGTGTTCTGGGACTTATTCAAAGTTCGGGATATTCGCAACTATATATTGAAAAACTTTTTGTTTGAGATCCCCGGTTTGCGTCGTCGTCTTTTCCTCAAAGATGCCAGAAAGATCGTGCCCTCGTTGCAGCTTGAAGAGGTGGAGTTTGCCAAAGGTTTTGGGGGTATCAGACCACAACTTATTGATAAAAAACAAGCCAAGCTGATGCTGGGCGAGGCAAAAATTAATCCCGGAACAGGCATTATCTTCAACATGACACCCTCGCCGGGCGGCACCAGTTGCCTCGACAATGCTGAAACAGACATGCGTTTGCTGGCAGGCTACTTGTCTGCACAGATTGATGAAGAAAAACTTCGGCAACAGTTAAGAAGCTGAGTGAAGATCGCTGTTTTGCAACCGACCTTCAACTTGTCGCTATCATTGCTTTCAATCGGCACGATTTACGGTGGTGGTACTCAGATGTCATATTCGATTTCAAAGCAGAAAGATTGTGTTACCCCTATGATTAAAAAAGAATTTTTCGATTTTTTTGCTGAAGCGCTAAATTTTAGTCAATCTGAGGCGTATTCCGGTTTGGCGAGCACGCAGTTAGCTTCATTTTCGTGATGTCATCTACCTATGTGACTCAGCAGGGCATGTTTCTGTTGAATCAGGAATTGAGTGAACGCTGGTTACGTCGGCGGGAAGTTGTCAAAGCCCTTGCTGCTGCAGCCGCAGAAGGCGATCGTTCAGAAAACGCTGAATATATTTACCGGAAAAAAGAATTACGCGAGCTGGATCGACGCATTCGCTATTTGCAAAAACGTTTGCCAGATCTTCAAGTCGTGGATCGTAAACCGGATGATGCCAATCGGATATTTTTTGCGGCGCGGGTCACGCTCGAGTTACAGGATGGTTCGCAGGTTAGTTATCGAATCGTTGGGCCCGACGAAATCGATCATGCCAAAGGAAATATCAGTGTGGACTCGCCATTGGCGCGAGGTTTATTAGGCAAGCAAGTCGATGATGAGGTCAGGGTTAAAGTCCCTGAAGGCATGTGCGTCTATTACATCGTCAAGGTCAGTTATGAAGAATCACAGCCCTCTCCCGGCGGAAGAGGGCTGGAATAGCGTGCTGCTATTGAGCTGGACGAACGCGAAGAATCTCTCCGCTGTCGGTACCGATATACAACCAGCCTTCAGGGCTCTCAACAAGGCTACGCATACGTTTACCCAGGTCGTTAAGGTAGCGGTGTTCTTCAACAGCTTGATTGTTGTCATTCAACACAACCCTGTTCAGATGCTGAAGGGCCATGGCGGCTGACAACAAATCACCCTGCCATTCGCTGAACGCAGTACCTTGATACTGTATTAACGCTCCAGGGGCTGTAGAAGGGGTAAATTCCTTGACGGGTTGTTCCATGCCTTCTTTTTCAGTGCCTTCACCAATAGCAATGGGGGCGAAGTATTCTTTACCATACGTTATCACCGGCCAGCCATAGTTCAGGCCCGGTTCGATAAGATTAATCTCGTCGCCACCACGTGGACCGTGCTCAATTGACCACAGCAGGCCGGTTTCCTGATTGAAGAATACGCCCTGTGGATTGCGGTGCCCATAGCTCCAGATTTCTGGCAAGGCATCATCACGCCCTACAAAAGGGTTGTCCTCAGGAATAGAGCCATCAAGACGAACGCGCAGGATGGTGCCGATATGGTTGCTTGTATCCTGCGCTTCATGACGTTTGCCTCGATCGCCGATTGAGAAGAATACATGACCATCATTATCAAAACTGATACGGCTGCCGTAATGTTGATCGCTGTTGGTGCGAGATTGGGTCACCAGCAGATCCTGCCAATCGGTGAGTGTGTTGCCATCCAGTTTGGCGCGAGCTAGTGTGGTCGCACCTTGACCATCTACAGGTTTTGAATAGGTAAAATAAATCCAGCCCGTTTCGGCATGATCGGGTGACAAGGTGACATCTAACAGCCCGCCCTGACCTCTGGCACGCACTTCAGGCCCACCCTCGACCGGGTAGTGATTGCCTGAATCCAAATCAAGCCGGATAATTTCGCCACTGCGTTGAGTAATCAGCAAGGAATTGTCGGGTAATACTTCAAGACCCCAGGGAATACCCAAACCCGAGGCGATAGTTTCCACATCCAGTTGAATGTCGGCACGAGCAACTGCTGTACTGAAAATAAGCGCACACGATAGCGCCAGAATATTGAAAGGCTTTGTCATTTTTTTGCTCCTGCGTTGTGAATCATGAACTGCAAGATAACATGGAGCAGCCAGGTTTATCTCTGGCCCAATCGGGTCTCTTGGCCGCAAATTGCTGTCTTTCAGGCTGTTCATCGTATGGATGTCGCATCACATCAAGTAACTCATTGACCAGACTGAAGTCGCCTTGTTCCGCGAGATCAATCGCTTGCTGGGATAAATAGTTACGCAGGACATATTTCGGATTGACAAGATTCATCTGTGTTTTGCGACTCACATCATCAGTGTTGTCTAGTCGTACTCGCTGTTGATAACTGCGCAGCCAGTCAACAATTTGTTTTTTGTCAGAGACTGAGACTGCGTCCGGCGCGTACCAACTGCGGGCAATTAACGCCAACAACTGCTCATCAGTCTGTTCGCTTGTTTCACATGGAATTTCAGCCAGTTGCCGATAGAAGATGCTCATATCTGTCTCAGTCAGCAGCAGTATTTTCTGTAGTTGTCGATGCAGTTCATCATCTTCGTTTTGCCAGGCTTTTAATCCGAGTTTGGCAGAGCGCATCGCCTGCCATTTCTCGGTGTAGCTTTTGACAAAATCATTGAGCAATTTCTGTAAAGGCTCTACTTCGTTGATCAGCGGATAAATGGCATTTGCCAGTTGGTAGAGGTTCCACTGCATGATTTGAGGCTGATGACCAAATCGGTAGCGTTTGCCTGACGCATCGGTGGTATTGGGAGTCCAGTCCGGATTGTAATCATCGACCCAGCCGTATGGGCCGTAGTCAATGGTCAGACCGAGAATTGAGGTGTTGTCGGTGTTGAGTACGCCGTGCACAAAGCCGATACGCATCCAGTGCACAACGAGATCTGCGCTCAGCTCAAATACCTCACTCAACCATGCAAGGTAAGTAGCTTTTCCTGGCTTGCCCAAATGCGGGAAATGATGACGAATGGTGAAATCGACCAATTGTTTGAGAGTGTCGATGTCTTCTCTGGAGGTAAACAGCTCATAGCTGCCAATGCGCAGAAATGACGGTGCAACACGACAGACAATAGCTCCCGGCTCAGTCTTGGGTCGCCCATCGTAAAACATATCTCGAACCACACCTTCACCAGTGGTGACCAGACTCAAGGCACGCGTTGTCGGCACGCCCAGATGATGCATGGCTTCGCTGCACAGAAATTCACGGATAGAAGAACGTAGCACTGCAAGACCATCCGCTGAGCGCGAGTAGGGGGTTTCACCTGAGCCTTTAAGCTGCAATGCCAGATGTTCACCACGATCAGTCAGCACCTCACCCAGATTGATGGCGCGACCATCGCCGAGTTGGCCTGCCCAGTTGCCAAATTGATGTCCGCCGTAACATTGAGCATTAGGCTGCATTCCATCCAACAGCATGTTACCGGCAAAAACTTGCAGAAACTGTTCGCTGTTGCAGTCGGTATCTGTCAGGCCTAAATCGGCTGCGACCTCCGTTGAATAGGCAACCAGTTTCGGTTCAGCCACAGGCGTTGGTTGTACATATGAGAAACAGGCCTCATAGACCTGCCGACGATGATTGTCAGTCTCAGGGTCGGCGGGCAGCTCCCTGACAAAACGGTTATTAAATTTGAGTTTGCTCAATGGCGTGGCTTGCATTATCTGGAACCTGCAAATGGATTAATTAAGATATCAGACACGATTACAACAGAATTGACTTCGGCAAAACACCGGCAGAGTTTGGGGCTAAATAAGCGGTGCTTAGCTGAAAGTGCAAATTTTTAGTCTGTGTCGAGTGGTGAAAAAAGCCCTTAAGCAAGGGGCTCTATACAAAGCCGTGCGTGGATTCCGGACAAACGCTGCGCGTTTTCCGGAATGACCTTGTATAAAGTATGCGATCAACGTCATAGCAGAGTATGTGTGAACCCTGGCGAAAATTTATGTAATCTCGAACGAAAACTTCGTCACCCCGGGCGAAACCATACGTCATCCCGAGCGAAAATTTACGTCATCCCGAGCGAAAATTTACGTCATCCCGAGCTTGTCGAGGGATCTCAACGCATCTTTTCAGTCAGTGAGGAAGCTTGCCGAAAGTAGTTTTGAGATGCCTCCGCTGTGGTCGGCATGACAGTCTTTGTATATGTTTGTGTCATCCCGAGCGAAAATTTACGTCATCCCGAGCTTGTCGAGGGATCTCAACGCATCTTTTCAGTCAGTGAGGAAGCTTGC
>JAFIFW010000019.1 GCA_020831825.1 Methylophaga sp. | reverse complement strand
ACAGGCCGTGGCGATCCAACCCTCACTTCTCAGACCTGCACTGGATTGCTTCGCTAAGCTCGCAATGACAGGTTTGTGCGAGAACGGCTTTTTCCATCTAAATAAAATCCACCTCAAACCGTCATCGCGAGGCCACAAGCCGTGGCGATCCAGCCCTCACCTCTCAGACCTGCACTGGATTGCTTCGCTAAGCTCGCAATGACGGGTTTGTGCGAGAACGGCTTTTTCCATCTAAAACAACTCACCTGAAACCGTCATCGCGAGGCCGCAGGCCGTGGCGATCCAGTTCCTACCTATCAGACCCGTACTGGATTGCTTCGCCAAGCTCGCAATGACGGGGTTGTCCGGGAACTACTTTTTTCCATTTAACACACCTCCACCTTAAACCGTCATCGCGAGGCCACAAGCCGTGGCGATCCAGTTCCTGCCTGTCCGTCCTGAGCGGAATGACTTCTGTGGCAATGACCTTTTCAGTGGTTGATGTCACAATAAAAGCCAAAGACTGCCGGGATGCAATCAAACCGTTTGCTACCTCAGCCAAATTCATCTCAAAACACTGCTGAAAAACATTTATGACCGATCACTACGCCGTTATTGGCAATCCGATTAAACACAGCAAATCCCCGCTGATACATGCTGAGTTCGCAAGACAAACTGCGCAGGATCTCGATTACACAGCCATTGAAATTCCGATAAATGATCTGCAGGCAGGTCTGGAAACACTTAAACAGCGCGGCTTCATGGGCATTAACGTCACTGTTCCGTTTAAAGAGCAAGTCTGGCAAATCGTCGACCATCGCACAGCACGTGCTGAACTTGCCGGTGCCGTGAATACCGTGATCTTTCATGAAGATGGTTCATTATCGGGCGACACCACCGATGGTGTGGGGCTGTGTCGTGATCTGGTTGAAAATCATCAACTGTCGCTGAAGGACAAGCGGATATTATTACTTGGCGCCGGCGGCGCGGCACGCGGTGTTATTGAACCGTTACTGGCGTTGCAACCAAGCGAAATTTTCATTGCAAATCGCACTGCCAGCAAGGCAGGACAACTGGCAGAAATTTTCAGCCGAAACGGTCATGTGCTTGGCGGTGGCTTTGCAGAAATCGCCGGTCAATATGATCTGGTGATCAATGCCACTGCCGCTAGTTTGCAGGGAGAAGTCCCACCACTGCCAGACTCAGTCCTGGCCACTGATGCCTGTTGTTACGACATGATGTACGGCAAGGAAGACACGGCTTTTATCAGCTGGGCAAAACAACATCACGCCGGACTCTGTGTTGATGGCCTGGGCATGCTTGTAGAACAGGCAGCCGAAGCTTTTTATATCTGGCGTGGCATCCGACCTGACACACAAGCGGTCATCCGCTTGCTGCGCGCATAAAAAAGGTGGAGCAAAAGCTCCACCTGATTTGAGAGTACATCGCTGAAACAGCTCAATTACTGACAGTCACCTGCTCGGCTAACTGTGCTGCTTTTTTGTCGCCAATACCTCTGACATTCACTACTTCATCAATACTCTGAAAACCACCATTGGCTTCGCGATATTCGATAATGTTTGCCGCGGTTGATGGCCCGACGCCATCAAGCATTTCCAATTGTTCAGCAGTTGCTGTATTCAGATTGATTTTATCGGCTGCGAAAGCTACACCAGTTGCCAGCGAGAAAGCCAGCAAAAAAGAAACCATCCATTTCTTCAACATCTTCCATACTCCTTGTCGTTTGTGAAACAGCTCTCCATGAGCTGCCATTCGAGACTATCCAAAAAACTGCTATCAGCCAATCATCAATGATCGAATTTCTTGAAAAAACTCACATAATTAATCCGATGTTAAACAAATCTCTCTGAAACTCGTGACGCTTTAGACTTAATCCTTTCGAACTCTATCGCCCATGCCACGTCCCAGCATGGTTTGTAAAATGAAACCGATATAGTTTCTCGGGGACAGATCCTCAATCATCCTGGCATCGGTCTCAGCAAGCAGTTGTGGTGTCGACATGTCTATATCGCTGACCTGCGCCAGACCTGTCACGCCCGGTCTGACATCAAACACGCCATGTTGCTGACGATAATCAATCAACTCGTGCTGGTTGAACAAACAGGGACGCGGCCCGACAAGACTCATATCACCGACAAGCACATTCCAGAGTTGCGGCAGCTCATCCAGCTTGGTACGGCGCAAAAAATGTCCGAAACGGGTAATTGATTGATGACTGGCCAAATGAGTCGCGACATCAGCAGTATCTTTTTTCATGGTGCGAAACTTGACCAGCGTAAATGGCTGTTGATTTCGGCCAACGCGCTGTTGCCTGAACAACGGCGAGCCCGTATCAAACAAACCAATCAACATCAGCAGTAGCATCACTGGCAAGGTAAGAATCAGTCCGGTCAACGCCAGCAAAATATCCAGAATTCGCATCACCGCGAATGAAGTCTTGTTCATGGTTTACTCATTGATATTGCTGTTTCAGCGCGTCAATGAGCTGAGCAACAGCGTTTTCAGGCAAAACGTTGATACCGGCAGCACCCGCCCTGCCGCCACCAGTGGCAAATTGCGCGGCGACATCGCCAGCACCGTGACGATTGTTCAATGGCGCTCGAATGCTGACTACATACGCCGAATCATTGATTGGCGTCAGAATCGCATGGGCGCGATCAGGATATCGATTAGCCATTTCATTACCAAACACACCACCGACACGCCGCGCCCATTTCTCGGCGGGCAGGTTTAACACGGCAATTTTGTCGTTCTGATAGATGAAGGGCGCTTGTTGCGCAGCATCCATATCCTGCTGATAACCCTCTTTGAGCGTGCTAAATATCTGCGATTTTTCATCGACGAAGTCGAGGGGTGATTCAAATGACACACACTCGCGATACAAATCCGCCGGATGATAAAACAAATCGTCTATAGCACTACCATAGCCATTGTAATTCAGCGCAATGCCGAGTTGTTTCAAGGTGAACATTTGTGAATGAGTCAAACCCTCCTGCCTGGCGAGTTTTTCAGCCACCTCAGTCAAGTTATCGCCAAAAGCAGCGGTGATCGCCCACAGATGAAAACGTTGTTCAAGCAGATTATCAACAATCAATGCCGTGCAGGCAGTTGCATCCAGGTCAATATGTGCCGTCAGCCCAGGATGCTGTGGAATATCACCAGCCTGATGATGATCGACATAAAATACCTCGGCCCCCTCATCAAGCAAGCGTTGCAAATCAACGGTGTTTTTCTGCATCGAGATATCCAGCACAGTGACACTATCACCTGCCGCTACTTTCAGATTTTTCAGCAGCGCAATATCTCTCTTGACCCCAGTAATCAACGTCGCATCACGCGGCTCAGCCAGCCGGAGTTGCAGCAGTGAACAGATGCCATCTGCATCACCGTTGAATACATCAAAATATTTCATAGGTTTCTCGAAAAATAGTTAGTTGTGCTGAACCCACCAGCCTGTCATCCAAACCCACCGGCCCGTCATCCCGACTCCACCTTTAATGTCATCTCGAGCGTAGCCGAGGGATCTCATCCCCCACTTCCGTTTGAGATGCCTCACTGCGGTCGGTATGACAATCGTTCTGTCGTCCCATTTCCACCGGCCTGTGATCCCAACCCCACCTCCCTGTCATCTCGAGCGCTGCCGAGGGATCTTATCCCCCCACTTACGCTTGTGATGCCTCCACTGCGGTCGGCATAACAATCTTTCTTTTGTTACCACACCATCTGTCTGTCATCCCAACCCCACTTCCCTGTCATCCCGAGCGTAGCCGAGGGATCTCATCCCCACTTACGCTTGAGATGCCTCCGCTTCGGTCGGCATGACAATCGTTCTGTCGTCCCAAACACACTTCCCTGTCATCCCGAGCGCAGTCGAGGGATCTCATCCCCCACTTCCGCTTGAGATGCCTCCACTGCGGTCGGCATGACAAGACCAAAAACTGATTGCACTTAATCAAGCAAGGTCGAATACAAATCATTCCAGCCCGGATTAGTTTGGTTTATCAGATAGTTTTTCTTCTCACGACGCCACCGCTTGAGTTGTTTTTCTCGAGCTATCGCCACTTCGACATCACTAGTCTGTTCAAAATAAACAAGTTTCGTCACATTGTATTTCCGCGTAAAACCATCAACGAGATGGTTTTTATGCTCATATACCCGTTTGATCAGATGACTTGTCACACCAATGTAAAGGACTTGGTTATTGATGTTACTCAGTATGTAAACATAATAGCTTTTCATGGTCAGATCCTTCTGACGCGACTGGTTGAGATGCCTCCGCTTCGGTCGGCATGACAATCTTTCTTTTGTTACCACACCATCTGTCTGCAATCCCAACCCCACTTCCCTGTCATCCCGAGCGTAGCCGAGGGATCTCATCCCCCACTTCCGCTTGAGATGCCTCCACTGCGGTCGGCATGACAATCTTTCTTTTGTTACCAACCCATCTGTCTGTCATCCCAACCCCACACTCCTGTCATCACGAGCGTAGTCGAGGGATCTCATCCCCACTTCCGCTTGAGATGCCTCCACTGCGGTCGGCATGACAATCTTTCTTTTGTTGCCACACCATCTGTCTGTCATCCCAACCCCACCTCCCTGTCATCCCGAGCGCAGTCGAGGGATCTCATCCCCCACTTCCGTTTGAGATGCCTCCACTGCGGTCGGCATGACAATCTTACTTTTGTTGCCAACCCATCTGTCTGTCACCCCAACCCCGCTTCCCTGTCATCCCGAGCGCAGTCGAGGGATCTCGACAGCAGACGGCTCAGTCCTGAATGATGCGATGAGTACGAAGATAATCAATTACCAATGCAGCACATTCTTCAACACTGCACTCGGCTGTATTGAGCACCACTTCGGGCTGTTCCGGCACTTCGTATTCGGAATCAATGCCAGTGAAGTTCTTGATTTCACCTTTGCGGGCTTTTTGATACAAGCCTTTGGGATCTCGTTGTTCACACACCTCAATCGGTGTATTCATGTAAATTTCGACAAACTCGCCATCAGCCATCAAGTCACGCACCAGCCGCCGGTCACTGCGAAACGGTGAGATAAAAGCTGATAAAACGATCAATCCCGCATCGGCAAACAATTTGGACAGTTCGCCAATCCGACGAATATTTTCAACGCGATCAGCGTCACTAAAACCCAGGTCCTTGTTGAGCCCATGGCGAACATTGTCGCCATCCAGCAGATAGGTGTGGTGGCCAAGCTCAAACAGCTTCTGTTCAACTGCACCGGCAATGGTTGATTTACCCGAGGCGCTCAAGCCCGTAAACCAGAGTACACAGGGTTGCTGGCGTTTTTGCTGTGCTCTGGCAGCGCGTGACACCTTGTGACTGTGCCAGACGACATTTTCATTAGTCATTCAATACTCCCGCGGCAGTAAAAGCCATGACACTTCCTTTAATTTTCAAAAACATCGGCATCGACAAATGCCGATGCAACAGCATCCTTGGCAGAAGTCAGGATTTCACCGGCATCAGGCCATTCTATGGCCAATGTGGGGTCATTCCAGGCAATTGCACGTTCGCAATCCTTGGCGTAGTAGTCGGTAGTTTTGTACAGGAATTCCGCAGTCTCGCTCAAGGTAAGAAAGGCATGGGCAAAGCCTTCGGGTATCCACATCTGTTTTTTGTTTTCAGCCGACAGATGATGGCCAGTCCACTGCCCGAATGTCGGTGAATTTTTCCGGATATCGACTGCCACATCATAGACCTCACCCTGAATCACTCTGACCAGTTTCCCCTGGGCATGCGGTGGCAACTGATAATGCAGGCCACGTAATACTGCACGCACAGATTTTGAATGGTTGTCCTGAACAAAATTGACACTTCGGCCAATGGCCGCTTCAAACTTTTGCTGATTAAAACTCTCGAAAAAAAATCCGCGATCATCGCCAAATACGTCTGGCTCGACAATCACCACATCCGCTATATGAGTCGCTGTAATTTTCATGATGTCCTTTATGAGGCCCTAGCGACTTTCTGCTTCACGCAGTAATCGCAGCAGATATTGTCCATAGCCATTCTTGAGCATTGGCGTTGCCAACTGCTCCAGTTGGCTGGATGAAATCCAGTTGTGAGCAAAGGCGATTTCTTCCGGACAGGCAATCTTCAAGCCCTGACGATTTTCAATGGTTTGTACGAACTGTGCCGCTTCCAGCATGCTGTCATGAGTCCCGGTGTCGAGCCAGGCAAAACCACGGCCCATTTTTTCAACTTTCAATGAGCCCTCTGCCAGATAACGCCTATTCAAATCGGTAATCTCCAACTCGCCACGAGCTGAAGGCTGAATCTCTTTGGCAAACTCGACCGCACGATGATCGTAGAAATACAGACCGGTCACCGCAAAATTTGACTTAGGCTTGAGTGGTTTTTCCTCAATGCTGAGTACTTTGCCATCACGATCGAATTCGGCCACACCATAACGTTCAGGATCCTGAACATGATAGGCAAATACGGTGGCCCCTTCACGATGGGCATCTGCCGATGCCAGCAATTTATCCATCCCGTGGCCGTAAAACAAGTTATCACCGAGCACTAACGCTGATGGCGCGCCATCCAGAAACTTCTCGGCAATAATGAATGCCTGAGCCAGACCATCTGGTGAAGGTTGCACAGCGTATTCAATTTCCAGTCCCCACTGACTGCCGTCGCCGAGCAATGATTCAAAGCGTGGTGTATCAGCAGGCGTTGAAATAACCAAAATCTCTCGAATACCCGCCAGCATCAGCGTTGACAGCGGATAATAAATCATCGGTTTATCAAACACGGGCAGTAATTGTTTGGAGATCGCCTGGGTGGCAGGATATAGCCGGGTGCCGCTACCACCGGCCAGAATGATTCCCTTTCGTTTTGTCTTGTGAGTGTCCATCGTTAATTCCCTTGTGGGTGCAGTTTCAACAACTCCACCACCTATCTTGTTGTGATTCAGTATCCCGGAAAAAGCTCATCCAGCAATCTGTCCACATAACAGCGCCAGTCTGGCAATGTGATATCAAATGTGCTGCTGAGTTTGCTGGTATTCATCACTGAATTGGCTGGCCGCGGTGCCGGTCTTGGAAAGTTTTCTGTGCTGACTGCCTGAATATCATCCGCGCTGATACGTGTTTCAAAGCCAAGACTGCTGGCTTTTTCGATCAGGTATTGGGCATAGCCATGCCAGCTTGTCTCACCCTCGGCCGCCAGGTGATAGATGCCTGACAGGTTTGCCAAAAACTCGTCGGGCAACATGGATTCTTTACTGATTTGGGTCGCTTTATAGAGGCATAAAGCCGTGATATCCGCAATCATCTCGGCACTGGTCGGTGCCCCCACCTGGTCGGCGACCACTTGCAAGCTGTCTCTTTCTGCCGCCAGCTTTAACATGGTTTTGGCAAAATTATTGCCCCGTCGGGCAAATACCCAACTGGTTCGGAAAATCATATGTTTGCAACCAGAGGCAGCAATCAACTGCTCACCTTTAAGCTTGCTCTTGCCATAGACAGATTGAGGGTTTACTGCGTCAGACTCCTGATAGGCGCCAGATTTACTGCCATCGAATACATAGTCGGTGGAGTAATGCACCAGATAGCTGCCCAGTTGCGCCGCCTTGCCCGCCAGCAGACCTACAGCCTCGGCATTAATCAAAAATGCATTATCAATATCCTGCTCAGCCTGATCGACTGCCGTATAGGCGGCTGCGTTAACAATCACATCCGGTTGCTGAGTTTCAATCAGAGCAGATAATGCCGACAACTGGGTCAGATCTGCACTATGGCGATCACAGACAATCAACTCACCAAGCGGTGCCAGCGATCTTTGCAGCTCCCAACCGACCTGCCCGTTGGCGCCCAGCAACAGTAACTTCATGCGTATTGCTTTTCCAGCCATTGCCGGTATTCACCACTGACCACGCGCTCTACCCATGACTGATGGTCAAGATACCAGCGCAATGTCTTGCGAATACCGGTTTCAAAGGTTTCTGCTGGTGTCCAGCCAAGTTCGCTATTTATCTTGTCGGCATTGATGGCATAGCGACGATCATGGCCGGGACGGTCTTTGACAAACGTTATCAAGCCTTTGAATCCCTCAGGATTATCTGCTGATTTTGCATGTGGGTTGTCAGCCGCCATTTCCTCAAGCAATTCACAAATCAAACCGACAATATCAAGGTTGGCCTGTTCATTGAGACCGCCGATGTTGTACACCTCACCGCAGGTGCCTGCTTCCAGCACACGACGAATCGCACTGCAGTGATCGCCCACATACAGCCAGTCACGAATTTGTTGTCCGTCGCCATAGACAGGCAGAGGCTGACCTTGCAGCGCATTGTGAATCACCAGCGGGATCAATTTCTCGGGAAACTGGTAGGGGCCGTAGTTATTGGAGCAATTGGTTGTCAGTACAGGCAAGCCATAAGTGTGATGATAGGCACGCACCAGATGATCGGAAGAGGCCTTGCTGGCGCTGTAGGGACTGTTGGGTTCGTAACGGTTTTGCTCACTGAATGGCGGCGCATCCGGAGACAATGTGCCATAGACTTCATCGGTTGAAACATGCAAAAAACGAAACGCTTTATGTTCTGACTCAGACAATGACATCCAGTAATCACGGGTCGCTTCCAGCAGACGAAAAGTACCGAGAATATTGGTTTGAATAAAGTCTTCAGGACCGAGGATGGAGCGATCGACATGAGATTCGGCCGCAAAGTTAAGAATCGCCCTAGGCTGATGTGTTTTCAGCAGCTCGGTGACCAGTGCACTGTCACCAATATCACCCTCAACCAACAGATGCCTGTCATCACCCTCAAGGCTGGCCAGGTTCTCCCGATTACCAGCATAAGTCAGTTTGTCGAGGTTGATGACTTTTTCATCTGACTGGGCCAGCCAGTCCAGTACAAAATTGGAGCCAATAAAACCAGCACCGCCAGTTACCAGAATTGTCATGTTGATTGCACTCTTTAGTGAAAATGGTTCAGTCCGTTACTCAGCCATGGGAGGCATCATTGCCAACCCGCTGACCACCCGAGTGAGCTTATCAGAAACTGTGTTCTATATCACAGTTAGTCTGCCATAAAACCGGCTATCACTCATTATCTTCGGCGATAATTGACTCAATTTCTGCCACTTTCTGCCACACCAGTTCTGTATTGGCCCGGGCCTCAACATTCAAACGCAACAGTGGTTCAGTATTGGACATTCGCAAATTGAATCGCCAGTCAGCAAACTCCAGGCTGACACCATCCGTCTTGTCGATTATCGGGAATCTTGATTGATCGCTGTCACTGGCCTGGTAGAAGTCCATAATTTTACCGAGCGTTACCGCAGCATCGGCCACCCGATAATTAATCTCGCCACTGCATGGATAGGCAATCATGCGTTCATCCACCAGTGCCGATAATGGTTTTCCGGAAATACTCAGCAACTCAGCTACCAATAACCACGGAATCATGCCACTGTCGCAATAGGCAAAATCACGAAAATAATGATGCGCACTCATCTCGCCACCGTAAATGGCATTCTCCTTGCGCATCCGTTCCTTGATAAAGGCATGGCCGGTTTTTGATTGTATTGGCACGCCGCCCGCTTGAGTCACCTGATCGATGGTATTCCAGGTCAGACGCGGATCGTGAATAATCTTTTCACCAGCATGTTTGCGAAGAAATGCTTCTGCCAACAGTCCGACAATGTAATAACCCTCAATAAAACGGCCGTTTTCATCAAACAAAAAACAGCGGTCAAAATCGCCATCCCAGGCGATACCCATGACTGCCTGATTTGCAATCACGGCATCGGCAGTTGCGGCACGATTTTCAGGGAGCAGCGGATTGGGGATCCCGTTCGGAAAATCACCATCCGCCTCATGGTGCACCTTGATAAATTCCACCGGAACACCCTGCTGACGAAACTGCTGCTCAATGGCATCAATCACATGTCCAGCCGCACCGTTGCCGGCATTGACCACCAGCTTCAATGGTTTGAGTTTTGCCGGTTCAATATAGGTCAGCAAATGTTGAACATAAGGTTCGAGAATGGATTGTTGACTGAATTTTTCAGCAAACGGTGTTGCCGAAAACACACTTTCAGAATCATTCGTCTCGTTGAAACCTGAATTTATCTCGTTCGTCTCTGCGAGGCCTGAATTTATATGACTCGTCTCTGCGAGGCCGGAAACCGTGGCAGTCCAGTCCCCACCTTCAACAGCTGCACTGGATTTCTTCGCTGCGCACGCAATTACGTTGGGGGTTGAGTTTTAGCCTCTGACCTCTTCACCCGTCACTGCGAGGCCAGAGGCCGTGGCAGTCCAGTCCCTACTTTCAATGGCCGCATTGGATTGCTTCGCTGTATCCTGCTTGTCAGTTCGGGAATACGGCGACTCAATACGCTCCGCCAAATCACGAATATCGTTTAACCCACTATCGCCACTAATCGGTAAGGCACCACGCCCAACCAGCTTCATTCCGTTGTAATCCATCGGATTGTGACTGGCTGTCACCTCAATGCCGCCATCAACATCCAGGTAAAACGAGGCAAAGTAAATTTCTTCGGTGCCGACCATGCCAATATCAATCACCTGTGCTCCGGCATCAATCAAGCCTTGCGCCAAAGCCAGTTTCAACGGTTCGCTGGTATGTCTGATGTCGCCCCCAACAACCACTCGTTTTGCATTGAGATGTTTTGCATAGGCAAAGCCAATTCGGTAAGCAACATCTGGGTTGAGTTCATCACCCAATCGGCCCCGAATGTCGTATGCCTTGAAGCAGCTTAGCCTCTTCTTATCAGTCATTAATTATCTATCCTTAATTCACAACCATTTTCAATTTATCTGTCTCCTCTATCATCACAAGCGAATATTTTTGTGTCTTCGGCTAAAAAAACCATGTCTGTAATTTTATTAAAGTCAGAGTCTGTTGATTTTTAATTAGCCGCCTCTTTTGTGACTGAAAATGCACCAATAAAGGCGCGAAGAGAGCCGTTTGTCACATACATTCCTCTATCTCACCTCCTCTGGAGGCTTTCGCTCAGAAACGTTCCAGACATTTTCGTGGTTATTCTAAATAAACGACGCGCAACGTCGAGTGGTGCATTTTCAGTCACAAACCGACGAGCTTGAGCTCGTTCCGCTCCATGGTGTTGTAATGACTCAGATGGAATAATTAAATAGCATCATTTCCGCCTCATTGGACGAAAAAATAGCCACCAGCAGTGTTGACAATGAAGGGTCAACAGACCCCGGACTGTGCTCAGTTCATGCAACTGAGCGAGGGAAGAACATCTCACTTAAGCCGCAGATGCCTCATCTCCGGCAGGCATGACATTCGTTCTACCACCTCACACCACCTCGACTTGCCAGATGCGCTCGAGCCTGTAAACAACAGCACACAGGGCTGCTGACATTTCTGATAGCACGCTCATTACTGCTGAGCTTGTGCACATGTCATACGATATTTTCTCTTTTTAGATCATCACGTTTTTCTATTCTCGTTCAAATTCAGTATGCCAGATCTCGATAGAGATGGGCATACGCCTGAACCATTCTATCCGCCGTAAACAAATCCTGGTATCGCTGCTCGGCTCTATGGCCCATTGCAGCGGCCTCATCAGGATGTGACCAAAGCCAGGTCATGGCCTGAGCCAGAGCAGTCGCATCACTCGGTGGTATCACGAGGCCGGTGTCTCCATCTATGTTGATAAAGGTGGTACCGGTACCGATCTCGCTCGAGATCATCGGCTTTCCGTACATTGCCCCTTCCAGTAAGGAAATGCCGAACGCCTCCGAACGCAGATGGGAGGGGAAAACGACGGCATAGCACAACATTAGCAGAGCGACTTTGTCTTCCTCGGAAACATGACCAAGAAAATGGATATTTTCCAGTCCAAGTTGCTCCACCTGCTTTTTTAACGCGATCTCGACAGGACCTGCTCCTGCAATAACAACCGGATAGACGGCATTTTTTGCAGCCTGTATCAGAATATGCAGCCCCTTGTAATAACGGAGCACGCCGACAAACAAAAAGAACTTATTACCAAATTGCTGAAGCCATTGGTTGATGAGTTGTCTATCCGGTTTCGGATAAGTTGTTTTATCCAGTCCAATTGGAATGACATCGACTTTATCCATATAACGCATTAGCACTTCGCTGCTGGCCAGGTAGTTGGGTGAAGTGGCAACAATTCGGTCGACATTGGCTAGAAAACGATCTCGCAATGGTGAATAAAATTTTAATAACATCTGCTGCTTCACGATATCAGAGTGATATGTCAGCACAGTGGGTTTATTTACGCCTGAGAGAAAGTGGACAACATCCATCATCGGCCATGGATAGTGGTAATGAATAATATCGACTTTTTCCGCGAGTGCTTTGAATTTTCTTAAAACAGAAAAGGATATGCCTGTCGAAGCCAGGTTGAGATTTTCACGAGCTCGATAGACAGTATGGTCTGTGTATTGGATTGGTGAGAGATCGTTTAGCCTAGTAAGTGCCAGCACACTAGTTTCAATGTCGGGCTCACTTTTTCCCTGGGCTATTGTGTATATGACTTTTTCTATACCACCGTAGCTGTCAGGGAAATATGTTTTAAAAAAGTGGAGGACCTTCATCATGAAGCAGCTTCGATAGTTGGAGGTTGTTTTTTCAATTTAGGTGGTACCATAAGTTGAGTGATGTCGCGGATATCCTCCATCTCAACATATTTAGAGGCCGTAGATCTGACAAACAAACACATCTTGCTTCTGATTAGGCAAAAAGCATCACTCAATTGAAACTCTCAACAACTGTGACTGGAAACCAAGACTCTCGAACCAGTTAAAATATTCCTGTACAAGTGTCAGTTCAAGATAATATTCGCCACTAATGGATGGCGCCTGAATGAGCATGGAAATCAGGGTTTTACCATGGGGCTTGATACCACTGACTGGCAGTTCAGTTCGAAGCCCATCAAACTCGACCAGATTTTTATTGGCATCGAACCAATGGTAGGAGGCTCTAACAGGGGCAACTTTACCACCCCACCAGAACGCTGATTCGTTAACCACCTCGACAGTCAGGTTTTTTAGTTCTGAGGGTGCCAGAGTAAGTTGTGTTGTTTCTTTAAATATAATCTTACCTTGTGCAACATTGATAACACTCTCTTCGTGATACTCCTGAATATTGACGTCAGGTAGTTGAAAATCTGGAAGTGCATTTTCAATGATCAGCCTAGCTAATGAGTGAGCAGTATTCCGCGACAAGGCTGAATTTTTATGATCACTCGCTTCTTGAGTTGCATCTATGTCACTTATGTCCAGACCAAACTCCGATTTTATGTATTGGAGATCTTTAATTGTGGCACGATGAATAACATCTCTTTGAAGTTGGCTTAGCTTATACTTTCTTCCCTGAATCTTCTCTAGAGTTGGCAAGAAGATCTGGTTAAACTCGGCTCCCTGAGGACCACGCTCACCCAGCAACCTTATGATTTCATCACCAATAAGAATGGCCTCCTCACTCAGTGCAGAATTTGTTACCACGGTATTCGAAAATTGTTTATAAACTAAGTTCGAATCTATTCCAATTTGGGATAAAAAATCTACGACAACATCACCATTGACTAAAAAATTTCTTTTGAAATTTCTTAGATTAATATTTTTCTTACCAAAAACTTTCTCTAAAACTTCAAGCCTTGGTCGGTAGTGCGTAACGGGGGGATGAATATTCCAGCTTGGTGAGCCAAACTTTATGCGTTGGCTGATTGCACTCGGCGCATATGATAATGGTGGTCTAAGATAATAAATGACTTCGATTTTCTCAGAATACTGTTCAAGAAATGATTTAAGATCTTTCAGTTCTGTCTCAGTTAGTCCAGTAAACCCTTCATAGGAAATGATCAAGTTAGATACTGGTTCAAATTCAATTTCATGCTCAAGCTCAGAAATGAACTGCTTAGCCTCAGTTTTAACCTTTGCAAAATTAAAATCCGAGGTCCTAACTCTGAAGTAATCTAGCTGAAGTGGCTGCTCTGAGAAGTGTGCCGCCATTAAAGGATGATATAAACCAGGTGCATACACATAGCCTTGAGAGCGAAGCTCAGCTCGATGGTGATGCAATGTATACTGGATCGCTGTTGAGCCAGTTTTATCAGAACCTACATGCAAGAATGTTTTTTTTAACTTTTTCAAAGATGCCCTCACTTGAATCTGAACAGCTCTGATCGCTCTGGAAAATAGCGTAATCGCACCTGTTCATTACTTGATTCGAACCGTTTACGAATCTTAAGCTTCTGTTCTGATGTGAGTTTAAGTCGTTTGCCACCCACATGCTTGGTGATCAGGGTTATTAGCTTTCTATTCAGTCTACTGACACCTTTGCCAGGTTTGAATTTAGGTATTATTTTGTTCACATATCTAGCCAGTCGAATGCCTGTGGCACTCAAAGACGAGTTAATCGGTGATACCTGATGGTTGAGATGCTGAATTAGACCACTATCGAATGTATGGTAGAAGTCATCGACTAAGTCCCCGTTAATGAATTCGCTTCGGTCAAACAACCTGACGTTTATGCAATGTTTTCCAAAGCCGCTTTCCCAATACCTCAACAGTTGATCGTAGTTATTTGCGAACCCTTCTGCGAAGACGTCCAGATAGTCATCCAGTGAGAGCGTCCCCCCTGACTTGATCCTTGTAGAGTACGCTGATATGACTTTATCTACTTGATCCCTTATGTAGACTATTAGCCTAATATCGGACGAATAATCAGATAATAGTTGCTTGAGCCTCTGAATTTCTTGTTCATGTTTGAGCCTAGAGCTGAGATGTTCGCTGGAAATAATCACTGTGTGAATATGAGAAGGCAGATCCATCATCTTTCTTATAAAGTCTCTTATAAATTTGTTATCAAACTCTTGCCGCTTAGAGTGGTCGTTTATAAGATTATCATTGAAGTAATCGTCTATACGATCTGGGTTCATACAGTAGGCAGGTAAGTCTCTGTACTCGTTTCTGCCTTCCGTACGAAGATATTGATAGCCATGCCCAGCAAGCACTTTATAATTCAGAGTCAATGACTCCTGGATAGTGCTCGTGCCTGTTTTTTCGCAGCCAATATGTAGCAATATTCTCAAAGTACCCACCCAACTAGTTTATTCACTATCCGCCGCCGCTCTCAGCATGTTGTTTACCAACCATGGAAATAAAGACAGTATTAATTTTCAGCCTGTAATCCGTTTCATGAATGTATTCATTGCCGCACATAATCCGATTCGACTGGATTTCCTTACAGGTAATAAGTGCCCTGGTAGCGACTTCTTGATAATATCTCTGGCTAGCGCATCAATTTCGTCATGTATTACGGGTTTGTTCCCGTCATGCACAGCTTGATCTCGACTCTTCATTTCAACATCAATATTGAAGTTCTCCCGGATAAAGTCCATGTGTTTTGAAGTGATCGCTTGAAGCTTTTCGCGCTCCTTTCCCGACAGTTTAATTGCTTCTCCTTGCAGCCCCATCAAGTCAGAAAGGAACAGTTTTTTGAAATCCCCTGCCTTGGGTACAAGATCCCCAAGCAACTCGACAATGCGGTCTCCAACCAGCAATCCCCTGTGCGATAGAGATACGTTGGCCTCAAAAAGCGAGGTCTGTGTAATATATTTCTTGTCCTTGATATCAAGCGGCAATAGATCAAGAAAATCCATGACAATATTACCGTTCGGGAATGCCTCCCTCGAAAACGCTCTAACATTGATATTCGGCCTACCAAAGACGTCAACTAGCGTGCTAATAATTGTTTTATATTTTATATATGGAAGTCCCTCTCCAAGCGCTCTTCTTCCAGTCTTAACTCGTTGGCTCATAGCACTGGTAGCATAAGAGGCTGAGTCCCGAACATACATTACAACCTCAACACTATCCGTGTAATTCAATAAAAAGTCACGTAGTCCAGCCATTTCCTGATTGTTTAGATGACATAAGCCCTCGTGAGACAGGATAAGTCCTGTAGCGCTTGTATTTGATAGCTCACTTTTAAGTTTGAGCATATAATTTTGAGCATGTGACTTGTCACTCCTATCAAGTTTATTAGATTTTTTGGCTATGCTAGATAAGCGTGAATTTGTGAGAAAGAAATGGTATAAACCTTTATCGTTTATAGCCTCTCTGACTGAATACTGTATCCCTCTATCAAGCAGTAGCTCTCTGCATTGCGCAAGGGCAAATTGTATTGCTGTAGATCCGGTTTTATCAGGCCCGACATGCAAAACTGCACGCTTGAACTTTTTATTCATATTGTCCTTTTGCCATGTTGATCGTAGACATTAAGATGGGCGAAAACTGGTTCAGGCAAAAAATTTCTTTTTAATAATGCTCATCAATCTGTGCCTGGTGCTAAGCTGAGCATTCAGTGATTCCAGCTCACCCTGTAGACGACCGCTTATAATAGCCGTGAATTGCGATAGGTCTTCACTATTGAAGACTAACTCGTTGTGTGTAGAAAAGTAGTCATGAATTCGTAGCAAGAGATTCAAGTTGAGTTGTGGTGATATATCCACCAGTTCCTGCAACTGTTGAGCACTCCATCTTACATGATCACTACCCTCTGGGAGTTCTGCATCAGGCAGAAAGTCACAGCCTAATATCTGAGATATATTTTCTCGTGCTTTGATAACTCTCGGCTTGATAATCTCTATTTCATCTGTTGAAAGAGAAAAACTATCGCCCTTAATTGAATAAATAGGAACAAGATCATTCGGATTTCTGAGTGGATTCAGTTCTGACACTGTCAAAAAAAGTGGACAGCATGAATTTATATAGCTAGCAAGCCTTGCAGCCTGCATCGACATCCCTTCATTGATACGCTCGGTTTGCTCTGAACTCAACGCGATTCCAATTAAGTTAAAGAAAAAACCCACTGGACCTGTTTCATGCTCGCATGCACGCTCGAAGCTGTAAAATTCAGCATTATCTCCAAAGACATTTTTTAGTGTACGTATCTTTAATGCATCAAGGTTAGCGATATCTCTGCATATCGACTCTTCAATCGTTTTTGCTTTAGCCATTTGCTGAGCAGAAGAAACAATGAGTTTAAATGGTTCTCTTACAAATGAAATCACTCTTATTTCATAGTTATTTTCTTCGAAATAACTCTTAACTTTAATGAGATTCTCACCTGATAAGCGTGATATAAACTCATCAGAAAAAATTAATGTCTGATCCTGATTTAGTACAGAGTCTAAGTGTTGACTTATAATTTCATTGGCAACTCGATAATCTAAATCATTGTGATACCAATAATGTCTAAAACTTTGTGGCTTGTTCGTAAACAGGCCATACAGTGGAATCGATTGATTATAAAACCTCTTCCCTGCAGCCAAAGTCATCTCCGGATAACAGTATCCCTTTGCTTGTAATAGCTTTCTGTTTTTTGCCAGCGAATGTTGTATGGAAGACGACGCGTTTTTATGGAAGCCTGTATGGAGTATTACTTGCTTAGTTGTCATCGGTCTATTTCAATTTCTTTAATTACCAGTATTCTGCAGTGATCGTATCTTGATTTCAGCATGGCTTGTTCTCTGGCTAGATGTTTTGATTATGCTTAATGATATGTTCTATTGTATTGCGCTGCTTGTTTATAAAACTAAAGTCATTAACCAACCTTTTCAAACCAGAAGATGATTGCCTCAACAATAAGAAGCATATAAATGCAGTAATAACACTCAATTCCTGGTAATTAAGCAGCTGCCAAACGATAAATATAAATGCTATTAAGAAGCCAATATCAAACCAGATTTTGCCGCCTACCTCATCGTCCTCGATGGGATTATTTTGGTGTTTTCGAGCGAGGAACTCATGTATTATCAACACAGTAATTGTGTAAAAAATTACCAACATAAAAAGTGATGGATAAAGCCAGGAAATAAAAGCTATAACACAGACACTAAAAACCAGCTCAGAATAACTTTTTGACACTCTGTTAAAAATTTTCTTCGGGATGGTTTTATTTCGATTTATCGCACCCAGTCCTTTGGATAGCTTGCCAGCCCCTTTCCTCTCAAGCTTCTCTATAAATACTTCCAGTATTGCATGCAAAATATAAAAACTCACCGCGAGAACACAAAGCCCAATAACGAGCTTTTCTCTTTCAATCACGGACAAAAAACCGGGAATGTATTCTGGCGTATTTTCAACCCCAATCATCAGGATGATTTTTATGGGTAAAAACAACGCTAGTAGTGAGGAAATCTTTGAGAAAATAGAAAAAACTACGATCAAGAAAACTTCCCTTGGTGAACTCCTGAACATCACAACTGATATCTGACTGAACCAAGAGATATTTTCTAACACTTATAGACTCCTTGAGTAGTTGAATATTGAGATTAGGTACTAGTTCAGAATCGCAAAACACGCTGAATCTGCAATGCACTTTCTTGCCAGCTTTGCCACTTAATGCCTGACGATGTGATGTGATTGCCATGTTCAAAATCATCTAGCCACTTTGTAACACTTTTAGCTAAGTCTTCGGCAGATTGGCCGCTGAAATAATGAGCATTGTTACCCACGACCTCTCTAAAGACAGGTATATCTCGGGCAATGATAGGCAAGCCGTGACGGGCTGCTTCTATGAGAGGAATACCGAAACCTTCGCCATTACTTGCGGCTATCAAACAATCAGAGGATGCATAGACCTTACTCAAATACTCATCTGAAATTCCATCCAACCAGAAAAAATGTTTCTTCAATGCTGGGTGAGTGTTGAGCCTCTTGATTAGTTTGTCAACTAACCATCCTTGTTTACCTACAAAAACAAGATTACATTCCAGCCCCTGCTCCCATAATGACTCAAATGCATCCAGACACTGCTCATGTCCTTTTCTTGGTTCTATAGTGCCAACACTCAAAAAGGTGACTTGCTTTTTCAACTGCTTGATCAACTTCTCGGCTTCTTGGGGAACGCCTGTACTTGAGTTGGTTGCCTCGAAATCCGCGCCAAGGTGGAACCATCTAAATTTGATATGTTGCTTTTCTATATTATTATTTTCGCACCAGTTTACCACTGCATTCTGTGTTGCTTTCGAGACCGAAAGAATCGTATCAGCACAAAGCAATACCGAATTCAACCACTGGGCATGATTGACCGATACTTCTTCAGGCCACCACTCAGGATGTTCAATAGGTAAGATATCATGAACAGTAATCACGATCTGCGCACCTCGTGATTTCCAGTCCTCAAAGAGCCCTGCTTTCTGTGCAGAAATAATTTGAGCATTCAAGTCCAGACCAAGAAATAAATCACCTTCTCTAGGTACAACGATGTTGGACTTCCTGTTTGGATTGCACTCTACGTATTGAAAATGCCAAAAACCGTCCGCAGGTAATAAGACTACAGGTTCGACATCGATCTCGTCAGAAGTCAAGACTTCTAACTCTTTCAATAACGCTCTGACAACTCTTTGGATCCCCGTATTTAAATTAGTTTTTGCCATGTGCGTCACATCGACCATGATCAGCTTTCTTGTTTGGGTTGGAACCAGCTTTGCATATACTGATCTATCAGAATAGGAGACGAGATCTACTATGAATGGGGATGATGCCAGGCACTTTTTTATAAATTTCCTCAGAGCTGGGGTGCGAGTGATGAATGGCAACATTAGCCCGTATACTCTTCTGAGAGCCTTTGCACACATTAGTTTGATTTTAAAAGATTTAGGGATCATTGATAAATAATAATTTCTAACTGTTGAAGTTTCTCAGTCACCAAAGCGAGATTCATTTTTTATCCTCGCCCGTCACTGCATATCCTGAATTTATATCGCCCGTCTGTACGAGGCCTCAATTTAAACTCTCCGTCACTGCGAGGCCGCAGGCCGCGGCAGTCCAGTCCACACCTTCATCGGCTGCACTGGATTGCTTCGCTCCGTTCGCAACGACGTCATAGTGAATCCATCTAATGAAGCTCTTGTCCGAGCCTGACACCATAATTCTGGATGTGCTCAAGCAGCGCCGGATTATCGATAGTTTGCTTGTGAACAAGATCGATCATCCACGGCAGGTCCAACGCGTCCAGCTTCACCTTCAGGTCCAGGAGCCCATCAACACTCAATCCCGGTGCATCGATGCAAATATCGATATCTGAACCGTCTCTAAATTTACCTGTTGCCCGTGAACCGAACAGAACGATTTCTTGAACGGGTGAGTGTTTAAGCGTCTCAACCAGTTGAGTAATAACTTCATCTGAAAGCCCGGATTGACTGATCATCTTTTAGGAGTCAACCCTTTGATGCATTTGCTCATGGAATGCCGTCAACAGCGGTTCGTACTCACTGATGATCAGCTCGGCAATACCATCAGCGATTTTCCTGTTGTACGTATGTGATGTCTGGTTCCGACTGATAATCATTTTCATCCAAACATCACCATCAGAAAGAAGCCCCATCTTGAAGGCTTCTCGGGTTGCATCTCTTGATCCTGCGATATTGGAATTCCCCTGATACAGAAAGAAATCTTTCATCACATTCCAGGCAAGCTCGTGCGTAAACTCGAAAGCCTGAATCAAGCCTTGCTGCTCCAGCTCGGAAAGCTCACGTTGATGCGCCAGCGAGGTTGCGGCCTGAAGCTTGCCAAGCGCATCCCCAAAGCTGTTTAATCGTTGAACCCAGCGGATTTGATCATTCATGGTGATATCGATTTCAAGTTACAGCAGTTTTTGCCTAAGTGGATAGTAGCATGAGTCCGTTAAGAATCATGAGCAGTAGACGAATATACTGTTGTAGATAAAAACTCCAGCCTAATCAGTCATCGCGAGGCCACAGGCCGTGGCAGTCCAGTCCCCACCCTCAACAGCTGCACTAGATTGCTTCGCTTCTCTCGCAATGACGGATTTATTTGCAACATCTGAAGTTAAATTATTCGACTTTGCTGAACCCGGACTTATATTGTTCGTCTCTGCGAGGCCTCAACTTAAGTTTCCCGTCACTGCGAGGCCGCAGGCCGCGGCAGTCCAGTCCCACCTTCAACGTCTGCACTGGATTACTTCGCTGCACCCGCAATGACGGGTTTATTTGCAACATCTGAAGTTAAATTATTCGACTTTGCTGAATCCGAACTTATATTGTTCGTCACTACGAAGTCTCAATTTAAACTCTCCGGCTCTGCGAGGCCGCAGGCCGTGTGTAGCGGTCAACTAATTCCGGACACAGGTTTAGACAGATATTCCGCCTTTGCAGGTGGACATCCATCGTTAAATTGATGTGGCCGTTGCCAGTTGTAATAATCCATCAGATAATAGCTCACATCACGCATTGCTTCGCTGAGTCCTCGGTAACCGAGTCTCGGTAGCCATTCAGATTTCAAGCTGCGAAATAACCGTTCCATCGGTGCATTATCCCAACAATTACCACGTCGGCTCATACTCTGTGTCATTCGGTAACGCCACAACCGTTGCCGATATTTACGTGAGCCATATTGGCTACCCTGGTCACTGTGAAACAGCACATTTTGCGGCTTGCCACGTGACTCAAAGGCCATATCCAGTGCTTTCACTGCCAAATCCGCATCAGGTCTCGCCGACATCGGCCAGCCAACAATGCGGCGTGTATATAACGCATGCTTACAGGCATTCGGTCCTGGCTGTTTACATATCAAACCCAGCTCGTTCATCAGGCGGCTGACTTTGAAACGGCCAATCTCAATACCGTCATCCCGCAACATGTCGACTAGCGTCCGACTGCCCGCACTGCTGCGGCTTTTGGTGAATAGCGCATTCACCCTGGTCCGTAAATGTGGCCGTGCTAATCAGGTTGCTAGATGCGTTTTTGCCGGTCATAAAAGCTACTCAGACCCACTCCAAACAACCTGCAAATCATCGTCACAGTGCCATGCTCTCTTAACTGGTTTATCAGCGTGTAGAGCCGAGCTCCTCAGACATCAAGAGAGTAGCCTTTTTTTATATGAACTTCTCTTGCTAAAGGCGTTTAACCCGAGCCTCCTGCTCTTTAATTCGCTGCTGCTCGGGCGTTATTGCTTTAGATGCCGGTGTGACCCGCCCCGTTCCGCTTCCAACTGTTTCACCCACCGACGCAGCTGATTCGCCCACATCTAAGGCCCTGAAGGCGTCAGGGATACTGTAATTTTGGTCGACCATCAAACTGGCTGCTTCAAGCTTGAACTCCGGAGTAAAACTTCTTCTTTCTCTTGTCATTGAACAACTCGTTGGAGGTCATATTACCTCCTAAATTGGTGTCCGGGATCAGTGAACCACTACATGGTTGATTTACCTGAGGCGCTTAAACCGGTGAACCAAAGAGCACAAGGTCGCTGCTGTTTTTGCCTCGCTCTGTCAGGCTTGTTAACTTTATAGGCATGCCAGACGACATTTTCCCTTTTCATCCGGGTTCTCCTGTATTACAAATATAGCTTCTGCCAAATGAGTATCCCGACAAAACTTAATGACTGGTCGGCAGCAAATTCGAGGCTATGATGCAAAATCTTTGTCGACAACAATCATCACCGGTGGTCTTACAATGTCAAAGCATTAGATCGCAGGGCAAGCAATCGGATGTGGTCATTCGTCATGATTATGGCGATTTGGTCAAAGGACACATCCTTAGTCAACTTCACGTTACAAATCAGATATAAGGACTCTTGATGACAGATAACAAATCGCGGATTATACGTGACGCTACCCGAGACATCGTCAAGGGTAACTTACCTGAGAATTTCGATGACGTTCCGCTTGCACAACTCGGTATCGATTCGCTCGATTTCTTCGAGTTGTTGATCGAGCTCGAAGAAAAGCACGGCATTGACATTCCCATTGAAAAGCTCGGTAACGACACTACCATCAGCCAGCTAATCAGTATTACTAATGAGTAACACACCCCACTATCAGGCTATCAAGGTCAACGGGCTTGATGAGGGGGACAGGCAACGATTGCGTGTAGCTATCTCGACCCAGCTGCGCATTAGTGGAATTCTGAAAGAAAACAGCCGTCACCTACTCGCCAATAAGCTGACAGCCTTTCTAGAATCACCTCAAAAACAGCCCTCTAATGAGCTCTTCAACTGGCTGCTAACTTACGGCACACCTGCGCTGATCGCCCATCTTCTAAAGCAAACCGCTGGTTTCTCGGGCTCACACCAAGCAAGGCTCGACCTAATCCGGCGCGGCGGCATTGAGAGGTTACTACTCAGGGAACACATCAGCCCAGATTTGCAGCTATGGCAGTCCTGCGAACATCCACAAACGGCCTTGATCTGTTTTACAGGTAAGGGCGGCAAATTGAACATTCCTGTTCAACTTTTTCACAGTTGCGTAGCAAGCAAATTCGACCTGATAATTTACCTCAGAGACCCACACAAAAGACTTTTCACGCGAGGCATTCCTGGCATCGCCACAACTATCGAGAGTCTGGGAAAATATCTCCACTCGCAGATCCCCGAAGGTTGCAATATCTCGATCATTGGCACATCGGGTGGTGGCTATGCAGCAATGGCAATTGCCGAACAGCTGAATGCTCATCGGATTGCCCTATTCTCTCCGCCCTTAACCTACGAGGGTAAAACTGTCACCGACACAGAAAAGAAGCTGCCGGCACGAAACGTCAGGCTGTATTTTGCCCGTTATCATGAACTTGACATCCAATGGGCAAATAACTGGAAAAAAACGTCCTACAGGCGCGCTATCAGATGGTTGAAGACCGATAGTCACGGCACCTTGTCTCAACTATTCAGAACAGCAGATTTTGAGCCACTACTTGGCTGGCTTCGAGCTGATCAGCCCGAAGCTGGCATGCTTCATTATCTTCGCAAACTGTTGCCTTATTGACAGGAAATGCCGATATGAAAATAGACCACGTAAAATCGCTAACTGAAGCCTTCCAGTACAGAACACTCACCAGACACGCCAAACCACATCTGATCGAGCACTACCAGAGTGATGGCCATAAGATCCATTTGATATTCGATCCGGGGTTATCCAGAAAGATCCTAACCTCTAAAGCTTTTGCCAGCTTTAATTACTTCCAACCCGGCCTGGACATGAACAAAAGCAAAAACAGGCCGTTGTATTGGATTCAAGCCTTCCTTGATGCCAACCTGCTATTCAAGAACGGTGAAACACATCGCTCGGAAAAGAAAGTTGTTCAGCGTCTTACAAACGATTTGGAAGCCCATCTGCTCGAATGGCAACCCCGGCTGAACACTTATTTTTATAAACGGCGATCGCATATCCTGTCCGCCATCGATTTTGCCCAGAAGATAACCCGGATCACACTTGGCTTATTGATTTCCCATGCATTGTCGATACCCTTGCGCCGCGCGCTTAAATGCCTGGATAGGCGACAAAACATTTGGTTTATTTATTTCCACCCATCCCGGCAGGCGGCTATGGATGCAGCACTTAAGTATCTTTATCAGGGCAATACCCCCCCCGATCAAAACGATCCGCATTATTTTTCTCATCTGCTGGTACAAAGCCTGATCGTCATGGGGTACGACCCCTTGGTGGCTTCGATCTGCGCCAGTATTTGCGAGGCGGATAGCACTGATTTTGCCTCAGACTCCTATCGCTACTGCCCCACCTCTTTTGTCTCTAGGATATGCAAACAGGCTGTTCTAATTGACGGCAATAATTTTGATGCGGGTGATGTCTGTTTCACATCGCTAGTTCCTGCTGCAGATCAGCCAGAAAACAACCGTTACACTCAAAACAGTAGCGCCTCATCCCTGGCCTATGGCGTTGGTGCACATGTCTGTGTGGGTAAATCACTCTCTCTGACCATTCTGGGCATGGCTCAACAGATCTTCGAGCAACATTTTTCAGACGGATTTGCACATCGTTCTGTAATTGCCTCGGACGGTGCTTTTCTGTCTTTCGAAATTACTTCCTAAAATGGTGGCTGGGATCACTGAATCACTACATACCAACGCTTACCCTTTATCGACATTTATCCAATTGCTGCTGCATTGTGACAACCGGCTTCCATCCTAGTTGATGCCGGGCTTTGCTGATATCCACCTGCAATGAACAAAATAGACGATCAGCCACAGCCGTCTTACCAAGTGATTTTGCTGCCAGCCGCATCCAGCTAACCGGTACTGGCAATAAACAAGGCCGTTTGCCACACGCTATCGCAACCCGTCGCAGCAGTTCGGTGGTTGACACATCTTCACCATCGGCAATTAAAAACGTCTGATTCGCGGCATCAGGACGCGTTATACAAAGCTGAATAAAGTCGACAAGATTATCGAGCGCCACCAATGAACGTTGGTTGTGAACAGCTCCCAGCGGTAGAGGCACGCCTTTTTGCAGCCACCTCATCATGGCAGCAAAATTACCCTTTACTCCGGGGCCATAAACTAATGGCAAGCGAATAATGACAATTTCGAGTCCAGTTTCCTCGGCAATTTCCCTCAAGCCCATCTCGGCTTCCTGCTTCGATCGAGCATAATCATCTTCAGGCAAAGGCGAATCATTTTCGGTAAAAGGCATAGCCGGTTGCGTTGACTCGCCATTGACCTTTACCGAGCTCAAAAAAACAAAGCGCTTGACGCCCGCCTCAGCGGCAACTTTGGCCAGCTCAAGAGTGGCCGTTACATTGATTTTACGAAACTCTGCCAGGGGATCAGCAGATGTATCATTCATAACATGTACTCTGGCAGCCATATGAATGACAGTATCAATATGTTGTAAATGCCTAGCCAAGGCGTTTCGATTGTCTGCCTGCGATAATTCAGAGAGGTCGCCAGCCTCAAACTGCTCTACACCTGCTGACATCAGCTCACTTTTCTGTCGCAATATCGCCGAAACATCAAAGGTTTTCGACTCTAGCAGATGCTTGACCAAAGCCAGGCCAATAAAACCTGTGGCGCCGGTGATGGAGACTTTGTTTAATTCATTCACGTGAATTGACATCAAATGTTTTTGGAAGACGCATCCAGTGCTTGGCAAAATATCTAAGCATGCTGGCGATGTGCCACTTCAGATATTTGAGGTTTTTATGGCTAGTACGCTGGGCATCATGAATTACGCTTACCTTCGGCGATGCAACAACCGCCTTCCCTGACTTCCAGAGCCGAGTGCAAATATCAACATCTTCGTAGTACAAGAAAAAACCTTCATCAAAGCCGCCAAGTTCTTCGAATGTCTGTCTTTTGAATAACATGAACATTCCGCCAACCCAATCAACCACTTCAGGCACCTCTCCATCAATAGAAATGTGATTTCTATTCAAACCGAGCAGTTTGGTGAGCAAACTACTCATGGTTGGAAACTTCCTCAAACTATCTTCCAACTGACCAGCGCTATTAGTGACAAATGGGGCGACTGCTCCCACAGGCCCCGCTTCAAGCACGTTTATCAGTTCAGGGAAAGGGTCATGAATAAGTCTGAGGTCAGGATTTAATACACAGAAATATTCACCTTTAGATTGCCGAAAAGCCTGATTATGGTTTGCAGCAAAACCTTTCGGTGAGTCATTGAAGATCGTTCTGATTGGAAGTTGAGTTTTTGGGAATTCAAAGGATTCAGGTTTATTCAAGGTAACTATAATCTCAAGCAAAGCATTTTGATCAAGATGTCTAGCCATGTCCTCTAAAAGCTGACACACCAGATTAGCTTGGCCGTGACTGACAATAGAGATGGACAGTTGCCCCTTAATTTGCATTTCGTTGACCTGGTTGTGCCTCGATTACACCACGGTACATTGCAAACCAGTCACTAACATTTGGATAACGCTGAAACTGATGCAGTGCTATTGATGAAGCTTGCTGGTAAAACTCATGGTCTTTGAACAAAGTGGATATCTGATCAACACAATCTTCCACATCATCTTCGGCGTAATAAATTCCAGCATCGTTCAGAACCGATACAGCGTAATCAAGTTTTGGAGCAATAACAGGTAGACCGAAGCCCAATGCTTCAATCAGTGGATTACCAAATGTTTCTGCACTGGAGGGAAAGATCATCGCATGTGAAGATTCATAAAACTCGGACAACAACTCCTGAGATTGCTCGCCGATGTTACTAATCGACACGGACTTACTGGAGATGCTATCGAGAAAATCACCCGCCCCCTTGAGGATAGGATCAACAGTCACAAATATTTCATGTTTGATATTTCTCTGGTTGAGCCTTTCGGATAGAGCGATCAAAAAACGGTGGTTCTTGTGGGGATAAAAGCGGCTCACATAAATTAATCTCAACTGAGACTTCATTGTAGCAAGTCGCTCCGTAATCAAATCTGCGTAACTCAAATCAGAACAGACCTTGCTGATAGCATCACTGACAGGATTGGGAATGACTTGAGCCGCATGACTGGACTTAGGGTACTTCGAGGAAAACTGCTCTTTCATGTAGTCACTCTGAACCGCCATGACATCTACGTTACGCACAGTCAGGAAAAACGCCATACGTTTGCAGTACTCGGCTGCTCGAGCAAATATTGGCAGCTTTTTTAACAAGGCATCATCAACAAGATATGGATGATGTAAAAGCACTACTTTTCTTATTCTTGAGGGTGTCAGAAGAAAATTACCGAATGCAAGGATCGCATCTATCCTATGTCGTCGTATCAGCTTTGGTAAAACAATTAACTCTAAATAAATTCGAAATACAATCTTCGCCGCTATAGTTTTGTAACATGGCAACCTGATTATATTGCACCGGCTATCCACGAACTGCTCATAGGCTTTTATATCGGGCAATAACAGCAAAAACTCATCTCGACTATCAGCATGAGCTTCTATTTGTTTTAGAAGGTTGCTGGATATGTTTAAGGGGCCAGCACCTTTCTGATTGTATAAGTTGACGAGAATCATAAATGAAAAGCAGCACTACCTGAGTGGCTTCCCTCCCACTGCGAGTCTGGCAATCTCTCCGAGCATAGTAACTTTAATCACCCAAAAAATCAGACACGCGAATATGACTTCATGAGTTTTTTTACCATCATCAAGCAGAACTCGTCCGTATCTGACTGGCGGAATAAAATGCCACAACACGAGCCGAAACAGAGATTTACTCTCTTTTGCTCGCTGAAAACCTCCCCCCACTACGCGACGAAATTTATTTACGAGGCTCTTGAGTGTTTTCCGAGCAGGATGATAAACCTTTACATCATCACAGTAGAGAAGCGACACACCGGAAAACTCCGCTCGCTGGTTCCATTCAATGTCACCACCAGACATCAAAGCTACGATGAAATTGCCAACCATATCAAAACACATCTATTTACAAAAAAGTTTGCGGTTACACCAACAAGGCATGATACGCTCTGCATATCGGGATGACTTAAAATCATTTCAATTTCATTATTTTTCCATTTATTAGATGGAATGCAGCGATCTTTTTAGGATCGTTGCTTTTGATCAAACAAAGTCTCATTATACATATCAGACAAAATAATTACGAACTTTTAAAATGTTCCTGTATATGAACGTTGCGAATGATAATGAATAAACCTTTGTTTTTAACTTAAAGCTGGAAAACAGAATTTTTTTATTGTTTACCTTGTGATTTTTTACTAGGTATTGTTTGTTATCATTAAGCCATTTAAAAACGAGTCGATGACGAACTAGACTTAATTCAAGAATAGAAAAATCTAGGCCTTTTAACTTACTGAAAATTAGTTGAAACCTATTCAATCTAGCAGGACTATTTACGAACTGTGAAGCTGTTGCGTTATCATTATGGCGCCTATACAAGGCTAACACATCGGGAACTACCAGTTTCATTCCCGAATAATATGCACAAAGATGAATCCACGTATCATGTGATAAAAAATCTCTTGGTACAGGAAGACATAATGCCAAAAAATCTCGCCGTATAGCAGTAGCCATTCCTGTTACATGATATTTTCGAAAGTTCGTAAATTTAGCAAGACGTTTAATTTTAGTGTGCCCTAATCTTTTTAGATCCTGATCACAATACTCCAAATCATGAATAACTAATGCGATCGAGTAATTATCTTCAAAAACTTTAGCTATTTTTTCTATTTTTTCTGGCATCCAAAAATCATCTTGATCACTCAAAAAAACTATTTTACCAGTAGCCATCTCAAGGGCCTGATTGAAGTTTTGCGCATATCCTAAGGGATGAGGATTATTTTTAACTATTAAGTCAATACCAGAATTCTGAAGTGCATTAGTTATCACTGATATAGTTTCATCAGATGAACAATCATCCGAGATTATTATTTCATCTGGCAGCCTGGTCTGTGAGAGAAAGCTTTTTATTTGCTCAACCACGTACTTTTCACCATTAAAAGTAGCCATTGAAATTGATATTTTTTTTTGCATCATATCATTACTATTCGGGAACATTATTGAGAGTTTTGTCGACGTTTATTTATTGGAGGAACAAGTAAAATAACAAACCTAAATAATGTTTGCCAGAAGCTTCTTGCATAAAAACTGAAATAAACTGCCTTTGGCATCAATGAAATTCTCTTTAATGATCGATTATTGGATTCTATTGAAAAATTAAAAAAAAGCTCTTCCAGGCTTTTTAGATAGGTAAGTTCATCCTCATCAAATAGTTCCGATCTTTCAAAAAAGGAAATAATCCGAATACGTTTCTCATCGAATATTTTTGATGAGTTTTCCCTTATAACTTTAAGCTCATTTAAAGAAAACAACTTACTTCCAACATCACACCAACTAAGCTTATTTGACCGTTTTGCACCAATCAAATTACGATTGTGCTGCCGATATTGAGTTAATTGTTCATTTAAAATTTTTATTCCGCCACCATCTTTTCTGGCTGCTACCACTGCTAGCCATTGATCATGGATTTTGAGGCCTGACGGAAAAGGGCTTGCATGCTCCAATAACCGTCTAGAAAACAATGAGCTACATCCCGTCACATAATTGTCAATACACAAACGTCTAAAAGGCGAAGTTTTTTCTGGAGCTATACCTTGGAACATCCACATAGATTCAGCAAGTTTTCTATCATTTTCATCTATGAGTTCAAGATCAGTAATAACCATATCTGCTTTAGCGTCGTCAATAATAGCAGAAAGCTGTTTTTCAATTTTATACTTATCAAAAATATCATCCTGATCAGCGAGAGCGATAAACTCACCTTTAGCTAATTTTAAACCACGCTCAAAGTTTTTAACCAACCCATGATTTTTAGCTGCCGGAAAGAAATGGACCCTCTCATCTTTTAGCAAAAATTCTTTAATTATTTCAGTGGTTTTATCGGATGAACCATCATCAACCACCAATACTTCTAGGTTTGTATGCGTCTGATTAAGGATAGATTCCAATTGTTTTTTTATAAAATCTTGGCCATTAAATGATGCCAGGACCACACTAACAAATTTATCTTTATATCTATGACTAAAACTTTTCATTTAATAATTACTTTTTTATTTTCTTGAAAATCTCAACAAAATTAAAATCTTATTGATTAGTATTTTTAAAAAATCTAGTATGGATAAATCTTTTGCTAAATACTTTATAATTTTTATTGATAAAAGCCTTGTTCCTCTTTGATTAGAATCATTTAATCTATGAGCATAAAGGCATATTAAAGTTTGCAAATAATTTACGTAACGTGTTTTTGCACTAGTTGAAGAATGAATCCCCGCATCGTGAACTCTATACATTGAAGGAGATATATCAGGCATATATTTAGCGGCTCCATGGTCACCTAACAGGGACCATACCGTCAAATCACCGTAGAATGCTTTTCTAAGATCTACTGGCCAAGTTTTATTTTTGAAAACATTTCTGAAACAAGTTGTTAAGGTTTTAATTGGCGTTCCAACAATTAACTCCTCTGCAGATAGATCTTTTTTAGCTCCGCCAAAATCTGTATCTAAAACTCCCTCACTATCAAATGTTATGGCATCTGTGAAGGTTAGAACATAACCTGGATTATCCATGAGGTAATGTATCTGTTTTTGCAATTTGAGTTTGTCGACCCAATAATCATCTCCTTCACATATTGCCAAATAATCACCTAAAGCCCTTGTGAAATTGAAGTCTGCATTTATGCGCTTACCTTGTGAGAACTGATTTTCAGTTTGATAAATGGTTTTTATTATTTTCGGATATTGAGCTTCATAGTCACGAATAATGTTTGCAGTTCTGTCAGTAGAAGCATCATCATGAATCAAAATTTCGTAAGGAAAATCTGTCTCTTGAATCAAGAAACCTTCCAATGCATCCTCAATATAGGCTTCGTGGTTGAAGGTAGTACAGCAGATGCTAACAACCGGCTGATCCGTCTCGCCTTTCCATGAGGCCATTATTTCTTCCTGGCTTCGCAAATTTCTCATCAGGCAGCTTTTCCTTTCAGTCTATTTACAATCAGCCTTTGGGCAAGTTCAAGTGCATGTAACCTCAGCAGCCAAGCCCCAATCACATAAGCTGAAACAGCCAGAGCAGCTAACACGATTAACTTTATGAAGTCAGGCCATTGCAGTGCAGCTTGCAACCACCAGATGACAATACCGATACCGCCCGCCAGCAAAAGGCATGGTAGGAAGTCAGTCAGCTGTTCACTCACCGGATAATCGATGAGCCGTTTCGAGTAATAACTGTTCGGCAAATAGGCCAGCACCGAACTTATGATCTGCCCGATCAAAATGCCGATAATGCCAAAGCGAAAACTGATTACCAGAATCAAAACGGCAATACTTTTCTTGATTATTTCAAGCCACAGAAACAAATCCGATCGCCCCAGCACCTGGAGAATGTTGAGATTGATGGCATGAACCGGAATAAGCACACCAGCAAGACACATCAATTGCAGGTAAAAGGATGCTGGCCACCATTTTTCGGGCAGAAGAAGATGAAAAATTGATTCAGCAAGTGCAGCAATGAACAAAATGAGCGGAAAGAGAATAAATGTTGTTACAGCAATGACTTTTTTATATCCCTGCTTGAGTCTTGTTGGCTCCTGTTGAAGAGTCGCCAGTGCGGGATATGTGACTTTTTGAACTGCGGATACTATCTGGTATATCACCAATTCACGTATGCGGTCGGCAAAAAAGTAGAGCCCGGCCAAGCTCGTTGTGAATAGCTTTGCTATCACCACCACATACATATTTTTGAAACCTGTATCGAGCAGACTGGACAAAAATAGCTTATAACCGAAGTCATACATGGATTTTAGCGAATTCGCAGACCAACTCAGTGTTGGCCGCCAGATCTTTTGCCACCACAGACATAAGGTGACCACAAAGGCTGATACCAGCATTTGTGCGATCAAAGCCCATACACCAAATCCCAGATAGGCCATTGTTATCGCAACCAGCGCCGACAAGATAGAGGCTGGAAAAGCCGCCCTGAATTGCACTTTGAAGTTCAACGCCCGACTTAATCTGGCATATTGTACGACTTGGAAAGCGTTAATAATAACCACTAAGCCAGCAACACGAATCAGGGTTATCAGACGTTCTTCTTCGTAAAATCCAGCAATTGATGGCGCAGCAGCAAACAATATCAAATACGAAATAATGCCAAGCACGATGTTGGCATAGAAAGCCGTGTTGAAATCTACTTGAGTTGCCTCAGGCAGTCGAATCAAAGCCTGTTTAAACCCTGAATCCATCAATGCTGAGGCAATACTGATAAATACCACCATCATCGCCAGCAGACCGAAGTCCTCTGGTGAAAGGAAATACGCTAGAAGCAGTGTCACAATTACCGTGATGCCCCGAACGGTAAATTGCTCTGCCAGATTCCAGATAAGGCCGGTCAGTGTTTTTTGCGCGAGTGATGTCATCAATCCAGAATCTGCAAAGCGAGCTGTTGGCTAAGTTGACTTTTGCGCCTGAAAGAACGGCCACTCTCTTCGCAGTTCGTTCGGATTTGTTTGACCATGTCGAGATTGCTCGATGGCACGTTTTTATCTCTACTCATCAATAGGTTAAATTCCATTCTGACACTGATGCCATCCAATTCAAGAACTCGTACCCGACTGGTGAAAGATGGATCATGGCGTCCGCTGGTGGTCACGCAAATCGTCACTACCCTTCCACCAGGCAGTGTTCGAATCGACTCAATCAATCGCCCATAAGGTTCGCGGTCTGGGCAGTGTCCACCCCCATTATCACGAGAATGAAGATGAACCATTTGGACACCCAACTCCATGCAGGCGGCGACATCATCAACGATCTCGTTATGACTCATCGGCAAGTTTGGTGAGGTGATCTTATTGGCAACACAGCCGGTCGGTGCCAGGTTGAGAATGAGTCCGTTATAAAGCGAATCAGATTTGGTTTTCATCTGCAGATCTTTTGTTAATCGATTTTGAAATCATTCGAGTTGCTTTTGATAGTATTGTTTGATGATCGGGCACATCCTTATTCACTGTACTATTAGCCCCGATAGATACGAAGTCTCCAATCGAAACCTTTGGAAAAACAACAGCGTTTGGTCCCAAAAAACAACATGTCCCGATCCGGCAATCACCCCCAACTCTGGCACCTGGACTTAATTGAGAATAAGCCCCGATATGTGACTCATGTCCAATCGACACATAAGGCTGAATGATCACACCGCTGGCGATTTTGGATTCGGCACCAACAAGACTATAAGCATGCAACAAGATACCATCCTCAAGCATCGCACCAGACATAACAAGTGCCGTGGGATGAATGATGTTGACCAACTCAAAGCCTAGCTCTTTTAATTGTGGTGAAATTTTTTGGCGAAACGAATCATCGCCTACGGCGATAAATGCATGTTTAACACCGTCAGAAAACAGTCTTAAAAGATGTTCTCGTCCCTGAAAAACCGGGTAATCCATCACCGCTTTTACTACATGTCCATGATTATCAGTAACTAAACCCACAACATCCCACAGCCCTTCATCATGAATGACTGAAATAACTGACTTAGCATGGCCACCTGCGCCAAAAATAACGAGTTGTTTTTTTTCTGATGACGCCATTATTGACTAGAGCTCATTGCTAATGTGAAAGTATGGTATGTAGCAAAAACAGCCTCTCTCTCGGGGAGATAAAACTGTTTTTGGTAATACTCACACATTTTTTTGTAGATTTGTTTTTTCAGGGGATTAATCTTGGTGTTCGCATTAACAACACCGGCATCTCTCAAGCTTTTTAGAAACTCTTGAGGACTGGCGTGGAAAGATTTAACGTGCTGCTCATCTACATTCGCCTCAGGAAACAAATCTTGAAGCACACTCACATCGATCATTTCGACAACATGCTCAGTAGCCTGCATATCAGAGCTGAAATAAGCATGTTCGAAAGCCTTCCGAAGCTCCTTGAAAGTTTCCCCACCAAAGGAAGCAACGACAAGGAAACCAGACTGAGACAGACAAGATCGTGCATTCATCAAGGCACTGACCGGACGTGCAAACCACTGAATCGTCGCGTTTGAAATAACTAAATCATAATATTCCGTGTTGGACTGCAAAAACGTTTCCGCGTCACACAACACAACATTAGCTCTAGGGCACTTAGCAGCAGTGATCTCAACCATTGCCGGTGCAATATCAAGCGCAGTAATCTCAGCTCGGGGATAGATCTGAGACAGCGGCCATGTCAGCCTTCCAGTACCGCAGCCGATTTCCAGAATCTTTTTTGGTGAATCTTTCTCCGTAAAATGTGCATATGCTTTCTCAAGTAAAGCATTAGCCATCATTTCCTGCACTGGCGTCACCTGCTGATAACGCAATGCAGAGGCTGAAAAGTGCTTGGCGACCTTACTTTTGTCTATTGACGAGGTCATTTCTTTAACTCGTCACTTCCAGCGAAGTTTTATCGAGTCTGCGAGCTGGATTACCTACATAAACGCTGTCAGGCTCGGTATCCTTGATGACGACCGCACCAGCACCAATAAAGCAACGATCGGCAATCTTGATATTGTCACGAATGATGGCACCCAGGCCGATAAAACATTGCTCTCCAATCGTCACGTTACCCCCCGTGATGACACCAGAATCTATACAACAGTGATCGCCAACCTTACACTGATTGCCAATGTTGCCCGGCTCGGATGGTGTCGTTTCCCAGAACATCACAAATGCCGAAAAGATAGCGCTTTCAAAGATAATTGTATTCTTCCTGTATTGTAACTCAGTCAGCAAAATGGCTGAGTTATGTGTAACTCACGAAAGACCGAATCGCGAACTGTCAAGCCGTTGAAAACGGTCTCGTCGTGATAACATGATTGAGTTGCAGCCAAGAGCGATGACAATGTAATTCTCATTAGATTGGTACTTTATTTGCAACCCTGAGCAGGCCGATAAAGGCGAGTCTGAAATTGCTTGATTCGAGTGAAAAGAATCATCAACAAGATAAGCGATCACTTATCGGTGCGTGTTGATTCTCAAGCAAGTCAACGAATGATTAAGCAAAACTGTCAGCACCAAATAGGATCATCTGTTTTTCTTTTTGCTCTTTCAATTCCACCTTCTCGTCTTCATGTTTATTCCTGCAAGTACGCACCCTCGTTCAGACCTTAGCTGATTGCGACTGATACTCATGCTGTCTTTAAAATAACTTTTAAGGTTTCAACTGGCATCATAAACAGTGCTATCCATGTTTTTGATTGCAACCGCAGGATTGCCAGCAACGACTGTGAAAGGTTTTACCGGCTTGGTCACAACCGCACCAGCGGCCACAATCGCTCCCTCACCAATTTCTTTAGCTTGAGGAAGAATTATCGCCCGGCTTCCAATCTAGCAACCTTCTCTGAAATGAATTGATTTCAAGGATATTGAGTCTTGGCCCCTTGATAATCGCTCTCGGGTAATTTCATGGGAATGGCTGTGCACAGACGCCCCTTCAGAAAACCACACATCATCCTCAATGATCACTTCACCGGTATAGTCAATCTGTACGTGTCTAGCTAATAATATTCGATCACCAAAAACGATTTTTCCTGAATAGCCATGAGTTCTGTAGAGCCAAACATCATTCTCAATAATCGAATTAGGACCAATTCCAAAAAATTTTCGATACACAAAAGCTCTTAATTTGAACAACCCAGGATAACTGAACCATTTCGAACCAAAGAAATTTTGCATAAACCGCAGAATAAGTTGTTTATTTTTGTACTTCATATGAAATATGCTCGGCTACAGAATAAAGTGTTTCAGAAAGATCATACTTAGGAGACCAACCATTCACTGATCCAAGCTTATCTATAGACATGCCAAAACTAGGAGCTTTAAAAACTTCCTTGACTTCTAAAGCAGCCGAAGTAACGCCTATACTCTGAGCAATTTCCAAACACCGTTCCGCCAGCTCCAGCACACTCACTGGCCGACCAGCAGCAACATTCAGCACTGGCTCCCATTTGTGGTAAGGGTGCAAACAAATTTGAGAAATCAACTCAGCAGCATCTCGTACATCAATAAAATCAAGCTTTTGCTCACCACCCCAGACTGATAATGTCTCGCCATTCAATGCTGAACGCATATATTTATGTGGCAGCTCATCCCAGCGCATAACAGTGCTGGGACCGACAAGCCTACCTAGCCGCAAAGAACTCACGGCACAGTGTGGGTTCGATCGTTTTATATTTTCGACCATTAATTCGGAAGCCCACTTTGCCTGAGCGTAAGCCGTCTCCGGTGCGACAGGCGTATTTTCACTCCACAGCGGCTCACGTTTGGTTCCATAAACCGATTGACTGGAGAGATTTATAAACCCCGGAACTTGATGCAAGGACGCCAATGAGCTCATAAACTGTGTCAATCTGAGAGATGCGGCAATCTCTTCATTAGTGTTAACTGGACGCGCAGAGGCGATGTGACAAATCACATCGACCATCCCTGGCTGAAAACATCCATTGTAGAGAGCTTCCAGTGCAACGATTGTCACATCTGAAGGCAATTTTGGTTCAACGATGCCGTCAAAGCGTTGAGGGTCTCTGACGACAGCAAAAATTTCATCTACTTGTGGATTCAGCCGCAAGGCATCAACAACAGCACGACCTAAATAACTATTTGCACCGGTCACCATCACTTTCCGTTTCAAGTTATTTTCGTTGATCACATCTGCTGCTTGGCATGCATCGGTCAAAGCCTCGGTATGCGATATGTCGATCACTTTGCTAACGACTTGACGTAAACCGATTTTTCTATAATTTTGTCGCATTTGCTTGCGGCTAGAGCAAAGCTCAAATGCATCTGCAATAATCGCTTCCACTTCGTTAAAACCGCTCATAGCTCGCAATCCGGTTATACCGGTGAATCGTGCGTTCATTTCAAAGAATTTCGGCCCTGAGTCCGTTATTCGACCTTGAATATTCAACGGGCCGTAGATGCCGTATTCATGCAGAACAGGCAAGAATCTCTCCACTACTGCCCAGACCTCTGGAACATCAGCTGGTATGATTTCAATTGGAATTCCATTATGAAGCCTGTTGTAGCTGGCATATCGACCCAATTCATTGCCATTTTTTCCGATAACAACCTGCAACGATAATTCACTGACCTGTGCGACCTCACGCCTCTGCAATGCCTTCATGAAAACATTATGGTTTGAGTCTGTCTTTGATGGTGCCGCAATTTCCTGAACGACGTCGTTGTCTTTCACACGGTCAATATCACTCGCATCCATAACGATTAACAATCCACGGGACGCAAAGCCGGACAATGGTTTTGCAATAAGAGGGTAATTGACCATATCCTGAGCTGCCAGCAGCTTTAACTGGCTTTTGCTGTAACTTTTTACAAAACAGTCTCCATACGCATTAAGCACATCGGACATTAACTCCTTGTCCCGACAAAGCTCAATCAGAGAACGTGAGGATACAGGGACAGCCACACCAATACTCTGAAATCTCGCGATGTTGTCTGCAAACAATAAAAGTTCGTCATCCAAGCCGGGAATCAAGATATTAATATGGTCTTGTTCGCAGATCCGCAATAACTCATCGAGATAGTTATCTGCATAAATACCCAGCAGTATTCTTTGTTCATCGCAGGAGTAGGAGCCGAATGCAAATGGATTGATACCATAGCCAAAAGTTTTAAGTGGCAAGCTGGACAAACGACAAGAATCAATAATAGATTGCCCAACGCCACTGCCGATACTTGTTATAGCAACATTAATTGTTTTCATATTCTTATGTTGGTATCCATTAAAACTAAACTTAAGACAAATGAATGCCCTACGAAGTGGGTTTTCATCTGTCTGAAATAATTTCGGCAATAATTGATGAAATCAGCTCTATCCTAATATCGTTCAACTCAGTACCTGTTGGCAGAACAATCACTTTCTCTCCAACAACTTTTGTATTTTCCAATAACAGAGCAGCATGCGGATATAGCTCCCGATATGGCAGCATCTTGTGACATCCGGGCCAAAAATACTTCCTTGCCAGAATATTTTCTGCATGGAGTGCTTCGATGATCGCATCTCGACTGACAGGACAGTCATCACCAACCTCCATCACCACATATTGAAAGTTATTTTTCTCATTTTCATCAAAGGCATAGATGCTCAGGCCCGGCAGACCATTTATGCCCTGCTGATAAGCTCGGTAATTTTCTTCGTTTCTGTGAACGACTTCATTAAGATTATCCAGATTCACAAGCCCCATGGCCGCATGAATCTCGGTCATCTTGCCGTTAGTGCCAGGGTGGATGACTTTGTCCATCCCAGCAAAACCAAAGTTACGCATGAGGCGCATTTTTTCGGCCAGTTCATCATTGTTGGTGAGTACTGCACCACCCTCAAAGGTATTGAAGAACTTGGTGGCGTGAAAGCTCAGCACCTCCGCTTCGCCGAAGTTGCCAATCATGGCGCCTTTGTATGAGCAACCGAACGCATGAGCAGCATCGAACATTAACTTTAGGCCGTGCTCATCTGCGATCTGTTGCAGCTCATCGACTGGAGCTGCATGCCCCCATAAATGCACACCGATAATACCGGTGGTTTTTGGCGTGATCATTTTGCGAACGGCTTCTGGATCAAGACAGTGAGTCACTGGATCGATATCTGCAAAAACCGGCGTGATTTCTTGCCAGTGCAGCGCGTGAGCTGTAGCAATAAATGTGTAGGACGGCAAAATGACTTCACCAGAGAGCTCGAGTGCCCGGATAGCAATTTCCAGGGCTATGGTGCCATTACACATTGCAACACAATGTTTAACTTGATGGTGTTCTGCAATTCGCTGTTCGAGATCTTGAACCAGCGGCCCATTATTACTCAGCCAGCGGCTTTCAAAAATTTGATCGACATATTTTTGAAAGGCTGCTTTGTCCCCCATGTTGGGGCGGCCGACATGAAGCTTGTCCGAAAATGCCGGTGCTGCACCATTAATCGCTAAATCTGCCTTGGATGAAATTGATTTCATTATCTGATGTCCGGATCGTTATTTTTGTCTATGCTTGGGATTTTGTATGTGCGTAGTGTTCTGTATACCAACTCATAAAACGCTCAATTCCCTCATCAATTGTAGTACTGGGTTTAAATCCTGTGTCGGCCATCAAACCATCAATGTCTGCATAGGTAATAGGTACGTCACCGGCTTGCATCGGCAGGCTGTTTTCAATGGCTTTTTTGCCACAGGCGTTTTCGATGGCGGTGATGAAATGTCGCAGTGTCACCGGTTGGTTATTGCCGATGTTGTAGATCTTGTAGGGTGCTTCGGCGTTGGTGATTTTGTTGCTGGTGAGGTTGGACTGGATTGCCGCGTCGCTGTGCTCCTCGCAATGACGGCTCTTTGGGCTGGACTGGATTGCCACGTCGCTGTGCTTCTCGCAATGACTGTTTTGAGGACTGGCTTGGATTCCCGCCTGCGCGGGAATGACGGGAGTGGGCGCGGGAATGACGGGAGTGGGCACGGGAATGACGGTATCGAGTTGTGGTGGTTTATTCATCACTCGCAGAATGCCATCGACAATATCGTCGATGTAGGTAAAGTCACGTTTCATTTGGCCATGGTTGTATACGTCAATTGCTTTACCCGCAAGTATGGCTTTGGTGAATTTGAAATAGGCCATATCTGGCCGTCCCCAGGGTCCGTAGACCGTGAAAAAGCGTAACCCGGTTGTCGGCAAGCCGTAGAGGTGGCTGTAGGTATGCGCCATCAATTCATTGGCTTTTTTGGTGGCCGCATACAGACTGATGGGATAGTCGACCCTGTCAGCGGTACTGAATGGCTGCTTGACGTTCATGCCATACACCGAACTGGATGAGGCATACACCAGATGACCGACTTTGGCATGTCGACAACCTTCGAGAATGTTCACAAAACCAATCAGATTGCTATCGACATAGGCGTGTGGATTTTCCAATGAATAGCGCACACCGGCCTGTGCGGCCAGGTTAACCACAATGTCGAACTCATGGGTTTTGAAAAGGGATTCGATAGCGGTTCGGTCGGCTAGGTCCATTTTGATGAATTGGTATTGCGGGAGTGTTTCAGAGGCTGGCCGGATTCCCGCCTGCGCGGGAATGACAGGCTCTTTTTCGGTTCCTTCGTCTGAATTCTGGATTGCCGCGTCGCTGTGCTCCTCGCAATGACGGTTTTTTGTGGGCTCCTCGCGCTGACGGTTTTGCGTGGAAACTGAAAGCGAGCTGTGGAATTTTTCCAGTTCATCTAGCCTGGCCTGCTTCAATGCCGGGTCGTAGTAGTCGTTAAGATTGTCGATGCCAATAACGTGACTGCCCAGTGCCAGCAATGCTTTGGTCAAATGGAATCCTATAAAACCGGCGCTGCCGGTGACTAGAATTCGCTGATTTTGTAGCTGTTTTATATCAATCATCGGCGTTGGCTTTTTTGTTGGCGGGTTCCGCAATATCACTTTTCAACAGTTCGATTTCCGTTTTCAAGGTTTCGTATTGCTTCATTTTCTGCTTGAGAAAGCGCATGGTGACACTGGCTTTTTCCTCGATACCTTGCGGTGTGAGTTTGTAGATATAAGCCAGTTTGTTTTTGCTGTTTCGAAAGTTGTTTGCCTTGAGCACGCCCTTTTCGATCAGAGCTTTTAGGCAGAAGTTGGTTTTGCCGAGGCTGATACCGAGCGCTTTGGCGATTTCGCGCTGACTGATCTCCGGGTTTTCTTCGACCAGTTTAAGTATCTTGTATCGATATTCGTCAGTGAGCATGCGTCGCCTGATGCGTTCATCTATTGAACGCACCATACCGTAAACCATGTAAGGTGTAAATGCTTGTGGGTTGTTTTGGCTGCTCTTAAAGTCTGGTTGGTTTGGGAATGAAATGGAAAGTGGGCTTGAGATCCCTCGACAGGCTCGGGATGACAGTAATGTGTGCTCGGGATGACAGTCTTTTTGTCATGCCGACCGCAGCGGAGGCATCTCGAAAAGTGGTTTGAGATTCTTCGGCTTCGTTCAGAATGACATTCGGTTGTGTGGTTTCTGTTGGCGTTGTTATCTTGCCAAAGCCGTGCATGGATTCCGGGCAATTGCTGTGCAATTCCCGGAATGACGGCCTTTCTGCCGTGCCGACGTTGAAGGTGGTTTGAGATCCCTCGGCAGGCTCGGGATGACGGAGGTTTGGGCTCGGGATGACGGAGGTTTGGGCTCGGGATGACAGCCTCCTTGTCATGCCGACCGCAGCGGAGGCCTCCCGAAAAGTGGTTTGAGATTCTTCGGCTTAGCTCAGAACGACATTCGGTTGTGTGGTTTCTGTTGGCGTTGTTATGTTGCCAAAGCCGTGCATGGATTCCGGGCAATTGCTGTGCAATTCCCGGAATGACGGTCTTTCTACCGTGTCGACTTTGAAGGTCGTTTGAGAGCCCTTGGCGGACTCTGGATGACAAACTTGTAATTTACGCAATAGTCGCTTGAGTCATCGATGGTTCATCAAACTTCATTCTACGAAGTGACTGTGTATTAACCTGTTGCCGAGCTTGCCAGAGATCGTAACTTTCCTGAAGCCTCAACCAACTCTCGGCAGAGCCGCCTAGTACAGCAGATAACTTAACCGCCATTTCTGGTGAGAGATCAGATTTTCCGTTTAACAAACGGTTAAAAGTGCTGGGTGCGACGCCCAGGGCTGAGGCAATTTTGTTGGCAGACACATTGCCGAACGGCTCGATATATGTTCTGTAGATTAATGCACCGACGTGTGGTGGTTGATGTTGTTGATAAGTCATTAGTGATAATCCTCATAATTGACGATGTATGCATCACCGTCTCTGAATTCAAACACAATTCGCCAATTACCAGACACATTCACAGCCCACTGCCCTTTCAAATTTCCTTCAAGTGCATGAAGCCTGTAGCCCGGTTTATCCATATCATCAATATCAGCGGCGGCATGCAAAAAGGCTAATCGATCAGCTAACTTTTCAGCATGTTTGCCCTGAATTCCAGCCTTGCTTCCTGTGGTGAAGAACTTCTCTAGTCCTTTATGTTTGAAGCTTTTTATCATGACAGTATTTTACCCTGCCTGCGCCTATTGCGCAATACGCAATACCTTATGGATTCCGAGTAATCGCTAGGGCAATTCACGGAATGACGGTCTTTCTACTGTGCCGACGTTGAAGGTGGTTTGAGATCCCTCGACAAACTCGGGATGACGAAAATTTAGGCTCGGGATGACGGAGGTTTAGGCGCGGGATGAAAGTTTTTCTGTCATGCCGACCACGGCGGAGGCATCTCGAAATAACAGCCTCCTTGTCATGCCGACCGCAGCGGAGGCATCTCGAAAAGTGGTTTGAGATTCTTCGGCTTCGCTCAGAATGACATTCGGTTGTGGGGTTTCTGTTGACGTTGTTATCTTGCCAAAGCCTTGCATAGATTCCGAGCAATTGCTGAAGCAATTCCCGGAATGACGGTCTTTCTACCGTGCCGACGTTGAAGGTCGTTTGAGATCCCTCGACAAGCTCGGGATGACGAAGGTTTAGGCGCGGGATGAAAGTTTTCTTATCATACCGATCGCAGTGGAGGCATCTCGAAATAACAGCCTCCTTGTCATGCCGACCGCAGCGGAGGCATCTCGAAAAGTGGTTTGAGATTCTTCGGCTTCGCTCAGAATGACATTCGGTTGTGGGGTTTCTGTTGGCGTTGTTATCTTGCCAAAGCCTTGCATAGATTCCGGGCAATTGCTGAGGCAATTCCCGGAATGACGGTCTTTCTATAGCGCCGACGTTGAAGGTGGTTTGAGATCCCTCGACAAGCTCGGGATGACAAAAATTTAGGCCCGGGATGACGGCGGATTAACTCGCAATGAAGTTGTTTTTTAACTTGTCATTGCGAAGCCACAGGCTGTGGCAATCCAGCTCGGCAGTGAAAAGTATGCCTCAGCTAATCCTTGCCAAACAGATCACGTGTGTAGACCTTGCGACTGATATCCAGCAGTTCATCGGTCATTCGGTTGGCAATGATGACGTCTGACAGTTCTTTAAAAGCCTGCAAATCCTTGATGACTTTTGAATTGAAAAACTCGGCTTGTTCAAGCACAGGCTCATAAATGACAACCTCAATGCCTTTGGCTTTGATACGTTTCATGATGCCTTGAATTGCCGAGGCCCGGAAGTTGTCGGAGCCTTGCTTCATGACCAGTCGGAAAATACCCACGACTTTTGGCTTTTTTCTGATGACTTGCTCGGCCACAAAATCCTTGCGTGTGGTATTGGCATCGACAATGGCCGAGATCAGGTTGTTGGGCACATTTTGATAATTGGCCAGCAGTTGTTTGGTATCTTTGGGCAAACAGTAGCCGCCGTAACCAAAGGATGGATTGTTGTAGTGATTGCCAATACGCGGGTCCAGGCCGACACCTTCGATAATCTGCCGGGTATCCAGGCCATGGGTTTCAGCATAGCTGTCCAGTTCGTTAAAGTAGGCAACCCGCATCGCGAGGTATGTGTTCGAAAACAGCTTGATGGCTTCGGCTTCTGTTGAATTCGTAAACAACACGGGGACTTCCTGCTTGGCCGCACCTTCCAGCAGTAGCTGTGCAAATTGTTCAGCCCGTTCGCTGCATTCACCCACAACAATGCGTGAGGGGTAGAGATTATCGTAAAGCGCTTTGCCTTCACGCAGAAACTCAGGCGAGAAGATGATATTTGGAATGCCAGTTTCAATGGAAGCATCTTTCGAGATCCCTCGACTGCGCTCGGGATGACCACTTTCATTTGCAGTATTTGAGAAACGTTTCTTGACTGATTCTGTATAGCCCACCGGCACCGTCGATTTGATGACCATGACGGCATTCGGATTAATTGCAATCACATCCTCTATAACTGCCTCAACGCTTTTGGTGTTGAAGTAGTTGGTTTCTGGATCATAATCAGTTGGTGTGGCAATGATGACAAAATCCGCATTGTTGTATGCCTGATGTTTGTCGAGTGTTGCAGTGAGGTTTAATGACTTGTTTGCCAGAAAATTCTCGATTTCGGCATCAATAATCGGCGATTTCTTGTTGTTCAGCAGATCCACTTTGTCCTGGATGATATCCAGTGCCACCACTTCGTGATGTTGTGCCAGCAGTACCGCCAGCGAGAGTCCAACATATCCTGTGCCTGCAACTGCAATTTTCATTGGCAATCCCTTAAATAACTCGTATGTGTAACAGATTAATCATTGCCATAGCTTACGTCGGTGACGATTATGCTTTGGTTGTAATAGCGTTGTTTTTTACTTCGCATTGTTTAGTCAAATAGCTGCTATGCCGCGCCTCTAAAAGTATCAACACAGTATTACTCTACCGTGACTGATTTGGCCAGATTGCGTGGCTGGTCAACATCGGTGCCTTTGATGAGTGCAACATGATAGCTGAGTAACTGCAGCAAAATATTGTAGGTAATCGGTGCAGTAATACGACCGACATTGGTGGTTGCCTTGACTACCTTGAAGCCGCTATCCGAGCTGATATCTGATCGTTCATCCTCAAACACAATCATCTGGCCACCACGGGCTTTGACTTCCTGCAGGTTTGATTTGAGTTTTTCCAGCAAATCATCCAGTGGCGCAATAGCTATTACCGGCATGTTTTCATCTATCAGTGCCAAAGGTCCGTGTTTTAACTCCCCGGCTGGATAGGCTTCTGCGTGAATATAGCTGATTTCCTTGAGCTTGAGTGCACCTTCCATGGCGATGGGATACATGGTGCCCCGCCCCAGAAACAGTGCATGCTGTTTGTCGGCAAAGGTTTCTGCAATGTCGATGATTTCCTGCTCATGCATTAAAGCCTGCTGAATCAGATTTGGCAGTTTTTGCAGCCCACTGGTGATCAATTTTTCCCGCGCATGTGGCAGTGTATTTTTAACTTTGCCAATACTGGTCAGCAGCAAAGCCAGCGCCACCAGTTGCGTGGTGAATGCCTTGGTGGATGCAACGCCAATCTCTGGCCCCGCATGGGTCAGAAACACCATATCTGCTTCACGGGTCAGGCTGCTTTCTGCAACATTACAGATAGTCAGCGTTGGTACATGAGATAGCTGTGCCTGATGGCTGTCAGTCATGTGCCAGCCGTATTCATCATTTGAGTTGAATTGTTCCGGCTCCGCTGTCGCGGTTATTTCAACCGACTGTTGCTGACGCAATGCCTTGATTTGCAGCAAAGCGGCCAGCGTATCGGCTGTTTCGCCCGACTGACTGATGGTGACAAACAGGGTGTTGTTCTCAATCACCGGGTGGCGATAGCGAAACTCACTGGCCACTTCAACCTGACACGGCATGCGAATAATATCTTCCGCCCAGTATTTGGCGACCATTCCGGCATGATAACTGGTGCCACAGGCAATAATATGTAGACGCTCTATCTGGGCAAACACTGCCTCAGCCTGATGGCCGAAACTGGAAACTAATACCTGTTCCTGGGTAATGCGACCTTCAAGCGTGTCGATCACCGCCTGCGGTTGTTCAAAAATTTCCTTGTGCATGTAATGGCGATGTTCGCCCAACTCAACCGCTGTGATGTTCAGTGAGGACTGCTTGACGGGACGATCTACCCATTCCCCCGCCACAGTACTGAAAATTTTCACGCTGTCCCGGGTCAGTTGAGCAACATCACCATCTTCCAGAAAAATAAAGTTCTGGGTCACTGGTAACAAGGCCGAAACATCCGAGGCAATAAAATGCTCACCGATACCAATGCCAATGACCAGTGGGCTGCCTTTTCGTGCAGCGACCAAGGTATCTGGATCATCGGTAGTGACCACGCCCAGCGCATAAGCGCCCTCAAAATCAGCAACAGCCCGAATCACAGCCTGAAACAAGCCTTTGCTGGCTTGAATGCTTGAATCAGACTGACTGTCTGAATTATCGGGGGATGCCGAAAGTTCACCGCCCGCGAGGTAATGATAGATGGCATGCGCCACCACTTCGGTGTCTGTTTCAGATGTGAAGCGGTAACCCTGCTCAATCTGTCTGGTTTTGAGTGATTGATAATTTTCGATAATGCCGTTGTGAACCACCGCAACTCGATGGTTACAAATATGCGGATGGGCATTATGTTCGGCAGGAATGCCGTGCGTGGCCCAGCGCGTGTGCGCGATGCCAAGTTGTCCGGCAAAAGGCTGTGCCAGCACATCAATTTTTTGTTCGAGTTGTTTTATTTTGCCAAGCGATCGTACTCGGCGCAGTTCAGCTTCTGAATCAAGCAGGGCCATGCCTGATGAATCATATCCGCGATATTCCAGACGGCGTAAACCTTCCAATAAGATCGGCGCCACATTCCTCTCGGCGATACCGCCAACAATTCCGCACACCTGTTTAACTCTCCTGCTGGTTGCAAACGAAGATTATACCTGAGCAGGCTTAATCAGGCCTTAACCAGTCTTCGATATCACATTGGGGTTGATAGCCATCGACATGATCACAAAGCAATTGTCTGACTGCTTGGTAATCATCCTCAATTACTGCTTTTTCCAGATCTTGCAGGATAGTGCCCAGCTCAGCCCAAGGAATGATGCGTTCATTGGCTGTCATGATTTTGGAGTGCACGGTGGGCGTGTCGTTGTCGCCAATCAGCAACTCCTCGTAGAGCTTCTCGCCATGTCGAAGGCCTGTGAAAATAATTTCGATATCTCCATCAGGATGTTTTGAATCTCGGACAGTAAAACCACTGAGATGAATCATGCGTCTTGCCAGATCAACAATCTTCACTGGTGTGCCCATATCCAAGACAAATACATCACCGCCCTGCCCCAGTGCACCGGCCTGTATCACCAGTGTTGCCGCTTCCGGAATCGTCATGAAATAACGAATGATTTCAGGATGGGTCACGGTTACCGGTCCACCGGAGGCAATTTGCTGACGAAACAGCGGCACCACAGAGCCGGATGAATCCAGCACGTTACCGAATCGAACCATGGTAAACCGGGTATGGCAATGTGCCTGTTTATCCGCAGCCAATCCTTGTAACACCAGCTCGGCCAAACGCTTACTGGCGCCCATGGTATTGGTCGGGCGAACAGCTTTGTCGGTTGAGATCAGCACAAATGTTTCAACACCACACTCAATCGCTGACTGCGCACAGTTGAGCGTGCCAAACACGTTGTTACGTATGCCCTCACGAATATTTTTTTCCACCATTGGTACATGCTTGTAGGCAGCTGCATGGTAGATGGTATTCACCGAGAAACGACGACACACTTTGTTTAGCCGGGCTTGATCCAGCACCGAGCCCAGGATCACCACCAAGGCATCGTGACTGATCGTCTGGCGCAATTCCTGTTCAATGTTGTACAGGGCAAACTCATTGATTTCGTAGAGAATCAGATATCGTGGCGACAGGCGAATAATCTGTCGGCAAAGTTCAGATCCGATAGACCCCCCCGCCCCGGTGACCATGACGACCTTGTCACGGATGTTTGCTTCCAACAGATCCTGTTGAGGCGCGACAGGTTCACGGCCAAGCAGGTCAGCAATATCGACCTCCCGGATATCTGACACACTGATGCGCCCTTCGGCAAGATCAATAAGGTCCGGCAATGTTCGTACATGCACCGGATAGGATTCCAGTTTTTCAATAATCTCGTTACGAGCACTACGTGACAAAGATGGCATCGCCAGTAACACGTCACGAACACGGTATTTATCCATCAATGCGGTAAGGTTTTCGAAAGGATGTACCACAATCCCGTTAATGACCTGCTTGTGCAACGAAGGCGCATCATCAATAAAGGCAACCGGATTCAACTGATTGCTCATCTTTAACATCGCTGCCAGTTGCGCACCCGCCTGGCCAGCACCGTAAATAATCACCGGCGGAATGTGTCTGCGGCTCCTGAGGTTAAGCCGTTTGATATCACTGCTACGTGTAAACACCCATCGTGCCAGCAATCGCGTCCCGCCAGTCAGAATCAACAACAAGATCGCATTGATAACAAATACGGTTCGAGGTACCACACCCGCCAGCGGTCCGGCAAACAGCACCAGCGCCATGAACAACAAGGTGAACAACAATACGGCACGAATAATTGCCCATATTGCATCCATGCCGATATAGCGAATCACGGCACGATACAGTCCGAATCTGATAAACACCGGAAGGGCCAGCAAAACAGCCGCAGGAAACAGCCACCATTGATGTGATGGCGGTACAAACAGCGTGCTGAGTCGAAGCGAAAATGCCAGCCAGAGAGCAAAACAGACAGCAAAGACATCCACCGAGAGGCTGATCACTCGCTTAACCGAGCGCGGTCGAGTCAAAAACCATTGGCAAATGGCCGCGATGGGGGCACGAACTTTCAAATGCAAATCCTTGTGGCGATTAGAGTCTGTTGTTTTCGCACTGCGATCATGAGTGCAGTACATGGTGAAACAAGTGCAGATTATTCCACGTCAGATTGTATGCAACAAATGCATGTGTCGTGTTTTTGGATGATTTTGCTGAGGAGAAGAGTGGCACGCCCGGCAGGACTCGAACCTGCTACCCTCGGCTTAGAAGGCCGATGCTCTATCCAGATGAGCTACGGGCGCATTGAATTTATCTAAGCGAGGACTTGAGAAAAAACTTTAAATGGTCGGGGCAGAGAGATTCGAACTCCCGACCCTCTGGTCCCAAACCAGATGCGCTACCAGACTGCGCTATGCCCCGACGTTTCGAAGGAGTACATCCCCAAAGAAGGCGAAATAATACTCCGCGCTACCAAGTGAGTCAACCACTCATTGATAATTTTTGCTGTCATCCTGACAACGTGCGATCATAGCCGCTTTTGAATTGGTCGGGACCGCGTAGATGACTGCGAATATCATTGATGGCAAGGCAATTGCCGCCGAACTCAAACAAAAGATTAAGGCTGCCACACAGATGCGGCTGGCAACTGGAAAACGTATTCCCGGACTGGCTGTGGTGTTGATTGGCGACAATCCCGCTTCGCAGGTTTACGTGGGCAGCAAACGTCGCAGTTGTGAAGAAGTTGGATTCAAATCAGAGTCCTTTGACCTGCCGGAAGACACCACTCAGGAAGCCCTGCTTACGCTGATTGACCGCCTCAACAATGATGACGAGATTGATGGCATTCTGGTTCAACTGCCTCTACCTGCTCATATCAATGCTGATGCAGTGATTGAACATATTGCGCCACATAAGGATGTTGATGGTTTCCATCCTTATAATATCGGCCGATTGGCGCAACGCAACCCGCAACTGCGCCCATGCACACCCAAGGGCGTCATTACCATGCTGCAGAGCACTGGCATTGAGCTCAAGGGCAAGGAAGCAGTTGTTGTCGGCGCTTCAAACATTGTCGGCCGTCCCATGGCGCTTGAATTATTGCTGGCCGGATGCACCACCACTGTCTGTCATCGCATGACCACTGATCTGGAGTCTCATGTGCGCCGTGCAGAAGTGCTGGTGGTCGCGGTTGGCAAGCCCGGCTTTATTCCCGGCGAATGGGTCCGCGATGGTGCCGTGGTTATTGATGTGGGTATCAATCGACTCGAAGACGGCAAATTAACCGGTGATGTGGAATTTGCCACCGCCAGCAAAAAAGCGTCATGGATTACGCCCGTTCCGGGTGGTGTGGGCCCCATGACGGTAGCGACGCTGCTGGAAAACACCCTGTTTGCTGCAGAGCACCTGCACATCTAACAAAAGCCCTTGCCTGACCGATCAGGCAAGGGTGCTGTTTTTTTACCACTGCCAGTTACGAATTTCCGGTAAATCCTGACCATGCTCGCGAATATACTGGTTGTGTTCGGCGAGTTTCTGTTCGACAAAGGATTCGATTTCTGCTCGCTTTTGATCTCCGATTTGCGGTAAGTACCGAACGGCATTCTGCACCAGATGAAATCTGTCCAGATCATTGATCACGGTCATATCAAATGGCGTCGTGGTGGTGCCCTCTTCCTTGAAACCATGGACATGCAGATTTTTATGATTGGTACGCCGATAGGTCAACCGATGGATCAGCATCGGGTAGCCATGATAGGCAAAAATCACCGGTTTATCCTGGGTGAATAAACTATCAAAAGCATCGTCCTCGAGCCCATGCGGATGTTCGCTGGGCGATTGCAGTTTCATCAAGTCCACCACATTAATCACGCGGATTTTCAGTTCGGGTAACAGCGCATTCAACAGCTTCACTGCCGCCAGCGTCTCCATGGTCGGCACATCACCACAACAGGCCATCACCAGATCCGGTGACTGGCCGGCATCATTACTGGCCCACTCCCAAACGCCGATACCTGCCGTGCAATGTTTGACCGCCGATTCCATATCCAGCCATTGCGGCGAAGGTTGCTTGCCAGCCACAACCACATTGACATAGTTGCGGCTGCGCAGACAGTGATCAGTCACTGATAAAAGCGTGTTTGCATCAGGTGGCAGATAAACCCTGACCACTTCGGCTTTTTTATTGACCACATGATCGATAAAACCCGGGTCTTGATGCGAAAAGCCGTTGTGATCCTGTCGCCAGACATGTGATGACAAGAGATAATTTAATGAGGCAATCGGTTTGCGCCAGGGGATCTGATTACAGATCTTCAGCCATTTGGCGTGCTGATTAAACATCGAGTCGATGATATGAATAAATGCCTCATAACATGAGAAAAACCCGTGTCGGCCAGTTAGCAGATACCCTTCCAGCCAGCCCTGACATTGATGCTCGCTGAGCATTTCCATCACTCGGCCATCCACTGCTAATTTGTCATCGCCGGGCAGCATCTCACCCATCCAGATTCTGCCGGTCACATCCAGCACATCCTGCCAGCGATTGGAGTTATTTTCGTCTGGACTGAACAAGCGGAAATTATTCGCAGTCAGATTGTGTTGCATCACATCACGCAGAAACTTGCCCATCTCGCGTGTGGCTTCGGCTTTTGTGCCACCAGGTTTGCTGACTGCCACAGCATAATCACGAAAATCTGGCATGATCAGATCCTGCAGCAACTGACCGCCATTGGCATGGGGATTGGCACCCATACGACGATTACCAGTTGGCGCCAATGCCGCCACTTCCGGTACCAGTCTGCCGTTTTGATCAAATAACTGCTCAGGTCGATAGCTTTGCAGCCATGTGTTGAGGATCTCGATATGATTTTGCTGATCCATATCGCCCATGGGTACCTGATGAGAACGGAAAGTGCCTTCGGTTTTTTTACCATCTACCGATTCCGGGCCGGTCCAGCCTTTGGGTGAACGCAGGATAATCATCGGCCAGTGTGGTCGCTGAGTTACGCCGTGTTGCCGCGCATCGTTCTGGATCTGCTGAATCTGTGCTATCGCTTTATCCATGGTAGCGGCCATCAGTTGATGCATCTGCTGCGGATCATCGCCTTCGACAAAGTACGGCGTATAACCATAGCCATAAAACAAGGCATGCAACTCGTCATCAGGAATTCGAGCCAATATGGTCGGGCTGGCGATTTTATAGCCATTGAGATGCAGGATGGGTAACACGGCACCGTCTTGTTGTGGATTAAGAAACTTGTTGGAATGCCAACTGGTTGCCAAGGCACCGGTTTCAGCCTCGCCATCACCAACCACACAGGCCACAATCAAATCAGGATTATCAAAGGCTGCACCATAGGCATGAGACAAGGCATAACCCAGTTCACCGCCTTCATGAATCGAGCCGGGTGTTTCCGGCGCAACATGGCTTGGCACACCGCCCGGAAACGAAAATTGTTTGAACAGGCGTTTCATGCCTGCTTCGTCCTGTGAAATTTCCGGGTAGGTTTCTGTATAGCTGCCTTCCAGATAGGTGTTGGCAACCAATGCCGGTCCACCATGTCCCGGACCGGCAATATAAATCACATTCAGATCATGTTGTTTGATGACCCGATTGAGATGCACATAGATAAAGTTGAGCCCGGGCGTGGTGCCCCAGTGTCCCAGCAAACGAGGCTTGATATGAGCCGCCTCAAGCGGTTGCTTTAACAAAGGATTATCGAATAGATAAATTTGACCGACGGAGAGATAGTTGGCAGCTCGCCAGTAAGCGTGCATCTTGCCTAACAAATCCTGATCCAGCGGTTGTGATGTTTCTGTCTCTGAGCTTTCAACTTTCATTGTGACCTTCTTTTTGATAATGCAGGTTCAATAGATCGCACATCGACTGCGCTATGATGAGCTCTTCGTCAGTCGGAATTGCCCAGACCGTTACCGGGGTGTCTGCTTTGGATATCTTCAAAGCATTCTGCCTGTTCAAAGCGTCATCAAGGTGAATGCCCAGAAACGCCAGTTGATCACATATCTGACTGCGAATCTCAGGCAAATTTTCACCTATCCCCCCCGAAAATACGACACTGTCCAATCCACCCAGTGCTGCAGCGTAGGCACCAATCTGTTTTCTGGTTTGATAACAAAAACTGTCTATAGCTTCAGCAACATTTGAATCATTCGCACGTTTTGCCAATAACTGCTGCATATCACTGCTATAGTCAGAAACGCCCACTAAGCCCGATTGATGATGAATCATGTGGTCGAACTGTTCAGCGGACATGTCCTCAATCCGGTTCAGCAAACCAAACAGGCCCGGATCCAGATCGCCACTGCGACTGCCCATCATGATGCCAGCAGCAGGCGTCATGGCCATTGTAGTGTCAATAGATTGCTGATTGATGACAGCCGTCATACTGGCGCCATTGCCAAGATGCGCCAATACGATTTTCTGGTGCTGAATCTGATTGCCTTCCAAAGCATGCAGCGTCTGCATTAGATACTGATACGACAAGCCGTGAAAACCATAACGATAAATGCCTGCATCGTGATAGCGCCGAGGAATTGGCAATAATCTGGCAACGGCCGGCAAATGCTGATGAAACTCGGTGTCAAAACAGACCATTTGTTTTAACTGGGGAAACTGTTGTGCAAACGCTTGTATGAGCTGGATTTCACCGGGTAGATGTTGCGGATCCATGGCAATCATCGACAACAACTCGTCTAGTAACGGCTGGCTGACCCACTGCGGTGTTTTATATCGATGACCACCATGCACAATACGATGGCCGATGGCTTTGAGTGCACTGATATCGATATTTTTCTGAAACCAGTCCATCAGCAACGAAACCGCCTGCGGATAGTCTTCAGCCTCAACTTCAGTTATCGATTCTTCATCCGTTTGCAGATTGTTGATGCGCAGGCTGGCTGTTTGCAAGCCCAATCCTGTCAGCTTGCCAGATAGCGTGGCGGTGAGCGATGCACCTACGTTGTACAACGTAAATTTGATGCTGGATGAACCACCATTGATGGTAAGCAGTTGTGTTTGTGGCGTCGGCATAATCAATCCATGTCTTGAATATGATCATGCCTAGCCTGAATTGCTTTGTACAGGGATGGCAAAATTAGCCGGTGAATTGTTGACTTGGGTCAAACATCACGCTGAATGTTCAACCCTGAGCTCCCGGATGTCCATCAAGCGGAGTGGCGTTAAATTTTTCGCCAGACGGTTTTGCCAGCTGCGTCCTCAAGCACGATATCCATCGCAGTTAACTGATCGCGAATTTCGTCTGCTTTGGCCCAGTCTTTTGCTGCACGCGCGGCATTGCGCTGTTCTATTAACAGTTCAATGTCTGCTGCGGCATCATCCCCACCACCGGTGAGAAATGCGTCTGCAGATTGACTGAATAAACCAAGCACTTCACCCAGAGACAATAATAAGCCTGCCAGATAGGCTGACTTTGCGGTGTCCTGCAGCTCACGAGCCTTGTTCAAGGCCTGACGCACATCCGCCAGCACAGACAAGGCCAGCGGTGTATTGAAATCGTCATCCATGGCTTCACTAAACCGTGGTGCAAACTCAGCATCTGTATGCCAATCAACGGTTGTCGGCTCAATACCACGTAAGGAATGATAAAACCGGGTCAGCGCAGTTTTGGCTTGTTCGAGCTGATCGTCGGCATAGTTGAGCGGACTGCGATAGTGACTCGACAGAATGAAATAACGTACTGCCTCGGCAGGATATTGCCCAATCACTTCGCGAACGGTGAAGAAATTGCCCAGTGATTTGGACATTTTTTCATCATCAATACGCACAAAACCATTATGCATCCAATAATTAACATACTGGCAGCCGTGTGCGCCTTCCGATTGGGCAATTTCATTTTCATGATGCGGGAACTGCAAATCCTGGCCGCCACCATGAATATCAAAATGATGGCCGAGACTGTCTGCCGACATTGCAGAACACTCAATATGCCAGCCAGGACGACCGGGTCCCCAGGGTGAATCCCATGAGGGTTCATCGGGTTTGGCTGCTTTCCATAGTACAAAATCCAGCGGATCGGCTTTGGCTTCGTTTACCGCAACACGCTCACCGGCACGCAAGTCGTCAATATGTCGGCCAGATAATTTGCCGTATCCTTCAAACTCACTGACATCGTAATAAACATCTCCATTGTCAGCGACATAGGCCAAGCCCTTGTCGATCAGTGTTTGAATCATCCGGTGCATGGCACCAACGGCTTCGGTGGCTTTCGGCTCATGATCTGGCGGTAAAACACCAAGCGCCGCAGCATCGTGGTGCATTTCGGCAATATAACGTTCGGTAAGCTGTTGAATGGATTCACCATTTTCAGCCGCCCGTTTGATGATCTTGTCGTCTATGTCCGTGATATTGCGAATGTAGGTGACATCATAACCACTGGCCCGCAGATAACGCGTGACCACATCAAACACCACCATCACCCGCGCATGGCCAACGTGACACAGATCGTAAACCGTCATGCCGCAGACATACATTTTGACTTTGCCTGGCTCAATGGGTTTAAAGACGTCTTTCTGCTTGGTTAAGGTGTTGTAGAGTTTTAACATCGTTATTTATCTAAAGTCTCTTTTAGACTAATGGTCAGGTTGAATACCGGTGCATTGGCACTGTGATCGTAAAGATCACTGACAAAGTATCCTTCCCGTTCAAACTGATAGGCGGTTTCGGGTTCACAATCAACAATCGCAGGTTCTGCGATGGCTTTGATGATGTTTAAAGAGTCCGAGTTTACGTCATCAAGATAGTTACCCGTTGTTTTGCCCGGAGCTTCCGCTTTAAATAATCTATCATACATGCGCAACTCGACTTGCTTGCCCTGTGTCGCAGATACCCAGTGAATAACACCCCGGGGCTTGATGTCAGGTGGCGGATTTTTGCCCACGGTATCTTCAACCAGTGAAGCAATGACTTCAATGACTTCACCTTGGTCATTCTTGACGACATCGTCAGCCTTAATGACATAAGCGCCACGCAAGCGCACATAATCACCGATCACCAAACGCTTGAACTTTTTGCGACTCAGACTGGTGTCTTCAGTAAAGTCGGCCACATCAATGAAAATCTCTTTGGTGAAGGGCACAGAGCGTTGCCCCATCGACTCCTGCTGAGGATGATTGGCAACGTCCAGCCATTCGATTGCATCAGGTGCATTAGTGATGCTGACTTTCAATGGATTTAACACACACATGGCACGTGCTGCGTTTTCATTCAAATCCTTGCGGATCTCAAATTCCAACTGCGCAATATCCACCACACCATCTGTTTTGGCGACGGCAAGCCCGTCACAAAAACTGCGTAAAGCCGCAGCCGTCACACCGCGTCTTCTCATGCCTGAAATAGTGGGCATTCTCGGATCATCCCATCCGGCCACAATCTGATCATCCACCAGTTGTTTCAGATTACGTTTACTGGTGACCGTGTAGTTGATATTGAGACGACCAAACTCATACTGTCTTGGCGTTGCAGGCACTGGCAGATTTTCAATAAACCATTCATAGAGCGGACGGTGGTCCTGAAACTCCAGCGTACAGATGCTGTGAGTGACGCCTTCAATGGCATCGCCCTGACCATGCGCAAAATCATAGCTGGGATAGATACACCATTTATCACCGGTTTGATGATGTGATTGTTTGCGAATGCGATATAGAATCGGATCGCGCAGGTTCATATTCGGTGAAGCCATGTCGATTTTTGCGCGCAATACACAAAAACCATCGTCAAACTCACCTTGTTTCATCTTTTCAAACAGCGCCAGATTTTCTGCCACGCTTCGGTTACGAAATGGCGATTCCTTTCCTGGTTTGGTTGCCCAGCCACGATACTCACTGGCTTGTTCAGCAGTCAGGTCACACACATAAGCTTTACCCTGCTCGATGAGATGGATTGCCCATTGGTAAAACTGCTCAAAATAACTGGATGCATAGCGCACTTCACCAGCCCACTGGAAGCCCAGCCACTGTACATCCTGCTTGATGGCTTCAATGTATTCCTGCTCTTCTTTGGCGGGGTTGGTGTCGTCGAAACGCAAATTACATTCACCACCAAATTCTCTGGCCAGGCCAAAATTAAGACAAATCGATTTGGCATGGCCGATATGCAAATAACCATTGGGCTCAGGAGGAAAGCGAGTGACCACTTTGTCGACCCGGCCAGCGGCCATGTCTTCCTGAATAATTGGGCGGATAAAATTGTGATTAACAGCAGATTCCGACATAGCGAATGACAGTAGTTTAGTTAAGAGTAAACGCGCATTATACGCGCTCGGCGGTCTCCCGTGAGCGTTCGTTTTGATAAATCAGGCCTGTCAGCCAATCCGCTTAGTCTATGCTCATCTACCAGGCTCGACAGGCCAGTCGACTCCGGAGTTGTGGAGCATTATGTGACCGGTGATGAGCACCGAAAAGTAGCGTAAAACTCCACCTGACTAGATATTTCCACTATGATGTTGGCTTTGTTTTTGACTGACGGAACCGCACAATCATGAAACATTTGTACCGACATCTTGCGCCACTGTTACTGGCATCTTTCTCTCTGTCCGCACAAGCAGAGGGTGGTGCCGAATTACCCAAGGTCAAGCTGGAAACCTCACATGGCGATATCGTCATTGAACTGAATCGCGATAAAGCCCCTGAAACGGTCGCTAATTTCATCAGTTACGTCGAATCAGGCTTTTATGACGGGACTATCTTTCACCGTGTTATTCCTAACTTCATGATTCAAGGTGGTGGTTTTACCGAAGATTTTGAACAGAAGAAAACCGGCGCTCCGATTCGTAACGAAGCCAACAACGGTCTTGCTAACAATCGTGGCAGCATCGCCATGGCACGCACCGGCGATCCACACTCTGCTACTTCACAGTTTTTTATCAATGTCACCGACAACAGTTTTCTGAATTTCCGCGGTGAAGTCGCCAGTGAATGGGGTTATGCCGTGTTTGGTCAGGTGATTGAAGGCATGGAGGTGGTTGATACTATTCGTGCAGTTGCTACCACCATGCGTGGGCCTCACCAGGATGTACCGGCCGAAAACGTAGTCATTCAAAAGGCCGTGATGCTTCCTTAAAGCCATTACCTGTTGATCTATTCATAGCCGCCTGCACTGGCGGCTATGACAGATCAACAACAGCCAACTATGAAAACATTATTCATATCTGATCTGCACCTCGATCCATCACAGCCGGAACTGATCCGTCTGGCAACAGATTTTTTGGCGAATCATCACGATGCCGATGCGCTGTATATTTTGGGCGACCTGTTTAACACCTGGCTGGGTGATGATTTGATTGAAGCTGCCTATGAGCCATTCATCAATGCGCTGCGCCAACTCAATCAAAGCGATGTTCACATTTACCTGATGGTAGGTAATCGTGACTTTATGCTGGGCGAGCGATTTGCTGAAATGGCCGGCGCTGAGCTGTTACCAGATCCGACCCTTGTCGAGCTTGGTCGTCATCGCATATTGCTAATGCATGGAGACAGTCTATGCATTGATGATGTGCAATACCAACGCTACCGAAAAGTGGTCCGTAACAGCTTTCTGCAATGGTGTTTTCTGCATTTGCCACTTAGCTGGCGACAGTCGATTTCGGATAAGATCAAAGCCCGTAGCCGTGAACAAAAAACATTCAAATCGGCAATGATTATGGATGTAAACCAGACAGAGGTAGCTTCGGTCATGCAACAGCATGGCGTGCAGGTTCTGATTCATGGCCACACGCATCGTCCGGCCATTCATTCTGTTGCTGACACCAAGTCAGAAAAATATCGGATTGTGCTCGGTGACTGGCATAACAGTCCGAGTTATCTTTGCGTTGATGATGACCAGTTTCAGCTGGTCGACAGTCGCTTACCGGATGAGCAAACCGATCTAGATCTGTCCAGCCTTTGACATTTCATCCAGCACCGCTCTCAAACGTTTTGGCGGAACGTAGCCTGGCAGCATTCGTCCATTTTCCAGAAACATTGCCGGTGTACCGCCAACGCCCAGCTGGTTGCCTATGGCAAAGTGAGTCGCGACCGAGTTTGTACATTGTAATTCAGGCAACTCCAACTCGGCCTTGGCATCGGTCATGGCCTGGTGCTGGTCTTTGGCACACCAGACATTGACCAGTTTCTGATAAGCATCTGAACTGACACCGCCGCGTGGATAAGCCATGTAACGAATGGCGATACCCTGTGCATGATATTCAGCCATCTGGGCATGCAGAATACGGCAATAACCACAGGCGATATCTGTGAATACGGTCAACGTATAGACAGCCTGTTTTTCCGGCAAGAAACTTATCATGGAAGCCTCATCCACAGCGGCCAATGTGTCTCTGCGAACTTCAGCCCTGCGCAGCTCGGTTACATCGGTACGACTTTCCAGATCAATAACCTTGCCTTCCATTAAATATCGGCCATCGCGGGTGACATAGATGACTTGGCCATTGATAACACCCTCATAGAGTCCGCTATCTCCCAGCTGCTGCAGGCCGTCAATTTTGAGATCAGGAATAATTTGCAGTAAGCGTGCTTCGATTTTTTCGGCATCAGAAGCATACACCGATGTCATGCTGACCGATGCCAGTACGAAAGCCATAAATAATTTGAACATGTAGATCCTAATCTCTGAAGTTATTGAATTGTAGTGGCATTTCGAGCGAGTCATTGCCCCGTAGCAAAGCCATAACAGCCTGAAGATCGTCACGCTTTTTACCGGTTACTCTGACACTTTCACCCTGAACAGCTGCCTGTACCTTTATTTTGCTTTCTTTAATCACTTTAACAATCTTGCGTGACAAATCCTTGTCGATACCTTCTCTGGCGATGATGTCTTGCTTGCGCATCTTGCCATGACCAATCGAATCTTTAACTTCAAGGCAACTGGTATCGATACCGCGTTTGGCCATTTTCATTCTCAAAATGTCCTGAAGCTGTTCCAACTGGAAATCACTGTCTGCGACCAGCGTCAGCACCTTGTCAGACTGTGTGACTTTGGCATCAGTTCCGCGAAAATCAAAGCGATTGGCCAACTCTCGATTGGTTTGATCCACCGCATTACTTAACTCGTGTTTATCAATTTCAGACACAATATCAAAAGCAGGCATGTGCTCTCCTCATCATTTTTGTATGTTGTTCTTCATCTCCGGGCTGCCCCTTGTCAGCCACGCGGATGATGCTGTCCATGCATTTCCTTAAGCCGGGCTCGAGCAATATGGGTATATATCTGTGTGGTCGATAAATCTGCATGACCAAGCAGCAGCTGCACCACGCGCAAATCGGCACCGTGATTGAGCAAATGTGTGGCAAAGGCATGTCTTAATGTATGTGGTGACAGTGCTTTTTTAATATCCGCAGCCTCAGCATAACGCTTGATTAAATACCAAAAGGCCTGACGAGTCATCGCTTTACCGCGTCGCGTCGGGAACAAATCATCATTTGCCTGACCATACAACAACACCGGACGACTCTCCAACAAATAGCGTTGCAGCCAATCCAGCGCCGTTTCACCAATGGGCACCAGTCGTTCCTTATTGCCTTTGCCGACACAACGAATGACGCCCTGACGCATATTCAGTTGCTCATACGTCAAACCAACCAGCTCACTGACGCGAAGGCCGGTGGCATAGAGCAGTTCTAGCATTGCACGGTCGCGCAGCCCCAGCACATCCAGATCATCCGGTTGTTCCAGAAGCGCCTCAACTTCGGCTTCTGACAAACTGTCTGGCAATTGCTTGCCAAGTCTCGGGCTCTCGAGAAGTGCCGTGGGATCACTGTCTCTGACAGATTCACGACAAAGGTAACGATAAAAACGCCTCAACGAGGACAACAAACGGGCCTCACTGCGTACTTTTCGACCTTCACGCATTCGAAGTGCCTGATATCGACGAATATCGTCTGCAGTGGCTGCACTCAAATCTACATCGCTCTTACTCAACCAAGCGGCAAAAGCCAGTAAATCTCTCTGATAGGCTTCAATTGTGTTTTGACTCAAGCCTGCTTCCAGCCACAAGCTATCCAGAAATGCCCGCAGATGAAACGGCATGTCTGCTACCTGACTGGATTGATCGCCACGACTCATTTGAATGATCCTGCATCACAAACAAAAAGGCAGTGCCGCTCGCGCAGCACTGCCTTCCAATTTATCATGCCGGGCAACATGCCCGAGACACTTACAATTTTTCTTTGATACGTGCAGCTTTACCAGTCAAGTCACGCAGGTAGTAAAGCTTGGCGCGACGAACATCACCACGACGTTTCACTTCAACACTGGCGATGGTTGGGCTGTGAGTTTGGAATACACGCTCTACGCCAACACCACTTGAAATCTTACGAACGGTAAATGCCGAGTGAAGACCACGATTGCGCTTAGCAATCACAACACCTTCAAACGCCTGTTCACGCTCGCGCTCACCTTCTTTGATGCGAACTTTAACTACCACGGTATCACCGGCAGCAAACTCGGGGATATCCTTTCTCAATTGTTCAGCATTCAGCTGTTCGATAATATTGCTCATTGTTCAAAACTCCCAACTAATCCTGCCCGTGCTCGGCAATAAATTCTTCTAATAAAGCCGTCTGTTCGTCAGACAATGTCTTCATTGCCAGCAAATCAGGTCGCCTTAACCATGTTCGTCCTAATGACTGTTTGAGACGCCACTTGCGTATTGCCTCATGATCTCCACCGAGCAGCACTGATGGCACCGCCTGGTTGTCCAACTGCTCGGGCCGGGTGTAGTGCGGATGGTCAAGTAAACCATTCATGAACGAATCCTGTTGTGCAGACTCTTCATCACCCAAAACCCCTGGCAGTAACCTGGCAACCCCATCAATCAACACCATCGAGGCCAGTTCACCACCACTGAGAACGTAATCGCCTATCGACCACTCCTCATCAATCTGTGACGCTATCAAGCGTTCGTCGATGCCTTCATAGCGACCCGCAATCATAATCATTGATTGCCTCTCTGACATCGTGACCAGTGACTGCTGATCCAGCACCTGCCCTTGTGGCGACAGGTAAATAACTTTTGTGTCACTGCCCAGTTGTTGTTTGGCCGCGTTAATCGCAGCCTGCAACGGTTCAACTTTCATCACCATGCCGGGACCACCACCATAAGGCCGGTCATCGACAGTGCGATGTTTATCCTTCGCAAAATCTCTGGGGTTCCAGAAATCCAGCATTAATCTCCCTTGACTGACAGCCCGCCCGGTTACGCCGTAATCAGCAACGGCCCGGTACATTTCGGGGAACAGTGATATCACCCCAAGGTGCATTCACTGCCCTCCTAGTAATCGGTTTGCCAGCCCACCAGGATGCGTTTGTTGTCGATATCTACCGATTTGACAATCACATCCAGCACAAATGGGATCAGTATTTCTTCCCCGTGGACTGTTTTAACAACCAACACATCATTTGCGCCGGTCTCCAGCAGGCTGTCGACAAGTCCCAGCGCCTGCTGTTGCTCATCAACGACCTGAAGACCAATCAAGTCAGTCCAGTAATATTCGTCATCTTCTGCCGGGGCCAGCTGCGACTTTCTTATTGCAAGCTCAGCGCCGATTAAAGGCAAGGTCTGGTTTCTGTCAGTGACATTTTTGAAACCCATGATTACGCCCTTGCCCTGGGCTTTTCCACCAATCACTTCAACTTCTTTCCACTCACCCTGTGTGTTGATGAATAAGGGTGAGTATTCAAGAATATTGGTGCGAGGTTCGGTAAAGGAAAAAACCTTCACCCAGCCCTTGACACCAAAAGCACCGGATATTTTGCCAACAGGAAGGAATTCCTCGGTCATCACCGGTATCCGCTTTGAAAAATTAAGCGGCTTTTTGTGCTTTTTTGATCAGCTGGGCAACACGTTCTGTTGTTTGTGCGCCTTGGCCAATCCAGTGAGCTGCGCGCTCCAAGTCCAAACGCAATTCTTCTTCCTGGCCGCGAGCAACCGGGTTAAAGAAACCAATACGCTCGATGTAACGACCATCACGCTTGCTGCGTGAGTCAGTTACCACGATACCGTAGAAAGGGCGTTTTTTCGCGCCACTGCGAGTCAATCTGATTGTTACCATGAGTATAGTCCGCTGAAAAACTGGATCGAAAAACAGACGTATTCTACGCACATATCGAGGGTTTGCAAAGACACAAATCACTCAACATTCAGAAAGGCATACCACCGCTACCCGGGAATCGACCTCCCATGGCACGCATCATCTTAGACATGCCACCCTTCTGGCCCATTTTTTTCATCATTTTTTGCATTTGGGTGAACTGTTTGAGCAGACGATTAACATCCTGAATTTGTGTCCCGGAGCCTGCCGCAATGCGCTTTTTGCGCGATCCTTTAATTATCTCCGGCTTTTTACGTTCTTTGGGTGTCATCGAGTTGATAATCGCTTCCAGCTTCACTAACTCCTTATCATTGGCCTGCTGTTTAACCGCATCAGGAATATTGCCCATGCCCGGGAGTTTATCCAGCATGGAGCTGATACCACCCATTTTGCTCATTTGCCGAAGCTGATCACGGAAATCATCCAGATCAAAACCCTTACCTGTTTTCAGCTTGCCAGCCAGCTTTTGTGCCGAGTCAACATCCATTTGTCGCTGAGCTTCTTCAACCAGCGACAACACATCACCCATGCCCAGAATTCGTGACGCCAGTCGATCAGGATGGAAAGGCTCCAATGCGGTGCTTTTTTCACCAACACCGAGAAATTTTATGGGTTTGCCGGTGATATGACGAATAGACAGTGCAGCTCCGCCTCGTGCATCACCATCAGTCTTGGTCAGGATCACGCCAGTCAGGGGTAATGCAGTATCAAAAGCTTTTGCAGTATTGGCGGCATCCTGACCGGTCATGCTATCGACGGTAAACAGGGTTTCAACCGGATTAATTGCCGCATGGATCCGTTGAATTTCGACCATCATGTCATCATCGACATGCAGTCGACCGGCAGTATCGATAATCAATACATCAACAAATTCACGCTTGGCTTGAGCAACAGCAGCTTCAGCAATCGCCACCGGATCCTGATCCGTTTGGCTTGGGAAAAATTTTGCCTCGACTTCGTTGGCCAGTGTTTGCAACTGATCGATAGCGGCAGGTCGATAAACGTCTGTGCTGGCAACCATGACAGACTTGCGTTGACGCTCTTTTAGCCAGCGGGCCAGTTTACCAACACTGGTGGTTTTACCCGCACCTTGCAAACCCGCCATCAATATCACCGCGGGTGGCTGTACGCTTAAATCCAACTCAGCATTAGCCTGACCCATGATAGCGACCAGCTCGTCATTGACGATTTTGACCAGCGCCTGCCCAGGCGTCAGACTACGCATCACTTCCTGCCCAAGCGCTTTTTCTCTGACCTTGTCGACAAACTCACGCACCACCGGCAAGGCAACGTCAGCTTCCAAAAGCGCCATGCGAACTTCACGCAGAGTTTCTTTAACGTTATCTTCGGTAATTCGGCCCTGACCACGCAGTTTTTTCAGCGTAACGGACAGTCTGTCGCTTAGACTCTCAAACATATTTTCACTCAAGTTCTGGTTAGTGGAAGCTGAAACAGCATTTTGTCATGAGTAGATTATAACCGATATAGTGTTCAGCTCCCGACCAGTTCGTTTATCATGAAGAATCAAAACAGCATAAAGAACAGATAAGGACCTTTTAGATATGGCAATTGCCAATGCGCTGGCGTTCCTGCTTTACCTGGGTTGCAGTGCAATTCTGATTCGCGGTTTTGTGCGACCGGACAGTCAACCGGCAAGCTTGGCCTTGCCAGTAGGCATCATGACAGTGCTGGCCCTGTTGTTTCACGCAACAGACATTTTCTTTTCTGTCCGTGTTGATGCTGGCTGGCAACTGGGCTTGATGAACAGCTTGTCGATCGCTGCATGGCTGATGGCGCTGCTGGTCGCGATCATCGGCACCAGAATGCAATCGGCGCATCCGGGCATTATCGTTTACCCCCTGGTAGCACTGATCTTAATGCTCAGGGTTGAAGTCCCTGCCGCGGCAAATGGAATTATGCGCAATCCTGCTGTTGAGTGGCATGTCTTGCTCTCTGTTGCGGCATACAGTCTTTTCACACTGGCCGCTATTCAGGCAATTGTATTGGCCATACAGGAAAAACATTTGCGTCGGCGTGACGCAGGCGGCCTGATTCGAAAGTTACCGCCGCTGCAAACAATGGAGTCAGGACTGTTTCAGCTGCTTACCGCAGGCTTCGTATTATTGTCGTTGGGTCTGGTCACTGGCTTGATGTTTGTTGAAGATATTTTCCGTCAAAAACTTGCCCACAAAACGCTTCTGTCAATCATTGCCTGGTGCGTATTTGCGGCATTGATGTGGGGCAGACACAAGCACGGCTGGCGCAGTACAACAGCCGTTCGCTGGACCTTGGCAGGTTTTAGCTTTTTGCTGCTGGCCTTTGTTGGCAGCAAGCTGGTACTGGAGTTTATTCTGGGTCAATAACCATGCTTGAGGATATCTCGTTACTGGCACTGTTTCTGTTGTTGTTTGGGCTGTTATTGCTATCAGCCTTTTTCTCCAGTTCAGAAACGGCTCTGATGGCTCTAAATCGCTATCGCTTGCGCCATCTGGAACAGGAAGGAGTTCGCGGCGCCATTATCGCCAGTGAACTGCTGGCCAGGCCGGATCGGCTGATTGGTCTGATTCTACTCGGTAACAACTTTGTCAATATTTTTGCCTCAGCCATCGCCACAGTGATCGGCATCAGATTGATGGGTGAAAATGGCATCGTCTTTGCCACCTTCGCCTTGACCATCATCATTTTGCTATTTGCCGAAGTCACGCCGAAAACACTGGCCGCGCTGCATCCTGAACGAGTGGCTTTTCCTGCCGGATTCATACTGAAACCACTACAGATTGTGCTTCACCCACTGGTTTGGTCGATTAACAGCATCACGAACCGAATGCTGCGCCTGTTGGGAGTATCCCCAGAAGATGTGGCCTCATCAGCAATCAATACCGAGGAGTTGCGTGTCGCACTGATGGAGGCTGGCAGCATGATTCCCAGTCGCCACAAAGACATGCTGATGAGCATTCTCGATCTCGAACAAATCACGGTCGATGATGCTATGGTGCCACGGACCGAAATTGAAGGCATTGATATTAATTCACCATTTCCTGAGATCATCAAGCAGCTGTCACATTGTGGCCATACAAGGCTACCTATCTACGCAGACAGTATGGATAACATCGTAGGCATCCTCCATGTCCGCAAAGCGCTCAATCTGATAACCCAGGACAACCTAACCCCGGAGAGCTTTCGCCATATAGTCAAATCAGCCTATTTCGTTCCGGAAGGCACACCACTCAACACTCAATTGATCCAGTTTCAGCGCAACCGAAGACGCACTGGCCTGGTGGTCGATGAATACGGCGATCTAATAGGACTGATTACGCTTGAGGATATCTTTCAGGAGATTGTCGGTGAGTTTACCGCCAATATCATCGATGATGACAAGGATATCCACCCTCAGGAAGATGGCAGTTATCTGGTCAACGGCACCGCCAACATCCGTGAATTGAACAGAAATAATAACTGGAACTTACCAACTGAGGGCCCGAAAACCATTAATGGCCTGGTGTTGGAATATCTTGAAAGTATTCCTGATCCAGGCGTTAGCCTGCGAATCAACAATTACATTATCGAAGTAGTACAGACGGCTGACAACGCCATCAAAACTGTCAGAATTCGTCAAATAACTGCTGACGACAAGGATGTCCTCCAGTGAAAGCTTATCGCATCAGAGCCTTTGGCCTGAGTGATGGCGAAGAAATTATGCTTAAATCGCTGCTGCGCCTTGCCGCTGACCAATTGGAACAGTCATGGCAGATGGTGACTGACCAGCACTTCGATTTTGCTATCTACAATTTTGACAATGAGCTTGCCGAGCTTGCATGGCAAGCGCGAGGCAAACAACTTACAGCCGCTTTCAGTCATCAGCGAAAAACGCATCGCGCGGTTGATGTCATTTTAAAACGACCGCTGCGCGCAAGTGATCTGGCCAATATTCTCAACTTTATTTCGCAACAACTTGAACAGCGTCACTCCAATGTTTCTGTTACTGAAGACTCAACAGAAACTGCAGATGCCTCTTGGTTAATGCGGCTGTCAAAACAACTGATTCGGCGATTTCGCCCCGAGTCAAAACGACCGGATCTGAATCTTGATATTACGGTTCAATTCGACACACAGTCCTCTGCACTACTCGATCCGGAAAAACTACGACGCTGGACTTCAGAGCTAAGCGGTGATTCAGCACAAAAGATAAACTCCTTATCAAGCAATCTGCGTGCGACCAACAGAACGCTGATAAAACCAGCCAGGCGGCTGCAGATAAACGAAATTTATCGGCAGGCCATTACAGACACCCTCTTCGAGCGTGATATCGCCGCAGTTAAAAGAGATTTTTCGCTGAACAGCGATCATCTAAAAACCATTAACCGAATGCTGGGCTTGCTTGATGAGTTAAGCCTTAGCTACCAGTTGATTGCTCAGGCAGATATTGACGCAGGTTACTTTCCTGAAACAGACCGCCGCTTGCTGTTTTGCCTGAACCGAATTTGTGAGGCAAACAGTTTGAGCTGTCTGTACTCATGTCATCACTATCGCCCAACGCCGGCACACAAGGTAAGGCAGTGCCATCAAATCTGGCTGTATCTCGAATATGCGGGCTGTCTAGGCAGAGATGTTCGCATCAGCACTGACATACAGTCGAATAACTTTCACAGTATTCATTCGCTTTTAATGCTGCTGTTGATATGCGATCCATACAGCCTTAATCGATTTGAAGCCTTCAGATTGTATCGTTTGCTTGAGCCATTCGCGGCCCAGGTTGAGACAGGACTGTTCAGTTCTCAGGATCTGACTGTTAAAAACGCTTTCTTGCTGACAGGCCACTTTTGCCTGGATTGCAGCAGTCATGAGGCACCCACGGCAATGTCACGCATCAGTGCGGATCAACTCTATCTGCCGAATACCAGGCACTTTTTGACATCTCGCGTGACCAGCAGTCTGAAAACACTTCTGGAAGACACGGCGATGAGCCCGGTGGACAAACAGCTTCTATACGAGGTAAGGCCACGAATCGAAGGTAATTACGAGCGTAAATATCATCGGCACCCCCAAATCCCGCCAGAAAATATCGGCTTGATAACTGGTCTTGCAGATATTCACCAATATCTGTTGCAACCCAACACTCTGGACCAGCAATGGAAGCTTCTGAATCATGGCTCAGGCGGCATGTTGGTCAGTTTTGATGGTGATTTGAACAACATGATGCAGCCCGGCACCCTCGTGGCTGTTGTAAATTTAAAAAACGATTGCCAACTAGCAGTCACCCGCTGGTTACAGACGCAACCTGGCGGAAAAACATCTCTGGGTCTCGAACTCATCACGGGCACACCGGTGCCAAGATTTTGTGTCTGCAATCATGAACGTCACCATCCCCTGATCGAAGTTGTTGAAAAAGACACTGCGTTGAACGCCAACTTGTTTACTGCCAAAGGGATATATCTGACAAATAAATCCTTAACCGTTATCGACCTCGAGAATCACCATGAGGTAATAACCATGGCCAAGACAGTTGCCAGCACCCTTGATTACGACCAGTTCATTGGCCGCCGCAAGGCAAAACACACATTTCACTGAGGCACAGCTTGAGCTGACTCATCAACAACAGCGCAATAAATAAACTTTTGCACCGGCTATGATGAGCGATTTGCCATTGAGGCGTGAATAACAGTTTTGAGATGTCATACGTTTTGACTTATTATCGCTTCACTCACGGAAACTTCAGGACAGGATTACCATGCGGATATTGATCAAGCTGATCGTCGCCTTTCTGGTATTGGTTATTGCAGCCCTGGTTGCATTGCCATTCATTATTGACCCCAATGACTACAAAGATCAGATATCTCAGCAGGTAGAACGAGTCACTGGCCGGACGCTGACACTTCAGGGCGATATTGGTCTGTCGGTTTTTCCGTGGATAGCCTTGGAACTTGGACCCACATCACTGAGCAATGCCAGTGGTTTCAAAGCCGATCATTTTGCGCAGGTTGAAGCCGCCGAGATTCGCATCAAATTGATGCCGCTGCTTAGAAAAGAACTGGAAGTCGACACCATTGTGCTGGACGGTCTAGTCCTCAATCTTGAAACTAACGAAGCTGGCGTCACCAACTGGGATGATCTAACAGGTACCGAATCTGCTCCCAGCAGTGCAGATACAGCAAAGGATGTTGAAAGCTCACCTGCGCTCACAGCCATCAGCATTGCCGGCGTACGACTGACCAATGCCAATATTTTGTGGTCTGATGACAGCAAGGACGAACAATTTCAGCTTCGCAACATGAATCTGACAACCGATCCGCTTGTGCCTGGCAAACCAACCTCTGTCAAAGCGGCTTTTGATCTTATCAGCGCACAACCAGAAGCAAGAGCGCATATCACGCTGGATACGGATCTGATGCTGGATCTTGAAAATCAACAGTACGCGCTCAACAATCTGAAGTTCACAACCGTTGCTCAATCCAGAGAACTGCCTGTCGCACAACTCAGCTTCAACCTCCGGGGTGATGTACATGCTGACATGCAGAAACAGATCATCAACATTCGTGACCTTGCTCTGAAAAGTCAGCTGAACGGCGAAGGCCCTGACGCGATATTTTCCGAAGCAGAAGTCATTCTGAATGGTCACTTGCTGGCTGATCTCGGCAATGAAAAAGCCAATATTTCAGACTTCAAACTCTATGCAAGTGCCAACAGTCGTGGCATTCCAGAACCACTGTTCACCGATGCTAAAATTCAACTAAGTGGTGATGTCAGTGCAGATCTAGCCAGTCAGTCTGTTGCGATTCCACAGCTTGGTCTGAATCTTGAAGCCAGCAAGGACAAACAAAAGATTGTGGCGCAGCTTTCGGCCCAGGTTGCTTCTGATCCGGCCAAACAGCAGACCCAACTGGACAATCTGCAGCTCGCTGCGACCATCACTGACCCAGACATGCCAGGAGGCAAGGCAGAGTTGAAATTAACCACTTCAGCGACTGTTGATCTGGAAAAGCAGACTCTGAATGTGGCAGATCTGGTATTACAACTTCAGGATTTGCTGATTCAAGCACAACTGAATGCCAGTGATATTCTGTCTGAAACACCCTCATTCAATGCTGATCTGCATATCAACCCTTTCAACCTGCGTTCGCTCACTCGCGACCTGCAAATCGAACTGCCAGAAATGGCAGACACCTCAACGCTGGAGCTATTCGAACTGCGCACCAAAGTCAGTGGTTCCAATGAGCACATTGCGTTGACAGATCTCAACATCAAACTCGACCAAAGCACACTTGCCGGGCAGTTTTCTGTGCGTAATTTTGATAAGCCTGCACTCAGATTTGATCTGAAACTGGATGAAATTGATGCAGACCGCTATCTGCCACCGCCATCAGAAGATGAAAAACCGACTAGCCCAAGTGGCTCAACCGCCTCCTCGGCTGAACCAGAAGACCTGCCACTTGATGCGATTCGTGAACTCAACGCCAAAGGCAAAATCGAGATCGGCAAGCTAAAAATCAGTGGCGTACACAGTCAAAACATTCTGCTGACACTCGACGCAGAGGATGGAATGGTAAAGTTATCTCCCCTTAGAGCCGAAATGTATCAGGGTCAATATCAGGGCAATGTAGTGATAGATGCTCGCAATGATGTGATGAAGCTGAGCATGGATGAAAAACTGCAAGGCGTTCAGGCAGGCCCCTTACTGGATGATCTGACCGGTGACAGCAAAATCAGCGGCACCGTCAATGCCAGTGCCAAACTGACAGCAAGTGGCAACAATCCCGACACCATCAAGCAAACTTTGAGCGGTTCGGGAGACTTCTCATTTACTGACGGCGCACTCAAAGGCGTTAACCTTGCCGATGCTATTCGCCGTGCCAGAGCAGCCATTAGTGGCCAGTCTTTGCCAGAATCTGATGAACCTGTTCAAACTGACTTTAGTAGCCTCGGCGGCAGTTTCACCGCTCGAAATGGTGTTATCGACAATCAGGATTTCAGCTTGATGTCGCCGCTATTACGTGTAACTGGTGCCGGTAATGTGGACTTGCCTCAAGAAAGCATAGACTATGCACTCCGAGTCGCCGTGGTTGGTTCACTTGAGGGTCAAGGTGGTCGTGAAATTACTGATCTGCGTGGACTGACCATTCCAGTCAGAATCACCGGCAGTTTTGATAACCCGAGACCATCGGTCGATCTCGCTGGCTTGCTTCGCGACAGAGCCACGGAAGAACTGCGTGGTCGCGCCGCAGAACAAATTCAGGATCGTCTCGGTGACAAAGTCGGTGAAGGCCTTGGTGGTCTTCTGGGTGGTGCACTGGCGCCCAAATCCAATGATGATGCTCCTGCTGAAGAAGCGTCTGAATCAGACACAGCCACTGAGGATAAAGAAGCAGAGCCTGCAAAATCTCCTGAAGATCAACTCAAAGATGAGCTGCAAAACCGTTTACGTCGTCTGTTTTAATTCACTGATAAACAAGCATAGCCTGCACTCTCCGGAGTGCAGGCTATTTTCATGATGACAACATTTAATTTCAGTGAGGCCCTGCTCGGCTGGTATGAAAAACATGGCCGTAAGGATCTGCCATGGCAACAGTCGGTCAACCCCTATCGCGTCTGGGTATCAGAAATCATGCTGCAACAAACGCAGGTCAGCACTGTGATTCCCTACTATCAACGTTTTATGCAGAAGTTTCCGGACATTGCTGCTCTGGCGACAGCAAACCTAGATGAGGTTTTATCTTACTGGGCTGGCCTCGGCTATTACGCGCGAGGCAGAAATCTGCACAAAAGCGCCAATATCATTCACCACCAGCTAGGCGGCAAGCTTCCTGCAAATATTGAACAGCTTCAAATGCTACCCGGTATCGGACGCTCAACCGCTGGCGCCATCATGGCACTGGCATTTCATCAGCGGCATGCCATTCTGGATGGCAACGTCAAACGAGTACTCAGTCGGTTTTATGCCGTTAGAGAGTGGCCAGGAAAACCACAGGTTGAGAAGCAACTGTGGCAATGGGCAGAAGCCTTGCTACCTGACAAGGACTTTGCAAAATACACGCAGGCGCAGATGGATCTGGGCGCAACCTTATGTTCACGCTCACGACCTGACTGCCAAAATTGTCCTCTTCAATCACATTGCGCGGCTTATGCTCAGAACAATGTCTCAGACTATCCACGACCTCGTCCGAAAAAAACTGTGCCGGTCAAACAGGTGCAATGGTTGGTAGTTGAAAATAAACATCAGGAAATTCTACTGCTGAAAAGACCTGCGATGGGTATATGGGGGGGATTGTGGTGCTTCCCTGAATTCACAGATGCTGAGCTGGAAACTGTTTGTCATCGTCTGGAAATTCCCGTCACTGACGCGCATATACTTGCTGCATTTCAACACACTTTTACCCATTTCAAGCTGAATATACAGCCTTTCAAAATGACGCTTGATAATGCTTTAGCTGTAATTGCGGACAAGCCTGATCGTATCTGGGTTAAAATAAATGATATTGAAAAACTCGCCTTGCCTGCACCTGTTAAGGCACTGGTAAGGCAACTTTAAACATTCATCGGAGGACGCCATTCATGGCAAGAATGATTCACTGCATCAAACTGGACAAACAGGCGGAAGGCCTGGATTTTCCTCCCTACCCTGGAGATTTGGGTAAAAAGCTTTATGAGTCGGTTTCAAAAGAAGCCTGGCAAATGTGGATGGGCCAGCAAACCATGCTGATTAATGAATATCGCCTGTCACTCGCTGATCCCAAATCACAACAGTTTCTGAAAACTGAGTTGGAGAAATTCTTTTTCGGTGATGGCTCAGCCCCACCTGCGGATTTTGTTCCACAATAGCTTTAGTCAAATTCATCAACCCTGCTAAAAAACACTGGACGAATCGACCTGTTTTGCGCATACAATGCGATCTGCTTCATATGAAGCACCGATGGGCCGGTTGAAAACAAGCGGCAATGTACCAAAAGATTGAGGTTGATATGGCAGAGCAAGTGACTGGAACCGTTAAATGGTTCAATGATGCAAAAGGATTCGGATTTATCGAACGTGCTGATGGGCCCGATGTATTTGTACACCACAGTGCGATTAAAGCTGATGGATTCAGAACACTCAAGGAAGGTCAAACCGTCACCATGGAAGTGACACAAGGGCAAAAAGGTCCTCAGGCCGAAAACGTTGTTCCTACCTGATAAGTCCTTACCCACACCCAGAGATTATCGAAAGCCGGTTAAAAAGTAGACAACCACTTTAACCGGCTTTTTTGTTTTGTGTAGCCAGCAGGTTCAGATCATCATAACCCGCTGGCGAAATGTCTTTCGCACTGCGAAGGATATCTTGTTGCCGAAAATCCTCGATAATCACACACAGAGCCATCAACAAGCCTCTTGACTTGAGTGACTCCAAGCGCACAATACAACTGACCGACCTTTCCTGACCGGGAACGCAAATGCCGATACTTAAAAACACCCCCGTAATTTTGCTGTCAGTTTGCCTGACATTTTTTTCTGCAACTAGCGTTGCCGGTGGTTGGGGTGGCCTGTTAGACAACCTTAATCAATCTACCCGGATTCTGTTGGGACAGGAGTCTGCTGGCAGTACCGATACGGCAACACTTATTTCGGGGCTAAAGCAAGCACTTGAGATCGGCACAGAGAGAGCCGTTGCCGAAGTCAGTCAGCCCGGCGGCTACCTGAACAACGCCAATATTCGCATCCCATTACCTACCCAAGTTCAACAAGCCGGCAGGTTGATGCGACAGTTGGGCTTGGGACAACTGGCAGACAATTTCGAAAACAGCATGAACCGTGCAGCAGAGCAGGCAGCACCACAAGCCACTGCTATTATGATGGACGCCATACGCAATATGACAATTGAAGATGCCAGAGGCATTCTTGAAGGAGGCGACAATGCCGCCACCGAGTTTTTTCAGCGTAAAACCCGAGATCAACTGACGGATATGTTTCGTCCGACCATCAGTAATTCTCTTGATAGTGTTGGTAGCACCCGATATTACAACGACCTGAATCGTCAGGTATCTGCTGTGCCGGTAGTAGGCCAGAACCTAAACGTTGACCTGCCTGATTATGTTACTGGCAAGGCATTGGACGGTTTGTTCCTGATGATCGCTGCAGAAGAGAAAAAAATACGCGATAATCCTGCGGCGAGAACAACCGAGCTACTTCAACAAGTATTTGGTAATCGCTAGAGGTGGGACCACTTTATGCTTGCTGGATTGAGCAGGCTACGGTAAAAACAATACAATTTGTAGGCCTAAATCAAGGAATTTGTTATGGCAAAGCAGCATTACCTCAATCTCAGCAGTCAGGGTCTGGCGCTAAAAGCTCTGTTTACCGGCTATCTGACTGTGGTTGCAGTTGGCTATCTGATGGCGCTGGTTCAAATTCAGCTGACTCATGGAATGGCTGACGGCGAGTGGGGCTTGTCAATTGACGATATTGTCTACAGCTACTATGGCAATCGTAGCGGTTCGCTGCTGGAAAACAAACTCCATGGTTCCATGAAGCCTATGGCCAGCGATGAAGAGCGCGCACAAATCATCGAGTGGGTCCATCAGGGGGCGGATGCTGAGTTGTACTTTGACTTGGGCATTGATGAAATTGTCGACAACAAATGTATTGCCTGCCACAACGCTGCCTCCGGCATGCCTGTCCCCGATTTTACAAACCTGGCCAATCTGCAAAAAACTGCTGAAATTGACACCGGCGCAACCATCCATACACTGGCCCGGGTCTCTCACATTCACTTGTTTGGCATCGCTTTTATCTTTATGTTTGTTGGCTTGATCTTTAGTCTCGCTTCTGGGGTGCCCCGTAAACTCAAGGCCACAGTCATCGTAATGCCTTATGTGTTTTTGCTGATTGATATTTCCGCCTGGTGGCTGACCCGGCTCAATCCCAACTTCGCCTGGCTGGTGATGCTGGGTGGTACTGCAATGGCGCTGTCGTTTGTCTTTATGTGGGTGGTCTCAATGTATGAAATGTGGATTCTGCCACGCCTGCGTGAAGACACTCGGGACGCTTTACTAGACGAATAATCAACTCACAGCAACGGAGCTTGTGACGCGGGCTCCGTTGTTCACTTTCAGGCTTACTGTTCTTGTAATGTCTCAAGCTCCATCCATTGTGCATAGCAGGCTTCCAGCGTTGCATTAACTTCATCCAGCTGCGTCTGCGTCAGTTGAATTTTATCGGCTGATTGCTGGTAAAAATCTGGCTGCACCATTTGTTCGGTCAAAGCCGCTTGTTGCTGCTCCAGTTGTTCAATTTTTTCAGGTAAGGCCTTTAAATCCAGTTGTTGCTGATAGGTCAGCGATGATTTCTTCTTGACCGGCGTTTTACTTGCAGCCGCGCTACTAGCCAGTTTTTTGGCCGGTTTATCCTGCTGCTCGGCTTTGCGCTGTTGCAGCCAGTCATCATACCCGCCAACGTATTCACGCAATTGACCATCATCATCAAACACCATGCAGCTGGTGACCACATTATTCAGAAAACTACGATCATGGCTGACCAGCAATAAGGTGCCGCCAAAGCCATCGAGCAACTCCTCCAGTAAATCCAGCGTTTCGGCATCCAGATCATTGGTTGGCTCATCCAGCACCAGCAAGTTGGCCGGCTGAGTGAATAACTTCGCCAGTAATAAACGGTTGCGTTCACCACCGGATAAGGCTTTGACGGGGGTGCGGGCCCTGTCTGGTGTGAACAGAAAGTCCTGCAAATAACCGATAATGTGTTTGCGACTGCCATTGATTTCAACAAAATCACGCCCTTGACCGACGTTATCAACAACACTGGCTTCCTCATCAAGCTGACTGCGAAGCTGGTCAAAGTAGGCGATTTCAAGATTGGTACCCAAACGAACGCTGCCATGCTCTGGCGTGGACTTACCCAGCAAAATCGACAACAGGGTGCTTTTGCCACAACCATTGGGACCAATAATGCCGATGCGGTCTCCCCTTTGAATCAGGGTTGAAAAATTTTTGAACAACTGACGGCCATCGTAACTCTGGCCGATATTGTCAGCCTCAACAACCAGTTTGCCGCTGCGTTGCGCTTCCTGAAGCTGCATCGAGACGTTGCCTTGTACTTCACGGCGCTGACTGCGTTCACGTCTGAGTTGCTGTAAGGCACGAACACGTCCTTCATTACGAGTTCGCCGGGCTTTAATGCCCTGACGAATCCAGACTTCTTCCTGAGCCAGCTTCTTATCAAACAAGGCATTTTGCTCAGCCTCTACCGCCAGCATTTCCTCACGCTTTTGCAGATAGTTTCGATAATCTCCCGGAAAACTGGTCAGTTGACCGCGATCCAGCTGCACGATGCGTGTCGCCAGCGCCTGTAAAAAGCTGCGGTCATGGGTGATGAAGACCAATGTACCGCCATAGCTTTTCAAAAAGCCTTCCAGCCAGGTGATGGAAGCAATGTCCAGATGGTTGGTCGGCTCGTCGAGCAATAAAATATCCGGCTGACGAACCAGGGCCTGTGCCAACAAGACCCGGCGTTTCATACCGCCAGACAGACTGTCGAACTCGGCATCGGCATCCAGACTCAGGCGGGAAATCACAGTTTCCACCTGCTGCTCCAATGACCAGCCATCGACCGCTTCCAGTTTGTGCTGGGCTTTTTCCAGCTTGCTGAGCAGCGCATCGCTGCTGTCATGCTGCAACTGCTGAATAATGTGATGATATTCCGTCAGCAGCGGCGCGATATTGCCAAGGCCACCGGCGACTACATCGAATACCGAACCATGCGTGCCCACCGGCACTTCCTGCTCGAGCCGGGCGACTTTGACATCCTGCAGACCGATGATTTCACCGCTGTCTGCCTTTATTTCACCGGCAATCAGTTTCATCAGTGTCGACTTACCGGCACCGTTGCGCCCCACCAGACACAATCGCTCGCCGGCGTCGATTTGCAAATCCACCTGATTAAGCAGATTAGGACCGCCAAAGCTGACGGTGACTTGTTTTAATGACAGTAATGCCATGATTACTCCTGTTGGGCCTGCGCCTGTTCCATCGCCTCACTGGCCTCAAGCCAGCTATGCTCGACTTCTGCCAGTTGTTGTTTAAGTTCGGCCTGCTGTTTGATGAGTTGTTTCAGTTGATCCTTGCCAGCGTCCTGATACAGTTCGGGCTCGACCAGCTCAAGTTCCAGTTTTGACAAAGCTTGATGCAATTTGTCTAACTTTTGTTCGGCACTGGTGACTTGCTTGCGCAGCGGCTGTAACTTTTGTCGCTGAGTAGCGGCAGCCTGACGATCCAGTTTTTTGTTATTGCTGGCCGCAACAGCGACATTACTCGGCTGATTGTCTTTTTTATCCTTGCTCAGCCGCCATTGACGATAATCTTCGAGATCACCATCAAACGGGCTGGCCTTGCCATCTGACACCAGCCATAAATCATCGGTCACGGTTCGCAGTAAATGCCGATCATGAGAGACCACAACCAGTGCGCCCTCAAAGTCCTGCAAGGCCAGTGTTAACGCCAAACGCATTTCCAGATCAAGATGGTTGGTCGGTTCATCAAGCAGCAATAGGGCTGGACGTTGGTAAACCAGTATTGCCAACACCAGACGTGCTTTTTCGCCGCCTGAAAATGGCGCCACCGGATTCATAGCATCGTCGCCATCAAAGCCAAAACCACCCAGAAAGTTGCGTAATTCCTGTTCTGTCGCTTTTGGATCCAGTCGCTGCAAATGTTTCAGGGCGCTGTCTTCTGAACGTAACTGTTCCAGTTGATGCTGGGCAAAGTAACCAATGCGAATATCCCGAGCTTCCTTGCGTTTACCGGACAGCGCTGGCAACTCTCCGGCAATCAGCTTGATCAGCGTCGATTTACCGGCTCCATTCGGGCCAAGCAAACCTATTCGGTCACCGGGCGCAAGATTCAGGTTGAGATTTTCCAGCAAGGGTGTCTGATAGCCAACGCTGGCTTTTTCCAACGTGATCAACGGATTGGTTAATCGACTGGGAGGCATGAATTCAAAATGAAACGGTGAGTCCACATGAGCAGGCGCTATCAGCTCCATTCGTTCCAGTGCTTTGATCCGGCTCTGTGCTTGTCTTGCCTTGGTTGCCTTAGCCTTAAAGCGAGTGACAAAGTTGCGAATATGGGCAATTTCCCGTTGTTGCTTTTGATGCGCCGCCTGCTGATTGGCCAGATGTTCGGCTCTGGCAATTTCAAAATCTGAGTAATTGCCGGTGTAGAGTTTGATGCGCTGCTGTTCGATATGAGCGATATGTGTCACCACTCGATCAAGAAAGTCACGGTCATGTGAAATGACCATCAAAGTACCGGGATAACTGCGCAGCCATTCCTCAAGCCAATAGACCGCTTCCAAATCAAGGTGATTGGTGGGCTCATCCAGCAACAATAAGTCACTGCGACACATCAGCGCCTGTGCCAGATTCAGGCGCATGCGCCAGCCGCCGGAAAAGGCGCTGACCGGTTGATTTTCCTGCTCGGCAGTAAAGCCCAGACCATGCAACAACTTGCCGGCTCGACTGCGGGCGCTGTAACCATCAATCAAGGCCAGCGCATCATGCAACTGGCTTTGCCTGTGACCATCGCCATTTTGTTCAGCGATTGCCAACTGCTCGAGCAACCGGGTCAGCTCGGCATCGCCCTGCAATACATAATCCAGGGCACTGCTATCGACTGCCGGAGTTTCCTGTGCCACATGGGCAATCGTCCAGCCCGGCGGCAGACTGACCTCACCGGTGTCGGCATGCAATTCACCACGTAACATGGAAAACAGGCTGGACTTGCCAACACCGTTAGCACCAGTTAAGCCCACCCGCTGACCGGGGTGGAGCAGTAGATTGGTGGCCTCAAACAATAAACGCGGTCCGCGCCGCAAAGACAGCTGATTGAAATTTATCATGGCGCGAATTGTATCAAGCCTGTGTGATGGCGGTATTGCTGATTCAATAAATGACCCTGTCAGGCCTTGTTGATTTCATTTGGTAGTTGCCAATTCACCGGTGACTGATCATGTTGTGCCAAATAAGCATTGGCCTGACTAAAGTGTCGACAGCCCAAAAAACCGCGATGCGCAGATAACGGTGATGGATGTGGCGCCTTCAGCACCAGATGTTTACGGGTGTTGATGCGTGCACCTTTCTTTTGTGCATAACTGCCCCAGAGCATAAACACCACGTGCTCTCGTTGCTCGTTTATCACATCAATCACTCTGTCTGTAAAAGCTTCCCAGCCTTGCCCCTGATGAGCATTCGCCTGATCGTGTTCAACAGTTAGCACCGCGTTCAGCAATAACACCCCTTGTCTGGCCCAGCTTTCCAAGTAGCCATGTGCCACCGGCTGCAAGTTCAGATCAGATTGCAATTCTTTGTAGATGTTAACTAAGGAAGGTGGCGGTCTGACGCCAGGCAACACTGAGAAACATAAGCCATGTGCCTGCCCCGGTTGATGGTAGGGGTCCTGACCAAGAATGACCACTTTCACCTGAGACAAAGGCGTCGCTTCCAAAGCATGAAACCAGTTTTTGGAGTGTGGATAAATAATTTTCTGCGCCGCTTTTTGCTGCTGCAAAAATTGTTTAAGCGCCTGCATGTAAGGCAACTCAAACTCGCCGTTCAGCCAAGGTTGCCACTCTGGTGCTTGCTCAAGAGCCATTGTGAACTCCACATTTAAATAATCGCATGATACAAAAACTCGATACATCCTGGGTGCACCACCCAATAAGCCATTGAATTTAATATGGGTTTTGAGTGAACAAAAATCGTGGACAGATGACTAAATCAACTGTTAGATTGGATGTACTATAGATTGTTGTGAATGGACTTATTGCATAGAGGCAATCAATAAAAAAGGGACTGACGATGACAACACAAGCACACATTCTGATCGTCGATGATGTGCCTGACAACATACAAGTGGCAATGAACTTCCTCAAGGAAGAACCCTATCAACTATCTTTTGCCACCAAGGGTCAGGAAGCGCTGGCACTGATGCGCGTCAATAAATACGATTTAGTGCTGCTGGATATCATGATGCCTGAAATGGACGGATATGAAGTCTGTCGACGCATCAAAGCAGAACCAAAACTACAAAACATCCCCATTATCTTTGTCACAGCCCGAACCGATATTGATTCGATGAGTAAAGGTTTTCAATGCGGTGGAGTGGACTACATTACCAAGCCCTTTCACGCTGAAGAGTTACTGGCCAGAATCAAAACACACACCGAATTGCATCAAGCCAAGCAACTGTTGGCACAGACCAACACGAACCTGCAGAACAAACTGCAGATGAGTCAGCGAAGGTTAATGACCGAGCTGGAGCAAAATCAGATTGAGATGATCTACATGCTCACCGAGTTGATGGAGAGCACCTCAGATGAGACCGGCAAGCACATTCGCCGGGTAGCCGAATGCTCAAGATTGCTGGCCTATTATCACGAAAGTCTTAACGACGAAGATGCCGATATTATCTTTCATTCCGCACCGATGCATGACATTGGCAAGATAACTATCCCGCATGAAATATTGCACAAGAACGGTCGCCTCACAGAGGACGAGTTCGAAGTCATGAAAACACATACGACCCGCGCCTATGAAATTCTCAAAAATTCCAGGCGAAAATATACTCGTGCCGCAGCCATCATCGCACATCAACATCACGAAAAATGGGACGGTAGCGGTTATCCTCAGGGCTTGAAGGGCGAAAATATTCACCTCTACGGACGCATTGTTGCGTTGATTGACGTGTTTGATGCCCTGTTACACAAGCGAGTTTATAAAGAACCCTGGACGCTCGAAGACACGGTCGAATACATCCGTAGCCAGCGAGGCCATCAATTCGATCCTTATCTGGTGGACCTGTTGCTGGAGCATGTTGATGAGTTTGTTGCGGTCGAACGTCTGTAGCCGCTTGCTCTTATGCTGGCTGTTGTTGGCTGCACCTGCCGCCGCTGAACGACCTCAATTTACCGATGCTGAACAACAATGGATTATCGACAATCCACAGATCACACTGGGGGCTGACTATAGCTGGGCTCCTTATGACTTCGCCAATGCAGAGGGCGAACATGATGGTATCGCCGCTGATATTCTGGCGCTTATCAGCGAAAAAAGCGGTCTGGAAATTATTGTCAAACCGGCGGTCTGGGCAGAGACTATCAGCAATGTCGAAAATGGTCTTTTACATGGCCTGAGCTGTGCAGCCGAAACGCCTCAACGACTCAGCTATCTCAACTTCACTGCGCCTTATGTCTCCATGTCGTTGGGCATCATTACCCAGCAACAACGTGATGACATTCACAGTGTCGGTGATCTGACTGGCAAGACAGTCGCTCTGAACGAGGGCTCTTATTTGCACGAATGGATGGTCAAACACCACCCGGATATCGAGCTGTTGCTGACTGATTCCAATGACGCTTCACTGACCGCAGTTTCTTTCTCGCAAGCAGATGCCTATATCGGCAATATCGCGGTCGCGACCATCATCATGCGGGAGCGGTATCTTTCAAATCTCAAAATTGCGGCACCATTTCCTGGACTTGACACTCACGCATCGGTTGCCATTCATCATGACTACCCTTTGCTGTTCAGCATTATGGAAAAAAGCCTGGCCGCCATCAGCACTCGTGAGCGAGCAGCAATCATGGAAAAATGGTACGCCGCCAGCAGTGCTGGCACGGCCTTTGAAATACTGCCCGCACCTCAAAAATCCCTGCAACTTAGCAACGGGCAACAACAATGGATTACCCAATCAGGGCCTCTGCTTGTAGGGGTTGATCCCTACTGGCCACCCTTTGATTATCTGGATCGCCAGGGCAAACATCGAGGCATTGCCGCCGATTATCTGCGGCTCATCAGTGATCGAACGGGTCTGCAATTTGAAGTCGCCCATTTACCGGATTGGCCGTCAGTGCTTGAGGCTGCAAGGCAAGGTGAGATAGACATGGTAGCGGCTTTGTCGCGTAATGAAGAGCGGGAACAGTTCTTGGATTTATCTGATGCCTTCATCGAATTTCCGCTGGCCATCAGTTCAACTCAGTTCGGCTATTTGAGCAGCTTGCAAGAGTTTTCCGGCAAACGAGTAGGCGTAGTGGCAGATTATTTTCCCGATTCTGTACTGCGCGATCACTTTCCGGAAATAGAGCGGGTTCAGGTGGAGTCCATTGATGACGGATTCAGGCTTTTGGCTGCCAACCGTCTTGATGCCTATTTCGACAATATTGCCGCCATCAGTTACAGCACACGCCAATCAGGGCTCACCCATCTCAGCACCACGGTGGTGCCTGAATTTAATGCGGACCTGCATGTGGGTGTTGTCAAAGGCAACGAAATGCTGCTGAGCATCATCAATGCCGCACTCGAATCCATCAGCGAGGAGGAACATCGCGCTATTGAACAACGATGGCTATCGGTGACTGTACTTGAGACTACTGACTACACGCTGCTGATACAAATCATGGCAGGTTTGTTACTGGTGTTACTGGCAAGCGCTTTCTGGAATCGACGTTTGCACAAGGAAGTCGCCCGACGCAGAGTCTCTGAACAGCAATTGAAAGATAGTGAGGCACAGCTCTCCAAGCTGATTAATGCCATGCCAATCAGCTTGTTAGTGACTGAGCGGAAAACGGGCCAGATCCTGCTGGCCAATGCCTGGAGTTATAAAGAGCTGGGATTTAACGAACAGCAACGTTCAGAACTATCGGCACGCGAGTTCTATGATCCGCCCTCACAGCTGGAGCAAATTATCAACAAGCTGGATGAGCATGGTGAAATACGCAATGAAATGGTCGAAATCAGAACACTCAGAGACGAACTCATCCATACACTGTTAACCGTGATCAGCATCAATTACCGTGGCATACCCGCCTATCTTGGATTTTTTCTCAACATTAACGAGCGATTCGCTCTGGAAGAATCCCTGAAAGAAGCCAAAGCTGCGGCCGAGTCGGCCAATCAGGCCAAATCTCAGTTTCTCGCCAACATGAGTCACGAGATTCGCACGCCAATGAACGCTATTCTGGGCTTTGCTGAATTGCTTGGTGAGCAGATCAATGATGCAAGACTCAAATCTTTCACGCACACCATCCAGAGTGCTGGAAACACGCTGATGATTTTGATCAATGACATTCTTGATCTGTCAAAAATTGAGTCAGGCAAGCTTGAACTGGTTGTGACCGCCTGTCATCTTCGGCACTTATTGGAAGATATCGGCAATATGTTTGCCTTGCAGCTTCGGCAAAAGGACCTGGCACTGGTGCTGGACATTGATGACAGCCTGCCGGACAGCGTACTTCTGGATCCGACGCGACTGCGGCAGATTCTGTTCAATCTGCTCAGCAATGCAGTGAAGTTTACTGACGAGGGTAAAATTACCTTACGTGTCAGAGCAGGCAATCACCTTGAACATCTGAGCAAACTTGATTTACTGATTGAAGTTGAAGATACCGGCGTCGGCATTCCAGAACATGAAATCGCCCATATTTTCGAGAGCTTTACTCAACAATCCGGCCAGGATTTTAGAAAATATGGTGGTACCGGACTGGGACTCAGTATTACTCAACGTCTGGTCGAAATGATGAACGGTGAAATTACCGTTCAAAGTAAGCCAGGCAAAGGCAGCTGTTTTTCGATTGAGTTACGTGAAGTCAGTATCGCATCAGTAATCGCCGAAAGACAGCTTGAACAGGTCTTATCCTTTGATGCCAGTCGCATCAAATTTCGCCCGGCCACGCTGCTGGTGGTGGACGATATTGAAGACAACCGACAGCTCATTATCAATTTATTTACTGACAGCGAAGTCAAGGTCATCGAAGCGGAAAATGGTGCTAAAGCCGTGAATATTGTCAAACAGCAGGCAATAGACCTGATTTTGATGGATATTCGTATGCCAGTAATGGATGGATATGAAGCTGCCGAACTGATCAAACAAATGGCACCCACCATTCCTATCGTCGCGTTGACCGCATCAGTCATGAGAGCGATTATGAAAAAGGTCGAGAAAGTCAGTTTGATGCCTATCTGCGAAAACCAATACTGAAAAATGATCTGTTCCTCACCCTGTCGAACTATATCCGTCATGTGCAAATAAAGCCGGAATTTGAGCAAACTGATGTGGATTTGAGCGCATTTCCTGCGCAACACAGACAACAAATTGTTGAACACATGAATAATGAAATCAAGACCCAATGGCTCAGAGCCCGGCGCAGCAATAGCATCAATGATATTCGATTATTTGCTGACAGTGTTGCCGCACTGGCCAGTACTTATACGCTGCCGCAGCTTGACCGTTACGCAAGTCTGTTGCTGGAACGGTTGGCAGCGTTTGATATTGACGGCATGCAAAGGTTGCTCAAAGACTTTGCTGAACTCAGCAAAACGCTGTTAAGTGGGCAGCCCGATAGCGAATAACCCTGCATTTTCAGGGCTGATTTTATGTTGTACTCTGCTTACAATAGCCACTTTTGGCAGTTGAACCTTAGTTGTAATGTCTGAGAAAATTGACAGGCCTGACCGGGAGTGGCGACAGCTGCTGACCGAAGAACAGTTTAGAGTCACCCGCAATGCTGGCACCGAAGCCCCCTTTAGCGGTATCTATCACAATCACAGCGCCCCCGGCACTTATCACTGTGTCTGTTGTGATGAAGCGTTGTTTTCCTCTGAAGACAAATTCGATGCGGGTTGTGGCTGGCCCAGTTTTTCCGCCCAGATAGAACACGGTGTCGTGACACATCATGCCGACTACAGTCACGGTATGGATCGCACCGAAGTCCGCTGTCATCGTTGTGGTGCCCATCTTGGTCACATCTTCGATGATGGCCCGGCCCCGACCGGATTGCGTTATTGCATCAATTCCATCGCACTGGATTTTAATGAAGAAAACTGACTGGACGCTGTACATCATCGAAGCTGCCAATGGTCATTTGTATACCGGCATTACCACTGACTTAAGACGTCGCCTGCAGCAACATCAATCCGGCAAGGGTGCTCGATTCTTTGCCAGCAGCCAAGCCAAGCAAGTGGTTTATCAAGAATCTTATCCAGACAGAAGCAGTGCCAGTCGCCGAGAAGCTGCTATCAAAAAACTCAGCCGTCAGGCAAAGCTCGATTTGATCGCAAGCTCAAGCTCGCAATCAAGATAAACCGATCCCAAGCATGTACAATAGGCGCTTTTTCCCGGAGTGGTCGCGCTTCGGGGCTGCCACAGGACACATCACCTTGCTTAGTACCGCCAATATCACCATGCAGTTCGGGGCCAAGCCCTTGTTTGAAAATGTCTCAGTCAAATTCGGCGATGGCAATCGCTACGGTTTGATTGGCGCCAATGGCTGCGGCAAATCGACCTTCATGAAAATTCTTGCCGGTGTACAGGAGCCGACTTCCGGTAATGTGATTTACGATCCAAATGAAACCTATGCAGTGCTCAAACAGGATCAATTCGCTTACGAAGATCAGCGCGTCATTGACGTGGTCATCATGGGCAATAAAGCGCTGTGGGAAGTCCATCACGAACGTGATCGCATCTATAACCTGCCAGAAATGAGCGAGGAAGACGGTATCAAAGTCGCCGAGCTGGAAGGTCTGTATGCCGAAATGGATGGCTACACCGCAGAATCACGAGCAGGTGAGTTATTGCTGGGCGTTGGCATTCCTGTTGAGCAACACTTCGGCCCGATGAGCGAAATCGCTCCCGGCTGGAAATTAAGGATTTTGCTGGCTCAAGTACTGTTTGCCGATCCAGACATCATGCTGCTGGATGAGCCGACCAACCACCTTGATATCAACACTATCCGCTGGCTGGAAGACATACTGAACCAGCGAAACAGCACCATGATTATCATTTCCCATGATCGCCATTTTCTGAACAGTGTCTGTACTCACATGGCCGATATGGATTACGGTGAACTGCGTGTCTATCCAGGCAATTATGATGACTACATGCTGGCATCCACTCAGGCCCGTGAACGTCAACTGGCTGACAATGCCAAGAAAAAAGCCCAGATCAAGGAACTGCAGGAATTTGTTTCAAGGTTTTCTGCTAACGCTTCCAAAGCCAAGCAAGCAACATCACGGCAAAAACAAATCGAAAAAATTCAGCTGGATGACATTAAGCCCTCCAGCCGGGTCAATCCCTATATCCGTTTCAACCAGGACAAAAAACTGTTCCGAAATGCGCTTGAAGTGAGCAAACTCAGTCAAGGCTACGAAACAGAACAACCCCTGTTTACCAATTTCAGTTTCATGGCCGAAGTCGGTGAGCGAATTGCGGTCATTGGACCCAACGGTATTGGTAAAACCACGCTGGTCAAAACACTGGTGGGAGAGTTGCCGGCCACCAGCGGTGAAGTCAAATGGTCAGAAAATGCCAACATTGGTTATTACGCACAGGACCATGACCATCTGTTCAAGAACGAACTGACATTGTTGGAGTGGATGTCCCAATGGGGTGGCCCGGAAGATGATGAACAAGTGATTCGTGGCACCCTCGGTCGCCTGTTGTTCTCCGGCAATATGATCGACAAGAAAGTCCATGTACTGTCGGGTGGCGAAAAAGGTCGGATGTTGTTTGGCAAGCTGATTTTGCAACAGCCCAATATTCTGGTGATGGATGAACCGACCAATCATATGGATATGGAGTCAATCGAATCACTGAATATGGCGCTAGAGCAATATGACGGCACGTTGATCTTCGTCTCGCATGACCGTGAATTTGTCTCTTCGCTGGCGACACGCATCTTCGATATGCAGGCCAGTGGCATTACCGATTTCAGTGGCAGCTATGATGATTACCTGAAAAGCCAGGGCATTAACTGAACAGAACTCAAGCGAGTTTCGCCTGTCACAATTACGTGCTAATTTGACCCTTCAACCACTTAAACAGGTAATTTCTCATGCTCAGAAACCTATCGTTGTTCAGTGGGTTAATGCTCAGTCTGCTGATTTTCAGCATCCCGGCTCAGGCCGACACCGCAACCGAGATAGATATCGGTGTCGATGAAACCCTCGCCGAATTCAAAAAGCAGGTCAACGGTGGTGAGCGCTTTCTGGAAAAAGCCAAAGGTGTGCTGGTGTTTCCAAAAGTGATCAAAGCGGGCTTTGGTATTGGTGGTGAATACGGTGAAGGCGCACTGCGTGTCGGTGGTCAAACCGTTGATTATTACAACACTGCTGGCGCCTCGATTGGTTTTCAGTTGGGCGCACAACTGAAATCCATAGTCGTTGTTTTTCTGACCGATGACGCTTTGAATAATTTTCGCAACAGCAGCGGCTGGAAAGCAGGTGTTGATGGTTCAGTTGCAGTCGTTGAGTGGGGCGTCGGTGAAGACATCAATACCGTCGATATTCAATCTCCCATTGCAGGCTTTGTTTTCAACAACAGAGGGCTGATGTACAACTTGACCCTGGAAGGCTCCAAGTTCACCAAAATCAATCGTTAAGCGGATGTGGTCTATGGCACTTGTTGACCTCTGCCATCCGTCTCTGCTGACGACTGCTTTTGTGTCCAACAAGTCCCGGTTCATTGGCAACCCAATAGCTCAATCCTCAATCCGAAAACCGATTTTCAGAGTGACCTGCCAGTATTTGACCTTACCCTCCTCAATATAGCCACGGGTATCGGTCACCTGAAACCAGTGTATGTGCTTGATGGTCTCAGCCGCCTTGGCAATCGCTAACTCAATTGCATGATCGGAACTGGTAGCAGAGCTACCGGTTACTTCGATATGTTTGTATACATGCTCAGTCATCACACACCCCTTATTTACGCGGATAAATAAACCAGTAAAACAAGCCAAAAAACACCCTGTCACCGACAATATTGCCCTGATAGATCAGGCCCCAGATATTGGGCAATTGCCTGAGCGTCACCTTACCATCCACACAGGTCATGACAATCAGATTATTAACGGTAAATAATTCCGCACCAGCCACCACCAGAATCAAACCAAGACAAAATGCCAAACCTCCCAGCAATCACAGCACACCCGCATTAAAGGTCACGACTGTAAACAAGGCAGCGCCGAAAGCAGTGAAGGCACCCGCCAATAATGATAAGGCCACGACATGCAATGGTTCACCTTTTCTCTTGACGATACCCAATTGCTGAATTCGCCCAGCAATCTCTTTTGGGTTATATGCATCCATCGAAAATGGGTCCATAAGATACTGCTGAAGTTTCTCTTTGCATCATGAACCATGACCAGGCAACTGACCAGTCATGTGAAATAAACAAATGATTTCTCTGTCTTTTATTCAACAGACCACGTACAATGTCGGGTGGTATTTCTCCCGCCTTCAGTTTTTATTGCAAAACTGACTTTCACAGGTTATTTCATGTCCACAGAACAACTCGATCAATTGCCCTCATTTGCTGAGTCAGGGCTGGCTCCTGCTATTTTACGTGCTGTCAGCGAAGCGGGTTACGAAACCCCCTCGCCGATTCAGGCACAAAGTATTCCCCCTTTACTCGAAGGTCGTGACCTGCTCGGTCAAGCGCAAACCGGTACCGGCAAAACAGCAGCATTTTCGCTGCCTCTGCTGAGTCGATTGGATGTGCGTAGATCAGGTACACAACTGTTAGTGCTTGCGCCGACTCGTGAATTGGCAATTCAAGTCTCGGAAGCGATGCAAACTTATGCGCGCCATCTGAAAGAATTCCACATTCTGCCAATCTACGGCGGTCAAAGTATGAGCATTCAATTACGTGCGCTGAAACGCCAGCCACAAGTGGTTGTCGGAACACCGGGCCGTATTCTCGATCATATCCGCCGTGGCACGCTCAAACTGGATCAGCTCAGTGCGCTGGTGCTTGATGAAGCCGATGAAATGCTGCGCATGGGTTTTATCGACGATGTTGAAACCATCTTGCAGGAAACACCTGAAACACGTCAGGTGGCACTGTTTTCGGCCACCATGCCTGGACCGATTCATCGCGTTGCCCAGCGCTACCTCAAAGATCCGGTAGAAGTTCGCATCAAGAGCAAGACATCCACCGTCGACACCATCAATCAGCGTTACTGGCAAGTGACCGGACTGCACAAGCTTGATGCACTGACTCGCATCCTCGAGATCGAAGATTTTGACGGTATGATCATTTTTGTGCGTACCAAAAATGCCACGGTAGAACTCGCGGAAAAACTGGAAGCCCGCGGCTATGCCAGTGCGGCACTGAATGGTGACATGAACCAGGCGCTGCGTGAAAAAACCATTGAACGCATGAAAAAAGGTCAGATCGATATTCTGATCGCCACCGATGTCGCCGCCCGTGGTCTGGATATCGAACGCATGAGTCATGTGGTCAACTATGATATTCCTTATGACACCGAATCCTATGTGCACCGTATCGGCCGAACCGGCCGTGCTGGACGCAAAGGCGAAGCCATTTTGTTTGTTTCACCCCGCGAAAAACGTATGTTGATGGCCATCGAAAAGGCAACCCGTCAAACCATCAATAAAATGCAACTGCCCAGCAGCGAAGAAGTGGCAGACCGCCGGGTGATGCAATTCAAAGAACAACTCAGTGAAACCATTGAGTCACAGGATCTGAGTTTCTTCGAAACCCTGATCACGCAATATCAACAGGAACACAATGCAGACCCGCTTGAAGTAGCTGCCGCCATGGCATTCCTGCTGCAAAAGAGTCGACCATTGCTGCCCGTCAAACATGTTCGTGAAAGACCAGAGCGGCCTGAACGTGACCATGACAGACATTCAGCTTCAGACAGTCGCGGTAAAAAAGCACGTGAGCCACGAGCACCACGTGCAGCCCGGCCCCATGTCACTGAAACCGGCATGCAAACTTATCGGGTTGAAGTGGGCCGTGAACAGCAGATCGAACCCAAGCACCTGGTTGGCGCTATCGCCAATGAAGCCGGTATCGACAGTCAGTTTATCGGGCGCATCACTATCAACGATGATCACAGCCTGATTGATCTGCCAGAAGGCATGCCCCGCGACGTGTTCCAGCACCTGCGTAAAACCTGGGTGAATAACCATCAGATGAACATCAGCCTGATTGAAGATCTGGAGTCTGCCGTGCCAACCGAAGATTCAGCTCGAAGCTTCAAACGTAAATCAGGCAGTGGTCCGAAAAGTTTCGACAAAAGTAAGTCACGCAAGAAATCAGCACAAGATCGCTCAAAATAGTCCTTTGACCAGATGGGCGGGTGTCACAACCCGCCCATTCACTTTGCCACGCCAACACAAGGCAACTTCCTCAAACAGATCCGGCATGCCACAATAAACGCCATGCTGAATTTTATCTGGATCGCTTTTTTCCTTATCGCCTTTTGCGTCGCGTTGTTCCGGCTTATTTATCTTGGCGACACCGAGGTATTTGGCGAGTTAATGGACGCGATGTTCAGTCTGTCTCGCACCGCTTTTGAAATTTCCATCGGCCTGACCGGCATTCTGGCCCTCTGGCTGGGCATCATGAAGATTGGTGAACGCAGCGGCTTTGTCGAATTGTTAACTCGTGGTCTAAGCCCGCTGTTTGTGCGCTTGATGCCCGAAGTTCCCAAAAACCATCCGGCACTGGGTGCCATGGTGATGAATATTTCAGCCAATGCACTGGGCCTGGATAATGCTGCGACACCGCTCGGTATCAAGGCAATGAAAGAGCTGCAAACACTTAATCCCAGCAAAACAACCGCCAGTAATGCCCAGATTCTGTTTCTGGTGATCAACACCTCGGCTGTTACCCTGTTTCCGGTCACCATATTCACTTACCGGGCTCAGATGGGCGCCGCTAACCCGACTGATGTCTTCATTCCAATCTTGCTCGCGACTTATTGTTCAACCATGGTCGGCTTACTGACGGTTGCCTGGGTGCAACGTATCAATTTGCTGGACCGTGTCATTGCTGCCTATCTGGGTGGTTTTACGCTATTGATAGCTGCGCTGCTGTTGTATTTCGTCAGCCTGCCACAAGCTGAGATGCTGACCCAATCGGCTTTAATCAGTAACGTCATTTTGTTTGCGCTGGTGATCATGTTTATCGGTGCTGCGGCTATTCGCAAAATCAATGCCTACGAAGCGTTTATTGAAGGCGCCAAGGAAGGCTTTGAAACAGCCGTTCGTATCATTCCTTATCTGGTTGCCATGCTGGTTGCCATTGGCGTGTTCCGTGCCAGTGGTGCATTAGATATCTTGTTTGATCTGCTACGCAGTCTGGTATTGAGCCTTGGCATGGATGATCGCTTTATTGACGCGATGCCAACCGCATTTATGAAGCCCTTCAGCGGCAGCGGTGCCAGAGCCATGATGGTTGATACCATGCAAACGCATGGTGCTGACTCCTTTGCTGGCAGATTGGCTTCCATGGTGCAAGGCAGCACGGAAACCACCTTCTATGTGTTGGCGGTTTATTTTGGTGCTGTAGGTATACGTAATATCCGTCATGCAGTGGGCTGTGGTCTGGCAGCGGATATTGCCGGCATTACTGCTGCCATCATGATCGCCTATTGGTTCTTCGGCTGAGTCTGATGAAACCGGCAGCAAGACCTCTGCTGCTGGTCTGAAAATCTGCTTCCGCAGAAATAGATATACAGCGCTATTCATTTTCTGTTAAATTTCAGCGCCTGCCGAACGGCTTGACCGCTCTGTGCACTGACTTTTAAGCACCCAGGAGTGCCTATGTCTGCGACTCCCCCGCCCCCTGCCAAATCTGAATTGTATGATCTGATTGCCAATGATCTGGTCGAGCAAGGCTACTCTATTGTTCCGGATGCCTTTTCTCATGCTCTGACACATGATCTGTATCGTCGGGTCGCCAGACTTGATGAACACAATGATCTGCAATTAGCTGGGGTAGGCAGAGAGACTGACTTTCAAATCAACACAGCCATTCGCGGCGATGAAACTCGCTGGCTGAGCGATACCCATAAAGTTGACGCCGCCTATCTGCAACAAATGGCTGATTTTCGCCTGGCGATTAATCGCCGATTGTTTCTGGGATTATTCGACTATGAGGCCCATTATGCACACTACGCCCCAAGTGCTTTCTATAAGCGGCATATGGATGCGTTCAAGGGTGGCGAATCCAGACGTATACTGACCACCGTGTTATATTTGAATCAGGACTGGCAAGCGGCTGATGGCGGTCAACTGGTGATTTATGACAAGGACAGCGACCAAGTTATCAGCATAGTCATGCCAGAAATGGGCACTTTGGTTGTTTTTCTCAGTGAGGACTTTCCGCATGAGGTTCTTGCCTGCAAGCGTGACCGCTACAGCATCACTGGCTGGTTTCGCATTCAGGACCCCATGCAAGCACCGGCAATATGAGTGAACTGGAATTACTGCAATTAGGGCAGCCCTTGCTGCGTCGCAAAGCCAAATCCGTCAGTGATATTCACTCTGACCGGTGTCGGCAGATTATCGAATTGCTCACAAAACAGGTCATACAACGACAAGGCATGGGCATCGCGGCAACCCAGCTGGGTTTTGATCAGCAAATATTCATTATGTGCAGTCACCCCAATGACCGTTATCCCGATGCGCCAGAAATGCCCATCACCACCGTGATCAATCCTCATATTTTAAGCAGCTCTGAACATCAAATCATTGACTGGGAGGGCTGCCTGAGCATCCCTGGCCTTCGCGCCAAAGTCTCGCGGCCTCAATCGATTGAAGTAGCCTACACGCTGCAAGACGGGACTAAAGTGCAAACCCGTTATGATGGATTTTTAGCCAGATTATTCCAACACGAATATGATCATCTTCAGGGGCTGTTGTTTATTGACCACGTGTCGTCTACTGACGATATGATGACCGAAAAAGTCTGGCAACAGCAGTATGTCAGTCGATCTAGAAACACGGCCATTGAAGGTACTCAGCATGGGGCAGCGCTTTGATGAACTCTCGGATAGATTAATCAGTTTTATCCAGCAACAACATTTGTTTTTTGTCGGTACAGCGACCTCGGACAGTCGAGTCAATATTTCTCCCAAAGGGATGGATTCTCTGCGGGTGCTCAATTCCAAGCGCGTACTCTGGCTGAATGTCACGGGCAGTGGCAATGAAACTGCCGCGCATATTCAACAACAAGACCGAATGACACTGATGTTTGCCGCCTTTGAGGGCAAGCCCTTGATTCTGCGTATCTACGGCACAGCACGGGTGATCCACCATAATGATGCCGAGTGGTCACAGTTATATTCATTATTTGACCCACTGCCCGGCGCACGACAGATTTTTGACCTCAAGGTTGAACTGGTACAAACCTCATGCGGCATGGCGGTGCCGTTATTTCAATATGCAGGTGAACGTGAACAACTGAATCAATGGGCCGAAAACAAAGGTGAAACCGGCATACAGCAATACTGGCAGGAAAAAAATCGTCACAGTATTGATGGGCTCAGCACTGATATTGAGAAAAATCTGGACTGACCATGCTGGAACTCACTGAATACAGCAAATTTGTCATCGCCTTGCTGGCCGTGGTCGACCCGCTGAGCATTATTCCCATATTCATCGGCCTGACTGCCACACTGTCTGTGGAAAACCGTGCCAGAGCCGCCAGACTGGCAGTGCTGACCACGATGGTCATTCTATTGATTGCAGTGGTCGCAGGTGAAATGATTTTGGCATTTTTTGGTATCAGCATACACTCGTTCCGGGTCGCTGGAGGGCTGTTGCTGTTACTGATGTCGATTGCAATGCTCAAATCTGGTCCAGATGCTGAACGCCAATCAACCGCCACTGAGTTTATTCATTCTGGACACTCCATCGGCGCAGTGCCACTGGCAATGCCGCTACTAGCTGGCCCAGGTGCCATCAGTCTGGTCATCATCAATGCCCACAAAGGTGATGGCATTGTTCACTACGGCTTACTCAGCGCCGGAATTTTGCTGCTCGGAGTAGTGCTTTGGCTCACCTTTAAAATGGTACCCTGGATTGCCAGCCGAATGGGTGCGATGAGTATCAATATCTCGACCCGTATCATGGGGCTGATTGTAGCAGCCATTGCCATTGAGTTTATTGCCAGCGGCTTGAGAGGCTTGTTTCCAGCCTTAAGCTGAGTGACCAAACATCTGACCGACTGCAGCAGTCAATGCTACAGATCGCTGAGGATTTCTCAGTGCCTGCATTACCGGTTCACGCATATCCGGCAGGAACATCAAATCTGCCAGCAAATGACTGAATCCGGCCTGACCGGCTGAATTGACAGCCAGTTGTTCTACATAGCGCTGACACAGATCCGGCAGTTTAATTATCGGCCAGAGTCGACCGCTGATCACCGCCAATATTTCAACGTCAACACTGCATGGGTGCTTAAGCACTGCCTGCACGGCATGTTCAATCAAGCCCATCGCTTCACTGTTGGATATCGCTCTTAAGCAGGCGGTGAGTCGTGTGATATCCGGTGCTGATTGCTGCAACTCCAAATCGATCAATTGCACTAGCTGCTCAACCAGTCGTGTAGGCGGTCGCGCATGTTCTAAAAAGCTGCAAAGCATTTGCAGTGGCTGCATTGGCAGGCTGGGCAATCGTTTGCTAAGCGCCTGACAGTGCTTGTCATCCTCGAGCCTTATCGCCACATCAGCTACGCCTTGCATCGCCAGGTTTTGCCATTCCAGCGTGGTGTCTTGTGTCGTGAAGTATTGAAGCGCGGTGTTGTAATGGCTGGAGGCAGGTAGTTTTAGTGTGGCTCGAGCCTGGGCATGAAACGCCGCCATTTTGTCATCGCGCGGCGCAAATACAAACGGGCTGTCCTGCAACACACCTTCAAGTTTTCCGCCCTGAGCAGCGGCCAGCATTGAAGCTCCGACCCGCTCCAATAGCATGACCAAAAACTCATCACGACTGGCTTGAATCAACAATCCCTGCTCATCCAGTGGGAAACGCAAAAACCAGACATACTGCCGCTCAGTATCGGCGGGCAACCAGAAAATCAGACCCAACAGCGCCTGGCGCTGAAAGGGATAGGGATAAGCCTGATTTGCCAGTTCAAATTGCTGGAACTGCTCGGTAGATAGTTTGCTGACACGACGGCCGAGATCAAAAACCCGATATTTGGCGCCAATCTGGTTCAGAAATTCTGCCAGTGTGGTAACGGTTTCCAAAGCACTCATCTGACAATCAGGTACGGTATTCTGCGTTAATTTTCACGTAATCATAAGAGAAATCACAGGTCCAGATGGTTTCTGAAGCCGCGCCGCGTCCCAGCAATACAAGAATGCTGATTTCGGCATTATTCATGACCTGTTGGCCCTTGTCTTCTGTATAGTCCGCTGCCGGCTGGCCAGCTTCAATCACGCAAACATCATCAAGATAAATAGAGATCTTCGATAGATCCAGTTCAACCAGACCGCTGCGACCGACGCAGGCGAGGATTCTTCCCCAGTTAGGATCAGAAGCAAACAAGGCAGTTTTCACCAGCGGCGAATGCGCAATGGTATAAGCCACCTGGCAGCACTCATCTGAAGTTTTACCTTGTTCAACCACGATACTGATGAATTTGGTTGCACCTTCACCATCACGCACAATGGCTTGAGCAAGATAGCGACAGACCTTGGCTACGGCATCAGCTAACTGCTGATATTGAACACTGTGACTATTGTCGATCAGTGTATTGGCCGCCTGTCCGGTGGCCATTAATACACAGGCATCATTGGTCGAGGTATCACCATCGACCGAGATTCGGTTGAATGACTCATTCATGACGTCATTGAGCAGCGGTTGCAACAACTCTGGAGCAATAGCCGCGTCTGTCGCTATGTAGGCCAGCATCGTTGCCATATCAGGGCGAATCATGCCGGCACCTTTGCTGATGCCGGTCACCGTGACTTCACGTCCGTCTATCAGAACGCGCTCAGAGGTCGCCTTGGCAACGGTATCGGTGGTCATGATGCCGTAAGCAGCATCAAACCAGCCATCGGCGGAAAGACTGTCAAATGCTGAGGGCAATGCCTGCTCGATTTTTGCTACCGGCAGTTGCTGACCGATAACTCCGGTAGAAAAAGGCAGAACCTGTTGCGGTAATACGTGACCAAGCGCGGCCACGGCACCACAGCATTGTCTGGCGACAGCCAGACCCTGATCGCCCGTTCCCGCATTGGCATTGCCAGAGTTAATCAACAAAAAGCGTGGTGTTGCCTGTTGCTGATGTTTCCGAGCAACAATGACCGGCGCAGCGCAAAAAGCGTTTTGCGTGTATACCGCGGCACAATGACTACCTTCAGCCATTTCAATCAACACCACATCTTTTCTGCCCGGTGTTTTGATGCCGGCACTGGCAACCGCCAGACGAATGCCGGCGACGGGAAATAGGGCGTGTTTGTCGGGAGGTGAAAGGTTCACCGCCATTATTTCAGCGCCCCGTGACAGTGCTTGTATTTTTTGCCTGAACCACAGGGACAGGGATCATTTCGTCCAACCTTTTCACCATCACGGGTAAAAGGTTGTGCCTGTCTGTTTTCTTGTTCCTGTGCATCAGATTGACCTGTAAGTGCTTCAGGTTCAGCATGCTGATATTGCACACTTGCCGATTGGCGGCGTTGCTCTTCAACAGCTTCAACATCCTCCGGCGCACGCACCTTAACTTTGGAAAGCAGCATCACCACATCACGTTTGATCGACACCAGCATGGTGGAAAACAGCTGGAAGGCTTCACGCTTGTATTCCTGTTTGGGATCTTTCTGGGCGTAACCACGTAGATTAATGCCCTGACGCAGATAATCCATCTGTGCAAGGTGCTCTTTCCATTGGCTATCCAGCGTTTGCAGCATGATAGCTTTTTCAAAATGACGCATCAGTTCTGAACCGACGGTATTTTCCTTTTCCTGATAGGTTTGTTCTGCCGATTCAACAATCTTTTCACGCAGTGATTCTTCATGCAGTGCGTCATCTTCTTCAAGCCATTTGCTCAGCGGCAAATCCAGACCAAAGTCTTCCTGCAAGGCCTGCTCCAGTCCGGGCACATTCCACTGCTCGTCAATACTGTTTGGTGGAATATAGACACTGATCAGGTCATTGATAACGGTTCTGCGCATTGACTTAACCGTTTCAGAAACATCATCCGCAGACATCAGTTCATTGCGCTGCTCATAAACCACCTTACGCTGGTCGTTGGCGACATCATCAAATTCAAGCAATTGTTTACGGATATCGAAGTTATGCCCTTCCACCTTGCGTTGCGCATTTTCAATAGCCCGGCTAACCCAGGGATGCTCGATGGCTTCGCCTTCTTCCATGCCCAGCTTTTGCATCAAACCGGCCATGCGGTCAGAAGCAAAGATGCGCATTAGATTATCTTCCAGTGACAGATAAAACCTGGTCGAACCCGGGTCACCCTGACGTCCGGAACGCCCACGCAACTGATTATCAATGCGTCGTGACTCATGACGCTCAGTACCGATGATGTGCAGACCACCGGCAGCTAAAACAGCATCATGACGCGCTTGCCATTCAGCCTTGATATTGGCTTTTTCAGCCGGGTCCGGATTCTCGCCCAGTTTCTCGAGCTCAACTTCCAGACTGCCTCCAAGCACAATGTCCGTACCTCGACCCGCCATATTGGTCGCGATGGTGACAGCGCCAGGACGGCCCGCCTGAGCAATGATGTGCGCTTCCTTTTCATGAAATTTGGCGTTGAGCACTTCATGCGGAATTTTGGCTTTTTTCAACAGATTGTTGAGGTACTCAGAACTCTCAATTGAAGCAGTGCCCACCAGAACAGGTTGCTTGCGTGTGACGCACTCCTTGATGTCTTCAAGGATGGCGTTATATTTTTCCGGAGCTGTCAGGTATATGCGATCCGCTTCATCCTTACGTAACATATCCCTGTGAGTGGGAATTACAATAACCTCAAGTCCGTAGATCGATTGCAGCTCAAATGCTTCGGTATCTGCGGTACCGGTCATTCCAGAGAGTTTTTCATAGAGACGGAAATAATTCTGGAAAGTAATTGATGCCAGCGTCTGGTTTTCGTTCTGAACCGAAACACCTTCCTTGGCTTCAATCGCTTGATGCAAGCCCTCTGACCAGCGTCTGCCAGGCATGGTTCTGCCGGTGAATTCATCGACGATGATCACTTGGTCATTTTGAACAATATAGTCAACATCCCGGTGAAACAGCACATGCGCTCGCAACGCGGCGTTGACATGATGCATTAAGCCAATATTGGCAGCATCGTAAAGACTAGCGTCCTCTTCCAGCAAGCCCGCTTCTATCAGCAACTGTTCAATCTTCTCATGACCTGCTTCGGTGAAAAATACCTGTTTGTTTTTCTCGTCAACCGTGTAGTCACCAGGAACGGTAACGTTTTCCCCCTCGCCCTCCTGCTTTGAGAGATTTGGAATCAGCACATTGATTTGCTGATAACGCTCTGAGCTGTCTTCGGCTGGTCCGGAAATAATCAGTGGTGTTCTAGCTTCGTCAATCAGAATGGAGTCAACCTCATCCACTACGGCAAAATGCAGTTTGCGTTGAACTTTGTCTTCAATACGAAACGCCATATTGTCGCGAAGGTAGTCAAAGCCAAATTCATTGTTGGTGCCGTAGGTAATGTCGGCAGCATAAGCCTCACGACGCTCTTCATTGCTCAAGCCAGAAACGATGACTCCAGTGGTCAAGCCAAGAAAACCGTAGAGTCGACTCATCCAGGCCGAGTCACGCCGAGCCAGGTAATCATTCACGGTGATGACGTGAACACCCTCACCTTTCAGCGCGTTGAGATATACCGCCAGCGTAGCGACCAGTGTTTTACCTTCACCGGTTTTCATTTCGGCAATTTTGCCTTGATGCAGCACCATACCGCCGATCATTTGCACGTCAAAGTGACGCATTTCCAGCACTCGCCTACCGGCTTCACGTACCACAGCAAACGCTTCAGGCAAGATATCATCCAGCGCTTTTCCTTCAGCAAGTTGCTGCTTGAACTCGGCTGTTTTAGCCTGTAAGGCCGCATCATCAAGCTGTTCGATGATGGGTTCTAGCGCATTAATTTCGTCGACAACTTTCTGAAGTTTTTTGACCACGCGTTCATTACGACTGCCAAAAATTTTGCTGAAAAACTTGCTAACCATGTGTTTACCTGTTGTTAAGTACGGCGAAACCCGACCAATTTGTCTCAAATCGGCTGATTATAGCGCTTACGTCTGGATATATCGAACGACCAGTGTCTGAATGTGGCGATGCATCACCCGAATTACAAGGGTATGCCTGGCAGAATCAGTTCAGATAGTTGTATGGATTGACTGGCTTCCCATCCCTGATCACTTCATAGTGCACATGCGGTGCAGTGGAACGGCCGGTCGAGCCCATCAGTGCAATGACCTGTCCCCTGCTGACGCGCTGACCTGGCTCTACTTTAAGAGTCTTGTTGTGGGCGTATCGGGTGACATATCCGTTGCCATGGTCGATTTCAATCAGGCCACCATAAGCCCCGCGCATGCCAGACCAGCTGACAATGCCATCGGCAACAGCATGTATCGTAGTACCTTCCCTTCCAGCGAAATCAAGCCCACGATGGTAAGCCTTGCGACCACTGAAAGGATCAACACGCTGACCATAAAAAGAAGAAAGCCAGGTTTTATTTTCTGGGACCGGTTTACCAAAAGGGATCGCGGAGGTGATGTTATCGTTGGTAATCAGGAAATCCTGCAGACTACTTAAACGAGTCCCTTGCGCTGAGAAAGCAGCTGACAACCAACCCAGCCCTTCTTCAAATTCATGACTACTAAGCCAGTCACCAGAGAATTCGATGCCGCCAACCCCTGCTGGCTCATCTAACATAAACTCGCTGATGTCCAAGCCTGCGACTTCAGCCAAACGCTCGCTCAAAACCTTTAGTCGTATTGCTTCAGCCTGCAGCCCCCCCAGTTGCTTTGCGTAAAAGCCGTGAATGCTGTCTTGCTCAGATAAACTTGGCGCAGGCTGGAATAGGCGAGGTGTCTGTGTGAAGGTGGGCAGATAATCTGGTGTTGAAGCTGGCAGCGAACGCTGTTGAGACCAATGATGCAGGGAAATCGCGCTTAGGCCCAGCAATGTCAGTATTGTCAGCGCTATCAGCGTTAGGCGGAGTGGCGTTAGATGCCAATGCCTGTGCCCGGTTTTGTTTGCAGATATGATTATTACTTGCACTGTATCTCAAACCTGTTATTAATGAGCCATGAGCAAATCACCTGTACCTCTCAGCCGAATCTTTGATAACAACAATCGCTTGGCAGCACTGAGTCAGCGTAGCCGACAGTTGAGCCAGCTGAATCATATTTTGCAAAATATCCTACCCGCAAGGTTCAGCGAACACTGCCAACTGGCTAATCTGACTGACACTACGGTCGTCATTCTTTGTGACCAATCAAGCTATGCCAGTATGTTGCGTTTCCAGTCAGCACAGATCTGCAAAGCACTCAGCGAACAGACAGGCTTGACTGTACAGCAACTTGAACTAAAAGTCAGGCCGTTCATTAAAACCTGTCATATCACGCGCCACTGCCAACTGCAATTATCAGAGAACAGCGCCAGAAGTATTGAACAAACCGCGGCCGGAATTGAGGATGGTGCATTAAAAACAGCGCTTAACCAGTTGGCCAAACGCTGTCGTTAACATCAGTGATTAATTGCTGAGAGAGGCCGCAGGACGACTGAAAAGGATGGGGGCATCCTTATCTTCCTCAAAGCTTACCAATTCCCAGGCATCCTCTTGTGCCAGTAACTTACGCAATAGCTTGTTATTCACTTCGTGACCAGACTTATGACCGCTGAAAGCGCCAATCAGGCTGTGTCCTAACAGGTAGAGATCACCAATCGCATCCAGCACTTTGTGACGTACAAACTCGTCTTCATAGCGAAGGCCATCTTCGTTAAGTACTCGGAAGTCATCGACAACGATAGCATTGTCCATGCTACCGCCCAGCGCCAGATTCATCTCGCGCAATTTCTCGATATCTTTCATAAAGCCAAAGGTCCGCGCACGACTGACTTCTCGAACAAATGAGGTAGAGGAAAAATCAACTTCAACCTGTTGCGGTCTGCCAGTAAAAGCCGGATGTTCGAAGTCAATAGTGAACGAGACTTTGAAACCCTCAAACGGCTCAAATCGAGCCCATTTATCGCCATCCTCAAGCATGACGGGCTTTTTAATACGAATGAACTTTTTGGCTGCTGCCTGCTCTTCAATACCCGCCGATTGCACCAGGAATACAAACGGTCCGGCACTGCCATCCATGATAGGCACTTCAGGCGCGTTGAGTTCTATATAGGCATTATCAATCCCGAGACCGGCAAAGGCAGACAGCAAGTGCTCGACTGTCGATACTTTCTGTCCATTCTGGATCAGTGTTGTCGACAGCGCAGTTTCACCGACATTTTCTGCCTTGGCCTCAATCTCTACCACTGGGTCCAGGTCAACCCTGCGGAAGATAATTCCCGTATTCGGGGCGGCCGGACGCAAGGTCAAATAGACCATTTCGCCACTATGCAAACCGACACCGGTCGCACGAATCATGTTTTTTAATGTTCGCTGCTTGATCACGGTGTTATCCCCCTTCTATGTTACAGATCGAATAATAGTACCATGTACTTATATTGCCCAACCAGCCTTGCTTCTACTAATTTTTAATCCGCCTGACGTCTGAGAAAAGCAGGTATGTCCAGATAATCCATATTAACATCACCGTTAGCCACTTGTTTCTGCTGGCTGACTTTTTCCTTGCGAATGACGGTTGGTTCATCATAGTCGATTTCTACCGGCTTTTTCACAATTTCAATTTGCGGAGAGCTGGAAACGGTCACTGGTTTCGCCGCTATTACCTTATTAGCGCCCAAGCCAGTTGCTACCACAGTAACACGCAGTTCATCCGTCATTTCAGGGTCAATCACTGTACCTACAACAACTGTAGCGTCTTCTGATGCAAATTCCTTAATGGTATTGCCCACTTCCTCAAACTCACCGATGCTCATATCGAGGCCTGCAGTAATATTCACCAGAACACCCCTGGCACCCGCTAGATCAACGTCTTCCAACAGTGGGCTGGACACCGCCAGTCGAGCAGCTTCAACTGCGCGTTGTTCACCAGAAGCGCGACCTGTTCCCATCATGGCCATGCCCATTTCTGACATAACTGTGCGGACATCGGCAAAGTCAACATTGATCATGCCCTCACGAGTGATTAGTTCGGCAATGCCCTGAACCGCACCCAGCAATACATCGTTGGCTGATTTGAATGCATTCAGCAAACTCATTTCCTTACCGAGCACTTTCAAAAGTTTTTCATTGGGAATCGTAATCAGTGAATCAACATGCTGAGCTAGTTCCTCAATGCCAGTGCCAGCAATTTTCATCCGTTTACCACCTTCAAACGGAAACGGCTTGGTGACAACGGCCACAGTAAGAATGCCCATTTCCTTGGCGACCTGAGCCACTACAGGCGCTGCACCAGTGCCTGTACCACCCCCCATTCCGGCTGTAATGAATACCATATCGGCACCGCTAATGACTTCCATGATTCTTTCACGGTCTTCCAATGCCGCTTGACGACCAACATCAGGATTTGCACCTGCACCGAGTCCTTTGGTGATATCTGTTCCCAATTGTAGATGTGTGTTTGCCGAACTCTTGCGCAAAGCCTGTGCATCGGTATTGGCGCAGATAAAATCTACTCCTTCAATCTGATTTGCAACCATGTGTTCAAGCGCATTACCGCCACCACCGCCCACGCCAATCACCTTGATCACGGCATTTGCTGTGTATGTATCAATTAATTCAAAAGTCATGATATTTCCCCCATTTTTTTCAAAAAAGCTTGCTAGAAATTGCCCTGGAACCAACTTTTCATTCTGGCAAGCATTCCCTTAAATCCATCATTCACCCGGGCTTCCTGATGCCCGGAAAAATGCTGCTCGTTCCCAAACAACAGTAAACCTACCCCTGTTGCATGAATCGGATTTCTCACTACATCCACCAGTCCACCGACATGCTGTGGTACCCCAAGACGAACCGGCAGGTGAAACACCTCTTCCGCCAACTCGATTACGCCTTCCATCTTTGCGCTGCCGCCAGTTAGCACAACACCGGCTGCCAACATTTCTTCATAACCACTACGCCGCAATTCCGCCTGCACCAGCATCAGCAGCTCCTCATAACGTGGTTCCACGACTTCGGCCAGCGTTTGTCTGGCTAGTTGACGTGGCGCTCTTTCCCCGACACTCGGGACCTCGATTGTTTCGTCCTCACGTGCCAGTTGCGTCAGAGCACATGCGTATTTGATCTTGATTTCTTCTGCATGTTGAGTGGGTGTTCGCAGCGCGACTGCAATATCGTTAGTCACCTGATCGCCGGCAATCGGAATGACAGCCGTATGCCGAATAGCACCATCCACGAACACTGCAATATCCGTTGTACCGCCGCCGATGTCGACCAGGCAGACACCCAGTTCTTTCTCATCTTGCTCAAGCACCGAATAACTGGACGCCATTTGCTCCAGGATGATGCCATCAACAGCCAGGCCACAACGCTCAATACATTTGACGATATTCTGAGCTGCACTCACGGCTCCGGTAATCAGATGTACTTTGGCTTCAAGCCGAACACCTGACATGCCAATCGGCTCACGAATACCTTCTTGATTGTCGATGATGTATTCCTGCGGCAAAACATGCAGTAACTGCTGATCGCCAGGAAAATGAACGGCTCTGGCAGCATCCAAAACTCTGTCCACGTCGCCTTGTGTGACTTCTTTGTCACGAATGGCTACCGTACCATGAGAGTTCAAGCTTCTGATGTGGCTGCCGGCAATTCCGGCAAATACTGAATATATTTGGCAGCCAGCCATCAGCTCAGCTTCTTCGACCGCTCGCTGAATCGACTGCACGGTAGACTCGATATTGACCACCACCCCTTTTTTCATCCCTCTGGCGGGATGCGAACCGATACCGATAATTTCCAGTGCCGCTTCAGTGGGCCCAGCATCAACCACAGGTGCTGCCACAATAGCTACCACCTTGGATGTGCCAACATCCAGGCCTACGATCAATTCTCTTTCATTACGTTTTGACATCATACTGTCCCGTTAAAATCAGGTTGTTGACCGCTACGCCAGACCACTGCCAGACCGTTGGTATAGCGCATATCCACCACTTCAATTTCAGCTTGATAGCGTCCAAGTTCGTTGGTAAATACTCTGACAAAGCGTTCCAATCTGGCATGTCCATCAGCTCGCCCCAACAACAACCTCATATCATCTGTAAAAGTGACTTCCCAAGAGCGTCTCGCATCAACACTCAAGGCACTGATCCGCAGTCCCAGCATTGAAACCTGTTGTTGAATCTCCACCAGGCGTCTCACCACCATGACGTTAGTGCCCTCTGGACCATACAGCTGCACCAGTCCTTGCGGAAAGGTATCCGGATTTGGAAAAAACACCTCGCCGCGAATATTGACCAGACCATTGTCATTCCAGAGTGCGATCGCCCTTTGTTCTTCAACAATAAGGTGCAGGGTATCTGGCCAGACACGACGCACCCTTACCTGATATATCCATGGCAATGCCTCTCCAGCTGCTCGAATTCCAGCGACATTCACGTTCAAAAAACTGCCAGAAACAAAAGGCATGACGGCTTGAACCAAATCTTCACGGTCGGTTTGACGCATTTCACCTTCCACCGTGACATGCAGAATTGGCAATGTTTCTTCGCGTTGCAGATAGACAATCAAGGCAATAAACGCCAGTAACACAAATACGGCGGCAGCATCACGCAAGTAATGCAGGTCACGTACCTTTTCGCGAGGCTGATTTCTGCTGGCACCCAATGGACGACGTGTTGCCATCAGCCATCCTCCTCTAAGGTCGTTTGCAGGATGCTCAGACACAAGGTGCCAAAATCGAGCCCTGCAGCTTTCGCCGCCATTGGCACCAAACTGTGATCTGTCATGCCGGGAACGCTGTTTGCCTCAAGCAAATAAAACTGCCCGTTATGGTGTCTCATCACGTCCACACGCCCCCAACCTTCCATACCCAAGGCAGAGAACGCGTTCAGTGCAAGGCGCTTACACTCGGCTTCCGCCTGTGCATCAAGACCACAGGGACAAAGGTATTCTGTGCTATTGGCCTGATATTTGGCCTCAAAATCATAAAACTCTCGTGGTGTTTGCAGCCGGATCACCGGTAAAGCTTCATTTGCGAGTATGGAAACGGTGTACTCGGCACCATCCACCCATTGCTCGGCGATGAGATCAGCATCAAAACGAGCAGCCTCTGCAATAGCTTCATGCAAATCAGCACGATTGTTGACCTTGCTCATGCCAATACTGGAACCCTCATTAACTGGTTTTATTACCAGCGGCAGACCAAGCTTTTCAATGAGTTGTTCAGGGTCTGTGTCTGCAACGATTCGTTCAAAATTCGGTGTAGGCATGCCTTGTTGCAACCAGACATACTTGCTGAGTCGCTTGTTCATCGAGAGCACTGCGGCGCTGATATCACTGCCGGTAAAGGGAATACCAAGGCTTCGCAGCAATCCCTGAATCTCTCCGTCCTCACCACCACGACCATGCAAAACAATAAATGCCCGATCAAAATGGCCTGTCAGCAATTGCTGGGCAATATCAGAGCCAACATCAACACCATGAGCATCGACGGCTTGCTCTCTGAGCGCATGTAATACGGCTTTTCCGCTGCGCAGAGATATTTCACGCTCTGCAGAGCGTCCCCCCATCAATACGGCGACTCGGCCAAAACATGCAACATCCCGCTGCATCATGTGCGCTCTCCCACGATATGCACCTCAGGCACCAGTTTTATTCCGTGCTGCATTTGCACTTTTTGCTGTACCAAATGAATCAGGGTTTCAATATCTTCGGCGCTGGCACTCGCATCACTCACAATAAAATTCGCGTGCTTTTCTGAAACACTGGCGCCACCGACTCTGAAACCCTTAAGTCCACTGAGCTCGATCAAACGTCCGGCATAATCACCCGGTGGATTACGAAACACAGAGCCTGCACACGGCTGACTGGTCGGCTGAGTGGCATTGCGCTTCTTCAGCAAATCCCGAATCAACGCTTGCTCTTGCTGGCTGTCACCTTGCGTGAAAAGCAGTTTTGCAGCGACAAACCACTCGCCTTCGGGCACTTGTACATGGCGATAGCTGACCTTGAAATCTGTTTTCGGTCGCCTTCTTAAGACGCCTGCGCGATCCACGGTGGTGAGTTCCTGAACAAAATCCCAGGTCTCAGATCCATGCGCTCCGGCATTCATGGCCAGTGCTCCACCCAAGGTTCCTGGAATACCAGCCAGAAAAGCGGCACCTGCCAAACCCTTCTTAGCGGCCTGCTTAGCCAGCTTGCTGCAGTAAACGCCCACTTCAGCTTTGACCTCGTTACCCTCTACATCAATTGCTTGCAAAGTGCCAGCGCTGGCAATTACTGTTCCAGCAAAACCGCCATCCCTGACCAGCAGATTACTGCCCAGTCCTAACCACATCAGTGCTTCATTTTCAGGCAGCTGCGATAAAAACATAGCCAGGTCTTCAGCATCTGCAGGTTGATAAAAACGCTGGGCAATACCGCCTACTCGCCAGGAGGTGTGTTTTGCCAATGGCTCATTGAGCTTTAATTCGCCTCGAAGGTCATGATGCAATGCACAACTCATTGCGTGCCTCCCAGATGTTCATCAAGCTCTCTGGCAACCGCTCCGATATCGCCCGCACCTAATGTCAGCAGCAGATCATTGTCTGTTAGCAAAGTCGGCAGCAATTCATAAAGGGCTTCTCTGGTTTCTACAAAAACCGGCTCAACCTGACCGCGCAGTCGAATGGCTCGACACAGACTGCGAGCATCAGCGCCGGCAATACGGTGCTCTCCAGCAGAATAAACTTCGAGCATTACCAAGACATCTGCATTCGACAGTACCCGAGCAAAGTCCTCAAACAAATCTCTCGTTCGGGTATATCGATGTGGTTGAAATACCACCACTAACCGACGTTCCGACCAGCCAGCCCGGGCAGCCGCCAGTGTGGCTGCGATTTCTGTAGGGTGATGGCCGTAGTCATCCACCAGCAGCACGCTGCCTTGGGGGAGTTGCTTATCACCCAACACATTAAAGCGACGACCGATGCCAGCAAACTTGAGCAGAGCCTGCTGACAGGCCTCAATGGAAACACCCAGATTTCTGGCCACCAACATTGCCGCTGCGGCATTTAACGCGTTGTGCATACCGGGCATGTTCAATGTGACCGGATATTGCAGTCCAGTCAGCTTTTCGTGAATGATGAACTGACTTTGACCTTGATTTTGAGTCAAGTCGCTGAGGCGGAAATCAGCATCCTCGCTTGAGCCATAGGTCATCACTGGACGAGTGACTTCTGACAACAATTCATTGACCACCGGGTCGTCAATACACATCACCGCCAAGCCATAAAACGGCAGGTGGTGAAGAAACTCGATAAAAGTCGCTTTGAGCTTGTCAAAGTCGCCATCGTAGGTCGCCATGTGATCATCATCTACATTGGTGACCACTGCGATCATCGGCTGCAGATACAGGAATGAGGCATCACTCTCGTCGGCTTCTGCCACCAGATAACGTCCGGCTCCCAGTCGGGCATTACTACCCGCACTGTTCAATCTTCCGCCGATCACAAAAGTAGGATCCAGCTCACCTTCACTGAGCAAAGCCGCGATCAGACTGGTTGTCGTTGTTTTGCCGTGGGTACCTGCGACTGCGATTCCATAACTGAAGCGCATCAGCTCAGCCAGCATTTCAGCACGTGGAACAACCGGGATACGCAGATCTCTTGCTGCATTTAGCTCGATGTTATCCTCGGACACGGCGGTGGTGACCACCACGACATCTGCACCTGTCAGATAATCGGCTGAGTGTCCAATCCAGACAGTCGCCCCCAATGTTCGCAAATGTTTGATCAGGTTGTTTTCGGCAATATCACTCCCGGTGACCTGATAGCCAAGGTTCAGCAAGACTTCTGCGATACCGCCCATTCCGACACCACCAATGCCAATAAAATGGATGTGTCTCACACGACTTTGCATTGCAGAGGTCAGCTTAGCCATTGGCGACCTCCAAACAACGGGAGGCAATCAATTGGGCGCTGCCGGCTTTGGCAACCGTGCGCGCCGCCATTGCCATATTAATCAATGCCTGTCTGTTCTCGGCAAAGTGTTTTAGCAGGTCGGCAACTTTATCCGCATCAAGCTGATTATCAGCAATTAATCTTGCAGCGCCGGCTTCGACCAGCATTGCCGCGTTATGAGTTTGATGATCATCAACAGCGTATGGATAAGGCACCAGTATCGCGCCAAGGCCGGCCGCAGACACTTCGGCGACCGTCAGTGCGCCGGATCGACAAATCACCAGATCTGCCCAGGCATAGGCTTCTGCCATGTCATCGATAAACGCACTGACTCTGGCACTGACACCTGCTTGTGTGTATGCCTGCTGGCAATCTTCCAAGTGTTTTTCACCGCATTGATGTCTGACTTCTACATGGGTATTGGTATCTAATTTCGACAACGCTTCTGGCAATACCGTGTTCAGTGAGCGGGCACCAAGACTGCCGCCCAGTATCAGTAAACGCATCGCTTCATCTCGGTTGGCGAAGCGCTGCTCTGGTGCGGCGATCTGTTCTATCTCAGCTCGGACTGGATTTCCCACCCATTCAGCACGAACTTTGGCTGCGAAACTATTTGGAAAGCCTTCCATCACGATGTTGGCCATGCGAGCAAGCAAGCGATTAGTCAGACCTGGAATGGCGTTTTGTTCATGGATCAGCAGCGGAATGCCTGATAGTTTTGCTGCCAGACCGCCAGGTCCAGAGGCAAAGCCACCCAGTCCAATTACCGCATCAGGGCTTATCTTGTGCAGTACAGCTCTTGCTTCAAGTACTGCTTTGATCACGCGCCATGGTGCCAATAACCAGCCCAGCGCACCATTACCACGCAGTCCCCGCACACTGATTTCATGTAATGGATATCCTGCCGCCGGCACCAGTCTGGCCTCGATACCGCGGCTGGTCCCCATCCAGTCCACGTCGATATTCATGTGTTTAAACTGTTGTGCCACAGCAAGCGCTGGGAAGACATGCCCACCGGTTCCGCCTGCCATGATAAGAATCCGCTGGGTCATCGCCGCACCCTCGCTGCGGCTTTTTCTGGTTGACGGGTTTCCATATCGACCCTCAACAGCAAAGCAATTGCTACGCAGGCAATGACCAGACTACTGCCGCCATAACTCATCAAAGGCAGCGTCAAACCTTTAGTAGGCAGTGCGCCCATGTTGACACCGATGTTGACGCAGGCCTGAATACCGAGCCAGATACCAATGCCATAGGCCACTTGCGCACCAAATATTTGACCGCTCTGCTCTGCTGCCCGACCAATCGCCAGCGCTCGCCATATCAAAATGCAGAACAGGATTAACACAGCGGATGCACCCAACAAGCCCAGCTCTTCAGCGACGATCGAATACAGAAAGTCGGTATGTGCCTCTGGTAGATAAAACAATTTCTGCATACTGCTGCCAAGTCCCACACCAAACCAATCGCCCCGACCAAAAGCAATCAGAGCCTGAGTTAACTGAAAACCACTACCAAATGGATCTGCCCACGGATCCATAAAGCTTTGCAAACGCTGTAACCGGTAAGGTGCTATCCACACCAACAGTGCAAACAAGCCAACAAACACACTGATCAAGGCTCCAAAAACATCCAGCCTTGCACCGCCCAAAAACAGCATTACCAGCACCGTTGCCATGATCACAACGATTGATCCCATATCGGGCTGCATCAGCAATAAAACAGCCGCGACGCCCAGCAACATCAACGGTGCCATGACTTTGAGAAACGAGTTATGGAGCTGACCATGATGACGTTGCAAATAATCTGCAATGTAGAGCACTGCAAACAATTTAATCAGCTCGGCAACCTGCACATTCACCGGCCCCAGCGGCAACCATCGAACGCTACCATTGACTTCACGTCCGACACCTGGAATCAGGATTAATACCAGTAAAAACACACCGCCCATCAATAACTGAGGCGCCATTCGCTGCCAGACAGACAAACGGGTGGAGATAACGACCCAGGCTGCCATGATGCCAATGACTGCAAACACCAACTGACGGATGAAGAAGTACAGTGGCTGACCGGTGCTGCTGTCGGCGATAGTGACCGATGCGGATGCAACCATTACAAGACCCAGACCCAGCAGACTCAGAGTTGCCGTGAGAATTTTTCGGTCAAACTGCACTGTCGACTCGCTCATGCCGCCAGCCCCCGCACCGCTTGTTCAAATTGTGTTCCCCGGTCTTCATAGCCTTTGAACATGTCAAAGCTGGCACATGCCGGCGATAGCAATACAACATCACCCTTGTGAGCCACAACCGCAGCTTTTTCCACTGCATCCTGCATATTGGCTGCATAGTGAATGGCAACTGAAGCAGGCGTCACCGCGGCAATTTTGGCTGCATCGACGCCGAACAACACCAAAGCCCTCAGGCTTTGACTAAACACTTCAGTTAATGGGCTGAAATCCTGATCCTTAGCCATACCACCTGCAATGAGCACCACATTTCCGTGTTCAGCCAATCCCTCAATCGCAGCGATGCAAGCGCCGATATTGGTGGCTTTGGAATCGTTGAACCAGCGCACATCATTCCGGATGCGTACCAGTCGGCATCGATGCGGCAGTCCTCGGAATGATTTCAAACCCTGCAACATCGCATCAATCGGCAAGGCCATCGCAGAACCCAGTGCCAGTGCTGCCAATGCGTTGGCAATATTGTGTCTGCCTGCAATCCCGAGCTCGTTCACCGGCATCAGCGGTGTTTGCCCTTCTGCCAGCCACAGTTTTTCATCCTGCTCAATCAGGCCAAAATCTACACCAGCTGTTTGCTGCAAACTAAAGCCGATGACATTTCGATCCGGCTGCATCATCTGCTGAACAACCGGATCATCCCGATTGATCACCATGACACCATCGCCGTTGTAGATTCGTGCCTTGGCCTGCTGGTAGTCCTGAATCGAATCGTACCGGTCCAGATGATCTGCACTAAGATTCAACACCACTGACGCAAACGCGTTCAATGAGTTCACCGTTTCGAGCTGAAAACTGGAGAGTTCAAGAATATAGAAGTCAGGTGGCGTATCGCTCAGCAGGTCTAGTGCCGGTGTGCCGAGATTTCCCCCAGTCACAACATTTTTACCTGACAGCGATGCCATTTCACTGATCAGGGTTGTGACCGTGCTTTTGCCATTGGAACCAGTCACAGCAATCACCGGCGCATTGACGTGCCGTGCAAACAGCTCAATATCACCAATGACATCAACGCCTGCTTGTTTCGCGGCAACGATTTCTGGCAGTCTCGGATCGACACCCGGGCTCAACAACACTTTGTCAGCTCTTAGCAACCAGTTTTGATCCAGTTGCCCAGTTTTCACCACTACCTGTGGCCAGCTTTGCTGCAGTTCTGGCAGACAAGGCGGATTATCACGCGTATCCATGACCACCACATCCATCCCTTGCGCCAATAAAAAACGTGCACACGATAATCCTGTTTTACCTAACCCGACGATCAGGCAGTTTTCGATGTGTGCGGCTTTGTTTTGTATTTTCATCGTATTTTTAACGTTGCCAGTCCAACCAGAACCAAAAACACCGTGATGATCCAGAATCGGACAATAATTCTGGGTTCCGGCCAACCTTTAAGCTCGTAATGATGATGAATGGGAGCCATTAAAAACACCCGTTTGCCTCGCAGTTTGTAGGAGGCCACCTGAATCATGACCGACAAGGTTTCAATGACAAACACACCGCCCATAATCAACAAAACCAGCTCTTGTCTTACCATCACAGCAACACAACCAAGGGCTGCCCCGAGAGCCAGTGCTCCAACATCCCCCATGAACACCTGAGCCGGATAAGTGTTGAACCAGAGAAAGCCCAAGCCCGCGCCAACCATCGCTGCACAGAAAACTGTTAATTCACCGGCACCTGGAATATGCGGAATTTGCAAATATCTGGCGAATTCAAAATGACCTGCAGCATAGGCAAAGATTGCCAATGCCGCCGCAACCATCACCGTTGGCATAATCGCAAGGCCATCTAGTCCATCCGTTAGGTTGACCGCATTACTGCTTCCAACGATGACAAAATAAGCCAGCAGCATGTACCACGCACCGAGTGGGATTACGATGTCTTTGAAAAAGGGCACGATCAGTTCCGTTTCGGCAGGCACAACCGCTGTGTAATACAGCAGAATTGCCGCCAGGATGCCGACCACTGATTGCCAAAAATATTTGTAGCGACTTAACAGTCCTTTGGGGTCCTGTTTGACCAGCTTGATGTAATCGTCAACAAACCCAATCAAACCAAACGCAATAGTCACCAGAAGTGCTATCCAGACATAGCGATTGGCCAAATCGGCCCATAGCAAAGTACTAACGGCAATCGCAACCAGAATCAACGATCCCCCCATCGTTGGTGTGCCACTTTTTCCAAAATGCGATTCTGGTCCGTCGTTGCGAACTACTTGCCCGATTTGTCTGAAACTGAGGTGACGAATCATGGTCGGGCCCACCAGCAAGGCAATTCCTAACGCTGTCATGACACCCAGAATCGCTCTCAATGTCAGATACTGAAAGACAGAAAAGCCACTGTAGTACTGGCTCAAATATTCGCTCAGCATTAATAGCATCAGTTGCTCCCCTCGACAGCGATGGCATCGGCCAGCTGATCCAGCTTCATGAATCGTGATCCCTTAATCAGGCAAACAACCTCAGCGTGCAAATTGGATTGCAAATACAGTTGTAACTCTGTTTTGTCAGTGAAATGTTCAGCACCTTCACCAAAGGTTTGTGCCGCTTCGATACTCATATTGCCCACAGTAAACAGACGATGAACTCCCGCCTGCTTCGCCTGCTCTCCCAATTGTCTGTGTATTTGCAGCGCTTGTGGGCCCAGTTCGCCAAAATCACCAAGGACCAGCCAGTGCGATCCCGGAAATGATTTAAGCACCTCAAGTGCACGGCTGAATGAACCCGGATTGGCGTTGTAAGTATCGTCTATCAGCAAGCCTTCTGGGCTTGCCTGTCTCAACTGCAAACGATGGGGCACTGCCTGGCTATTGCTTAAACCTTTAATGATCGCCTCGGCTGCGACACCCAGACTACTGGTCAGAGCAATTGCCGCAAGTGCGTTGGCAACATTATGGCTACCGGGCAAGGGTAAATTAACAAAATGGCAGACGCCATCCAGCATCACCATGAAATGGCTGCTGGTAGCGCTGAGATTGAGATCAAGTGCCTTGATGTCTGCCTCTGCCTCGAGGGCAAAGCTGACACTGCTTTTACCGGCCAACAACTCTCGCCACAAGCCAACATAAGGCATATCAGCATTGATCACGGCTTTGCCTGTCAGCGGCAAACCTGCATAAATCTCACCTTTGGCTTTTGCCACGCCCAGCTCTGAACCAAAACCTTCGATATGTGCCGCTGAAACGTTATTGATAATGGCAATATCCGGTACCGCAATTTGTACCAAACGACTGATTTCACCGGGATGATTGGCTCCCATTTCAATAACGGCATATTGATGATGGTTTCGCAGCCGACACAGCGTCAACGGAACACCGAGTTCGTTATTCAGGTTGCCCTCTGTAGACAGCACGCTGCCTGCTTCGCGCAATATCGACGCGGTCATTTCTTTTAAGGTGGTTTTGCCGTTGCTGCCAGTAATGGCCACGACTTTGGCTTGTGACTGCTGCCGCCAAAAATGTGCAATGCTCGCAAAGGCTTCGACCACATCATCGACGACTAATTGTGGCAGTTCATCGTCGACCTGCCGGCTCACCAATGCAGCACAGGCGCCCGCTTGTCTTGCCGCTGCCACATAATCATGTCCATCTACTTGCTGACCTGGAAGCGCCACAAAAAGCGCTGTATCCGTCACTTTTCGACTATCTATTACCACAGCGCCAACACTGGCATTCTCTGCAGGCAGTTCGCAGCCTAGAAGCTCAGCAATTTGATGCAGTGTCAAAGGCAAGCTCACAATAAGCACTCCCTGTTTGGGCTTTGCAAAATCTGTGAAACGATTTGCATGTCGTTAAAAGGATATTTCACACCGGCAATTTCCTGAGTGGTTTCATGCCCTTTACCAGCAATCAGCACAATGTCTTTTTGAGCTGCCCGCTGAACGGCAAATTGAATCGCCTTGCAGCGATCGGCTTGCACATGAATCTGCTGTGGATTTCGGCATCCACTTAAAATGTCATCAATAATCTGCTGGCTAGCTTCATAGCGAGGATTGTCATCAGTAATCACAAGATGATCAGCCTGTTGCTCTGCAATCATCCCCATCTCTGGGCGTTTACCCCGATCGCGATCACCGCCACAACCAAACACGCACCATAAATCCGCCTGGTCAATCGCATGCCAGCGCAGGGCGGTCAGCACCTGTTTGAGCGCATCAGGCGTATGCGCATAATCAACTACCACAGTCGGCGCAGCGTTACCGGAGGTTGCCTGCATTCTGCCGGTGACCGAATGACAATCACTCAGCACTTTGCTGATTTGATCCGGTGAAATCTCAAGCGCCTTGAGCACTGCCGCAGTGGCCAGCAAGTTGGCAACGTTAAAAGCGCCCAATAGTGCAGTCTGAATAGACGTGTGATGTTGTTCGCTCACCAGTTCAAACTCGATACCATTGTGCTTGGGTGCGACCTGATGGGCTTGCAATAGAGCATCGGCGTGTTGCTGAATTGAATAACCGAGCACTCGCTTGTGCATTTGACACTCAGACTGGATACGGCGGCCCATCTCGTCATCAAGATTGACAATCGCTGTTTGCACAGATGGCATCTTGAACAGGCGCATTTTGCTCTCAGCATAAGCCTGCATGTTGAGATGATAATCTAGATGATCTCGGGTCAGGTTGGTGAATACAGCAATATCGATTTCAACAGCATTCAATCGACCCTGATCCAACGCATGTGAGGATGCTTCAAGCGCCACATAGTCAACACCTGCCGCGACGCACTCAGCAAGGATAGCCTGAACACTGACTGGATCGGGTGTCGTCATGCCGTTATCTGTCAATGTCGGCAAACGCCCATAACCAAGTGTACCTATCAAGGCACACGGTAAATTCAGCTTTTCCAGTGCCTCAGCGATATAGTGAGTCACAGAGGTTTTGCCATTGGTACCGGTGACAGCAATCACTTTCAGGGATGCAGAAGGTCTGTCATAAAATCGCGCCGCAATTTCTGACACCTGATGTTCCAGATTGACCACAGCTAATGCTTCGACGGCGTATTCATCGATAAGCGATTTTTCGGTACTTGTAAGCACTTGCTCACTGGAAAAAGCAACGACTACAGCACCTTGTTGCAGTGCTTGCTGCAAATGTGCCTGGCGCAGTTCGTTTTGTTTGGCCAACGCAAAAAACAAACTTCCTGAAACTACTTTACGGCTATCCAACGTAATCTGAGCAATGTGCAAGTCTTTACTTACAGCCAGAATACCGTCGAATAAAGTAATGAGTGACTTGCTCATTGATGAGCCACCTTCAGATGATGATCAGGCAAATCATCAGGGGCAATATTCAACAGTCGCATTGCGCCGGTCATCACTTCTGAAAACACCGGTGCAGCTACGAGGCCACCGTAATAATCGCCACCTTTTGGATCATCGATCATGATCGCCATGGCAAGGCGTGGGTTGTCTGCAGGAATAATACCTGCAAACAAGGATTGATAACGATCCTCATAATAACCGCCTCCTGCAGCGGTCTTTCTGGCTGTACCAGTTTTGGATGCTACGGTGTAATTGCTCACTGCTGCACGAGTAGCTGTGCCACCGGGCTGTGAGGCCAGTTTCATCATGGATCTGACCTGACGCATCACATCACTTGAAAACATGCGCTTACCTCGTACTTTTCCTGAGGTTTTGACAAAGCTAACCGGCATCAAAATGCCATCATTGCCAAGCACAGTGTAAGCACGCGCTAACTGTAATGTTGACGTTGCCATACCGTAGCCATAAGCCAGTGTGGCTCTGTCCAGTGTTCTCCAGACACTAGGATCAGGCAAGCTGCCCATCGCCTCACCTGGAAAATATGCACCACTCTCCTGTGCGAAACCAAAATTGGCAAAATCCTGCCAAAGCTGGCGCGGCTCTACCTCAAGTGCAATTTTACTGGCAGCAATGTTGCTGGATTTCTGTAACAGAGTCGCCAGATCGATCATGCCGTAATCACGAAAATCACGGATATTATGGCCACTGACTCTGAATACACCTGGGTGGGTGTTGATGATCGACTGCTCATCAAACAAACCTGATCTCAGGCCGCTGACCACTGTGAAAGGTTTGACTGTTGAGCCAGGCTCAAACAAATCGATCACCGCTCGATTACGAAAATCTGCAGAACTCAGTCCAGCACGGTTATTGGGATTGAACGAAGGTTGATTCACCATGGCGAGTACCTCACCATTGCGCACGTCAATGATCACAGCACTGCCGGAACTGGCGTTATGGCGCTCAACCGCTGATTTCAGAGCATGGTATGCGAGATATTGCAGACGCAAGTCGATACTCAACTGAATGTTCTCGCCAGCTTTTGCAGGTCGAATCAACTCGCCACCACCTACAAAATTGCCACGACTGTCACGCACCATACGACGCAAGCCAGGCACTCCGGTCAACAAAGCATCGTAACTCAACTCGAGCCCTTCTTGACCGACGTCATCGATATTGGTAAAGCCGAGTAAGTGGGCGGTAACTTCTCCGGTTGGATAATAACGCTTATACTCGCGCTGAAGTGCCACACCACGAATATTCAGCGCCCGAACTTGCTCTGACAGCTCAGGTGTGATGTGCCGGCGCACATAAACAAACTCCCTTCTTGCATTAGTCGCGATCCTGTTGCGCAGATTGTCAACACTGACTGCCAGCATATTAGCCAGCTCATCCAAGCGAGGCTCATCCACAGCAACGACTTGCGGGTTCAGCCAGACTGAATGCACCGGCGTGCTGATCGCCAAAGGCTCACCGTGGCGATCCAACAGCATGCCTCTGTGGGCAACCACAGGCACTTGCCGCAAATGTCTGGCATCGCCCTGGGTTCTCAGAAAGTCGGTATTAAGCACTTGAAGATCAATCAAGCGCCATCCCAGGCCAATAGCAATCAAAATAAAACCCGCGCGAACCAGATTCAGCCGCCAAGCGCCTGTTTGCATGGATTTGTTTTGCTGACGGCTCACGGTGTAATCACCACGGTATTGCGATTTGCAGGAGCAATCATTTGCAAACGTTCACGAGCTTGTTGCTCCACTCTGGCAGGCGTGGTCCAGGTGCTTTGCTCAAGCAGTAATCGGCCCCACTCTTCATTGAGCTGATCCCGTCTGTTTTCCAATTGCTGCATGGCAATAAATTCACTACGCCCAGTGTGTTTGGAGTAAATCACCGCCACAGCGGATGCCAGCACAGCCACCACCATCAGCAACAGACCAACATCAATCCTTACTCTCACCAGTGTAGCCATCAAGGCATTCATGCAAACTTCTCCGCGACACGCAGTACAGCACTTCTGGCTCTGACATTCACCGCTAGCTCCGCTTCACTTGCTTTGATAGCCTTGCCGATAATTTTCAGCCGGGGATTCAGCTGAGCTGCCGTAACAGGAAAATGTGATGGCAAATCATCGCCTCGCGCTTCGTCACGGAAAAATCGCTTGACGATCCGATCTTCCAGTGAGTGGAAACTGATCACCGCCAAACGGCCGCCAACTGACAAAACATCTACCGCCTGGTTTAGCGCACTGGTCAACTCTTCCAGTTCACTATTGATAAAGATGCGGATTGCTTGAAAAGTCCGGGTGGCCGGGTGCTTGTGTTTTTCACGAAACGGGCTGGCCTTGTCGACAATTGCGGCTAACTGACTTGTCGTAGTGATGGCTTGCTGCTCTCGGCTCTCAACAATCGCATTTGCAATGCGCTTGCTGAAACGCTCTTCGCCATAGGTTTTCAGTACACCGGCAATTTCAGATGCTTCAGCAACGGCTAACCACTCGGAGGCACTGATGCCCGCCTCCGGGTTCATTCGCATGTCCAGTGGTCCGTCTTTGGCAAAGCTGAACCCTCGATCGGCATTGTCCAGTTGCGGCGATGAAACGCCGATATCCATCAATATTCCTGCAACCTTGCCGTGCCAGAGCCGACTGAAAATCACGTCGGACAGTGTAGAAAATGCACAGTGCTCAATTGAAAATCTGGCATCTTCTTTTGCCAGCAACTGACCTGCGGCAATCGCTTCTGGATCACGATCCAGACCGAGCAATCGACCCTCAGCGGAAAGTTGCTTGAGAATGGCACGGCTATGTCCGCCTCGACCAAATGTCGCATCGACATAGAAGCCGTCCGGCTGAATAGCCAGTGCTTCGACTGTCTCGGCTAGCAAGACAGGTAAATGTTCCGGGTGACTTGCTGTCATCTGTCCGCCCTATATGGACAAGCTTTCGAGCTCAGCTGGAACGATGCCGTCGAAATCTTCTTCCAGACAGGCTTCCATCAGTTCATTCCAGGTCTGTTCATCCCACAACTCAAACTTGTTACCCTGGCCGATCATCACGACGTTTTTATCCAGACCCGCAAACTCACGAAGCTTGGCAGGCAATAAAACTCGACCATGGCTATCCATCTCACACTCAGTTGCGTAGCCCAGTAACATTCGTTTCAAACGCCGAACCTGGGGATTCAGGCTGGGCAGAGCAGTGAGTTTTTGCTCAACAGCTTCCCATTCAGGCATTGGATAAACTTGCAGGCAATGATCGGAGTGATCGATGGTGATGACCAGACGGCCCTCACAACTGACGTCCAGGTGCTTGCGGAAACGGGTGGGGATTGCCATCCGTCCTTTTGCATCCAGATTGAAAGTTGCGACGCCTCGAAACACGACCAGTCCCCAAAGTTGAAGGATCCACAAAGATCCACTTTTTCCCACTTAGCGACACTATAGGAGTGCCATGAGGGACTGTCAAGCAGGAAAATACACAAAATCCTCTTTTTCTGACAATGACTTAGCGCACTTTTACAAAAGTGGGCAGAAAGTGGATCAGACGCATTTGAAGGACTACTTCTGTATCAAAAAAGTGGGCTTGGAAGTTAAAGTAAATTCTAGCTAAGCAAGGCTCTAGAAAAAATTTTCGGGGATAGCAAAAGTGATTTTTTGCATGTGTGAAGTTGTTCTAAAAAATGAGACGACCGATAAGCCGGGTTCTGTCGTGGACAATCATTCATCTGGGACAGATGTCACCATCTGCCTCTTGCAACCTACCCAGGAACCATGCGGGCCGCATGTCATGCACAAGGCAATCGTTCCTCTATTTGGTCTTGCTCCGAGTGGGGTTTACCCTGCCACTGCTGTTACCAGCAGTGCGGTGCGCTCTTACCGCACCATTTCACCCTTACCGGCAATGACCAGCATTGCAGGCGGTTTACTTTCTGTTGCACTGGCCGTAGGCTCGCGCCTCCCAGGTATTACCTGGCACCCTGCCCTATGGAGCCCGGACTTTCCTCACTATTGCTAGCGCGATTGTCTGGTCGTCTCAGCCGGTTATTTTACGTTAACGCGCTTATTTGTGCTGAAGTTTCAACGCTTGCTGATAAGCCTCGTTTTTACTGATGCCCAGTATACTGCTGGCAAGGCTGGCAGCTTTCTTTACAGGTAACTCCGCGATCATTAATTGCAACACCCGGTCAATCTCCTGCTGGTCAGCACGCTGGTTTTCTTGGGCTCCTTCCACCAGCAACACAATTTCACCTTTTTGCTGATGCAAGTCTTGCTGAACCCAGTCTCTCAATTCAACCAGCGATGCGGTTCTGATAGTTTCATGCAATTTGGTCAGCTCTCGAGCCAGACAGGCTAGTCGTTGCTCGCCGAGCACTTCAACCATGACCTGCAAACTGGCAAGCACACGTTTGGGACTTTCGTAAAAAATCATTGTCCTGGTTTCATGCTGAAGTGACTCAAGCTGCTGCCGTAATGCGTTGGCCTTGCTTGGCAAAAAACCTTCAAACGTAAAACTGTCACATCGTAGTCCAGATGCTGACAAGGCGGCAATCACGGCACAAGCGCCGGGAATAGGAATAACGCTCAGGCCATGAGATTTCAACAGACTGACCAAGCGATAACCGGGATCACTGATCAGTGGTGTGCCGGCATCACTAATCAGTGCTACTGACTCACCTTTTAACAGGCGTTGCAGCAGTACTTCACTTCGCTGCTGTTCGTTATGCTCATGCAATGAAATGCACGGAGTATCAATAGCGTGTTGTTGCAGTAAATAGCGGCTGTGCCGGGTGTCTTCCGCGGCAATAACATCAACTTGCCGCAAAGTTTCGATAGCGCGCATGCTCAAATCGGCCAAGTTACCGATGGGCGTTGCCACGACATAAAGTGTCCCGGGTTGCTCTTCTGACATAAGTGTTCCTGAATTGCGATGCGGTTGTGGTCGTAATATACGCGAAGAGGTAAGATGATGACTTTATGTTTATCGGATTAAGTCAGACCATGTTTCGACTCACTTCCAAGCTGCTGCTGATTGTTTCCATGCTGACCTTGATGGCTTGTCAACCTATGCAACCGCTGTTAACTCAACCAGCCGCACCTGTTGAGGCTGAAATTTCCGACTATGAACGTCAAGGGTTACACGCTGAAGCTGCGGCCGAATATTTGTCGATGGCAGAAGACGCCAGCGGTGCCCTGCAATCTCAATATTATCTGCGTGCTGCGGTGAACTTGCAGCGTACCGGCGAATCCGATTCAAGCCAGCAAGCGCTTGATGAGGTCAAACTGAATCAACTCAGCAACACTCAGCAACGTGAGGCTCAAATTCTTCGGGCACAACTGGCCTTGGATACTGACACGCCCAGTGATGCGATTGCCTTTCTGAGTGATTTTGATCTGCGGGCAGCTTCGGTCACCCAACAACGCCAGGTACTGAAAATCAGAGCCCAGGCTTATGGCAAAACTGAAAACTGGTTGGAGCAGGCACTAAGCTACATCAGACTTGATGAAGTGCTTCCACAAGAACAACGTCCAGAGAATCAACAGAACATTTGGAAAGCCTTAATGGAACTGTCACCTCAAGCGCTGGATTTGTTCAATCCAGGTGTACCGCCTGCCGTTGATAGTGGCTGGTTCGCACTTGCATTTGCCATTCGTGCCTACCAGGCAAACCCGGCAGCGATGGAAGTTGCCATTGAAGACTGGAAACGAGCCTATCCAAATCATCCAGCCACGCCCGACCTTTATGAACAAGCAATAGCTGCTGGCACCTATCTGCCGGATCAGATCATGGATATTGCAGTATTACTGCCTCAATCCGGCCCGGTGGCAGCGGCAGCAGAAGCCGTCAAACAAGGCATTATTGCGGCTCATTTTGCCGCGGGCGGTCGAGGACAACTTCACTTTCTTGATGTGCACACAGACAACAGAACCGGTCAAAGCAACGTCATCCAGCGTTATCGCGAAGCGGTGGGCAGAAATGCCAGTGTCGTGATAGGCCCCCTGGACAGACACTCTGTTGAAATTCTTGCTGAGTCTGGTGACTTGCCTGTTCCCGTCATCGCCTTGAACCGGCTTGGCCACAATCAACGTGTCGAAAACTTGTTTCAATTCGGACTTGCCCCGGAAGACGAAGCGGTGGCAGTAGCGCAACGTGCCAGAGCACAAAACTACCAGCGTGCGATGATCTTAAGCCCGGACTCTGAATGGGGACAGCGTGTAGCTCAGGCATTTACCCAAGCCTGGCAGCAGCATGGCGGCTTAGTTATTTCCAACACGCGCTATCTTGAGTCGGAACACGATTTTGCCGATACCATCGTGCCCATGTTCGGTCTTAATGCCAGTCGTCAACGTGCTCAGGACTTACGCCGTACCCTGGGAGTCGCCGTTGAGTTTGAACCCAGACGCCGTCAGGATGTCGACTTTCTGTTTATGGTGGCACGCGCCAACAAAGCCGGTCAGTTATTGCCTCAGCTGCAATTTCATCGCTCTGGCACATTACCCGTTTACGCTACCTCTCATGCCTACACCGGTGACAATCGACCACAACGTGATATCGATCTAAACGGTCTGCTAATTCCTGATGTTCGCTGGGCTATTCCACAACTGGCAGAATCTGACACAGCCTATCAGGCAGTCAAACAACAGGCTGGCAGTAACTTTAGTGACGTTGTCAGGCTCGCAGCCATGGGCGCGGATGCCTACCGCCTCATTCCAGAATTGAATAGCATGAGTCGTTCACCTGATCTGACATTTTCCGGTGCCACTGGGGATTTAACGATCAACAGCAGTGGTCAGATAATCCGTAAATCGCCGTGGGCAACTTTTCGTGATGGAATCATCGAGGCGCTATCAAGCGAATGAGCAACAGGGACATTGGTGCGGCCAAGGAGGCCAAGGCGCTTCAATTCCTGAAAAAACAGGGCTTGAAGCTGGTGTGTCAAAATTATCATTGCCGCAGTGGTGAGATCGACCTTATCATGCAGCACAAAAACAGTCTGGTATTTATCGAGGTGAGATATCGGCGTAGTGACGCCTTTGGCAGTGCCCTGGAAAGTGTCGACTGGCGTAAACAACAAAAAATCATCATGACCGCCCGACATTACCTGCAACAACTTCGGCAGGAGCTTCCAGAATGTCGTTTTGACGTTGTCACGCTTCATGACAACGCCAGCGAGCCAGTGTCATGGCTCAAGAATGCCTTTCAGATTAACTGATGTCATAGAGGACCAATCAGATGAAAAAATTGTGTGTAATCGGGTTGATGTTGTTACCCGTTCTGGCAAGCCAGCAAGCTTGTGTGCCAATAGTGGCAACAGGTGCAACAACTGCGGTTGCCATGGCTTACGATCGTCGCACTGCAGGTAGCATCATAGATGATCAAAACATTACCCTGCGCGGCCGCAGTGCCATCATCAACAATGATGAAATCAACAGACAGAGCAATATCAGTATCAACAGCTTCAACGGCGTTGTATTGATAACCGGTGAAACACCGACAGAAGAAGTTAAGCAGCAGGTCACTGCTATAATGGAGAATATTCCGAAAGTCCGTGTGATTCGCAATGAACTGGCAATAGCGGCACCAAGCGCTTTGACCTCTCGCAGCAGTGATGCGTGGATTACATCAAAAGTAAAAGCCAGAATGACGGGCGATCAGAATGTTGATCCTTTGCATGTTCGGGTAGTCACCGAACGCGGCATAGTTTATCTGATGGGCATGGTGACGCGTGCCGAAGCAGAAGACGCTGTTCGGGTGGCTCGCACCACCTCAGGTGTTCAGCGGGTTATCAAGGTGTTTGAATACGTCACCGAATGATAAACCTTGTTGTTCTGCCGGCATCTTTACCAATACAGGTGCCGGCAGAACGATGTCATCAGCCTAAAATGGTTTGACCACCGCAAGAATCACTACTGCTATCAGTACCAAAACAGGCAACTCGTTAAACCATCTGTAGTAAATATGTGAATGCCGATTCTGATCATTGGCGAATCTTTTCAGCAGTCGTCCACACCAAACGTGGTAAGCCAACAATAGTGCAACCAGCAACAACTTGGCATGTAACCAGCCCATCGCTGCCAACTGTTCCGTCTGATAAAAACTCATCAACCAAACACCAAACAACACCGTTAGCACCGCACTCGGCGTCATGATCCCGCGATAGAGTTTTCGCTCCATCACTTTGAATCTGGCATTGCCTGCGGCATCTTCACAGCTGGCATGGTAAACAAATAACCTGGGCAAATAGAACAAGGCGGCAAACCAGGTCACCACGAATATCAAGTGAAAGGATTTGACCCACAACATAGAAATGACTCTCCAAGGCAATCGGTGATAATATCAAATTGTATTGCCTGGAGGCCTGATTTATGAGTGATAACAGTTCAGATCGAAGACATTTCAGTCGAGTGCCATTTCGTGCCCAGGCGACCTTGTCACAGCCAACACAGCAACTGAATTGCCGGGTAAAAGATTTATCCCTGAACGGTTTGCTGACAGAAAAACCACCGGGGTGGACTGGTCAGGTGGGCGATGTTTACCAGATCGACGTTGTGCTCAATCAGGGAGAACTCTGTATTAGCATGGATGCAGAGGTCGCACATATTGACAAGGACACGCTTGGCTTTCACTGCCAATTGATTGATCTGGACAGTATCAGTCATCTCAAGCGATTGATGGAACTCAATCTGGGAGACTCTGGCCTGTTACAACGAGAACTGTCTCACCTCATCGAACAACATCAAGGCTAGCTTTATTAATGCCAGGCGTTTTGTAGCGCCTCAATCGCCTCTGCCAAATGCTGAACGGCAATCACTTTAATGCCGCTTATAGGCTTTCTTGGCGCATTAGCAGCCGCAACTACTGCATGACTGAAACCATGTTTTCCTGCGTCACGAACACGTTCTTCGCCACCTTGAACCGGCCTGATTTCCCCGGTAAGCCCAACTTCACCAAATAACACCCAATCTCTTGGTAAAGCCTTGTTACGCAGGCTGGAGAGCACCGCCGCCAACACGGCCAGATCAGCCCCTGTTTCGCTGAGTTTGACGCCACCCACGACATTAATAAACACATCCTGATCGTGACAGGTAATGCCACCATGACGATGTAAGATTGCCAGTAACATCGCCAAACGATTCTGCTCAAGGCCAACTGACACCCGCCTTGGATTGCCAAGCGGACTTTCGTCGACTAGGGCTTGAACTTCGACCAGCAATGGCCGGCTACCCTCGCGTACGACGGTAACCACACTACCGGGAACCGCCTTTTCGCCGCGCGACAGAAAAATAGCTGACGGGTTACTGACTTCTTTCAGCCCGAGCTCGGTCATGCCAAACACACCCAGCTCGTTCACTGCGCCAAAACGATTCTTCACTGCTCTTAATATGCGAAATCGTGTTGAAGTATCACCTTCAAAATAAAGCACTGTATCGACCATGTGCTCCAGCACTCTTGGTCCAGCCAAAGCACCCTGCTTGGTGACATGACCGACCAGGATCATGGTGGTACCAGTGGATTTGGCAAAGCGTACCAGCTGGGCGGCACTCTCACGCACCTGTGCAACGGTGCCCGGCGCGGATTGTAATAGCTCAGTAAACACAGTCTGAATTGAGTCAATCACCATGACCTGAGGTTGGCGCTGCCTGGCAGTTGCAATCATTTGCTCGGCATGTGTCTCTGCCAAGAGATCTACCGGTGACTGTTCCAGTTGCAATCGCTCTGCTCTAAGGCGAATTTGCTGCAAGGACTCTTCACCACTGACATACAGTGGACTCAAGCCACTACTGGCAGCCATTGAGGCCATCGCCTGCAACAACAACGTTGATTTGCCAATGCCCGGATCGCCACCAATCAGCACCACCGATCCCGTGACCAGCCCTCCACCCAGTACCCGGTCCAATTCGGGTAAGCCTGTGGTCCAACGTACTGCCTGTTCAGAGGTCACAGCCTGAAGTGGCAGCACTTCATTTTTTTGCTCTCCGGCATAACCCGAGTGTCGACTCACTGTCGCCTGTGCACTGGCAGTGCTTGCCGTCAACAACTGTTCTTCGAGACTATTCCAGGCACCGCAGTCACTACAGCGGCCTGCCCATTGGGGCGTCTGTGCGCCGCATTCCTTGCAGACATAAATACGTTTAGCTTTGGCCATCGCAATAATCCCTGTGCACTCGTTGTGTCAGCACCGACAGCAGTTCATAGGCTATCGTGCCGGCGGTCATTGCCACCTGCTCAACCGGTAACTGCGTGCCCCCCCACAACAGCACATCATCACCTGGCATAGCAGCCGGGCAATCTTCAAGATTTATGCAAATGGTATCCATGGAAACCCGGCCAATGACCGGCAGCAGTCGGTCCCGAATGATCACATTGCCGCGGTTGCTCAAATGCCGGTGATAGCCGTCACCATACCCGCAACTGACAACGCCCATACGAGTCGCTTTGGTGGCTGTCCACTCACCCCCATAGCCAACCTGATCGCCCGGTTTGAGTAATTGCGTGGCAATCAGCGTCGAGCGCAGTTGCATAACCGGTTTCAATCCAAGGTCTTCTGCAGTTTGTTCATTAAACGGAGAAACTCCATACAACATCAGTCCGGGCCGCACCCATTGATAATGGGCATCGGGCAAACTGATTATTGCTGCCGAGTTCGCCATGCAAGCTGATAAACCTGTTTCACTCACCAGCTGACTCATCACAGAAATCTGGGCACTATTACGACTATCTTCCAACAAATCGGAATTGGCAAAATGGCTCATCAGACCCAATTGCTGGTTGGTATATCCAGCACTATTCAACTGTTGTTTGGCCAATCGCAACGCTTCACCTGGCATGCCAAGCCGGTGCATGCCGGTTTCCAGCATTAACCAACAAAAGGGAACCTGTCCATTACATTTCAACAGCAATTCGACATGCTCGGTTAAGTGCAACACCGGCGTAATCTGGAGATCAATTGCGCACTGGAACTGTTCAATAGTGTGCATCCCCTCCAGCACCACGATTGCGTGATTAATACCACCTTGTCGAAGCAGCACCGCCTCATCCAGCCTCGCCACGGCAAAGGCATCCGTCTCCAGCAGCGCTTTTGCTATTGGCAGCAGACCGTGACCATAGCCATTGGCCTTGATAACGGACATGATTCGACTGTTTGGGGCATATCGTTTGGCTTGCTGCAGATTATGTTGCAGTGCAGCGGTGTCAATGGAGGCTAACGGGTAGTTCATCACTCGTTGGGATCAGCGTATTCGTCGTAATAACTGGGCGCAAAATTTTCAAAACGTGTGTACTTGCCCTGGAAGGTCAGTGCAACTGTGCCTATCGGACCGTTACGTTGCTTGCCGATAATGATTTCAGCCTTGCCTTTATCAGCAGAGTCTTCGTTGTAGACTTCATCACGATAGATAAACACAATCAAGTCAGCATCCTGCTCAATCGCACCGGACTCACGCAAGTCTGACATCACCGGACGTTTATTGGGACGCTGTTCAAGACTTCGATTGAGCTGCGACAGCGCAATGACTGGTACTTCAAGCTCTTTGGCAAGCGCTTTGAGTGAGCGTGAAATTTCTGAAATTTCTGTCGCCCGATTCTCGGTTGACTTGCCAGATCCCTGCATCAATTGCAGGTAGTCGATCACAATCAGGCTCAGGCCGTGCTCACGTTTGAGCCGACGTGCGCGCGCCCGTAATTCGGTCGGTGACAATGCGGGCGTATCGTCAATAAACAATGGTGCATCATTCAGCAAGGCAATCGCTGAAGTCAGTCTTGGCCAGTCATCATCGTTAAGACGACCTGTTCTGAGACGATGCTGATCAATTCGACCAAGTGAGGACAGCATCCGCATCGCCAGCGAGTCTGCCGGCATTTCCATACTGAATACGGCCACCGGCTGCTTGCTGTGTATGGCTGCATTTTCGGCAAGATTCATGGCAAACGTGGTTTTACCCATGGATGGGCGACCCGCCACAATGATCAAGTCGGCCGGCTGCAGCCCTGACGTTTGATCATCAAAATCGATAAAGCCAGTTGGCAAACCCGTGATGGCACTGTCTTGTTCAAACAGCGTGTCGATGCGATCCACGACCTTGGTTAAAACATCTTTAACTTGGATGAAACCACCACCACGTCGAGCACCTTTTTCTGCGATCTCAAAAACGTGTCGTTCAGCCTTATCCAGCATATCCTCGGTCGACAGCCCTTCCGGCTTGAACGCCATATTCGAAATGCTGTTACCGACCTGAATCAGCTGACGCAGGATAGAACGCTCACGTACGATCGATGCATAAGCGGCGATATTTGCAGCACTGGGCGTATTGCCAGCCAGGTGTCCCAGATAGGCCAACTCACCGACCTTATCCAGTTCACCATGCTTGTCGTGCCACTCGGCCAGGGTGATTACATCAACCGGTTGCGCTTGATCCAGCAAAGTCCGGATAGCACGGAAAATGACTTGATGATCGTGTCTGTAGAAATCCTGCTCAACCAGAATATCAGCGACTTGTTCCCAGGCACTGTTGTCGAGCATTAAACCGCCCAGCACAGATTGCTCGGCTTCGATGGAGTTTGGGGGGACTTTCAGGGCCTGCGTATCATTATCCGGATATGGGTCGGAATAGTTGATCTCTTCCACAGCAGTCACCTGAATGCTTGCAATTCACTCAACATCCAATCTCTGAACAACAATCATTCAGAGGCGTTGGACAAGAAGACAGGACGGGCGAGTTGCTCACCCGTCCTGAGGCTTACTTATTCTTGCTCTTGCGCTTTGGCAATCGCTTCAGCTTCTTCCAGAGCAGCTTCGCGAGCTTTTCTGGCTTCTTCAGCTTCAGCACGCGCTTGCAGCTCTGCTTCTGATGTGACGTTAACATCGACTGCAACTACGACATCAGCATGCAGTTGAATATCAATCTTGTACTCACCAGTGTGACGCAGTGCACCGGTTGGCAAACGCACTTCGTTGCGGTCAACATCAGCGCCAGCAGCATTCAGCGCGTCAGCGATGTCAGCAGCAGTGACTGAGCCAAACAGTTTACCTTCAACGCCAGCATTAGCCATGATATTAACATCACCTGCTGCAACCAGTTTACTCTTGCGAGCTTCTGCTGCTGTCAGCAGTTCAGCAGCTGCCGCCTCAAGCTCGGCACGACGTGCTTCAAACACTTCGCGATTACGCTTGGTTGCAGGCAGTGCCTTGCCTTTAGGCACCAGATAGTTGCGACCGAATCCTGATTTAACAGAAACTTCTTCACCAAGATTGCCCAGTTTTTGAACTTTTTCCAGCAAAATTACTTGCATCGTTCTACCCTCATTCGCAGCATGTGGCTGCTCTTAAAATTTACTCCGCATCATTCTCGGAATGTTTACGGAAATTAACCCATTGTTCGATGACACCCAACATCGCCAGCAATAACACCATTTGTGGCAGCATGAACACCAACAGGACATACATCGCTATCAGCCAGAACTTTGACTTGTTGCGCTGTCTCACCAGAGCGTGCGCAATCGCGATACCCTGAAGGGCAAACACCAGCAGCATCACTGGCAAACAGTCGACGATAAATTGCAAGCCGGCCGGCAAACTAAGTAATGCCAGCAATAACAGCGTTGTTGTCAGCAGTGCCGCTGGTTTGCCAAGACGAATCTGGCAAAACTCATTGCCAAATGCGCCCGGATCATATAGTGACGCTTGCCATGCTCGGCCAATCAGCAAACCAATCACCACGTTGAGCATCACAGCAGCAGCCATCAGTCCGGTCATCAGCTTTGCTATCTCGGAAAACAGCACTAGCGTCTGCTCCTGATCCAATTGCCAGCCAGCGGTGCCTTGCAGCAATTCCATTAGTGGTGTCAGCATGCCAAACCACCATGCCGCTGGTTCTGCAATGAACAGATGTATCGCCAGGACCACTGCAATACCCAGTCCCGCTGAAGCAAGAAGGCTGAGCGTCATAGAGCGACTGTAGCCCAGCACCAGTGTGATGCCATAAACGGGTAACCAACTGGTGACAAACATGATCAATGCCAGGCTGTACTGCCTCAGTATCAAACCTGCTGCAATGATAGCCACTAGCAATGCGGCAGCGAGTACTTTTGCACCCTCTACCGGACCGATTCTCAATGTCGCCAGCACGATAACCCCAGAGGCGAGGTATGAAAGTGGCGGCAATAACAAAGCACCAAGGGACAACAGCGCCACCACAAAGGCGGACTGCCATAAACCCTTCATTGCAAAACCGGCCATTGAGCGCAGCATTTTGGTGTTTCTTGCTTAGACTATGTCAGGAATCATGATTCTTACTTGTGCATATCACAGTAAGGAATCAGCGCCAGGAACCGTGCGCGCTTGACACAGGTGGACAGTTGACGCTGGTAACGCGCCTTGGTGCCTGTGATGCGGCTGGGGACGATTTTGCCCGTTTCGGTGATGTAGTTCTTGAGCAGGTTTACATCTTTGTAATCGATTTGTTTCACACCTTCAGCGGTGAAACGGCAAAACTTTCTACGTCTGAAAAAACGTGCCATGTGAATTCTCCTAGATTTTAGTTGGCTTGCGCAGGTCTGCTGTCTTCGTCTTTGCGCATCATTGGTGATGGCTCGGTAACAGCTTCGTCAGCGTTGACAACCAGATGACGGATAACCGCATCGTTGTAGCGGAACGCAGTGGTAACTTCGTTCAGCTGGGCAACGTCACATTCAACGTTCATCAGCACGTAATGCGCTTTGTGAACTTTGTTGATAGGGTAAGCCAGTTGACGACGACCCCAGTCTTCCAGACGGTGAATAGTGCCACCGTTGCTGGTCAGCGTTTGGGTATAACGCTCGATCATGGCAGGCACTTGTTCGCTCTGGTCAGGGTGGACCAGAAACACGATTTCGTAATGTCTCATTAGAGCTCCTCACGGTTTAATCAGCTTTCCGGGCTTCCGGAAAGCAAGGAGTTTTTGCCCAAGCTTGTCTTAGGCAATCGAGCATTCTACTTTATATGTACTGATCGTCACAAGAGACGCTGACGATAGGCTTCATACAAACAGACACCGGCCGCGACAGAAACATTGAGACTCTCGGTCTGTCCTTGCATTGGAATAAACACTACTTCGTCACAATGCTCTCGGGTCAGCCGGCGAATACCTTTACCTTCTGCGCCCAGTACAATTGCGACCGGCCCGGTCAATCCGGACTGGAAGAGCGATTGCTCACTCTCCCCGGAAGTGCCGATGATCCATACTCCACGCTGTTGTAGATCGCGTAATACTCTGGCCAGATTGGTCACCTGAAAAAATGGCAATCGCTCGGCGGATCCACTGGATATCTTGATCGCAGTTGCCGTCAGACCTGAAGCTCGGTCCTTGGGGGCAATCACTGCATGCGCGCCAGCTGCTTCTGCTGTTCGCAAACAAGCGCCGAGATTGTGTGGGTCCTGAACGCCATCCAAAATCAGCAATAGCGGTTGCTGCTCAAGATCATCAAGCAACATGCCCAGCTCAATTTCTCCCAAGGCTTCCAGTGGCTTACAGCGTGCAATACATCCCTGATGTATTTTGTCAGGCAGTAGTTCGTCCAGCTGCTCGCGTTCAACAGCATGTGTTTTTAGACCCAGTCTCTCTGCTGACTCAGCGATTGCTTTGACTCGCTGATCATGCCGTGCATCCGCCAGCCACACTTCAATGACCCGGCTGGATGGCGCATCAAGTGCGGCCTGCACTGCGTGCAGGCCGTATATCAGATTGCTGTTGTCACTAGTAACTGCTCGGCGTTTGGTAGGCTTGGCTTTCCTGTCCTTCGATGATCGGTTTGACATATATCTCCACTCGGCGATTCAGCTGACGTCCAGCCTCGGTATCGTTGCTTGCGCGCGGTTCGGTCTTGCCTCGCCCGGTCACAACCAGTCGATCCTGGGTGACGCCCTGACCTGAAAAATAATCGGCCACAGACTGGGCTCGGCGCTGTGAAAGTTGCATATTGTAACTGTCTGAGCCGATGCTGTCGGTATGCCCTACGACATGAATCACTGTTCTTGGGTAGCGCTGCAAGACACCCGCAACATTTTCCAGAGTCGGCATAAAGGCCGGCTTCAGCGCGGCGCTATCGAAATCAAAAGAGATTTCGTTTGAAACGTTTATCTTCAGAGACTCATCTTCCATTCGCTGCAGTTCGATAGCATGCTGAGTTTCCTGCTCTGCCAGTATGGCTTCCATTTCACGCTGTTGGTTGTCCATATACCGACCGACCGCACCACCGGCTAATGCACCAACAGCTGCGCCGACAAGGGTTCCACCGGTGCCTCGATCAACGGCATATCCGGCTGCCGCACCTGCGGCGGCCCCCACGGCAGCACCGGTTTTCATGCGTTTGTTTGGATCATCTGCGGCACAGGCTGTCAGTAGAACAGTCAACGCACTTACGCTTATTATTTTTTTCATTGTCGTCTCTCCTTTTCGTAATAGTATGAATTCTAGACCGACAATCCTTCGCTGACTATACTGAAAGACCGCACTTAAACGGATCCTCCGATGCAAGCTGAATTCATTCCCGTCAATATTGCAGTTTTGACAGTTTCTGACACGCGTAGCGCGGCTGATGACAAATCTGGCGCCCTGTTGCGCGAACGCCTGCTCGCCTCCGGTCATCTTCTCGCTGAACAAGCCATCGTTCGGGATGACATCTATGCTATTCGCGCCATCGTTTCGCGCTGGATCGCCGACGAGAACATTCAGGCCATCATTACCACCGGTGGCACAGGCATGACTGGACGAGATGGCACACCGGAAGCTATCAGCGTCTTGTTCGATAAATCCATTGAAGGTTTTGGTGAATTGTTCAGGCAGATTTCATACTCAACGATTCGGACTTCCACCATTCAATCCAGAGCAGTGGCCGGTGTCGCCAACGGCACTTTCATTTTTTGTTTGCCTGGTTCTTCTGGTGCTTGCATGACCGCATGGGATGAAATTTTGATTCATCAACTGGACGCTCGCCACAAACCCTGCAATTTTGTTGATTTAATGCCTCGGCTGCGCGAAAAATGAGCAAACTGCAATTATTCACCACTGCAGGTTGCCATCTCTGCGAACTGGCTGAACAGGCAATACACAACGCCGGATTAAGTCCAGACTATCAACTGGAGCTGGTTGAGATTGGTGACAATGACCAGCTGGTAGAACAATACGGAATCCGAATCCCGGTACTGCGCAGCGATAAGGGTCATGAACTGAATTGGCCCTTTGACGAAAACGCCATATTGGCATTTCTGGATATGGACGCCAGAGTCTAATAAGCAAATTAAATCCTGAAATTTAGTTGATTAAATACTGGCTGCAACCAGCGGAACTTTGTTGCTTGCAACACAATCTCATTGGGACATCATGGGTATCGTGGAGTCGCCATGTCCTTTTCCGTTAATTCTGTTCTATTTGCTTTGGTCGTAAGCCTGTCAGGTAGCGCTTTTGCATTTCCGCCAATGCCAGGGGAACGCCATGATGTCGGTGGCTACAATCTACACATTCACTGCAAAGGCGAAGGTGTCCCCACCGTGATTATCGACGTCGGACTGGGTGATGACTCTACAGACTGGTTACCTGTGCAGGTTGCCGCTGCCAGCAGCAGTAAAGTGTGCGTTTTTGACAGACCGGGTTATGGCTGGAGCGACTTTGGCCCAAGGCCCAGAGACAGCTCCCGTATCGTCTCAGAACTTGAGGTGCTGCTGAAAAATGCTGATATACCGCCTCCATATATCATGGTGGGCCACTCTTTTGGTGGCTATAACGTCCGTCTGTTTACCGCAAATAATCCAGAGCATGTAGCCGGCATGATTTTGGTGGATTCATCACATGAGCGTCAACATGAGCAGCTTGAAATCAATCTGCCCCAGAATCCTGGTCGTGGGTCCAATGTAGTGATTCTGCAAAAAAGCAGTGAAATCGACTATCACGCAGACAAGCATGTCATGCTGAGAGAGCGCGCTTATCGCGCTTCAGTGGCGGAAATTACTGCCATGCATCAAAGCGCCACACAAGTGCAACAGAACGCAGCGATTCCCAGTATTCCTCTAATTGTTATCAGTCGTGGGCGCTCTGACTGGGTAGGTAATGAAGCTGCCGCTCAACGTGAGAAAGTCTGGATCAGGCTTCAACAGGACTTAACCCGGTTATCACCACTCAGCAGACACATTTTCGCACACAAAAGTGGACATGCCATACCACAGCAGCAACCCGAGATTATTGTCGATGCCATCAGTCAGGTCATCGAACTGGCCAGAATAAGAGAGTCATCAGCACTCCAGTAAGCCTTTGGCTAGTGAATGTTGATGGTACATCCGAGGTATCTCCAAGCGATGCCGCCTGTGCTTTGGTTATAATGCGTTATTTTGTCGGAATCCCGAATGACCGTTTTATTTGTAGACCAGCCAGCGCAACTGGATGAGTTGTGTGCACAACTCGCAGGCAGTCAATGGCTTGCCGTAGACACCGAGTTTCTAAGAGAGAAAACTTACTACCCGCAGCTCTGCCTGATCCAGGTCGCCAATGAGTCGGTAATTGCCTGCGTTGATCCACTGGCACTGTCAAATCTGGATCCGCTGCTTGATCTGTTTTATCACCCGGACATGACCCTTGTGTTTCATGCTGCTCGGCAAGATCTTGAGCTGCTCTATATGCTACGCGGCGAGCTACCACAAAAGATTTTCGATACTCAGCTGGCCGCTACGATGCTGGGTTATGGAGATCAGACCGGCTATGCCAGCATGGTAAAAACGCTGCTCAATGTCGATTTAGACAAGGCTCACTCCCGGACAGACTGGAAACAACGGCCACTGTCAGACGCTCAACTCGAGTATGCCGCTGACGACGTTCGTTACTTGCGAGATATTTACCTGATAATGCTTGAGTCACTGACAAAACAAGCAAGGCTTACCTGGCTTGAAGAAGATTTTTCCGCATTGTCAAGCAGTGAAACCTACCAGTCAGATCCGGCATTTATCTGGCGTAAGATTCGAGGCGCAGGCAAGCTCAATGGTTTACAACTGGCCGTCCTTGAAAAACTGGCCATCTGGCGTGAGCAACAGGCTATTCAGCGTAATCGGCCACGGCGCTGGATTATCAAAGACGAAATCATGCTCGATCTGGCGAGATTCATGCCAACTAGTATGGAGAAACTGTCACGCATCAGAGGCTACGAAGCCAGAGATATCGAAAGAGACGGTGCAGAAATTCTTCAACTGATTGCCAAAGCCAGCGAAACACCAGATTCTGAATGGCCCGTGTTGAAAAAACCGGTACCGCTGACTAATCAACAAGAAGCGTTGATTGACGCACTGATGGCATTACTGCGTAAATATTCAGACGAATGTTCGGTCACACCCTCTGCCATTGCCAGTCGCAAAGACATTGAACGTCTGGTGCGAGGTGAAGACGATTTACCTTTACAGCAAGGCTGGCGCAACGAGGTGGTCGGCCATTATCTGACGGACTTTCTCGATGGTAAGCTCAAACTCATGGCTGACCATCAACACATTCTTATCGAACAAGGATAGCGCCATGTCTGCACTCATCTGCGGCTCTTTTGCCTTCGACACTATTATGGTATTCCCGGATCACTTCAAAAATCACATTTTGCCCGACAAGGTGCATATGTTGAACGTCGCCTTTATGGTGCCGGAATTACGACGAGAGTTTGGTGGTTGTGCCGGCAATATCGCCTACAACCTCAAATTACTCGGAGACGACCCTGTACCGATGGGGACTGTTGGCCGAGATTTTGCCAGTTATGCCGAATGGATGGACAAGCATGGCATCAGCCGTCGCCACGTCAGGGTGATTGATGAAACATACACCGCACAGGCTTTTATCACGACTGACATCGACGATAACCAGATCACGGCTTTTCACCCAGGTGCAATGAGCCATGCCCATGAGAACAGAATTGCTGATGCCGAGCATATTACGCTGGGTATCATTGCCCCTGATGGCCGCGATGGCATGATTCAACACGCCCAGCAATTTCATCAGGCGAATATCCCTTTCATTTTCGATCCCGGTCAGGGCTTACCAATGTTTGATGGCGATGAGCTGATGCAGTTTGTTGAACAGGCCAGTTTTATCGCGCTCAATGACTATGAAGCACAGATGTTTCAGAACAAGACCGGCCTGTCGCCTCACGATATTGCGCAGCATGTTGAGGCAATGATTATTACCCGGGGTAGCAAGGGCTCATATATTTACACTGAAAACAAACGCATTGATATTCCATGCGCCCAGGCTTCGGTTGTTAATGATCCGACTGGCTGTGGTGATGCTTATCGGGCCGGTTTACTACATGGCATCATGCACGGCAAAACCTGGGAAGAAACCGGACGCATTGCTTCATTGCTCGGCGCCATAAAAATTGAGCACAATGGCACGCAGAATCATCATTTCGACCTAGCCCGCTTTGAAGCGAGATTCAAGGCAGCGTTTCAGTAATCAGAGCAGGAAGTACAATAATTGCAAACAGATTGCGGCATAAATTGCCGCAATCACATCATCAAGCATGATGCCAAAACCACCGTGAACCTGCTGATCGGCCAATTTGACCGGCCACGGTTTCCAAATATCAAACAGTCGGAATAACACAAAACCGGCAAGTACCCACTGCCAGCCCTGTGGTGCCATGATCATGGTGACCAGATAACCGACAATCTCATCCCAGACGACTGAGGATGGATCTTCTTGTTGCAACCACTTGACCGCCTGCTGACATAACCAGATGCCGATCACAAATGCGGCAAGCGTAGCCAGTAGATACCAGAACAGAGACAAAGGCTGCAATAGCAGATAAATCGGAATAGCGATCACTGTCCCGGCCGTTCCCGGTGCTTTGGGTGACAGACCCGCACCAAAACCCAAGGCTGCAAAACAGGCGGGACGTTTGAGCAGTTGCTGAAAGTCAGGTTTATTGCTTGAAATGGTCATATCCAATACCTGTAAACTGATTTTCAATCACTCTACCAGCATGATCAACCAGGACAAGTCCCGGCACAGCGGTAATCTCACCGATGCAGGTCACGTCAACATCCGTGTCAAGCAGTTCATGGAGTCTATCGGCAGGCACTGTGAAACAGAGTTCATAGTCATCACCTGCGGTCGATGCCAGGCTTGTCGCGGTAGTTCGCGGAAGCTGCTTCAACGCCTCTGACATTGGCAAGCTATCAATATTGAGCATTGCCCCAAGTTTGCTGGCTTCAAGGACATGGCCAAGATCAGCCAGCAGACCGTCTGAAATATCAATCGCGGCATTTGCACGATGTCTGAGCATTTTTCCAATGGTGTTGCGAGGTGTTGGTAATTCCAGTCGTGACCACAGGTACGCTTGTTGATCTGCGCTCAGTGCTTGCAGGCTGAGGCCGGTTAATCGGCTATTAAGTGCGGCGCCGGCATCACCCAGTGTGCCAGTGACGCATATTTTGTCACCTGCTCTGGCCGTATCTCGCCGCAAGGCTGAGGCTTCAGGCACGTGGCCGTGCACCTGAATACTGATGGTCAATGGGCCGCGAGTAGTATCCCCGCCCACCAGCTGCACATTGTGTTTTTTTGCCAATTCAGCAAGACCGGCGGTAAATGATTCAAGCCAGGCAGTGTTAATTTCCGGCAGTGTCAACGCCAGTGTAAACCAGGCCGGTTCAGCGCCCATGGCGGCTAAATCACTAAGCCCAACCGCCAGGCTTTTATAGCCCAGACGGAAAGGCTCAATATCGGCGAAGAAGTGTACTCCCTCCACCAGCGTGTCGATAGATACCGCCAGCAGCTGTGTCGCAGGCCCTCTCAGTAAGGCACAATCATCACCAATACCTTTGACCACATCGGCACGGCCGCTGGTCAAATGTGCGAAATAGGTCTGGATGAGTGAGAACTCGCTTGCCGCCAAAATAAAATCCGTATTTGCCGTCTATCAATGATCCGGATCAGTGGTGATTATCCGGGTAACAATTTGCTGGATTGATGCAGATAGCTCTATTTTCGATTGCGGGCAGCTTTGGCAGCCTGATACTCGGTTGGCCGAAGTTTTGAGCCAACCTTATCTAGCACACCGTTGACATATTTGTGTCCTTGCTCACCACCAAAAGATTTGGCGAGCTCTACCGCCTCATTGAGAACGACTCTGTAAGGAATCTCCGGTCTGGCCAAAAACTCATAGACTGCCAGTCTGAGCACAGAGGCTTCAACCGGGTCAATAGCTGTCAAGTCACGATCAATCGCCAAAGACAAGGCTTCGTCAATCTTTGACATCTCGTTAAGCACACCGGCTACCAGGTCATTGAAATAATTCTTGTCGATGCGATCAGCATATTCTGCAGTCACAAACTCTAATGCTGATGGTTCAGGGCGTTGAGCATTCACAAGTGACTGATACAAAGCCTGAACAGCTGCACGTCTGGCCTGAGTTCTGGGTAAGCCTGCCGCCATGATTATTTCGCTGTCTCAATTTGACGCAGCACGTTTACCATCTCCATGGTACCCATTGCCGCCTCAGCGCCTTTGTTTCCAGCTTTGGTGCCCGCACGCTCAATAGCCTGCTCAATGGTGTCGACTGTCAGCACACCAAATGAAACCGGAATATCGAGCTGCAATGTCAATTGCCCCAATCCTTTCGAACATTCACCGGCCACATAGTCAAAATGAGGCGTACCGCCACGAATGACGGCTCCCAACGCGATAATTGCGTCGTACTTGCCGGTACGGCCCATACGTTGAACAGCGAGTGGAATTTCAACGGCGCCGGGTACTCTGGCGATTTCAATATCACTCTCGCTACCACCATGGCGCAACAGACAATCAACCGCACCAGAGATAAGACTTTCTACAACAAAGTCGTTGAAACGTCCCGCTACAATGGCGATTTTCATGTTTTTTGCAGAGTAATCACCAGAGAATGTTTTGATATTGCTCATCTTGTCAGAGATCCAGGAATACGAGAAAAGAGAATTATTGTACTTTGTTTAAATTTTATTGCCTAACAGCCTGTTACAGCCAGCGCTGAAAAAAGCCCACCGGTTCTTTAATGTTTTGTGCCTGATGCCCAGCCTCAACGGTAAACCACTGATATGGCTGTTGATCAATTCTGACCGCCGTCAATTCATCGCCCCAGACGGCTCCACTGTCCAGTGAAAAGACATTGCCGTACTGCCCCGTACCCAACATTGACCAATGACCAAAGACAATTCGGTCATTTTCGCTACGTCGATTCGGCATGGCAAACCAAGGCTTTTGCTTGGCCGGCCGATCGGCAGGTGACCCTTTGAACCTGAGCGCCAGGCGACCATCTTCATGACAATAACGCAAGCGGGTGAAGCAGTTGGTGATATATCTCATTCGATCCCAGCCAGCGAGATCCTCTGACCACCGCTTGGGTTTGTTGCCATACATGTGTTTGAAGAACTCTCGCCACTGCTCACCACGCAGCACTGTTTCAACCTCAGCAGCACGATCCAGTGCATCCTGAATCGACCACTCCGGTGGCAATCCGGCATGCACCATGCTGAATTGTAAGTCTGCATGGTGATAAAACAGTGGTTGATGACGAAGCCAGTTCAGCATCGCCTCACTATCCTCGGCGGTTAACACCGAGTTCAAGGTATCGAGGTGATGCTTTTTCTCGGAGACACCGGCAGCGTTGGCAAGCAGGTGCAGATCATGGTTACCCAGCACCACTTTGACTGATGCTGGATAACGCATGCAAAAGCGCAGTACATCGGCAGAATTGGGTCCACGGTTGACCAGATCTCCGGCCAGCCATACCTGATCGTTTTCAGGGCTGAAGTCGATGCGTTCCAGTAATCTGACCAGAACGTCATAACATCCCTGAACATCGCCAATGGCGAAAACAGCCACTGCCGTCTAACTCAACGTCGACGATAAAGCGGTTCTGGACGCAACACCGTCGCCTGATAACTTTCGGTAAAGTCATCAAAGGCTGACAAGGCCTGTTCGGCAGATTCTGCCTTGGCTAGTTCAAAGCTGTTGATGCCACACTGCGACATGTTGAACAGTTGATCACGCAACACATCACCCTGGGCACGGACTTCACCTTTGAAGTGGTAGCGATCTCTCAGCAAGCGTGCATATGAGTAACAACGACCATCGGTAAATACCGGAAACAGCAAAACTACCAACTGGAAATGATGCAGATCCGGTACCAGCTCTTCGAGTGGTTCATCGCCTGACAGGCGAATGCCAAGGCCGGAACCATGTTTTGACAATAGATCGTGTTGCTCCTGCCATCGCGTCAGCGTCACCGTGATATTGCCGTCTATCAGTGAATCCTCATCCGACAGATGAACCCAGTTGTCTTCAACGATTTCTCTGTCTTTAATTATCAGCATATACACGCTCCTTGAATGGCTCTATCCCCACGCGTCTTACAGTTGACAGGAATGCTTCGTCCTGATGCCGAAGATCAACGTAAGCCTCGAGTATTTCCGTAACCGTTTTAACGACATCTTCTTTAGGGATAGCCCGGCCAAGCCGTTCACCCAGTGAGGCATCGGCTTCAGAGCTTCCACCCAGCGTGAACTGATACCACTCCTCACCTTTTTTATCGACGCCCAAAATGCCGATGTGACCGACACTTTGATGAGCACAGCCGTTCATACAACCTGAGAATTTGATCTTGATATCACCAAGGTCATAAAGGTAATCAAGATCATCAAATTTTTCTGAAATTTCTAATGAAACTGGGATTGAACTCGCATTTGCCAAGCTGCAGTAATCCAATCCAGGACAACAAATGATATCTGTCAGTGTATTGATGTTGGGTGTTGCCAGCCCTTCTGTTTCCAATCTCAACCACAAAGCGTATAAATCAGCCTGCTTAACATCAGTAAAAATCAGATTTTGAGTGTGGGTTGAGCGAATTTCGGCAAAGCTGAATTCCTCAGCCAAATCAGCCAGTACTTCGAGCTGTTCCGAGGTGATATCGCCGGGAGGTACGCCCGGCTTTTTCAGCGATACGTAAACTGCCCGGTAACCAGGCACTTTATGATCTGCAGTATTTTGCTTGGCCCAGCGCGCAAATGCCGCATCCTGTCCAAGCATTTCGCTGTAGCTGGTGTCTTGCTGTGCATCCTGATCGTAGTCAGGCTCGGTGAAATATTGCTTCACCCGATCGATTTCTTTTTGATCCAGTTTTAACTGTTCACGAATTTGCACCCACTCCGCTTCCACCAGCTCGCGGATGTGATTAATTCCATGCTCACGAACAGTGATTTTGATCCGTGCTTTGTATTTGTTGTCGCGACGACCCAGACGGTTGTAGACACGTAAAATCGCTTCCAGGTAGGACAATAGATCCTGTTTTTCCAGGAAAGGACGAATTTGCACGCCGATGACCGGAGTTCGGCCCAGTCCACCGCCAACAAACACCTCAAAGCCGACCTGACCATCATGGTTTTTAACCAGATGTAGCCCGATATCGTGCAGCTTGGTTGCCGCCCTGTCTTCAGGGCTGCCAATCACTGCAATTTTGAATTTACGTGGTAAGTAAGCAAACTCGGGATGGAAGGTTGACCATTGTCTGACAATCTCTGCCCATGGACGTGGATCTTCAATCTCGTTGGCATTCACACCCGCAAGCTGATCTGATGTCACGTTACGGATACAGTTACCACTGCTCTGAATGGCATGCATCTGCACGCTTGCCAACGCTTCAAGAATATCCGGCACATCTTCCAGCTTGGGCCAGTTCATTTGAAAGTTTTGACGGGTGGTAAAGTGGACAAAGCTTTTGTCGTATTTTCGTGCGACATGCGCAATCATTCTGACTTGTGTCGCACTCATCATGCCGTAAGGAATGGCAACACGTAACATGGGCGCGTGGATCTGGATATACAGACCATTCATTAACCGTAACGGACGGAACTGATCTTCTGTCAGTTCACCGGCCAGGAAACGACGTGTTTGATCACGGAACTGCTTAACCCGTTGATCAATCATCGTTTGATCGTACTCGTCGTATTGGTACATCGAAGCTCTCTGAAACGCTATTAAGTAGGCCATGTATTATAACGGCGACTGTTAATAACATGAAATCATCAATCGCTATATCAATATACTGGTAAACAGTATCCAGCCCATGATTATCAAGCTGTTAGCGGTTATTCAAGCACCTGGCAACTTTTCACTGACGGCGCAATATTTACCTGTCAGCGACTGTGTGGCGCGCAAGCTGCAGCTTGATCTGTTTCAGTGTTTGTTCAGCTTAAATATGGCATAGTCTCCCTCGCACAAATATTGGTCAGAACAATAACATTCAGACAAGGCAGAAACACAGAGTAAGAAGCTCATCACAGGGCAGATAGCATGATTAAACTGACACGAAGACAAACCCAACGCATCTGGCTGATCATCGCCTTTGCATTTGTATTACTGATAGGCAATTACTACCCGCCACAAAACGAACAGCCCCGCTCACTCGATGCTCCGCTGACGGCCGAGCAACTGTTTGCCGATGAGCAAAGCCGGGTTCAACTGCAAGTCGATGGTACCGTCATTCGATTACTGCCCGACAGACCCCGCCATCAGCGCTTTGTGATTGAACTGGAGAGCGGACATACCTTGCTAATTGCTCACAATACCGAACTCGCCCCCCGCATTGACTCACTCAAGCCTGGCGACAGCGTGAGTATTTACGGACGTTATGAATGGAACGAGGAAGGCGGTGTGGTGCATTGGACGCATCATGATCCCGCCAATATTCACCCGCATGGCTGGATCAGACATCAAGGTCAGCTGTATCAATAAGCGATGACAGAAAATCTCGATTACGGCTTTGCACCGATTAGCTATTCAACTGCCAAGGTCTTGATTCTGGGTTCTATGCCAGGTCAACACTCCTTGCAACAACAGCAGTATTACGCACACCCAAGAAACGCATTCTGGCCGATAATGCAGCAGATCTTTGGCATTGATACGCAATTGCCTTATCAGCAGCGCTGTCAGCAACTCAGCCATCAAGGCATTGCGCTCTGGGATGTGCTGATGGCATGTCATCGACCCGGCAGTCTTGATCAAAACATTCAGACTGACTCAATTATCGCCAATCCATTTGGCGACTTCTTGAATGAACACCCACAGATACAACGTATTTTTTTCAATGGCGGCAGCGCAGAACAACTGTTCAAAAAGTTTGTGTTGGCGGGACTTGCACCAGATCAACAAGCTATAAGACGACTAAAATTGCCATCTACCAGCCCGGCTCATGCGGCGGTAAATTTTGATGAAAAAGCCAGGATTTGGCAGCAAGCGTTAACGGATATTCAGGCGTTATAGCATGAGGCGGGCACCTCAGCTATTGACTCAAATGCCGGGCGTGCAAAATAGTATCCCTGAAACAACGTGATGCCCAGATCTTCTAGGGCTTTTAATTCTTCAGCTTCTTCAATGCCTTCGGCAATCACCTCGATCCCCAAATCAGCACATACCTGCAAAATGCCTTTGACGATGACCTGGCGAGTTCGGTCCAGATGAATGAGCCGTATCAGCGCCATATCGAGTTTGACCAGATCCGTTTGCATATCTGCCAACAGATTGAGTCCAGAGTAACCAGCGCCAAAATCGTCGATAGCGGTTTTGAATCCCTTTTGTTGGTAATATTTAACGATATTACGCAAGTGATCGTTGTTTTCAATCTTTTCGCTTTCTGTGATTTCGAAGATGATCCTATCGATAGGAAAACCATACTCTTCTGCTGCATCCAGTGTGGTCCGAATACACAGTTCGGGTTTGTAAACGGCATTTGGCATAAAGTTGATGCTGAGCATGCAGTCGACATCCAGTTCAGCAGCCAGCTTGATAGCTTTTACCCGACAGCTTTGATCAAAGCGGTAACGATTACTATCGTTGACCATTGTAAACACACTGGCTGCTGACTCTCCTGCAAGGCCGCGAACCAGGGCCTCCTGGGCAAAAACTGTTTTCTGTCTGACATCGACAATTGGCTGCAACGCCATCGAAAAGTCAAACCCTAGGAGTGAACCGTTTGCGCATTCCTTACAGCCAACAGTTTGGTAGTCATCCGGTTGTTTCATGGTTCAGGCTTAGTTCGTTCAATCACTGCTCATAACGGTATTACAGCTTCCTGTTTTACACAATCGTTTGCTGTGATGCAGTCCACACTGAGGCTTCACGACATCAAGAAACTCTTCACCTCGGTCTGGAAATTTACGGCTAAAAACAAGATTTTGGGACCTGTGTTCGCTCACAGGTCCCTTTAGCACTACTTCAGCAATTGGCTGATATCTTTGGCTTGCCAATGCGGGAAATTTTTGCGAATCAGCGCATTGAGTTCAACTTCAAACGCTGAAATATCGGTTGTTGATGTCGCATCATCTGCTCTGGAGCTCAGCGCTTCAGTGATCATTCCGGCACCGACTGTCACGTTAGTGAGTCGGTCAATGATGATGAATGCACCCGTACTGCGATTACGTTTGTAGGCGTCAAAGACCACCGGCTTATTCAAGGCAAACTGACACAAACCTATCTCATTCAGTTTCAACTCGTTGGCAGTGCTTTGAGCCATTGTGTTGACATCTACCAGGAAATCAATGGATTGAACAGAGCCAGCACTGTCATTCACACCAACCTTGATACTGTATTGCTTGTTCGGCAGCAGTGGTTGCTCATTCATCCACACAACCATCGCTTTGAACTGACTGGAGACATGCGGCTGATGGTCACGATGCACGATCATGTCACCACGACTGATATCCAGTTCATCCTGCAAGGTCACGGTGACTGCTTCGCCTGGAACGGCATGATCCAGCTCACCATCGTAAGTCACCAGAGCTTTCACTTTGCTTTCCTTGCCTGATGGCAGAACTGTAACCTCGTCACCCGGCTTGAGAATGCCCGAGGCCAGGGTGCCACAGTATCCACGGAAGTTAAGATTTGGACGATTGACAAATTGCACTGGAAATCTCAGATCGGTGAAATTGGCATCCTTGTCGATCTCGATATTTTCCAAAAGATCCATCATTGTGCTACCGCCGTACCAAGGCATATTTTCGCTCTGATGAACCACATTATCGCCAGCCAGAGCGGACATAGGCACAAAGTGGATATCTTCTATTTCAAGCTCGCGGGCAAATTCGCTGTAGTCCTTGCGAATATCATCAAAGACTGACTCGCTGAAGTCGACCAAATCCATTTTGTTGATTGCAACCACAATATGTTCGATTCCCAACAGTGAAGCAATGAAGCTATGTCTGCGTGTTTGTGTCTGCACGCCGTAACGCGCATCGATCAATATCACTGCCAGTTGGCAATTCGATGCGCCGGTTGCCATGTTGCGCGTATATTGCTCGTGACCAGGCGTGTCAGCGATGATGAACTTGCGTTTGGTGGTTGAAAAATAACGGTAGGCAACATCGATGGTAATGCCTTGCTCACGTTCGGCCTGTAGACCATCGACCAGCAATGCCAAGTCAACTTGCTCACCAGTTGTGCCAGACTTGGCGCTATCACGAGTCACGGCTTCCAGCTGGTCTTCATAGATCATTTTTGAATCATGCAACAAACGACCAATCAGGGTACTCTTGCCATCATCAACGTTACCGCAGGTCAAAAATCGCAACAGCTCCTTGTTTTCATGTTGCTTCAAATAAGCTTCGATATCTGTCGCAATCAAACTATCGGTTTGGTAAGAACTATCAGTAGTCATACTAGAAGTAACCCTCTTGTTTTTTCTTTTCCATAGAGCCTGCCTGATCGTGATCAATGGCACGGCCCTGACGCTCTGATGTCGTTGTGAGCAGCATCTCCTGGATGATTTCTGGCAGCGTATCCGCAGACGATTTAACTGCACCCGTCAGTGGATAACAGCCGAGTGTTCGGAAACGGACTTTTTCCATTCTGGGCGTTTGTCCTTCGGGAATACGCATTCGCTCATCATCCACCATGATCGTCAGCCCGTTGTAGTCGACCACAGGTCGCTCGGCCGCGTAGTAAAGAGGCACAATCGGGATCTGCTCCAAATGTATGTATTGCCAGATGTCCAGCTCGGTCCAGTTTGAGAGCGGAAATACTCGAATGCTCTCTCCCTTGTCGATTTTGGAGTTGTAGATATTCCAAAGCTCTGGTCGCTGGGCTTTTGGATCCCAACGATGATTTTTATCGCGAAATGAATAGACGCGTTCTTTGGCTCGCGACTTCTCCTCATCACGCCTTGCCCCGCCAAATGCTGCATCAAAGCCATATTTGCTGAGTGCCTGTTTCAGTGCATCTGTTTTCATGATGTCGGTGTAACGGGCATGATCAAAAGGGTTGATGCCTGCTTCCTTACCTTCCTGGTTGGTATGCACAATCAACTCCAGTCCTAACTCTTTGGCAAGATCATCACGGAATTTGATCATTTCCCTGAATTTCCAGGTCGTGTCGATGTGCATGAGCGGAAATGGTGGTTTGCCCGGAAAGAATGCTTTCATCGCCAGATGCAACATTACCGCTGAGTCTTTGCCAATGGAGTAAAGCATGACCGGATTTTCAAATTCGGCCGCTACCTCACGAATAATGTGAATACTTTCAGCTTCAAGCTGCTTGAGATGTGTCAGTTGTTTGGGTGTCATTCTCTGTCCTGTTACTTGGTCTTGATGTGCAAACCACATTCTTTGGATTCGGGGTTTTCCCACCACCAGCGACCGGCGCGAATATCTTCACCGGGTGTCACTGCTCGTGTGCATGGGGCACAACCGATGCTGGCATAGCCATCGTCATGCAGCGAATTGTAGGGTACGCCAAAAGCACGGATGTACTTCCAGACGTCACCGTTTGACCAGTCGGTCAATGGGCTGAACTTTTGCAATGCGTGTTCCTCATCCCACTCAGAAACTGGCAAGGTTTTTCGAGTCACTGACTGCGAACGACGCATACCGGTTAACCATGCTTTTTTGCCACTGAGCGCACGTTTCAGGGGAGCCACTTTTCTGATACCGCAGCATTGTTTGCGCAATTCAACGCTGTCATAAAAGGCATTCGGTCCATTGTGTGTTACAAAAGCCTCTATCGCTGTGGCTTCCGGATAGTACACCTGAACCTCAAGCTGGTAATGCTGCTTCGCAAGCTGCATCAGATCATAGGTCTGCTTGGGCAAACGGCCGGTATCAAGGGTAAAAATCTCAATACCGGGTGCATAACGACTAATGAGATCCATCAGTACCATGTCTTCAGCCCCGTAACTGCTGGCAAGTGTTGTCGGGCTGTAGTTAGCTTCGATATCCTGGAGTAGCACTTTCACTGAATCGACTTTTCTTGTTAAAGCATCTGAAATTTCAGTCATTTCACTTTGTCACTTCTATTATTGTTGTTCCAGCCTCGCTTGAGATGACTGTGGACTGGCAGTTATCGGCGGCAAGGTTTTTACAAATGGTCGTGACGGCATCGTCATTCAGACGAAACCGCACTTTCTGACCTGAGCTGCGATGTTGCATGGTCTCTCTTGCCTTGATGGTGTGCATAGGGCATCCCAAAAGGGTCAAATCGACGACTTGTTCGTTTTCAGTCATGGTTTAAATCCACAGGGCGTTTTTGTCAGCACCCTGCTCGACTGACAGTAAACTTTCAACAAGGAAACACCAAATTAATCGTGCATTTTAGCACCGGACAATATTCAATCAATGAATAATATCGACTATGATTAACAGAAAAAGTTATATGGAGAAAACCACACCACAAGTTTGTTTGACTAGTGATGGATCATCTGTGAATCATGCTGCATTCAGTTCTGGTTCAGAATGCAAGGCACATACTTCCATTCACACACTTTTCACACAAGTTGAGACAAGCTCTGACTCAATCGTGATTTGACTGGGAGGCCTTATGAAAAGCATCGCCTTATCGCTCGCTATCAGCATGACCATGCTGCTGGTATCAATCTCGATCTTGTACAACCCTCCAACCCCTATGCTGAATTACTGGCTGGCAAACAACATCAGTGAGAATGCAAATTTTACCACTGTCAACAACAATGCGATCCCCACTCACAGCAGCTGCCATCCAGAACGACCCGTTGCAGTGATGCTGGATGCACACTCGACCCAGTCCAGCATGTTCTATCTGGGCGAAGCAGATAGTGCCAAAGCCAGTGAGCTTCTGAAAGCCGCTGATTGCACACACACAGATGTACACAAACCCTCCAGCAGATTGCTCAAGTATGACGCCATGCCAACGATGCAAGATGGCAAGTATATTCTGGTCTTTCATCCCAAGCTCGAGGAAGTGCTGGTGTTTGAGATGTCTGCTCAGCAGCAAATAACGCTGACCGAACCGGCACCGCCTGGCGCTATCATTGAGATGTAAACAACAAAGCATGAAAAATTGCCGGATGGTCGTACTTTTATTTTGCACCTGGCTTATAATGAATATCGCCGTTTGTGAACGTGCGTATTAACAAAAACGGATATCGATGAAACTTCAGCAATTGAAATACGTCCGGGAGGTCGCAAGGCGCGGCTTGAGTATATCCGCAGCAGCAAATGCCCTTTATGCTTCACAGCCAGGTGTGAGTAACCAGATACAGCAACTGGAAAGTGAACTGGGAATGCAAGTCTTCGAACGGCATGGTAAGCGTCTAACCGCCATCACACCGATGGGGGAAGCCGTGATCGACATGGCCGAAAGAGTCTTGCTTGAGGTCGAAAACATCCGACAACTGGCTGCGGACAATCGTCACGAAAATAAAGGTACCCTCTCGATTGGTACCACCCACACACAAGCACGCTACGCACTGCCAGCAGCTATTCAGCAGTTTTCAAAGCACTACCCGGATGTGCTCCTGAACATGGTTCAAGGTACCCCCACCGAAGTAGCCGAGATGGCTTCAACCGGTCATGTGGATATCGCTATCGCGACTGAAGGTTTGTCACAATTTGTAAATCTGGCAATCCTGCCATGCTACCAGTGGAACCGTTCGGTTCTGGTGACCCCCGGTCATCCCCTGCTTGAACAACCGCTGACGCTCGAGGCGCTGTCAGAATATCCATTGCTGACTTATGTGATGGGCTTTACTGGAAGAGCCCAGCAGGACATGGCGTTTACCGAACGAGGGCTGAGACCCAACGTAGTATTCACAGCAACTGATGCCGATGTTATCAAGACCTATGCCGCACTTGGACTGGGTGTAGGCATTATCGCAAGTATGGCCTTTGATGCGGAAAAAGATGCACCGCTGATTGCACTGGATGCCAGCCATTTGTTTCAATCCAGCACGACTCACATGGGGATTCGCAAAGGCAGTTATTTGCGTGGCTTTAGCTATGCTTTTATTCAGTACTTCGCTCCGCATCTAAGCCGCGAGGTGATCAGTGAAGCCATCAGATTATGAATTTTTCACTTGGTCTGACGATAGACTAATGATAGTTTTAGCAGGCTGAAAATTCAGTATTACCAATCGTTTAATTAACTGATAACTATAAGGACTATTCATGAAAGCTGTACTTCACGGGCTGATGCTGGGCCTGTTCCTGATTCCTTCACTGGTGATGGCGCACGGCGCATCTCGTCTGCAAATCGAAGAATCTGTCACCATCAATGCTGATCCTGCCACTGTATGGGCGGCAATCAAAGATTTCGACAGCATCCACACTTGGCATCCAGCAGTGCTGGCTACTGAAGCTCAAGGCGGTAATGAGCCAGGCGCTACACGCACTCTGATTTTGGAAAATGATCTCACCGTCGGCAATGTACTGAACCGTTATGATGCTGACAAAATGAGCTTTCAATATGACATCACCGAAATGAGCGCTGTCGGTGAAGTTGATATTCACGGCGAAATGTTCGAAATCCCTGTGGTTCCTGTCAGCCGCTACAAAGGCTGGGTATCTGTGAAAGCAGATGGTGCAGGTAGCAAGGTTACCTTCTTGGGCAAATTTTTCCGTGGCTATACCGGCAACCACTATGCGCCAGAAGAGTTGAATGACGCGACAGCACGTGCTGCAATCAGCGGCATGTACCGTGCGGGTCTTGATAACCTGAAGGCACAACTGGAGAACTAATTTCCAACCAGCTTATACCCTAAGAAAGGCGCTGTCACAGCGCCTTTTTTATTCGTCAAATTGTCTAATTTTCTGTATATTTCAAGCTTTGTTATGCAAGCCTCGGGGTGGTCTAAATCGACCTGAGATCCTCTCACCGGAGAAGGAACCCGATGAACCTGATCCAGTTAATACTGGCGTAGGGACAGGCTGATCCTGATTTACCATTCACCGGTAATACATCCCGATCTCCTGTTCTTTTTATCGAAATAAAAAGGATAGACATGCACCACAAACACCTTTCTTTCATTGTCATGACAAGTCTGGCTATCGCCGCAGCCAACGCCGATGAGCTGACGCAACTACCATCAATGACCGTTGACGCGGATTTGCGTGGTATTGACCTTTCCGAAATCGCTGCCAGCGTCACCATTCTCGACGAAAACGAAATTCAGGATCGAGGAGCCAGCCATTTTGCTGATGTGTTGTTACAGCTCCCCAATGTCAATTTTTCTGGTGAAGGCTCATTGCCCAGACATATTCAGATTCGCGGCATGGGTGAGCGTGATGAATACACCGGAGCACCCAACGCAAGTGTCGGGTTTGCCATTGATGGTATCGACTTCAGTGGTATCGGCATGCCTGCCAGCCTGTTTGATGTTCAACAGGTCGAAGTGCTAAGAGGTCCTCAGGGAACACGATATGGTGCCAATGCGCTGGCTGGACTTATCAATATCAAATCCAACGCTCCATCAGCTCAACGAGAAACACAGCTGGAAGTGACCGGTGGTCAGGATAATCTGCGTGAATTTGGTTTGATGACTACCGGCGCCTTCAGTGAAGACAGTGATCGCGCCTTGTATCGCCTGTCGCTGTTTCGTCATTTGAGTGATGGTTTCCGAAAAAATGATTTTTTGGATCGGAACAACACCAACAATCGTGATGAATTGTACCTGCGTGGCCAGTTGAGCTTTCAGTTGACCGATACCAGTCAGCTGGATTTGACACTACTGCATGCCAATATTGATAACGGCTACGACGCCTGGTCGTTAAACAATAACCGCCGGACACTGACTGATGAGCCAGGTGATGACAAACAACGGTCATCCGCCATTGCGGCCAGGTTCACCCTGTCGGGTTTTCAGGCTTTTGATCTGATTAGCACTAGCACCTATGCCGACTCCAGTCTGAAATACAGCTATGATGGCGACTGGGTTCATCCGGGGTTTTATCCAACGCCTTTTGTTTATAACTTCAGTAATAACAAACAACGTGAAACCTTCAGTCAGGAGTTTCGTTTTGTTTCCAAACCAGAACAGCGGATTTTCAATCAATCGACAGATTGGCTGACCGGGATTTATTTTTCCAATCTGCGGGAGCGTAATCGGACAGCCGAAGAATTTGTCGATGATTTCACCGGCGGTGATTTGTTCACGGATTCAGGTAGTACACGCTTTAATTCCAACAATATCGCGGTATTTGGTCAGTTGGATCATCACCTTGATGATGCCACGGTAGTGTCTGGCGGCTTGCGTGTCGAACACAATCGCCAGCGCTTTAGTAGCAGTGCCAGTGAACGCTTTTCGCCCAGCAACAATATGATTGGCGGTCATGTTAGTATCAGCCACCAACTCACTGAACAACACAATGCCTACGCAGCCATCTCTCGTGGCTACAAGGCGGGTGGCTTTAATACCGGTCTGCCAGCCAACGCCAGTAATGAATTCATCAAATACGATAAAGAAACCGCCTGGAACTATGAGCTGGGACTCAGATCCAGTTTCTTTGAAAGACGTGTTAATACTGCGGTGACTCTATTCTACATGGATCGTCGCAACCCTCAATTTGATGGCTACACTTTTGATCCGACTGGCGAAACATTCAGTTATGTATTTTTCACCGAAAATCTCGACAAAGCCAAAAACTACGGTATTGAGGCGGAAGCAGATTGGCAAGTAACGCGTGACTGGAAACTGTTTGGCTCACTGGGGCTGCTGAAAACTAAAGTCAGCGGCCAGCCAGTCAACAGTGAATTTACCATCAGTTCAAGAGAGCAGGCGCATGCACCAAGTTATCAATACAATGTCGGTGCTCTCTATCGAAATGTCAGTGGCTATTTTGCTCGCGTTGATGTGACCGGTGTCGATGCTTTTTACTATGACAATGTCCACAACTTTCGTTCCAGTCGCTACACACTGACCAATGCTCGCCTTGGCTATGAGAGCAATCAGTGGGAAGTATACCTGTGGGGTCGTAATATCTTCGATCGCAAATACGCCACACGTGGCTTTTTCTTCACGAATGAGCCGAGTTATTCTGAGCCAGCACAGGGCTATGAAAAAATCGCGCCGGGCCGCCAGTTTGGTGTTACCGCCAGGCTGCGTTTCTAAACTCAAAAGGTCATGACAGTATGCGCGTTTCAGTAGATATCAGCCTCTACCCGCTCACCGAATCCTATGTCGAGCCGATCCTCAGGTTTATCGAACAATTGGAGTGTAACCCGAAATTACGGGTGGTAAGAAACAGCTTGAGCACCCAGGTTTTTGGCGACTATGCTGATGTGATGGCCGCAATGGATATGGAAATTGAGGCGGTATTTTCAGCGATGCCTGACAGTGTATTTGTTTTAAAACTGGTCGGACATGATCGTTATCCGGTGAATGATGATTGATCAGCTCTACAGCTGGGAAACCCTGGCTGCCAGTTTAGGCATCGCCTATATTTTGCTGGCAGCCCGCGAATCGCAGTGGTGCTGGCCAGCAGCTTTCATCAGTACTCTGATTTATACCGTATTGTTCTGGGAAGGTCGCCTGCCCATGCAGGCTTTACTTAATTTTTACTACATGGGTATGGCGGGTTATGGTTTTTGGTTATGGCATCACGGCAACCAACATGCTGGCGCTGTAGTGATTCATGAATGGCCATGGCGCAATCACCTGATTTATCTCAGTGTGGGTTTGTTGCTGACACTTGTCATTGGCTATGTGCTCGCTCAAAACTACCAGACACAATATCCATACCTCGATGCGGGCATCACCGTATTTGCCATGTTAAACACCTGGCTGATGGCACGTAAAGTCATCCAGAACTGGTTATATTGGCAAGTGATTAATTCCGCATCGATTGTGCTGTATCTGCTGACGGGTTATCTGGCCACCGTGCTGATGTTCAGTATTTACCTGTTGTTGTCATTCCACGGATATGTCAGCTGGAAAAAGCGAATTCGTCTGCAGTTAAGTTAACTCACAGATAGTGTGGAGCATGCATCCATTTTTCCACGTCTTTTTCACCCAACACATTCATTAAAAACAACATCATCCGATAGGGTGCACGCACAATATCCAGTACTGGCAGTGGGCAATATTGCTGATATTGTTCTGTGAATATGCGCCATTGGTCTGCCGTCAACAAATACTCCAGCAGAACAAACTCCATCTCCACCGGCCCCCAGACAAATGCATCAAGATCGACCAGGGCAGACAGTTGTCCTTCATGCATCAGAAATTGATCCCATCGCAGATCGGGCATGATCGGTGAAAATACCGCCGGTCGACAGAGCAATGCCTGCTGAGTCATGGCCTCAAGCAATTCCTTGCGCACAAAGTTTTGTTTACTGGCCAGAGACAGCATGCTGTCACGCAGTCGAACAGGCCAGAGTTCAGCGGTAAGGTTGGGGCTTGCCAGACTTCCCCACTGATTTCGTTGTTGCGCATGCAGACTCGCTAAATGACGTGCCAGATCTTGCACGGATGTATCTGTCACGGCATCAATGGTCAAGGCCTCACCAGCCAAGGCTTCTGCCATGACATAGCCTGGATACATGCCTTCATGGCAACTGGCACCGGCGGTTAACAGTGCTGGAATGTTCAGGGGTGAATGCTGTTTGATAAAACCGTAGACGAGATCAAATTTCTGCATTTGAACCGGCAAGTGCAAATCAAACAATAATCGCATACCGGTCCAGAAGGATGACTCTTCTACCCACTGCAAATCACACAGCTTGAGCACCAGACGCCCTGAATCGGTTTCCAAAAGCCAGGTACTGTTGGTGCTGTCTTCATATGGCGACATCAGCCTGACCGCCTTACTGAAACCCGGTAAGGTTGCTTGCTGCTGTTCGCTCAGAAAACTATAGGGGCTGCGGTTGAAATCTACCAAGGCAATCTTTCGCCATTGGTGTGCCAGAAACCACCGCTGGTCTCCAGGGTCAGCTCATCCATCCGAGCTATCAGTCCGGCCGCTGATTCATCGGTATCGATCAGACCGCCGTAGCCAGTCATCGCTGTTCGAACCCAGCCCGGATGCAAGATCGCTACCGCAATACCTCTTGGTTTCAGATCAATGGACAAAGACTTGCCAGCGGCATTCACTGCTGATTTTGACATTCTGTAAGCATAACTGCCGCCCGAATCATTGTCCTCAATCGATCCCATTCGACTTGTGATAATGCCAACCTTACTGCTCTGTTTCAGGTTATCGAGTAATGCCTGGGTGGTCATCAATGGCCCCAGACTGTTGACCTTGTACATATGCACAAAATCGTCAATGGTGTTGGAATTAATATCATTCATGCCCAAGCCGGCGGCGACTCCGGCGTTGTTAATCAGCCAGTCGATAGTCCTGCCTGCCAGCTTTTCTCTGAGTTTGGCGAGACTCTCAATCGAGCTGACATCAACCCCATCAATAACCTCGACATTCAATGCATCCAGTTCAGTCGAACGTTGTCTACAGGTGGCGATAACATGCTCACCTCTGGCTGCTAGCTGTTGCGCCAGAGCCAAACCAATGCCTCGACTGCATCCGGTTATCAGGACTGTTTGCGACATTTAACTGTTCCTCCCATTTTGAAGTGCTTTCATTGTTTCAACAGAGGGCTGACGCACCACACCCGCCTCGGTGACAATCACATCGATCAATGATGCCGGTGTAATATCAAACGCAGGGTTTACTGCATCAATGCCCTCTGGGGCGATCTGTTTTTCTGCAAGTTGTGTGACTTCGGCCGGGCTGCGTTGTTCGATTGGGATGAGTTCACCGTCACATAATTGCCAATCAATCGTTGACGTTGGCGCCACCACCATAAAGCCAATGCGGTGATATTTTGCCAGTATCGCCAGGCCATAGGTGCCAACTTTATTGGCAACATCGCCATTTGCAGCGATTCGATCGGCTCCGACAATGATCCAACTGATACGCCCTGATGCCATCAGAGACGCCGCTGCCACATCGGCATTCAAGCTGCAGGCAATGTCCTCGTTCAACAACTCCCAGGCTGTCAGTCTGGCGCCTTGTAACCAGGGTCTTGTTTCGTTGACATGAACATGTTCGATACGACCCTCTGCAACACCTTGCCGAATCACACCCAAGGCCGTGCCAAAACCACCTGTCGCCAATGCTCCGGCATTGCAGTGAGTCATCACCTGAGAACCCGTCTCAATCAGTTCGGCACCCAATCGGCCCATTTGGTGATTAGCTTCAACATCGGATTGATGAATCTGTACTGCCAACTCAAGTAATTGCTGCTCCGGCACCTGTTCATCTGGTAATGCCAAATAAAGATCCGACATCTTATCCAATGCCCACTTCAGATTGACTGCGGTTGGGCGTGATGCTTCAAGCCTTGCAATCGGTGCAGTCATGGCTTGCTTCCAGTTGACTCCGGCAATATTCCAAGCATGACGTGCAGCCAAAACAACTGCATAGGCAGCGGTAATTCCAATCGCAGGCGCTCCGCGAACGACCATATCATGGATGGCGTGAGCGACTGTATTGGCATCATCAAATGTTAACCAGACCGTTTCAGCGGGCAAGCGCCGCTGATCCAACAAACAAAGTCGCCCATCTCGCCACTCAACTGGCTGAATTGAAGTTTTTGTCTTGTCCACACTGACCCCAATAACAAAAAGCAGACTTTGCTTAGCAGCGTCCAACATACTTTAAATAAACAGTATTAATAATAACTTATGTACGGCTTGTCCGCACCAACAAAGCAGCAAGCTTGTTAGGTATTCGTCATAGACGACAGGTATAATCCAAGGCTATGATAAATGTCGATCTGATTCTCAAGTCTCGCTGGCTGTTGCCTGTTGATACTTCGCGTTCTCTGCTTGAAAATCATGCGCTGGTGATACACGAGGGACGTATCGTCAACATCTTGCCCAGCGCAGATATTCCTCTTCACTACCAGTGCCAACAGATCCTTGATTATCCAAACCACTGTCTAATGCCTGGGCTGATCAATAATCACACCCATAGTCCTATGTCACTATTCCGGGGACTGGCAGATGATCTACCTTTGATGACCTGGCTCAATGAGCATATCTGGCCCGCTGAAGCCAAATTTGTCGGCGATGCTTTTGTCGAAGCAGGTAGCAAACTGGCTATCGCGGAAATGCTGCGGGGTGGAACAACCTGTTTCAACGATATGTATTTTTTCCCGGAGGCAACGGCTCGAGTTGTCGACAATAGTGGGATTCGAGCCAACCTCGGTATGGTCGTGCTTGAGTTCCCAACTGCATGGGCACGGGATGCCGATGAATACTTGCTGAAAGGTCAGCAGCTTCATGACCACTATCGCAATCATCCAAGAATCACGACCTCCTATGCCCCGCATGCTCCCTATACGGTCTCCAATAAGACACTGGAAGCGATTATCATCAATGCTGAAGAAATGGATCTCAGCATTCAGATGCATATTCATGAAACGGCAGATGAAATCGACAGCAGCCAGCAGCAATTCGGTATGCGGCCACTGAAAAGACTTCATCAACTAGGCCTGCTGTCACCTCGTTTAACGGCTGTCCACATGACACAGCTCACTGAACAAGAGATCAAGCTTTGTGCGGATACCGGGATTCATATTGCTCATTGTCCGGAATCCAATATGAAACTGGCCAGCGGCTTTTGTCCTGTTGCTCAATTGGCTGAACATGGCATCAACATCACTATCGGCACAGATGGCGCAGCATCGAACAATGATCTGGATATGTTTTCTGAACTCCGGCAGGCAGCGCTAATGGCAAAAGCGGTGGCCGCAAATCCCAGCACCATTCCTGCAATTGAAGCCATCGAAATGGCGACCATCAATGCCGCCAGATCAATGGGCATAGACAACAGCACTGGCTCGCTGGAAGTCGGTAAAGCTGCTGATATCATTGCGGTCAATCTCAGTGAGCTGGAAACACAGCCCTGCTATGGCATCGCCTCCCAGTTGGTTTATGCCTGTAGCCGTGACAAAGTCACCGATGTTTGGGTGGCAGGCAAACAGCTGATGAAACAACGTCAGCTGACCACACTTGATGTTCATCAAATTGTCGACGATGCGCGACAATGGGCCAGTCAAATAAGGTAAATGTGCATGAGTCAAATCGATCAAAACGTCGACCCTGTTGAAGTCGCAAAATTTGATGCGCTTGCAGACAGTTGGTGGGACCCTCACGGTCAATCAAGACCGCTCCATGAAATCAACCCGCTGCGACTTCAATACATCACTGACCGCAGTTCTGGACTTGAGCGTGCCAAAGTCATCGATGTGGGCTGTGGCGGCGGCATTTTATCCGAGGCGATGGCAAAGGCCGGTGCGGAAGTAACGGCAATAGACATGGGCGAAATGCCGCTCAATGTGGCACGCCTGCATGCCTTGGAATTTGGTCTGACCATTGATTATCAACAATCAACCGCTGAGGCGATGGCGGCCCGTAGTGCAAATAGCTTTGATATTGTCACCTGCATGGAAATGCTGGAACACGTACCAGATCCTGCTACCGTCATCCAGGCTTGCGCCACACTGGCAAAACCAGGCGGCGATATTTTCTTCTCAACCCTCAACCGTCATCCAAAAGCCTGGCTGCTTGCCGTATTTGGCGCTGAATATTTACTCAATATTCTGCCCAAAGGCACTCACGACTATCAGCGCTTCATTCGCCCTTCAGAGTTGGCAGTATGGTGCCGGGCTTCCGGGTTACAGGTAATGAATATTACCGGTATCAACTATCAACCGCTCAGCAAACAATTCCGGTTGGGGCGGGATGTAGATGTGAATTATTTGATGCATTGTCGATTGCAGCCATGATTATCTCGACATTCGATATCGTCTTGTTTGATCTTGACGGGACATTGATTGATACCGCCCCAGATCTTGGCTATGCGTTGAATAATCTGTTGCAAGCACATGGTCGTCAGCCATTGGATCATGCCAGAATCAGACCCTATGCCAGTCATGGCAGTGCCGGTCTGATTAAGCTTGGTTTCGGAGTAAGCACTGACCATCCGGATTACTCCGCATTGCAACAACAGTTTTTACAAATCTATGCCGATAATATTGCCCGTGAGACCAGATTATTCCTTGGCATGGAACAAGTACTCACAACTCTGCAGCAGCGGGGTATCCGTTGGGGAATCGTCACCAATAAGCCCGCTTTCCTGACCGATCCCCTAACTCAGGCCTTGGGTTTAACCGAACAGGCAAGCTGCATTGTCAGCGGTGACACAACCCAACACAGCAAGCCACATCCTGAGCCTTTATTGTACGCAGCGGAACTGCTGAAGACTACCGCAGCTAACTGTCTGTATATCGGCGATGCTGAACGCGACATTATCGCTGCGCAACGCGCACACATGCGCTCGGTGGTTGCCCTTTATGGCTACCTTGGTGAACATGACAAGCCTGAAAGCTGGCAGGCGGACTGCTTGATCAATCACCCTCATGAGATATTGCAATGGATTTAATGCTCCTGTTACTGGCGCTGGTTTCAGGGCTGGCTATCGGCTTCACCATTCGCCAATTCAGAATTCGCAAACTTGAAGCAGACAATGCTGAATTAGAATTAAGACTGGCAATCGCATCGGAGAACAAATCGAACCTGGATGCCTTGCTCGCTCAAACACAGCAGCAGTTAGCAATCACTTTCAATCAACTCTCCAACGAGGCGCTCAATCGCAACAATGATCAGTTCCTGAAACTTGCTGAAGAAAACCTCAAACGATTTCAAAGTGAAGCTAAAGCCGATCTGAGCAGCAAAGAGAAAGCTATTGAGCAATTACTCAAACCGATCAACGAAGCCTTGCAGCAAACCAGTAAACAAATTCAGGACATTGAAAAAGAACGCAAACAGGCCTATGGCAGCTTGAGTGCCACGATTTCGCAGATGACACAAAGCCAGCAACAACTGCAACAGGAAACGCAGAATCTGGTGCAGGCCTTAAGACGTCCGGAGGTTCGAGGTCAATGGGGCGAAATGACCCTGCGTCGTCTGGCAGAATTGAGTGGCATGGTCGCCCACTGTGACTTTTTTGAACAAACACACACCCAGACAGAGACTGGTAGCATTCGACCGGACATGATTGTACGCTTACCTGAAAAGCGGGAAATCATCGTTGATGCAAAAACTCCGCTGGACGCTTATCTCTCGGCAGTTCAGGCCAAAGATGATTCGATTCGCCAACAGGAATTAAAACGACACGCACAGATCATTCGCAACCGTGTGCGCGAACTGGCACGCAAAAATTACTGGGCTGAATACAGTAACTCACCAGAGTTTGTGGTGCTGTTCATTCCCGGTGAACAATTTCTCGCTGCGGCGCTCGAAGTGGATCCGGCCCTGCTGGAAGACAGCATGAACCAGAACATCATTCTGGCTACTCCGACCAACTTTATTGCCTTGTTGCGTGCCGTTTCCTATGGCTGGAAACAGCAGGCACTGGCCGAAAATGCCGAAAATATTCGCGAGCTCGGTGAAACCCTGTACAAGCGCCTGGCCACATTTGGCGGACACCTCGAGAGCCTGGGCAAAAGCCTTGGTAGTAGCGTCAACCACTTCAATAAAGCCGTCGGCTCATTGGAAAGACAGGTTTTGCCTAGCGCACGAAAATTTACTGAAATGGGCATCAGCAGCAAGAGTCAGATAGGCGATCTGCCTCCGGTCGATCTGATGCCACGACAATTGCAAAACAGCAATCATGAGGAGTAACAAGCAACTTAATCAGGCATATAGCTACTGTCAGCAGTTGGCGAACAGCCATTATGAAAACTTTCCGGTCGCATCACGCCTGCTGCCTCACCGCATGAGAGCCCCAATCGCCGCTATTTATGCTTTTGCCCGCACTGCAGATGATTTCGCTGACGAGGGCGATATCTCTGATCTACAACGTCTGCATGCCTTGTCCAGCTATCACGATTTGCTAAGGCAGATTGAAAAGCAACAATATCGCGGACGGGATCCGATATTTATCGCATTACAAGACACCGTTACACGCTGTGAGTTACCCATTCACTTACTGCACAACTTGCTCAAGGCATTTGAACAAGACGTCGTGAAATCGCGTTATCACAGCTTTAGCGAAGTGTTGGACTATTGCCAATTTTCCGCCAATCCTGTTGGTCATTTATTGCTTCATATCAACGGTCAACCAACACAGCAACAATTGACTCAATCCGATGCCATCTGCACCGCGCTGCAATTGATAAACTTTTATCAAGACGTTATCCAAGATTACACCGAACAGGATCGGATCTATCTGCCTCAGGACGAACTCCAGCGCTATGGCCTTGATGAGACACATATCATCACTGACAACACAGAAGCTTTTGCTCCACTTATGCTACAGCTTTACAATCGCACAAGCGTACTGTTTGAGAATGGCTATCTATTGGGCATGACACTTAATGGTCGGTTTGGTTGGGAAGTTCGCGCAATCTGCCTAGCCGGATTGATGCTATTGATTCGTCTGATTGAGCAACCCAAATCAGACATGTTCAGCAGACCTCGCTTAACGCGTCGACAGATCCTGTCTGTAATGTTAACTTCGTTGAACAAACGCCGATACTATAACTCTGTAGAAGCCATGCTTCAGATAACTAGGAGTCTGCTTTGAGAAACGGCTATATCATTACAATCGCAGAGTATGCCGCGAGTATAATTGAACTCATCGGCATTGGCATTATTCTTACCTTTGCCATATGGACTATCAGTCGCTCCCTTATTCAATGGTTCAAGCATACTGACAGAGACAGAATATTCCAGGAACAGCGTCTGTTTCTTGGGCGCGGTATTTTACTTGGGCTCGAGTTTTTGATAGCTGCCGATATTATCCACACCGTAGCGATTGAACTTACCTTGGAATCGATCATGGTACTAGCTCTGATTATTCTGATCCGCACATTCCTGAGTATTGCTCTAGAAGTGGAGTTGTCCGGCAAATGGCCTTGGCAGATCGCAAAACGTCCTTAATGTTACCAACAATCGAAAACTGATTCACCTCAACACTTGAAACCTGATCTACATAAAATCAATAACAATGGGCAAAAAAAAACCCGGACCTCGAAGAGGACCGGGTATTTTCATATAAAAACCTGGCAGTGACCTACTTTCACATGGGAACTCCCACACTATCATCGGCGCTGAGTCGTTTCACTACTGA
>JAFIFW010000016.1 GCA_020831825.1 Methylophaga sp. | reverse complement strand
ATGACAGTCTTTGTATATGTTTGTGTCATCCCGAGCGAAAATTTACGTCATCCCGAGCTTGTCGAGGGATCTCAACGCATCTTTTCAGTCAGTGAGGAAGCTTGCCGAAAGTGGTTTCGAGATGCCTCCGCTGTGGTCGGCATGACAGTCTTTGTATATGTTTGTGTCATCCCGAGCGAAAATTTACGTCATCCCGAGCTTGTCGAGGGATCTCAAAGCATCTTTTGAGTCAGTGATGAACCTTGCCGAAAGTAGTTTTGAGATGCCTCCGCTGTGATCGGAATGACACGCTTGCCAGGCATATCAGTTCCCTAACTCGACATGCATCGGTTGCAAATCTGATTGCCATATTCGGCGCCATGCCCAAATGACACTTTCAACGCGTGGTTGAGGTGTTCTAATCTGCTCGGGTGTTACCTCAATGACTTCGTCACCAGACACCTGTGCGAGTTTAAAAGTGAAAAAATAGTTTGGTTCAGCGCCCATACGCAGATCGGTGGCCAGAATGGCATCTTGATCACGTGACAGACTGTAAAAACCGCTATTGAACCACCGCATCTGATCATAGCTGGCAATATCAGACAACAATTGCTGTGACTCCATACCGAGATCAAAACGGGCAAATTGGATCGGCTTTTTGCCATCCAGCAGCGAATAGAACCCTTCGTAATAAGACTCCTGATCAATCACCAGAATACGCCACAACACTGAATTAAGCGGGGTAGGCGTGACCAGGACTTTTTCGGTACTGATGCCTTCGCTGGTCAGTGCAGCCTTGGCTTGATGTGTAACGACGGCTTGCACACCCAAACCCCAGACGAGATAGAGGTGGCTGACGACAATGCCTGCTTTCATTAGCTGCTGATTGTCTTTTGAAGCCGAATCCCACAGCATCAAAATACAGCCAGCGAGTAGTGGCAGCGTGTAAAAAGGATCGATAATGAAAATACTGCTGATAAAGACTGGTGGCGGCATGAACGGCCAGAAAAGCTGTGTGCCAAATACCGTCAATGCATCCAATCCGGCATGGGTCACCCAGGCCAGCCAGACAATGGCCAGCCACCTCGAATAATCCAGTGTCTTGTCAAAGCGCCAGATTAGCCATGCCATCAAAGGAGCAAGCAGCGTATGTACTATCCACGAGTGGGTCCAGCTACGATGGTTGGTCATGTTATCGAGATCATTTTCATGAGCAATGAAAATATCCAGATCGGGCATGGTTGCCAGCACCATGCCCGCGATAATGGCTTTGCGAGGGGCTTTTTTGCCGGCAACCAGATAGCCAACTGCGCCACCAAGTACTGCTTGTGAAACTGGGTCCATCGAGTGACTCACTGAGGTCGTTGAGAATGATTTTTTGTTGAATACTCTAGCATTTTACTGGGTTTTTCAGTAAAGACTCATGGTTGCTTCCTTAGGATGGCTGGTATAGATTCCTTCGTGAGCAATATATAAAAAACAAAGAATTCGAGAGACAATATGAAACAGTCAGTACCCGTGCGTCAGCCAACACAGGCGGAAATCCAGCCTTTATTCAATGCTTTCAACCAGGGCCAGGTGGCTTTTGTTGAGACAGAAGCGAAAAAGTTGCTTAAGCAATATCCCAAGGCTTTTGTTTTACATAACCTCCTGGGCAATGCCCAAGCCACACAGGGCAAGGCCAGTGAAGCCATTGCATCATTCAAGCAGGCTCTGGATTTGGACCCGACAGTTGGTGAGTTGCATTTCAATGTCGGTATTTTGCTCACCAATCTGGGACGCAATGATGAGGCGATTGCGCATTACAAGAAAGCCTTGAAGTTGAAGCCGATGCTGACCGATGCCCATTACAACCTGGGCACAGCGCTACAGGCTCAAGGCAAGTATGAAGCGGCCGCACAATCATTCCAAACAGCAGTTGCCCAGCAGCCTGGCTTTTTTGAGGCGATTGCCAATTTGGGTGTAGTGCTGCAGGCACAGGGCAAAATGGCCGAAGCCGCCAAAACCTATCAACAAGCCTTACGTCTGCGCAAAGATGCCCAGCTCTATTACAATCTGGGGACGGCCTACACCAATCAGGGCAAACTCGGGGATGCCGTTGATGCCTACAACGATGCACTGCAACTCAACCCAAACTATGCAGAGGCCTACAGCAACCTCGGTGAAGTTCTGCGTGATCAAGGCCGTTATGACGAATCGGTGGCCGCCTATAAAAAGGCATTGTCGCTGAATCCGGATTTGCCGCTTGCCAACTATAGTCTGGCTGTTTACCTGTATGACAGTGGCGATCTGGAAAACGCATTAAAACATTTTCAGAAGTCCCAATATGCCGACTGGCAGGAGCGATCACTGTACTGTCTCTACAAAACCGGCAAGTTTGAGGAATTTAAAGCAGGGCTTGATGCGCTGAAGGCTGTTCGCCATACCTCACCGTTCCTGGCAACTTTGACAGGACACTATGCCGAAAATTTTGGCACTGAAAACGACTACAACTTCTGCAAGAATCCACTCGATTTTGTCTGCCACATCGAAATTCCCGAGCTCAAGGGCGACAGCCCACTGCTGCAGAAACTCCTAGCAGATATACAGTTCGCCGATATGGAAGAAAAAATGCAGGGACGCTTGCACAACGGCGTTCAATCAGCCGGTAACCTGTTCAAGCGTGATGAAGAAACCTTTCAGCAAGTCGCGCAACTTGTCGCGCGGGCGATTGATCAATATCGTCAGAACTTCAAAGATTCAGACTGCATTTTCATCAAGGACTTCCCGAAAAAAACCGAATTTGCCAGTTCCTGGTACGTGAAAATGAATACCGGTGGACATCTCACCTCTCATATTCATGAAGAAGGCTGGGTCAGTGGCGCGCTCTACCTATCACTGCCGACCAAAAAGAAAAATCCGGATGAGGGCAGTATCGAACTGAGCACGCATGGTGATAACTATCCCAAGCAACACAATAACTTCCCAACCAAAACCATCGCACCGTCAGTGGGTGATGTAGTGATGTTCCCATCATCGGTATTTCACCGGACAATTCCTTTCAGCTCGGATGAAGAGCGGATCTGCATTGCGTTTGACTTGAAGCCTGCTTGAGGCCTGCGATTGTCAAAGCCACTGAGGAGCTGTACATGCCAGCCTTGGTGCCATGACTGTAAAGGCATTGAGTAACTGGGCTGGTTGTTGCAACGGCAAGCGCCGTTCGATGACACAATAAATTTGCTATGGTTGCGGATTATCTAAGCAAACAACAAGGATGATTATGCAGCCATCACTACAAGCGAGACCTTTCAAAAAATGGACGGCCATCGAATGGCTGATGGCGCTGCTCTTGTTAGTTGCTCCTTTCTATTATCACGCCAATTTGGGTGGTTCAGGGCTCCGAATCACCCATAACGTGACCATCTGGATAGTCGCGGTGATTATCGTGGCATACAGTTTTCTAAAACTTTTGAAACAACGCCAGATTACGATTCCGCCGAGACTGGTGTGGCTGGCAGCCTTTCCCCTGATGGCAACCTTCTCTGGCTTTATCACAGGCATTTCCCAGCCCACAGAGTGGTTATTCAGATTGTTGTTCATCTGGGCCGGTCTGTTGTTTCTAATTAGCCTGTTTCAGCATCAACTCAGTCGAGCTCGATTTGATCGGCTGCTGATGATTGTCGTGATTTCGGCATTGCTGCATGCTCTTGTTGGCACTGTTCAGATCATTTTCAATGAAGCATTGCCAAACTGGTTACCGCCCTCAACGGATGGTTTACCAAGAGGTTTGTTTCAGCAGATCAACAATATGGCTACTTATCAATCGGCCGCCATCATCATGGCATTGTATCTGACTGGCAGGCCAATGCTGTTACTCGGGCATTCATGGTTAAGAGCACTGTTAACGGTGGCTGTTCTGCTTGCTGCGTTTGTCATTGCCTCCTCAGGGTCGCGTGTCGCCTTATTAAGTTTGATCAGTGCGCTGTGTCTGATTCTGCTGCTGTTTATCCTACATAGAAGTCGTGTCAAGCCACGAGTGCTGCCGCTGATTGCAATGGTGATTGGTTTGTCCGTTGGCTGGATTGCCGGCAGTGGCGTAGAGCGTCTGATCGACAAACCCGCAGTTGTGCAAACCGGCTATTCCGGCGATCTCAGAGTAGGAATTTATCTAAGCTCATGGTTGCTGATTCAGCAGGCACCGGTATTTGGGCATGGTATTGGCAGCTTCGGGCCGGTGTGGCAGTTTGCCAAGCCAGAGTTTCAAACTCAAAATCCAGATATTCGACTGCCAAACGAATATTTGGATCATCCCCATAATGAACTGATTTTTTGGGCCTTTGAGTCTGGCTTGTTAGCTGTCATCGGGATATTGGTTTTTTCAGTTGTGGTGTTATTGGCGATTTTAAGAGCAGGGCCTTATCGAGGTGTGTTTTATCTGGGTATGCTTTTACCATTTGTCTTTCATCTGCAACTTGAGCTGCCGTTTTATCTTTCAGCAAGTCATTGGCTGGTATTTTTGCTCATACTGGCAGTGATTTTTTGGCAACCTGTTCCGGCACGAGCGCTGAATATGTCCGCAATGGCGATACGCACCTCAGTTTTGATGACCATTCTGGCTTCGGCAGTTGCCATGTTGTTTCTGCTGCATAGTTTGCTGGCAAACCGTGATTTTGCCCATCCAAGGCCACTGACCAGCATCAATGAAACACTGCCTTACGCCTCCACAAATCCTTATTTTCGCTTCGATGCAGAATGGCTTTTTTACACGACGGTCTTCTATCAGCTTCGCCAGCAAGGTGACATTGCCATGATGGAACGTTATGCCAGCTGGGTAGAGCGACAGTTGAATGTCAGACCGGATATCAATTTATACCTTCGTCTGGTGGATGCTTATCAGAGCCTGGACAACAGGCAGGCGCTGTGTGATGTAGCTCTGCGTGGCAGCAAACTTTACCCAAGACATTCGATGTTGCAACAGCTTAATGCTGACTGCCAAATGTGACGTTTTGTGTCACATTGTGACGTTTGTGCGCAGATTTATTGTGGGGTTGGTTTTGTAAAACATTGATATGTATGATTTTTATGTGTTGGCACGGTTTTAGTATTGATAGTGGTCAAGCAACAAATGATTGCTGATAACCACTAGGAGACAGATATGAAAAATACGCAACAAGGTTTCACATTGATCGAACTGATGATCGTAATCGCGATTATTGGTATTTTGGCAGCGATCGCATTACCTGCTTATCAGCAATACACACAACGAGCGCAGTTTTCTGAAGTTATTCTGGCAACCTCTGCAACCAAATCTGCTGCTGAGGTCTGTGGTCAGATAAGCGGAAGTCTAAATGCAGCTGATTGCCCTGCTGCAACCAATGCTGCTGCAAATGCTTCTGCAGGTCAGTTCGTCGAATCAGTCACTGTTGCGGAAAACCCTATGGTTATCACTGCAACAGGTGCAGCAGGAACACCAGTTGCTGGAGTAACTTACATCCTTACAGCTGTCTCAGCAGCAGGCGGAGCTGTGACCTGGACCACCGGCGGCTCATGTCTGGCTGATGGCCTGTGCAACCCAACACCATCAACACCATAATATATAAAGACAAGACACGCTTGGTCTAGTTTAGTTTGGTGATTGCTGAGAGCCTCGGCATAAATGCCGAGGCTCTTTTGTTTCAGTTTTACGACATTTCTTTCAACTAGCCTTCTATTAGCGCTAGAATTGTTGTGTAACGAGTTTACCGTTGTGTTGATATATTCGGTCAGCTAAAACGAAGTATTGTCTGCAGTGAGAGTCATGAGATTATTGTATGGTCGATCATTATTGCCAGTACTATCGCAAAAAACTTGTTGATGATTTTGTGTTCTACGGTCCTCAGGTGCATCTATTTAGATTGCGCACTAATCATGGACGCTGGTCAATTAAAATGTCTTTCCGCATCTTTCTATTGGCAACATCATGCACATCTCCAGCTGGCATATTGAAAAATATTTCAATGACTCTTCGCAGCAGGTCGATTCGCGAATGTGAAGACCAACCACTTCAGTTCTAATTTCAATTAAAGCAGCGAGATTATGACCATACACATGCTGATTTGAACAGCATTGAGGCCTTTTGCAATATGCTGTTAACTGCTTTTATTTTTCAGGATCAAAAGCGGTTTGTATTTCGCCAGCAGGTCTGCCGATATAAAAGCCCTGTGCCAGATCAATATCCATGGCTTTGACTTGCTTGAGCACTGCTGCATCCTCTACAAACTCGGCAATGGATTTAATGCCATTAGCATGTGCTTCCTTGCTGACCCGGCCGACAAACAACCGGTCATAATCATTGACCAGCAGATTTTTGATCAGATTACCGCTGATTTTAACCATGGTGACTGGCAGAGTTTTCAGCAGTGCCATCAGTTTCTGCGATTCGATATCTGCCTGCAGCCCAAAATCATCGAGAATAATGCCGCAGCCAAGGGGCTGGAGCTTGTTCATGCTTTGCAAGACAGCATCGTGGTTTTTCAGTGCGAGATGGGTATTCACCTTGACGTTGAAACATTCCCCAGGCAGTTGTGATTTGTTCAGGGCTTTGCCCAGTTGTTCAATAAACCGGTTATTGAGCAGCGTTCTTTCTGAAAGATTGATAATCAGGTTCAAATCAGGCTGTTCACGTCTTGCAGCAACAAGTGTCTTGAGGCTTGCGCCAAGCACAAACTCATCTATCAGATGAATAAGATCCAGCTTTTCGGCAATCTCGATAAAGCTGCCTGCTGTTCGGATTTCACCTGTTTCGGCGTCATTCATGCGGATCAGCACTTCAAAGAAATTGCTTGTTTGTGTTTTTAAATCCAGCAGCGGTTGGTAGTACAGGGTAAAACGTTTTTCGGTGAGCGCATTTTCAATCTGTTGTTTCCAGAAAGTATTCTGCGAATCCTGCCCCGACTCAGATTGCTCAAGTGACAGGGTATGACAGGCACTGTTCATCGGCGATTTGCTCTTCGCCTGATGCATGGCGAGTTCAGCATAACCGAGTAACTCCTGAGCAGAAGTGTGGTTTACCGGAAACATGACTTTGCCGACATGTGCACGGATTTTGATTCCGGGCAAGTTAGAGACAGACAGCATGTTGATGGACATCAGTAACTGATCGGCCAGGATTTGTGCGCCAATTTCATCGGTATCAACCTTGATGATCGCCAGTTCAAGCTCAGAAAGCCTGCCTTGAATGTCTGTGTAATAGATGAGTGTTTTGAGCGATTGAGCCAGATTCTGCAACAGGCTATCCACCGTTTGCTTGGCAGGCAGGTTATGGTCATCGCCAAAGGAGCCTTCATCAATTCGGATAAAAAGCAAACAGCAGGTTTGCTGGGAACGGTTGGCTTCGAAGATGGCCTTGTCAAACTCATCAAGAAACTTGTTGCGATTGAGCATACCGGTGACGGGATCATGACCGGCCAGCCAGACAATACGTTTTTCGGTTTCTTTTCGCTCTGTCACATCGTGACCGATGGTGAGCAGGGTGCTTACATTATTTTCGGTAAACTTGGAGTGTAACCACCAGATAGTTCGAATCCGACCATTGGCATCGACAATTTCACTGTCATGTTCGACCAATTCGTTTTTACCATCAAGAATATCCTGATAGGCTGAATTCACTTCATCCCACTCTCCAGAAGGAAATACAGTAGCCAGACCACGATGAAGTATTGCCTCTGACTTGACGCCAGTGAAGCGCTGAGCGAATTCGTTAAAGAAAGTGATATTGAGTTGCTCATCAGCGGTGATGATCAGCATTTTTGCTGAGTTCATCAGTTCACGAAGAGAGTTCAGCTGAAGTTTGACTTTTTCACTTTTATTGTGGGCTTCCTTGATGCGCAATTCATGAACGGAAGTAAGCTTTTGTTGCCGACTCATTATTTGTCCGAGCTGTTCAACAATCCCAGATAACTCTGCGGTGCTTTCGTGGGTCGTGAGCAGGCTTAAATGTTCAGTGGCTCGATGATCCTGGCCTCTAACTATTTCGCTGATTGCTTCTTGCAGTGTCTGAAGGTCATTGGCTGATTGTTCGGTCAAGTGGCGGCCGGTCAGGTACGCGGCAAAACCAGCGAACAGACTCAGCGCTACCATTAAAGTGGCCAGCGTCGTCAAGGGAATGTTCATCTGCGACAAAAACAGTATGACTGTGGCAGCAGCACTGATAGTGATACCAGTCATAACAGCAACAATTACCATGCTGCGATTCACTTTTCCTTGTAAGCTTTGTGCCATTGTGTCCTCTGGAACCTGGTTGTTTGATTGTTATGACCTGAGTCAGGGATTGGTAGTTTTGCTATATTGCCTTATTCAATCACTCTGAGAGGCAGAAATTTGTTTTTTCGTAAGCATTACCTGTGGTTGCCTCGCTGGTACGTGGTATTGGCATTATCGGCACTGATAGTTTTTTCATTATTGTACAGCGTGAAACATACCGCACGATGGCTGGCTGTGTCCAAGCCAATACCCGACGCACAATTGTTGGTGGTTGAAGGTTGGCTGGGTGAACTTTTGTTACTTGAGGCACTGGAAGAGTTTCGCTCAGGACACTATCAGAAAATAGTCACCACAGGAGGGCCTGAATTAAGCCGTTATCGCCCCGAGTTCGCTACTTATGCCGAACAAGCTGCTGCCTTTCTCTTAAACCAGGGAGTGGATGAAACACAAATTATCGCTTTACCCGCACCGGCCTCAGCTCAAAACAGGACCTACCTCAGTGCGGTGATCTTGAGAAACTGGTTGAATGAGCAAGTCATTGATTCGAAAACGATTAATATTTTCACGGCGGATGTTCACGCCATGCGAACACGGCGGTTGTTTGAAATGGCTTTGGGCGGCAAGCATCAACTTGGCATTATCGCCGCCAAACCAGAGAACTTTTCCTTGAGCGGATGGTGGCAGTCCAGTGACGGCGCTAAAACAGTGCTGGGAGAGATTGTCGGCAATCTCTGGGTAAGTTGCTGTTTTAAACCCGGCAAGCCCGGTTCGCATTATGAAATGTGGGCGGTCGAGCCTTCCATAAATATCGATTGATTTGCCAGTCGAAACTGGGTTCGAGATGCCTCTGCTACGGTCGGCACGACAACACTGTTTATCCGCAGATTAAGCTGATAGGCGCAGTGTGAGTTGATAAATAAACGATCCAAGGCATGGATAATAGTGCTAAGGCTTTTTTAGTTGCTATTCCGCAGGAGGGTGTCTGACAAAGGCCGTGCAGAGATTCCGGACAAACGCTGTGCATTTTCCGGAATGACGCTGAGTGGACTGTGCATTTTCCGGAATGACGCTGAGTGGACTGTGCGTTTTCCGGAATGACGGGATTGTGTGTCATTCCTGCGCCCAAGTCCCGTCATTCCCGCACCCACCCTCCGTCATTTCCGAGTCCAGTCCCGTCATTCCTGCACCCACCCTCCGTCATTCCCGCGCCCACCCTCCGTCATTCCCGCGACGGCGGGAATCTGTGAGGCCGTGCAGAGATTCCGGACAAACGCTGTGCATTTTCCGGAATGACGGTGAGTGGACTGTGCGTTTTCCGGAGTGACGCTGAGTGGACTGTGCGTTTTCCGGAATGACGGGGATGTGAGTAATTCCTGCGACCAAGTACCGTAATTAACTCACGCACCCTCCGTCATTCACGCTCCCACCCTCCGTGATTGCGG
>JAFIFW010000013.1 GCA_020831825.1 Methylophaga sp. | reverse complement strand
GAATGACACACAACCTCGTGATTCCGAAAAACGCCCCTCCAACCCCGTCATTCCGGAAAACGTGCAGCGTTTGTCCGGAATCTCCGCACGGCCTCCACAGATTCCCGCATGCGCGAGAATGACGGGGGAGTCGCAGGAATGACACACAACCTCGTGATTCCGAAAAACGCCCCTCCAACCCCGTCATTCCGGAAAACGTGCAGCGTTTGTCCGGAATCTCCGCACGGCCTCCACAGATTCCCGCATGCGCGAGAATGACGAGAAATGGACCGAGAATGACGAGAAATGAGCCGAAAATGGCGGGTATTGGGCACCACAATGACGACAGACATCAAGGACGAAATGGCGAAATTGCTCTACTTCTTAAACCGCTCCTGCCCGCTATAGACAAGAAAGTGTTTACCTTTGGCTCGAGCCACCATGCCGATACCAAGTCGCTTGGCGATGCTCAGGCCCATCTCGGTGACACCTGAACGTGACAACAACAGCGGCACTTGCATTTGGGCAACTTTGATGACCATCTCAGAGGTCAAACGCCCCGTGGTGTAGAAGACTTTATCGTCACCGGCAACATTGTTCAGCCACATCCATCCAGAGATGGCATCCACTGCATTGTGGCGACCGACATCTTCGATAAAAATCTCGATTTTTTCTGCTGAACATAAAGCGCATCCATGCACAGCACCAGCTCGTTTATAGATCTCGTTGTATTCGGATAGCTGGGACAATACATCATAAATATTCTGTGCAGAGAATGGTGGACAATCAATCTGCAAGTCGTTCAAGGAGTCCATGACGTGACCAAACATGGTGCCTTGCCCGCAGCCACTGGTAACCGTGCGGCGAGACATAAGCTGGTCGAGATTGTCTTTAGACTGATGTGTAGTCACAACCGCAGCTTCAACATCCCAATCGACCTGCACCGAGGCGATATGGTCGATACTATCCACCAGCCCTTGATTGCGAAGATAGCCCAGCACCAGCATTTCCGGGGCCTGCCCCAGCGTCATCAGCGTGACAATTTCTTTTTTGTCCAGATAGATGGTCAGTGGCCGCTCGCCGGTCAATGAAACCTCGCGAGGTTCGCCGGTCTCATCGAGCACTATTGTCTGATGCAGTTGATGGATACCCGCATCAGATAACTCGATACTGTATTCAGCCACCCGTCACACTCATATGTCTGAAAATGACAGGCTGCGCCTTGATGTCAAAATCATGTCCCTTGGGTTTGATATCCATAGAGGCAATGATTGCCTGTTTGAGTCGTTCAATGTCTCCGGGGTGCGCACGAATGATGTGACGCAAATCCATTGAGTGCTCCTGCCCCAGACATAACAGTAACCTGCCCTCAGTGGTGACACGCACCCGGTTACAGCTGTCGCAGAAGTTATGGCTATGCGGTGAGATAAAACCGATTCTGCGCTCACTGCCTGCCACCTGGAAGTAACGCGATGGACCGCCGGTGCTGGCAATGCTGGATTGCAAGTCAAAACGCGTTTTTAGAACTTGCAACACCTCATCACTGCTGCAAAAACTTTCACTTCTGGCATGAGCTACATGGCCCAAAGGCATTTCTTCTATGTATGAAATATCCAGTCCATTGGCAATCGCAAATTCAGCCAGATCGATGATTTCGTCATCATTGCGACCTTTCATGATGACCGCATTCAATTTGATGCGTTTGAAGCCAGCTGTTTTAGCAGCGTCAATACCATCAAGCACACTCTGCAACTCACCGGTTCGAGTCAGCTCATGAAAACGGTCTGCTTGCAAGGAGTCAAGGCTGATATTAATACGGTCGACGCCCGCATCGGCCATTTGCTTGGCATATTTAGGCAACTGTGAGCCGTTGGTCGTGACATTCAGCTCTTTAAGCGCTGTACTGTGTTTGAGTGCGCCCACTTGCTCAAGAAGCCAGTTCACATTGCGTCTGACCAGCGGTTCACCACCGGTGATGCGGATTTTTTCAACGCCAAGCTCACAAAATGCACGCAACAGAAAGACAATCTCTTCAAGCGTCAGCAGTTTCTCTCGAGGCATGAATGTCATCTCTTCATCCATGCAATAGACACAGCGAAAGTCACAGCGATCCGTGATCGACATACGCACGTATGTCACCTTACGGCCAAAACGATCAATCAATTGTGTGGATGAATCAGTCATTGGTTACCCCGATATCAGGCAGAATTATCCTTATCGGATAATTCGCATGATTTTTCCGCCGTCGATATTCCCAGCAAGGCATAGCCTCCGCAGCGGCCGCTCAAACCATTTACCAGCAAGGCAAACCCCAACAATGCCCACCAGCTTTGGTAGAACAAGGCAACGATCATTATAACGCTACCAGCAATGATTCGTATCAACCGGTCTTTTTTACCCAGATTAATTTTCATTCATGCCTCCAGATACAAACAAGCCCCGGTTAACGGGGCTTGCGAACAAAACTAACTGTGGCCTCAGTCATTACCCGAGAAAGCACCAATCAAATGCATCAGGCTCAGGAACAGGTTGTAGATGCTGACATACAGCGTCACAGTTGCCATGATGTAGTTGGTTTCACCACCGTGAATAATTTCACTGGTTTGGTAAAGGATAAGACCTGCCATCAGCAGAACAAACATTGCTGAAACCGCCAGCGCCAGGCCAGGCATGCTGAAGAAATATGCAGACAGGCCTGCCAGGAAAGCGACCAGGATACCCACCATCAGGAAACTGCCCATAAAGCTGAAATCTTTTTCAGACTTGATGGCATAAGCAGACAGCGCAAAGAAAATTACACCGGTGCCGACCATCGCCTGCATAACGATTTCAGAGCCGTTTGGCATACCAAGATAAGCGTTGATAATTGGCCCCAGCGTCAAACCCATAAAACCGGTGAGTGCAAATACAGATGCCAGCCCCCAGACACTGTCACGAAGTTTAGCCGTCAGGAACAACAAACCGAAATACCCCACCAGCGTAATCAGCAAACCCGGATGCGGCAGATTGAACATCATTGATAAACCAGCAGTAAAGCCGCTGAAAACCAGCGTCATAGCCAGCAAACTGTAGGTGTTTCTCAGCAGTTTATTGGTTTGAAGGACAGACTGCTGCGAACGAGTTGCAGTCGATTGTGCATCATAATTCATCAGTGCTTCTCCATCTTGTGTTGATGATTAACTTGCGTCAGCGCAATAGACAATATCGTACCCTATTGGTTCTGCTTGGCAAGCAAAACCGAGCCTGTATGCTTTTTACCGATTGTTGGTTGTCAGTAGCGTTCAATCCCAGTATCATACGCCGTCTTGGAGGGTTGGCAGAGCGGTTGAATGCACCGGTCTTGAAAACCGGCATGGTTTAACGACCATCCAGGGTTCGAATCCCTGACCCTCCGCCACACACCTGAAAAGGGCGTATTTTCAAGCTTAATCAACGGCTTAGGGAGTATGCCCTTTTGTCTATTTACCACTCAGCTTTACCACTGACTGCGACTATCAAGACTGAGAACTGTTTGGGTCTCAATAACCCAGATATGATATTGATGCGATGCTTTCCGTTCAAAGGCGCCAACTTACTTGCCTTGGAAGTCGTGATGTGAATTTCGATTGATCAGAGCAACAGTCGATCTCGTGACGCTAGCCACAGCGCACTTCAAACCCAAGATAATCAAGCCGAAGCTTCGCTATCGGGTGCGGTGCGAGCACCAAAGTTTCTTGTCAAAGGTATTCCCAGTCTTGTGCCAGCGCCTCGGTCAGTCTCCAGTCTTCACCCGAAAAGCACGATGACACTCTACACAAGAAGTAGTGATCTTTCTGAGTGCTCTAAGGCTTTGTGTCATGTCACCTTCAGCAGCGGTAATAGAAAACTCGATGGCATTGTTATGCATATTCTTTCCCATGAATTTCATTGCTTCAGGCATATGTTGACCAATTCTTAGTCCCTTGCCATGACCATGTGAAGAATCCTCACTCAATTGTTGCCCTTGATGCTTGTGCTTCTGATGTGTTTCCTCGGCTCCGCCATCGTGTTTTTGTTTAGCACCTTTGTGGCTGTGGCCTTGCTTTCGTCCACCCCAGTGGCCACCAAGCTGTTTCGATGCTATGTCCGAGGCCAGTGCAAGATCATCTTCAGCCATGGCTGCAATGATGCTGTCCAAGGCCTCGAGATGCTCCCGCATCTTTTTTAGAAAATGTGCTTTGACATTGTCCGGTAGCTCAACTGCGATACGATTATCTACATCTTCGGTCTCTGCATTCACTACATAGGGTGAGAGCCATGCCGCGAGAATGAATATCAGTGATTTAAACATGTCGTCTCCTTAATTACCGTAAGTGTCTCCAAGCCAACTATATTGTGGTTTGCAAAACACAACAATATGACCGTATCGCAGTAGACATCAGAGCACCCGAATCGCCATGACTTTGAAAGAGGGATTTCTATTTGAGTTATGCCGCAGCAGACTCGGTTTTTTAAATTCCACCAACGTCTATTCTGACTGCGCACACCTTGAACTCAGGTATTTTGGCAACCGGATCGAGATCAGATAGCGTGAGGTTATTGACATTGGCTTCATCCGGGAAATGAAAATTGCCAAAAATCAAACCCGCCGGAACCCGCTCGCTGATGTCAGCAGTCGCAATCATTTCACCCCGCCTTGATAGAATCCGAATTGTCTGCCGGTCATTAATTCCAAGGCGAACAGCATCCTCACGAGACACTTCGACAAGACTTTCTGGATATAGCGCAGTGAGAGGTTGAGAACGACGCGTCATCTCTGCACCATGCCAATGATATAACACGCGTCCAGTTGTCAGGCACAAGGGATATTCTTCATCGGGCAATTCTTTTGCGGGCATATGCTCGGCGATATGAAACACCCCTTTGCCATGGGTGAACTGTTCTGTGTGCAGAATAGGTGTTCCAGGATGTGAAGAGTCTTTAACAGGCCAGAAAAGTTGTTCCCCCTTATACAATCGTTCATAGGAAACACCGGCATAAGATGGAGTCATTGCAGCAATCTCATCCATTATTTGAGCGGTATTCTCATAATTCCAATCAGCATGGCTGCCAACCGGTTGTTTTTGCTTACAAATCAGCATGCGCTTGGCCAGATCGCTGATAATCGCCCAGTCTTTTCTGGCCTCCCCTGGCGAGGTAACGGCATCGTATATCGGCTGGATACGTCGTTCCGTATTGGTAAAAGTACCGTCTTTTTCAGCAAAAGACACACCCGGTAGCAAGACATCAGCATAATCTGCTGTTTCTGAAGGAAAAATCTCTTGCAAAACGGTAAATTCAGCATTTGCCATAGCAGCTCGGACATGATTGACATCCGGATCGCTCATGATGGGGTTTTCGCCCAGAATATAGAAACCACGCAGTGAACCATCTGCAGCATTATTGATCATTTCTGTAATGGTCAACCCCGGCTTATCACTGAATAAGTTATTGCTATCCGACAACGCCCATGCCTGGTTCATTTTGCCCTGGTTTTCCACACTATCTACCCGCTGATAGCCTGGGAATACATTGGGAAGACAGCCCATATCGCAGGCACCTTGAACATTGTTCTGTCCTCGTAATGGGTTCACCCCGCCGCCGGCAATACCCATGTTACCTGTGAGCATTTGCAAATTAGCCAGACTGAATACGTTCTGCACACCCACAGTGTGCTGAGTGATGCCCATTGACCATATCGTAGCCATGGGTTTGCGGGTACCGAGGATGGTTGCTGCTTGAACAAGATCTTCAGCACTGACACCGCAAATCTCGCTGACATAATCCGGCGTGTATTTTTTCAACGATTGAGACAGTGCAGAATAGCCTTCGGTACGACTGTCAATGAAGGCATCATCCTGCCAGTTATTTTCTATGATCAGGTGCATGATACCGTTGACCAGGGCAATGTCAGTACCGGGTCTGTGTTGCAAATGCAATGCAGCAAAATCGGTGAGGTCAATTTGCCGAGGGTCAGCTACGACAAGCTTTGCTCCACGTTGGTGAACAGCTTGCCGCAGCATCGAACCAAAGACAGGATGCTGTTCAGTGGTATTTGAGCCGATAACAAAAAAAGCTTCTGCTTGTTGAGCAACATCTGCCATGGTGTTTGACATGGCACCAGAACCAAATGCTGCTGCCAGACCAGCCACTGTTGACGAGTGACATAAACGAGCACAATGGTCGACATTGTGGGTACCTAAAATCTGCCGGGCAAACTTCTGCATCAGATAGTTTTCCTCATTGCTACATTTAGCAGAGGAAAATACGCCCAATGCATCTGAGCCAGATTCATCAATTATCTCGCTAAACTTTCTGACCACCAGGTCCAGCGCTTTTTCCCAGCTTACAGGGACCCACTCGCCACGTTCACCATCTGGCCGGCTTCCTCCCTCTAAAACCCACTTTCTAACCAAAGGTTGCGTTAAACGATCAATATGATGAACAAAATCAAAACCATAACGACCTTTGACGCACAAATGCATACCATTAACAGGTGCATGTGGATTGGAAGTCACATGATGTAATTTTCCATTTTTGATATTCAGATCTAAGCTGCAACCAACGCCACAATAGGCACAAGTTGTCATAACCTTTTTATCCGCCTGAAAATCTTTCGGTTGGTTACGATCCGATAATGCGCCAGTAGGACAGTAAGCTACGCAGGCACCACAAGACTCACAACCCGCATCCAGCATGGACTCGTCGATACCGGCCGTGATTTGAGTGCGACCAGAACGTTCAGATAAGCCCCATACAAATCGGCCTTGCAACTCATTACAGGCACGAATACATCGCGTGCATAAAATACACTTGTTCATATCAACCGATATGGCGGGATGGGGATCACTATCTACTGTGAATGGAAGTATGCGGCCTTCGGACGACGCTGGTGCCAAATCGTATTTACGAAGCCAGTAAGCAAATTCTGTTTGCTCAATACTGAAATCATCATCCGTGTACTGCTCGAGTAGCATGGATAGAACAGCTTTATGTTCTTGTTCCAGAGACATCGAGTTGGCGGTGATTTGCATATCGCCGTTAATGATTATCTCGCAGGCGGGCATCGAACCTTTTATGCCCTCAACCTCAACAAGACATGCGCGACAGATGCCAGGTTTACTCAAGTCAGGACTGTAACAGAGCGATGGCGTTCTGATACCTTCCCGCCCAAGAATGTCGATCAATAACTCACCGTCTTCCGCAGTGATTTTGCAACCATCGACGATTAGCTGTCTTTTTTGAGCAGACTTATTCCCCATATCTTCATGCCTAAATTATTATATTTTCAGAGCACCACCAAAATTTTCATAAATCAGCTTTTCTTTTACTTACGAAGGTAGATAAACCAGTAAAACAGACCAACAAATACACTGCCGCCCACGATATTGCCCAAGGTCACCGGTAGCAGGTTGTGCCAGAGGAAACCGCCAATTGTCAGCTGCTCTGAAACCGGGCCGGTCAACGCAGCAGCAACCAAAGCATCGCTTTGAGCCATCAACCCCGCCGGAATAAAAAACATATTAGCCACCGAATGCTCAAAGCCCAGGGCCACAAACGCCGTAATCGGAAACAGCACGGCAAGAATCTTGTCGGTAACACTTCGGCCTGCATAGCATAGCCATACGGCCAGACACACCAGAATATTGCATAAAATGCCGCGACTAAATGCCTCCATCCAGGTCAGGTTGACCTTGGCATCGGCAATCACCACAGCATGCGCGCCAATGGCACCATTAGCTGTTTGCCAGTGGCCACTGAAATAAATCAGCAACAAAATCCCCAGCGCACCAATAAAATTACCGACATACACCAGCCACCAGTTATTGATTAACTGTTTGAGACTCACCTGACCGTCAACATAAGCCATTACAATCAGATTGTTACCGGTGAATAACTCTGCCCCGGCAACTACAACCAGAATCAGGCCAAGACAAAACGCCACCCCACCTATCAAGCGCAGCACACCACCGGCAAGTCCCGTGGCATCATGAGTGACCACCGTGAACAAGGCGGCACCCAAGGCAATAAATGCACCTGCCAACAATGACAGAGCCAAAACGCGAAGCGGATCGCCTTTGCTTTTGACCACGCCCAACTGCTGAATACGACCGGCAATTTCCTTGGGACTGTAGGCATCGATGGAAAATGGATCCATATTTATCCCCCTAAAATTATTACCTTAACACGATTTATTCAGTAGCCGCTGAAGGGATGATCAGCCTCATAAATCATTATGAATTTGACAGTTTGCTTCGATTTATGAAGTCCAAACTCATGAAAGGCTTATTGCCTATTTTGACGGCAACCGACTCTGTCGCTGCCCAGCGTTTATCATGAATCTCCGCACGGCCCTACAGATTCCCGCCGTCGCGGTAATGACGCAAACTGGGTGCGGAAATGACACACAACCCCGTCATTCCGGAAAACACCTCGCCAACCCCGTCATTCCGGAAAACTCCCCTCCACCGCCGTCATTCCGGAAAAGGAGCAGCGTATCTAGGGAATCTCAGCACGGGCTCAGAGATTA
>JAFIFW010000001.1 GCA_020831825.1 Methylophaga sp. | reverse complement strand
GCATTACCTTCGTGACCACGCAGAACACCTGTTGAGAATGTCCAGGCCATTTTCAGGTCGGCAACATTGTCTTTGGTGATTTGAGCGAGGCGGCTGTAACGTGTGTTGGCATAGTCGCCAGCAGGCATTACCCAGTTGTTTTCGTTTTGTTGCATTATCAGCAACTCGTCAGCGGCGACCATGCTTGGTACAGCCATTGACATCATTGCTAATGACAGAGTTTTCAGCTTCATAAAGTTATCCTCTATTGCTTTTTTATTTAGGTACGACACGATTTTGTTCAGAATTGAACCTCATGCGTAGGCAAAACCATAATCCTGAAAAAAACGATAGTCAAGCATCTTGCTGATCTTTTTTGTGAGTTTTTCCATATTTTTTTCGGGAAAATATTCCCGAGAACATATGTATTTGATTTTATTATATTTTATTAGATTTGACTGGTTTCAGGCACGATCTTTGATCCAGTCTACTGCTTTCATGATTGCAGACAATGTGCGCTCACGTCCGTAGAGTGCAAGCGTCTGATCCAGAGAAGGAGAGACCGTATTTCCTGTGATTGCAACTCGGATAGGCTGAGCGACCTTGCCCATACCGACTGCAAACTGGCTCGCACAGTTTTTGATTTCTGTATGAATTGGTTCGGCAGTCCATGTCGGCAATGCCGCCAGGCGGGCATGGGCGTTTTCGAGTATTGGTAAGGCCTCACTTGTCAGATTTTTGCTTGCCGCCTTCTCATCATAGTCAGTAATTGTCTGATAGAAATATCGGCAATTTTCGGCCATTTCTTTCAAGGTTTTTGCCCGGTCCTGAAGCAGGACGATCACGTCAGTGATAGCAGGACCTTGTGTTGGGTCAATACCCAACTGTCCCAAATGCCAACTCAGATGCTTGGCAATATGTTCTGCAGGACTGGACTTGATGTAGTGCTGGTTTAACCAGAGCAATTTCTCAGTATTGAAGCTCGATGCCGCCCGATTAACATCCTCGATATCGAACAACTGGATCATTTCATCCAGGGAGAAGATCTCCTGATCGCCATGGGACCACCCCAGTCTTATGAGATAATTCAACAATGCTTCAGGAAGAAATCCTTCATCCCGATAACTCATCACACTGACAGCACCATGTCTTTTCGATAATCGGGCACCATCATCGCCAAGAATCATCGGCACATGGGCAAACAATGGAGTTGTCGCGCCCAATGCCTGGAAAATATTAATTTGCCTGGGTGAGTTGTTGAGATGATCGTCGCCACGGATCACATGGGTCATTCCCATGTCGATATCATCAACGACCACTGTTAAATTATAGGTAGGTGTGCCATCAGGACGTGCAATGACAAGATCATCAAGTTCTGAATTGTTGAAACTTACATCACCACGAATCATATCTTTGACTACGACTTGTCCCGTAGTCGGATTTTTGAAACGAATCACCGGCTGAATATCCGCAGGAATATCCTCACGATGACGACAGCGCCCATCATATCGGGGCTTTTCCTTATTTTGACGCTGTTGCTCACGCATGACTTCCAGCTCGTCCCTGGAGCAGTAGCAATAATAAGCATCACCTTGTTCGAGCAGTTGCTGAATCACGGCTTTGTATCGATCAAAACGCTGCGTCTGGTAGAAAGGCCCTTCATCATAGTCAAGGCCAAGCCAGGTCATGCCTTCAAGGATGGCATTCACTGATTCAATTGAAGATCGCTCTAAATCGGTATCTTCAATTCTCAATACAAATTGTCCCCCATGCTTACGAGCATAGAGCCATGAAAACAGTGCCGTCCGGGCACCTCCAACATGTAAATAACCGGTTGGACTGGGGGCAAATCGGGTACGAATTGTCATTAATATTTCTCAACTAGAATTAGCCAGCAAACTGCGATATTGTAACAGCATCGCCCCTGACAACGATGTTGGCTAGTATGAACAAGACATATTTTATTACCCTGCTGTTACTGCTTCCTGCACTGCATGGCTGTGCCAAAGCAGAAACTTCTGATTATCCCTTAATGGCTGCCGCTGAAGGAATCTACTTCCACCAAGGCGCTCATGAAGAAGCCACACCAGACAACCACGGTGCCATCGCCAACATTGGATTTATCGTGGGTGAATCATGTGTTGCCGTTGTAGATACCGGCGGCAGTTATCTTGAGGGGCAACAACTGCGCAACGCCATTCGCAACATCACAGAAACCCCTATCTGTTATGTCATTAACACGCATGTTCACCCTGATCATGTCCTCGGCAATGCGGCATTTCTGCAAGATAATCCGGTCTTCATCGCACACCAGAGAGCACCTGCCGCTCTGGCCGCAAGGCAAACTTTTTATAAGGAAGGCTTTCAGGAACTGTTAGGCGATGCCTGGCATGGCACAGAATTTATTCCAGCAAGCAAGTTAGTCAATATTGACCAGCCCGTTGAACTGGATCTTGGGGGCAGAATCATCAAGCTTGAGTCTTATCCCACCGCCCATACCGACCATGATTTAACAGTGCTGGATAAAAAAACCCGCACACTCTGGACTGGAGATTTGCTATTCGTGGATCGCACGCCTGCACTGGATGGCAGTATCAATGGCTGGTTGAACGCGATGCAACACTTGCTGAAAATGGATGTCGAAGTTATGATCCCCGGACATGGTCCCGTCAGTTATAACGGTGATAAAACAGCGCTTCGATCTCAGATACGTTATTTTGAAGCAATACGCGAGGGGGTCAGGGCGATCATCAACGATCTTGGCACTATCGAACAAGCCATTCGCGAAGTCGCTGTTGATGAGTCTGACAACTGGTTAATGTTTGAAGAGTATCATCGACGCAACGTCACAGCTGCTTTTGTTGAGCTCGAGTGGGAGTAATGAGGAAATCATCATGATACAAATTTTGAGATTTATACCCTTGCTGGGTCTTTTGCTTGTTACGGTTGCAGGACCGCTCAAGGCTGACACCAGCGACACACCTGAGTGGCAGGCACTCAAAGTCACACACTTTGGCGATCGTCCGATCAGAGAAAACGCCACAGACTTGCTGGAGCTGGAAGCCCCTTTTCGCGCTGAAGATGCGGCAATTGTGCCTATCTCTGTACGCTCCAAACAGCCTCAAACAGCAGACTACTATATACAGAACATCCACATCATCATTGATCGCAACCCTATGCCTTACTCTGCAAATTTCCACTTGAGTCCCTCACTGGGTACTGTGGACATCGCTACCCGTGTTCGAGTCGATAGGTATACTCACATTCGTGCGATTGCAGAAATGAACGATGGTTCTCTGCATATGGTCGCAGAGCATGTTCGAGCCTCGGGAGGTTGCAGTGCACCTGCAATGAAAGACGCCGAAGCAGCCATGGCCAGACTCGGGCAAATGCAAATGCGCATGCGCCAACCCACCATTGGTGAACCGCTGCAGGCACAGGTGATTATCAGTCACCCAAACTATAGTGGTTTACAGTTTGATCAACAAAGACGTACTTATATTCCACCTCATTTTGTCAGAACGATAGATATCACTTTTAACGGTGAAGCCTTAATCAAGTTCGAGGCGGGTATTTCTGTCAGCGAAGACCCAAGCGTACGCTTTGTCTTTACTCCCGAAACTTCTGGCGTACTGAAAGCCACTGCTGAAGACAGCAAACAAGACATATTCACCACGGAACAGCAAATTTAATCGACTTTTAACAGACACAAAAAAAGCCGCAGTGCGGCTTTTTTTGTGTCTTTTGGTAAAACTTGAATCATTGAAGACCGTTGTTAGTTGTTAGGTCTCATCTTGCAGGTTTCATAAGAAGTCAGCAGCAGCTTTTCAAATTTGCCGACTGCTTCACGCGTGTTCTGACGCACAGTGCGACCACGATCAGCTACCATATTGCGGTATTTGTAGGATGCTGCAGCATCTTCGTACTCAAGCTGAGTATACTCCTTGGCGATCTCATCAATCACGCAAGAACATTTGTTTGTTGACTCATACAAGTTCATGTGCGGATTTGCCTCTACGCAGTCCTGGACGTACATGACTCGTGTCATAGTAGAAAAATCGTTGGCTGCTGCAACACTGGGAATCGAAACAATTGCGGCGGCAAACAGGCTGATACTCAGTTTTTTCATTCATGCTCTCCCTTAGTTATTATGAAGGTGTTAGTTCAGACTCGGACGTTTATAATTAGTTCCTGGGAATCTCTATATAGTGTTACATGACAAATCAGGGTCGATGCAAGTCTCTAGTGAATGCCTGATCATAGTTTAATTTTCATCATCACGCTGACTTGGGGTAATATCTGTAGGTTTAGAACACAAATATACGCCCAGACACTGTGGCGCAGGCCTGGAGACACTTAATGAAAAAACTATTACTTCACCTTGACACCGATTTGGTTGCAAGCACCTTTGATCAAGCAGTTGCTTACGATGCTGGTGTTGACAACGTTATCGCCCATGGTGGCGCAACGCGCGATAATGTCACCGCCCATGTCCACGGCATGATTTTTACTCGCGGTGGCAAAAACCTGAAAAATAGCGCAATTTTCATCGGTGGCTCCAATGTTCCTGCCAGCGACCTGGTAGGGCAGGCTGTCAAAAAAGCCTTCTTTGGCCCGGTACGCGTCTCGGTGATGCTGGATCCTAATGGCTCCAATACAACCGCTGCCGCCATTGCTCGCAAGGTGATGACCAACTACGACATTACCGGAAAGAACGTCGTCATTATGGGCGCAGGTCCCGTAGGTCAAAGAACAGCCTTGTATCTCATTAAAGAAGGTGCTGCCAAAGTCACACTCACCTGCCGCAGCATGGAGCGCAGCAAAGTCACCGTTGCCCAGATGAAAAAAGCTTATGACGTTGATGTTGTTCCGGGTGAAACTCGTAGCGATGAAGCTGTTCAGGCCTTACTCAAGGATGCTCACGTTGCAATTGCAGCTGGACCTGCAGGCGTTTGTATTGTGCCTAAATCGAGCTGGGCGAGCAGCAAAACACTTGAAGTGATTGCTGATGTGAATGCGGTGCCTCCACTGGGCGTAGAGGGCATAGAAGTGATGGACAATGGTGAACAGCGCGATGGTGTCCGCTTCTATGGTGCGATTGCCATCGGCAATTTCAAAATGAAAGTCCATCGTGGTGCAATTGCGTCGCTGTTTGATTCCAATGACCTGTTCCTGGACGAAACCACAATCTATGACATTGCATGCAAAATCGATAACGCATAATTTTCCGTGAACAGCCCTGAAACTGCCTGCCAGAAAACCACGCCCGTTTTGGTCAGAGTCAGAACCCCAGCGCGTTTACACCTGGGGTTTCTCGATCTCAATGGCGGTCTTGGTAGAAAATTTGGCAGCATTGGAATGGCTATCGACAGCCATTACACAGATCTGCAAGTCAGTCGAAGCGCACAATCGAAAATCAGTGGTCTAACTGTATCAGATCCACAATATCCAAGATTACTGCAGATACAGTCAGACTTTTTCGCCAGCATTGGCCGCCACATTGAAGCCATCGATCAAACACTCAGCATCAGCATTCATCAGTTAATCCCCGAACATGCCGGATTGGGTTCCGGCACTCAGTTAGCACTGAGCCTGGGTCATGCACTGTGCCAGTTGTATGGAATTGATGCCAACGCTGAAGAAATTGCCCAAGCGCTTGGTCGAGGTAAACGTTCCGGCATCGGTATTACCAGCTTCGAACAAGGTGGTTTTGTCATTGATGCAGGTATCGATTCCCGTTCGACATCAATGCCACTGACGCTGATGCGACTGCCCTTCCCTTCAGACTGGACTGTGGTACTGATTTTTGACAAGAGTCAGCAAGGTGTTCACGGAGCAGTCGAACGCTCTGCATTCCGTGATTTACCCGCATTCCCGCGCCATGCTGCCGAAACGATTTGTCACAGAACACTGATGCAGCTTGCACCTGCCCTGCTCAGCAATAATCTGGACAGTTTCTCGGAAGCTGTCACCGAAATTCAACGGCTGATCGGCAGTCACTTTGCCCCGGTTCAAGGAGGGCAATATGCCAGTGCTCAAGTGGCAGAGCTTGTTGATTATGCTCGCTCACTGGGATTCAAAGGACTGGCACAAAGCTCATGGGGACCAACTGGCTGTATATTCACTGCCAATCCAAAATCAGCTCACGCACTGATAAGACAATTAGCAGAGTACTCGGCAACGCGAGCAGATGAATTCAATCACTTGTCGTTTGTGGCTGCACAATGTGATACTTCTGGTGCAGTGACAACAACGATGCAATAAAACTTATAATCAGCAAACCTTAAAAATAGAGGGACTTTCTCATGGCAAAACGCTCCATCATCCACATGCTCAATCCAATGAAGTACAACAGTCCATTTGATATAAACATGGCATTGGATGCTGGCTATGACATTATCATGCCTTACAACAATGTTGAGCTGAATGAAGTGCCAGGTTTAACTCAGGATGCGGTATTTTCCAGAGGACCGGCCGGGGTGAAAAAAACGGGGATGTTCATCGGTGGACGTGACATTGGTGTCGCCATGGATATGCTTGAAGCTGCAAAAAAATCCATGGAACCGCCATTTCAGATTTCAGTATTTGCCGATCCAAGCGGCGCATTCACCACAGCCGCAGCACTGGTGGCCTGCGTGGAGCGTGAACTGAAAAAACATTTCAACCAGGATTTCAATGGTCAACGTGCAGTCGTTTTTGGTGGTACGGGGCCAGTTGGTCTGGCAACAGCAGTGATTGCTGCCCAGCAAGGTGCAGATACTACCATCGTCGACCATTTCTCTATCGATAATGCACTTGAGTTTGCCCAAGAAGCTGAACAACGTTATGGCGTCAAACTGCGCGGAACGACCGCTGCATCAGATGCTGACAAGGCACGGCTTTTGTCAACGGCAGATGTTGTCTTCTGTACCGCCAAAGCTGGCGTGCAGGTACTGAATGCACCGGTACTTGCAGATGCAACACAACTGAAAGTTGCTGGTGACGTCAATGCAGTGGCCCCTCTGGGCATTGAAGGTGTCGAACTGATGCACGATGGTGAGCCGCTGAAATTCGCCACGCAATCACCCAAAGCCGTCGGTATCGGTGCCTTGGCGGTTGGCAACATCAAATACAAACTCCAGCAAGCACTGCTGAAGGAAACCCTGGAGAGTGACGAGGAGCCTGTGTTCCTTGATTTCCGGAATGCTTTTGAGGGTGCCCGCAAACTCGTCTAAGCCCATGCTACAGCAGTCTGAGCGTCCAGCAGTATCGACACTGCTGATTATCATTGCCCAGAGTGCTCGATTTCTGATTCAGTCTGCTGCCCGTCACGGCTACCGTGTCAGGGCAGCAGACTGTTTTGCTGATAGCGACAGCGTTCAACACTGCGAACGATTTATCAGGCTAAAGGCGATTACAACTGTCAGCCCACAACAACTCCGTGAGACCATCGAGCTGCTCGCAGAGGGTGAAACTGCCTATCTGATCATTGGCACCGGAATTGAGTATCTATACCCCGCTCTGACAGATTTACCTGAATACATTTATTCGACAGCAAACACAGCAGAAGCATGTAGCCAGGTCTGTCAGCCGATGCCCTGGTTTGCACTGTTGGACTCGCTGCAGTTGCCCCACCCTGAAGTCACTTACCAGTCACCAAACACAGGACAGTGGCTATTGAAAGATGCGGCTGCTTGGGGTGGTTCACACATAAGCACCGAACAATGCATCAGCAACAACTCACACTATTTACAACGCCACATTCATGGCAATAGTTATTCATCTCTGTTTGTCATCGACGCACAACATCAACCAAGGCTGTTGATGTTCAATCGGCAAATTTGCGTTGCTGAGGCTAACGGCGATTTCCGACTGCAAACGCTGTATAATCACCCCGAGTTAGCCACAGACCAGCAGCAGGCGATTACGGATGCCATTATGCAAATTCAGCAAAGACTGAACTTACGCGGTCTGAACAGTCTGGATTTCATGGTCAGCGACTCTGGGCAACTGCTGTTACTTGAATTGAACCCAAGACCCAGCGCCTCCTGCCAGCTGTTGCCAGAAACCTTGGACTGGCTGCATTGGCAGATAGCACCACCACAGAATTTACCAGACATCAAAATGTCATATCGTTTGCTGTATCATTTTTTTGCTGAGCAACTGCTGACAATACCGGACAACATCGAATGGCCCACAGACTTTTGTGATCTTCCTGCACCAGGCACCATCCATGCAGAGGGAGATCCTCTCTGCAGTCTGTGCATTGAAGCACCAGACACAAACGAGCGCCTTAAAAGACTGGATCAACAATGTCAGTTTTTCCGCGAAAAAATTGTCTTGCGCTTGAAAAACCTGACCTGATTACCCATATTTGTCGACGATTTAATTCAGAGGAAACTGTTTATGCAACGAATCATGCTATTCCTGGCGACCAACATCGCCATCCTGGTGGTCTTGAGTATCACCATGCGTTTGCTGGGGATCGAGAGCCTGCTGGACGAAACCGGCACCAATCTCAACCTGAACTCACTACTGGTTTTTGCAGCAGTGATTGGCTTTACAGGTTCGTTTATTTCACTGGCTATTTCCAAATGGACTGCTAAACGCTTGACAGGTGCTCAAGTCATCGAAACACCTCGTAACGAAACCGAGCGCTGGTTGGTTGAAACCGTTCGCAGACAAGCTCAGCAAGCCGGTATCGGCATGCCTGAAGTGGCTATATACAATGCGCCTGACCCCAACGCCTTCGCCACAGGTATGAAGCGTAATGACGCTCTGGTCGCCGTCAGTACTGGTCTGATGCAAACCATGACCCGCGATGAAGTTGAGGCGGTTTTGGCACACGAAGTGAGCCATGTTGCCAACGGTGATATGGTGACAATGGCGCTGATTCAGGGGGTTGTGAATACCTTTGTGATTTTCCTGTCACGAGTTATCGGCCACTTGGTGGACCGGATGGTATTTAAAACGGAACGCGGTCATGGACCGGCCTTCTGGATCACTTCGATCATTGCTGAACTTGTTTTGGGAATTCTTGCCAGCATCATAGTGATGTGGTTCAGCCGTCAACGTGAATATCGTGCTGACGCGGGGGCTGCACGACTGGTCGGGCCAAACAAGATGATTGCTGCCTTACAGAGGCTTGCTGGAACCGCCAACGAGCCATTGCCTGATCAGCTGCATGCTTTTGGCATTTCAGGCGGTCGCGGTGGTTTGAGTGCATTGCTGATGACGCATCCGAAGATTGAAGACCGTATCAATGCGCTACGTAACTTCCGCTGAATCTTCAACCAAAAACGGCCCAATGTGAGCTTCTCAGATTGGGCCGTTTTTATGTTTCATCATAATCAAAATTATAGCTGAGCTCAGCTGAAGGTTCATGAATGTAGTAGCCTTGGGCATAGTCCACGCCTAACTGCCACAAGATCGCCAGACTGCTGGCATCCGATACAAACTCGGCAATACACTTCTTACCTGCTTGCCGGGTCATATCAATAATGGCTTTCACGGCGGCCTGATTTTCAGAATCAGTCGCCATATGCTGCACAAAAGTGCCATTGATTTTCAGATAATCCACATTCAACACATTCAGGCTATGCGAAAAGTCATTGCCCGAACCAAAATGCTCCAGACCAAACTCACAACCAATTTCTTGTAGCTTTTGGATAGTCGCTTTTGACTGATCGAGATCCGCCAAAGCAGCTGTTTCACTGATTTCAAATATCAGGCTGTTACCATCCAGATTATTCGCTTTAAACGAAGTGGCCAGCCAGGCGACAAAATCCTTCTCATGCATTGATTGCTCGGTCAGTTTAATGAAAAAACGAGTGCGAGGATGTGAATGTCTGTGGTCAGCCAACACGTTCAGAGCGTTTCTAATAACCCACTTGTCGATCTCCGCCATCATAGGCTGAACGTTGGGATCATGTATAAATTTGCCCGGATAGACCAGACTGTCTTCTCCACCTTTAAGGCGAAGCAAAACTTCATAAAACTCCTGCGTCTGTCCATGCAGGCTGACAATCGGCTGATAATGCAGCACAAAGCCATCATTTTCCAATGCTTCACGGAGACGGTCAGCCCATTGATTGTCTACTGAAATTTGTGCCTGCTGCGTAATTGTGTTTTCGTAGTAAATACACTGATCACCCCCAGCTTTCAGAGCATGCATGCAGGCACGATCTGCATTTTCAAGCACGACTTGTGCTGTTGGCGTATTTTCCGACACTCTGCTCAAACCAATACTGCACTTGACGTCAATTTTTTTGCCTTCGTTGAGGAACATAAAATCGGCAACGGTTTTTCGGTAAATTTCTGCCCGGCTGTCGATCAGCTTTGCATCACTGATGGGCATAACAATCGTGAACACCTGATCACTATAACGGCCAATGAGTTCATCTTCCTTTTGTACCTTCTTGAGAAGTTCCGCAACGCTTTTGAGGATAACGTCACTAGTGGCGAGTCCGACCTGCTCCTTGATCGACTGAAAGTCATCAAGCACCATATACAGCAGAACAGCTTCCTTGTTGCCTTCAGCGATCTCGAACACCAGTTTTTCGAATACATTCATGAAACCCGAACGACTGTAAAAGCCAGTCAAAAGATCATGCTCGCTCAACATTTCTGCCTGACGTTCCATCAAATCAGTTGAGCTGGAATCACGCACCACAACCTGCGTACAGTCCTCGCCCTCTACCCGGGCATGACTGAACTCGATTTCTGCCGCAAAAATTGAACCATCCGATTTGAGACACTGCACATTGACAAGCTCCGGCTTACTATCCGGTTGCTCTGAGAACTGACGAAATACTGACTTGAACCTGGCATGATCATCGAGAATGACCAGGTCCAGCATCGGCAAACCATCAATATCCTCAGCCTCTTCATAGCCGAACAGTTTGAGGTAAGCACGATTCACATAGATATGCATGCCTTCATGCATGTATGCAACGGCATCACGAGAACTTTCCAGCAAGGCACGTGAACGCTTCTCACTCTCGCGAAGCGCTCGCTCATTGCGGCGACACAACCGCCTCATGAACAGACTGTCGAGCTCGCGGTTCACAGCAAATTGCAAGCGCGGGACATCGCCAACAAACACCAAATCGTGAGCACCACAATCGAATAGATCGGCTTCAACCGACTTTTTGTTCATCAGCACGATGCAAGGTAAATCACGGCCAAGTCGAATCAAAAGACTGGTAATTTCTCTGGGTGTAACTCCGACAAGCTGGTCGCGGCAAATAAGTATATCCCAGGACTGCTTGTTGACAGCACTTTCAACCTCCTCAAGTGTTTCCACTCGAGACGCCCGAACAGCATGCCCGGCGATTCTCAGTGCATTGATAACGCTATCAGCTTCGCTCAACGAATCATCAACTATCAAAAGCCTCAAAATACCTTCTGCTCTTACCACATCAATGATCCTCTTGCGTCTTGTCCTTAACCTTGGGAGGCGCTCCTTCAAGGTTGGTCATCTGCTCTATCATCCAGTCCTGCAGTATCCGATTTACCTGTGTTGCTGTCTTGCCTTCGGTGTTAATCGGTTTTCCAACCACCATATTTATCATGCCGGGGTATTTTATGAAACCGTGTCGAGGCCAGACCTTGCCCGCATCATGAGCAACCGGTATCGCGGGATAACCAGTTTCGGTAGCCAGTCTCGCACCACCGATTCCAAATCGACCCATCTGCCCTATCGGTACCCGGGTACCTTCCGGGAAAACCACGACACATTTACCCGAATCAAGTCGCTGCTTGCCTTGATCAATGACCTGTTGAAGTGCTTTTTTACCAGCCTTGCGATCAATGGCAATCGGATTCAAACAAGCCAATCCCCAGCCAAAAAAAGGCAACCACAGCAATTCTCGTTTCAGCACCCATACCTGAGGCGGGAAAATTGACTGCAGCGCAAGCGTTTCCCAACTCGATTGATGCTTACAAAGAATAACACTGGGACCATCAGGTATGTTCTCAAGACCTGTGACCCGGTACTCAATTCGGCAGATTATCGCTAACAGCCATAGATTCAACTGCGCCCATCGCGTCATGACTCTGTAACGTATTTTGAAAGGAAAAGGCCAAACAAAGATGGAAATAAATGAAAAAAAGATCGCGGTGATGATATGCAGTACCACAAAAATGGCAGATCGGACTATTAGCATCACTGTTTGGCTTCTAACAAGGCATCCGCAACGGCTGCCAGATTTTTATAGACAGGAATTCCTTCCGGAATGCCCTGCTTGAAGGTTTTTTTGCCTTTACCCGTCTTGACCAGTATCGGTCTTGCACCGACAGCTTGTGCGGCTTGCAAATCACGGAGGGAATCACCGACTGCAGGGACATTATCCAGACTGACGCGTAGCCGATGTGCCAGATCTTTGAGCATACCTGGCTCAGGTTTTCTGCAGTGACAATTATCCTCTGGACCATGCGGACAAAACATCACTGCTTCGATTTTTCCGCCTAGCTGCGCCAACATTCGGCGCATTTTGCTGTGAATACGATTAAGTGTTTCGATATCCAGCAGTCCCCGGGCAATACCAGACTGGTTACTGACGACAACCACCCGATAGCCCGACTGATTCAATCTGGCAATAGCTTCCAGACTGCCGTCAATGGGTTCCCACTCAGCGGGTGACTTGATGAAATCAGCCGAGTCATGATTGATCACACCATCCCGGTCTAAAAGTATCAATGACATCGCTGCCTCCATCTTGTGAACGAATTGAAAGTCAATGGCATGGCCGAGCTGTCAGCTTGACACGGTCAACCAGACTCAGACTTGCAAAGCTGAAATATCGGCGACACCCAAAAACAATGTTCGTAGCCGATTCAATAAAGCCAGTCTGTTGCGGCGGATGGCTGGGTCATCGGCCATCACCATCACCTCATCAAAGAAGCTGTCTATCGCGGAGCGAAGTGTCGCCAGCAAACTCAATGATGCAGCATAGTCGGCATTCACCATTAATGGTGTCAATGCTTCGGTCACATCAGTCAGTGTTGCAGCCAACGCTTTTTCTGCTTCATCTTGCAGTAAAGTCACATCGACTGCAATGTCATGGCTGTGGTCATTATTTTTGCGTAGGATGTTACCAATACGTTTGTTGGCGGCGGCCAGTGCTTCGGCTTCCGGTAAACCTCTGAAATCGGCAACTGCCCGCAGCCTCTGCATAAAGTCGAGGGGACGAACCGGTTGAACCGCCAGTACCGCCTCGTATTCGTCGGGTCTAAAGCCCTGTTCAATCACATATGCCCGCATACGCTCATAACAATACTGCATCACAGCTTGACTGCTGTTTGACTCGGTCAAGACTAGTTGCAAATTAGTCTCGGCATACTGCAACATCTTCAGCAGATCAACATCCAATTCACGTTCAATGATGATCCGCAACATTCCCAACGCCGCACGACGCAGGGCAAATGGATCCTTGACGCCACTAGGGGGCTGACCAATCCCAAACAAGCCGACCAAGGTATCCAGTTTTTCAGCAATTGCCAGAATCTGGCCGGTACGCGTTTCGGGCAACTTATCGCCGGCAAATCTGGGTAAATATTGCTCATCCAGCGCCTCGGCCAGCTCGGGATTTTCGCCATCAAGTCGTGCGTAGTAGCGTCCCATGATGCCTTGTAATTCAGGAAATTCGCCGACCATCTCGGTCACCAGATCACACTTGGCCAACTCAGCGGCTCGTCCAGCCAGCGCAGCATCTGCACCCAGCCATTCGGCCAATTGCCCGGCTAGCCTGGCAACACGTTGTGATTTGTCATACAGGCTGCCCAACTGGTGTTGAAACACAATGGTTTTCAATTGATCAGCACGTGCTGCCAACGGTGATTTTCGATCGGTATCCCAGAAAAACGCTGCATCACTAAGTCTTGGCAAAATCACTCGCTCGTTGCCGGCAACGACTTGGGCAGGGTCACGACTCTCGATATTACTTACTGTGATGAAGTTAGGCAGTAATTGACCATCTGCGGCACGCACCGCGAAATATTTCTGATGCCCTTCCATGGAGGAGATCAGTGCCTCAGCGGGCAAAGCCAGAAATTTCGGGTCAAAACTTCCTGACAGGGCACATGGCCATTCAACCAGTCCTGTCACTTCATCCAGCAGATCAGGATTGATGACCGCTTCGCCACCTAATTGTTTTGCCAGCTCCATCACTTGACCACGAATCGCTTCACGACGTGCAGTCATGTCCACTATGACATGTCCTTCGGTTTGCAACTGTGGCGCATAAGTCGCGGGTGTGGCGATACAAATTTTATCCGGATGATGGAAGCGATGGCCCAGCGTGTCACGACCTGATGTGACGCCTAACAACCGGCACGGAACGACTTCTTCACCAAACAGCACGACTAGCCAGTGAACCGGTCTGACAAATTCACCGGGCAATGCCCCCCAGCGCATTCGTTTGGCAATTGGCAGCAGGTGCAATGCCTGCTCGATCATGCCCGGCATCAAACTGGCCGTGGCTTCGCCTGCCTGCAGCTGTCTGAATACCAGCCATGCACCTTTGTCTGTTTCAGTGGTTTCCAGATCATCAACACTGACGCCACAGGATCCGGCAAAACCGACAAGCGCTTTGGTCGGGTTACCCTCTTCGTCAAAAGCAGCCGTCACCGCCGGACCACGCCGTTCGATCTGACGGTCTGCTTGGCTCACTTGCAGCGATTCCACCACCAGCGCCAGTCGACGTGGACTGGCATAGGGTTTGATCTGCGCAAACTCAAGTCCAGCCTGAGTCAATTGTGCTGAAAAATGTTCAGCAAAGGCCTCTGACAGTTTTGCAAGCGAGGTCGGTGGTAACTCTTCGGTACCCAGTTCGATCAATAAATCACGTGTTTCACTCATGCCTGGACCTCCGATTTTTCAGCATTCAGCATCGGAAAACCAAGCGATTCGCGACGATCGTAGTATGCCTGAGCAACAGCTCGCGCCAGGGTTCTGACTCGCAAGATAAAGCGTTGTCTTTCTGTGACTGAGATGGCCTTACGAGCATCCAGCAAATTAAACGTATGTGATGCTTTTAAAACAAGCTCGTAAGCAGGTAACGGCAAGCCAGCAGCAATCATTCGCTCACTTTCTTTTTCACAGTTATCAAACATCAAAAACAATTGTTCCACATTGGCTTGTTCAAAATTGTAGGCTGACATTTCCACTTCATTTTGATGAAACACATCGCCGTAGGTCACTTTACCCAAAGGGCCATCTGCCCAGACCAGGTCGTAAACGCTGCTTACGCCCTGCAAATACATTGCAATACGCTCCAGACCATAGGTGATTTCACCGGTCACTGGCTGACACTCCAGACCACCGACCTGCTGGAAATAGGTGAACTGTGTCACCTCCATACCATTCAGCCAGACTTCCCAGCCAAGGCCCCAGGCACCCAGCGTCGGCGACTCCCAGTTGTCTTCAACAAATCGGACATCGTGCACTGAAGTATCCAGCCCGAGCATTTTCAGTGAACCAAGGTACAGGTCCTGGATATTCAACGGTGACGGCTTGATCACCACCTGAAATTGGTAGTAATGCTGCAGGCGGTTCGGATTATCACCATAGCGACCATCTGTTGGGCGACGCGAGGGTTGTACATAGGCGGAGCTCCATGGCTCTGGACCAATCGCCCGCAGGAATGTTGCCGGGTGAAATGTCCCTGCACCCACTTCCATATCGTACGGTTGAAGCAAGACACAACCCTGCTCAGCCCAATACTGCTGAAGTCGCAAGATAAGTTCCTGAAAAGTTTTGGGCGTTTCAGCCACTGGCAGCGTTGCTGTTGTCATGAGTTTCGGGCCACATAGTCCTGAAAAAAATGCTATTGATTATAGCTCATACCGATGCGCTGTTGCATGATCTCAAATACAGCAAAGCCCTTGGGATTCTCCGGCATCATGGCCGGAATCAGGTACAATTCACCCACCTTGACGTTCAGGAATCAGCATGAACAAGACACTTGGCATCGTGATGGATCCAATCAGTGCCATCAATATCAAAAAGGACAGCAGTTTCGCCATGCTGCTGGCTGCGCAGGCCAGAGGCTGGAATTTGTGCTATATGGAACAGCAGGATTTATTCTTAAACGATGGTGAGGTATTCGCCGAAATACGCAGCCTTAGCGTCACAGAAGACGCGCACAATTGGTATCAGCTTGGTGAGCCTGAAACCCTGCCGCTCAAGTCACTGGATGTCATCCTGATGCGCAAGGATCCGCCATTTGACATGGAGTACATCTACAGCACCTATCTGCTGGAGCAGGCACAAACCGCCGGTGTCAGAGTTATCAACGACCCACGCAGCCTGCGTGATGCCAATGAAAAACTGTTCACGGCATGGTTCCCTCAATGCTGCCCTCCTACTCTGGTCACCCGCCAGAAACATCTGATTCGTCAATTTCAGCAACAACAGGGAAATATTATCGTCAAACCACTTGATGGGATGGGCGGCGCCTCTATATTTCGCATCGATCAAGGTGACCCCAACTTTTCAGTGATTGTCGAAACCTTGACGGAACACGGTACACAATCGGTGATGGCACAAAAGTACTTGCCTGAAATTCGCGATGGTGACAAACGCATTCTGATGATCAATGGTGAGCCGGTGCCCTATGCACTAGCCCGAATCCCCGCCGCAGGCGAGACAAGAGGCAACCTCGCAGCTGGTGGCAGTGCCGAAGGCAGACCTTTAACCGAGCGTGATCGATGGATTTGCCAGCAAGTCGGCCCCACCTTACGGCAGAAAGGACTGTTTTTTGTCGGGCTGGATGTCATTGGCGACTATCTGACCGAAATTAATGTCACCAGTCCCACCTGTATTCGTGAGCTGGATAAATACTTTAACCTCAACATCGCTGATGATCTGATAACTGCAATCGAGAAGACACAATGACCCTAAGACTCAAGGTCCTCCTGACTCTATTTTTACTGACCGCTCTGCTGAGTGGTTGTGGCGAACCTGAGCGTGCGTTGCAGGCCAAATTTCTGGCTTTTGGTACAGAAGTAGATGTCAGCCTTTACGGTGTCAGCGCCGAAAAAGCGGCAGAGACCATTGAGGTACTCGAATCATCCTTTGCTGCTGTGAATAACACTTGGCATGCCTGGCGGCCCAGCACACTGATGGATATCAATGAAGCCATCGCCAATGGTGAGAGCATTGAAGTGCGTGATGATGTGGCCGAGCTGATTACAAAAGCCACGCAGCTGGCCAATGCCAGCGAACATCTTTTCAACCCCGCTGCAGGCAACTTGTTTGCGTTGTGGGGCTACCACTCGGATAACTGGCAAGAGTCACGTCCACCACCGCCTCAGGCTGACATTGATGTGTTACTGGCGGCAGGACCTACCATGAACGATGTACAGATCAGTGACAATGTACTGCGCAGCGATAATTCACAGGTCAAAATCGGCTTTGGTGGTTTTGCCAAAGGTTATGCCGTGGACGCAGCTATTGAAGCTCTTCAGGACATGGGCATCGAAAATGCCATCGTCAACATGGGTGGAGATTTGCGAGCCATTGGCAAGCATGGTGAACGTCCCTGGATGATCGGCATCCGCCATCCCCGACACAGTGGCGTTCTGGCCTCAGTCGCTGTAATGCATAACGAAAGCGTTTTCAGCTCCGGCGATTACGAACGTTTCTTTGTCTACGAGGGTAGACGTTATAGCCATATTCTGGATCCACGCACTGGCTATCCGGCTGATCAGGCAATGTCCGCCACTGTCCTGCATAATGATGCACTGGTCGCAGATGCGGCGGCGACAGCCCTGATTGTTGCCGGGGAGGACTGGCCAAGAATTGCTGCAAAAATGGGGCTGACCCATGTTATGCTGATGCTGGCAAATGGAGAGTTACAAATGAGCCCGCAGATGGCCAAGCGTGCCCGGTTGATAGATACCACCGCGACGCCACTGATTCGTGAAATTGAAGACTGAACCCACCTTCAAACATGGCAAAAACAACCGCATCTGATCGGCTGCTCTTTACACTGACTTTCTCAGTGATCCTGCATCTGATTCTGGTACTTGGGGTCAGCTTCAATGTGTTTTCACCACCGACCAACACGCCTGTAAATCAGCTTGAAATTACCCTGGTTCAACAAAAAACCGAGGTGGCGCCTGAAGAAGCACATTTCCTGGCTCAGGCCACCAGTGAAGGTGGTGGAGAGACTGACCAGCGTTCACCTGAGCCAACGCCTGATCTGCCCGTGCCGATTGCTGAGGACCGACCCACTTCTGCACTCACCGAAATCTCACCTGAGCCAATTCCAGAGCCCGAACCTGAACCCGAAGTTACTCCGGAACCCGAGCCTGTGGCAGAGCAAATTGTCGAGCCGTTGCCAGAATCTGAAGTCGAACAAGTTGAGCCCACTGAAGCTGCCGAGCAAATCATCGAAACGCCGGCTGAAATTCAGCAGCCTGTTGAAACAGTGACCCAGGAAACCGCAGAGCGCCAGGTAGAGCAGGCTCAAGCCACTGATGTCACTGAAGTTCAGGAAGAAGTTGAAGTCGTTGAAACCGTAGAGCCTGTCAGCCGTCCATCGGCAGCAGAATTGATGGCCAGAGCACGCAATGAGATCAGCACATTGCAGAGTGATCTTGATGCCAGCACACGAGCGCTCAGTGAACGTCCACGCAAGCGCCGAATTTCTGCGGCAACACAGGAATACGCCGCAGCCGCCTATATGCGTGCCTGGGAAATGAAAGTGGAGCGAATAGGTAATCTGAACTATCCGCAAGAAGCCCGCCAGCAGGGCATCAACGGCAGTCTGATGTTATCTGTGGATATCAAGCCTGATGGCAGCGTTCCGGAAGATGGCATTGTGGTGTCACGCTCTTCCGGGCACGAAATACTGGATCAGGCGGCCATTAGAATTGTCCGGCTCGGCGCCCCTTATGCTGAAGTGCCCGAAAGTGTGCTGCAGGGCAACGATATGCTGACCATCATCCGAACCTGGCGATTTGAGAGTCAGCGGGGCTTAATGGCTCGCTAAGGCTTTTAGAACAATCTGGAAGTCAGTGTTACTGAGAACGACTCAACAGCGCATACCCAAGCGCTGCTTTGCTCTGATCATGCCGAACAACTGGTAAGTGTTCACTTATCGTATCAGCCAGTAATTCCAGCACTGCCACGTCACCCTCGAGTAATTCAAGCTCAACTTCGTGGATGGTTGCCTGCAAATGCCCCGCTGTCACTACGCCCCGGTCATACGCCATTTCAACCTTGGCGTTGTGCCAGTTGAACTGCCAACTGAAACGCACAAAGTCGGTATTAAATATGGGCTGGACTTGTTGCCAAAATGAAGTGTCGTCTATCAGTGCGGCTAAAGGTGTCTGACGCAACTGCTGCAAATCAAACTGCGCGCCGTCCACCGGCATCTCCCATTCCTGCCGCTGATGCAAGCCATTCACCGCTTGCCCGGCAGTCTTGACCGTCTGTAACCATTGTCCGGATTTGAAGCGTAACCTTAAACCAACACCTTGCTTGAGCAGTTGCAGATCGGCGCTATCAAAATATCGATTTTCAATTTTTTGCTCTAATGGCGGAGAGCTGAGCTGCAATAGCTCGGCAAGCAGTTCCGGCTCCAAGGCTTGTGACTGGGTAACCAGCAGCTTGATTTCCTGTTCCATCAATCACCCACTCTGAGAAGAGGGGCCAGATAACGACCGGTATGCGAAGCTTCTGATTCAGCAACCTGCTCTGGTGTGCCTACTGCAACGACCTGACCGCCACCAGCACCACCTTCTGGCCCCATGTCAATGATCCAGTCAGCGGTCTTGATCACATCCAGATTGTGTTCGATAACCACAATGGTATTGCCACGGTCGCGCAAGTGATGCAGTACTTTCAGCAATTGTTCGATATCGTAAAAGTGCAGACCTGTGGTCGGCTCATCAAGAATGTACAAGGTTTTTCCTGTATCACGCTTGGACAGTTCCTTGGCCAGCTTGACCCGCTGCGCCTCACCGCCCGATAGGGTCGTCGCATTCTGACCCAGTTTGATGTAGCTCAGACCGACGTCCATCAGTGTCTGCAGTTTTTTGGCAACCACCGGGATATTTTCAAAAAACTGACAAGCATCCTCAATCGTCATATCCAACACTTCAGTGATGGTTTTGCCCTTGTAGCGAATATCCAGAGTTTCGCGGTTATAACGCTGTCCTTTACACACATCACAAGGCACATAAATATCCGGCAGAAAGTGCATTTCAACCTTGATAAGACCATCGCCCTGACAGGCCTCACAACGCCCGCCCTTGACGTTAAAACTAAATCGCCCTGGCCCATAACCTCGCGAGCGCGCTTCTGGTGTACCGGCAAACAGCTCACGAATCGGCGTAAACAAGCCGGTATAGGTGGCAGGGTTGGATCGCGGTGTTCGACCAATCGGACTCTGATTGATGGCCACTACCTTGTCGAGCTGTTCCAAGCCAAGAATGTCGCTATGGGGTGCCGGTTCTTCTGATGCACCGTTCAGCGTTTTTGAGGTCAACTTGAGTAAAGTTTCGTTGATCAGTGTTGATTTACCACTGCCTGAGACCCCGGTGACGCAAGTCATCAGACCGATAGGGATATCAATATCGACATGTTGCAGATTATTGCCGCAAGCCCCGCGAAGGCCGATAACCTTACCGGCATGAAAGCTTTCACGCTGCTTGGGAATGGCAATTTTTCTTCGTCCGGACAGATACTGCCCGGTCAGTGAATGCTCACTGCTCATGATTTCTTCAGGTGTGCCCTGCGCCACAATGCTGCCACCATGCACACCGGCTCCGGGCCCGATATCCAATACGTAATCAGCACTGCGAATGGCATCTTCATCATGCTCAACCACAATCACGGTATTGCCCAGATCACGCAGCCGATTCAGCGTGGCCAGCAGACGATCATTATCTCGCTGGTGCAAGCCGATAGAGGGTTCATCAAGAATGTACATGACACCGACCAGACCGGCACCAATCTGACTGGCCAGCCGGATACGCTGTGCCTCACCGCCCGATAATGTTTCCGCACTTCTCGCCAGATTAAGGTAATCCAGCCCCACATTCACCAGAAAGCTCAAGCGGGCGGAAATCTCGCTGATAATCTTTGCAGCAATCTCGCCACGCTGCCCGTTCAAGGTCAGTGTTTCAAAAAAGCGTTTGCATTCACCAATCGGCAATTGCGTCACTTCAGGCAGGTTTGACTGATTGATGAATACATTGCGTGCCGCCTCGTTGAGCCTTGCACCGTGGCAGTCAGGACATGCTCTGATGGAGTGAAATTTAGCCAACTCTTCACGCACACTGCCTGATTCTGTCTCCTGATAGCGGCGCTGCAAATTTGGAATGATACCCTCAAAGCGGTGCTTACGTGTCACTCGATTGCCACGATCACTCAGATAGCTGAAATCGATTTCTGTTTTGCCACTGCCGTAAAGAATGACCTGTCTGATCTGCTCTGAAAGCTGCTCGAATGGTTGCTCCAGATCAAACTGATAGTGCTGGGCAAGCGACTGCAGCATCTGATAGTAATAAGCATTGCGACGATCCCAACCACGAATGGCACCCGCCGCCAGACTCAATTCCGGATGTGCCACTACACGCGCAGGATCCACAAACTGTTTGATACCCAACCCGTCGCAGGTCGGACAAGCGCCGGCCGGATTGTTAAAGGAAAACATGCGGGGTTCAAGTTCGGCTATCGAATAGCCGCACTCAGGACAGGCAAATCTTGCCGAAAACAACATCTGCTGCGATTCGTCATCCATTGACACCACTTTGGCAACACCATCTGACAATTTCAGCGCAGTCTCAAAAGATTCGGCCAGTCGTTGTTGCAGGTCGGCTCGCACCTTGAAGCGGTCAACCACCGCTTCTATTGTGTGTTTTTTGCGCAGTTCAAGATCCGGCACGGCATCCAGCTCGATGACCTCATTATTGACTCGGGCACGCACAAAGCCCTGAGCCCGAAGCTGCTCCAGCACATCCCGATGTTCGCCCTTGCGATCCTGTACCACCGGTGCCAGCAGCATCATTCGGCTGCCTTCTGGTTGACTCAACACCGCATCCACCATTTGACTGACTGTTTGTGCCGCCAGCGGCAAATGATGCTCGGGACAGCGAGGTTCACCCGCCCTGGCGAACAGTAAACGCAGGTAATCGTATATCTCGGTAATGGTGCCAACGGTCGAGCGCGGATTGTGTGAGGTGGACTTTTGTTCAATGGAAATTGCCGGAGAAAGTCCCTCAATGTGGTCGACATCGGGCTTTTCCATCATAGACAGGAATTGCCGAGCGTAGGCTGACAGCGATTCCACATAGCGACGCTGCCCTTCAGCATAGAGCGTATCAAAGGCCAGCGATGATTTTCCTGAACCTGACAAGCCGGTAATGACAATGAGTGAATCTCTGGGTAAGTCCAGATCAATGTTCTTCAGATTATGTGTGCGGGCTCCGCGAATGCTGATGTGCTTCATCCCGTGAACATTGATATTTTTCATTGTGATTCCGTAGTAAAATCAAACGGATCAATATACTCTGTCCCCCTATCATGACGCAAAGACAAGCATCGTCCGACGCAATGACTGCACTGGAGAAGCGCAGTATTTCCGGACTCTCCCTGATTTATGCCCTGCGAATGCTGGGCCTTTTTATGATCTTGCCGGTATTTTCTGTTGCCGCTGACCAATACAGCGGCAGCACACCACTGCTGGTAGGACTTGCCATTGGCGCCTACGGCCTGACCCAGGCGATGCTGCAAATCCCTTTCGGCATGTTGTCAGACCGTATCGGACGAAAAAAGGTCATCGCTTTTGGTCTGCTGCTATTTGCAATGGGCAGTGTCATTGCTGCGATGGCAGACTCCATATTTACCGTGATTCTCGGACGACTGCTACAAGGTAGTGGCGCTATTGCTGCTGCGGTCATGGCACTTACCGCAGATCTGACACGAGACGATCACCGCACCAAAGCCATGGCAGCCATCGGTATCAGCATCGGTCTGTCATTTACCGTTGCACTGGCATCTGGCGCAGCACTTGAACACTGGCTGGGTCTGGCTGGTATCTTCTGGCTAACCGCAGTACTGGCAATGCTTGGTATTGTCGTTCTGTTTTTCTGGGTGCCCAATCCACATCGTTGTGTCGTGCATCGTGATGTCGAGCCGATGCCCAAACAATTTCGTAATGTGCTTGGCAACCCAGAATTAATGCGACTGACATTAAGCATTAGTACACTGCATTTTTTACTGACTCTGTCATTTTTTGCCTTGCCGATGGCACTGCATCACTACGCTGGCATCGAGAGAAGTCAGCATGCATTGCTGTATTTACCGATCATGCTGATCGCCTTTGTTTGCATGGTGCCATTCATCCTGCTGGCTGAAAAACAACGCAAGATGAAAATGGTTTTTCTGGGTGCCATAGTCGTCCTGGGCATCGCTCAACTATCCTGGGCTATTCTACCCAATACCGCTTTTGTCATTCTAATCGGTTTGTGGCTGTTTTTTACTGCCTTCAACATTCTCGAAGCCAGCCTGCCCTCCATGATGTCCAAGCTCAGTCCACTGGATTGCAAAGGTACAGCCATGGGCGTTTATTCCACAGGACAGTTCCTCGGCGCATTTCTGGGCGGTGTGTCCGGTGGATTAATTTACACATACCTCAATATTCACGCTGTATTCGCCTTTGGTGCGATAGTCACATTGTTCTGGTGGTGGCTGGTCAAACCCATGCAGGCACCTCGCCATTTAAGCAGCCGGATACTGCACATTGAACCGTTGACACAAGCAAATGCTGCCAGTGTGATGGCCGAAATCAATACTATCCCTGGCGTAGTCGAAACCATGGTAGTGGTAGATGAAGGGGTTGCCTATGTCAAATTTTCCCCTGATGAAACAGATACCGATGCACTGGATGCGTTCAGTGCTAAGAGCACGTAGAATAACTATTTTGTTTGTCCAGCAGAGGAACACATCATGTCCGTAAATAAAGTCATTCTGGTAGGGAGACTAGGGGCCGAACCGGAAAGTCGTGCATTTCCAAACGGTGGCTCGATCTGTAATTTACGCATCGCCACGTCTGAAACCTGGCGTGACAAGCAAACCGGTGAGCGTCAGGAACGCACAGAATGGCACCGTGTTGTCTTGAGAAACAAACTGGGTGAAATTGCTCAGCAATATCTGCATAAAGGTTCGCAGGTCTATATTGAAGGTCGTATCCAAACCCGCAAATGGCAAAATCAGCAAGGACAGGATCAATACACGACAGAAATCGTCGGTAATGAAATGACTATGCTGGATAGTCGCGGTGCGGGCACAGGTGGTGGTAGTCAGGATAACTTTGATCAAAGACCCTCTTCCCCAAGAAACAGTTCACCACAACCTGCTTCGGCATCCGCAGGCCCGGACTATGGCAGTGGCGGTAGCGATGACTACTACGACGACGACATTCCGTTTTGAGAAATACCTTAGACTTTTATGTTAAATATTTCACCAAGAGCCTCTGTTACCAGGGGCTTTTTTGTCAGCAAAATTTAGCCGTTGAAACCCGGTTAAACTCAGTCACAGTAAATTATCAAAGTCTCTCAGAAAGACTCCATAAAGCGACAGGAAATTCATGAACAAGATTCAGCACACGGCCATTCGTCCCCTAAGAACACTTAACCTGTTATCCCGCGAGGAAATTCTCAGGCTCAGTCATTCACGTGAGGATCTGCACCGCCAGTTTCGTGATTGTGCGCTGGCTATTCTCAATACTGACAGTCAGCAGGATGATGCAGAAGAAATTTTCAAACAGTTTGCCGACTTTGATATCAAGCTGATTCCGCAGTCTCGCGGCATTATGCTTGAGCTGCACAATGCACCAGCGCAGTCATTTGTTGATGGCAAAATCATTCGTGGCATACAGGAACATCTCTCCTCGGCGCTGCGAGATATTCTCTATACCGATTTCAAGATCCTGGCATTTCACTCCGAACTTGCCAGCTCGGCACAACTGACCGATATCGTTTTTCATATCTTGCGTAATGCCGGCGTTATCAAACCCAATATCACACCGAATCTGGTTGTTTGCTGGGGAGGTCATTCAATACCGCGCGAAGAATATGACTATGCCAAACACGTCGGCTATGAACTGGGTTTACGCGGACTGGATATCATTACCGGCTGCGGCATCGGCGCAATGAAAGGCCCGATGAAGGGAGCGGCCGTTGGTCATGCCAAGCAACAAATCAAGGATGGTCGATATATCGGTATTACCGAACCCGGCATCATCGCCTCGGAATCACCCAATGCCATCGTCAACGAGCTGGTGATCATGCCTGATATCGAAAAACGCCTGGAAGCCTTTGTCAGATTGGGCCATAGCATTATTGTCTTTCCTGGCGGGGTAGGCACCGTTGAAGAAATTTTCTACCTGCTCAGCATTCTGCTGCACCCGGATAACCCTCAGGGATTGCCACTGGTATTTGCCGGACCGGAAAGCTGTCGGGAATACTTCAACATTCTGGACACGTTTCTGCGTAAATGCCTTGGCGATGAGATCAGTGAATTCTACGAAATCATTATCGACCAGCCTGACAAGGTGGCCAAAACCATGCGTGATGCCGTGGATAATGTGCACCAATATCGACATGAAACCCAGGATGCCTACTACTTCAACTGGCAGTTGCATATCGATCCGATGCTACAACATCCGTTCTCACCAACGCATGAGAATATGGCGGCATTGAGACTAGATCGCGATATGCCAAAACATGAACTGGCCAGCCAGCTTCGCGCTGCTTTTTCCGGCATTGTGGCTGGCAACGTCAAAACCTTTGGCATTCGTGAAGTGGCCGAGCACGGCCCTTATCAGATCAATGGCGATCCACAGTTGCTGTCAGCTATTGATGATTTATTAAGGATTTTTGTGCGCGAACAACGCATGAAGCTGGGTCAGGGTGAAAAGGAATACAAACCCTGTTACCAATTGGCAAACTGACCTGCAGGTTCAGTCCCGAATCGCTGAATGCTCAGTGACCGGCCACAATATTCAGGCCGGTCACATACACCAGTTCACAGGCACCATGACCCGTATCCTCGCGGGTCAATGAGCTTTTCCAATGCCAGCCATCTGCGGCATCGACCCGAATCAACTTGCCTTGCAAGGCAATGACTTGCCCTGGCTGAATCTGCTTCAAGGTCTGCAAAATAGCATTATCTGCGGGGACCATATGCATATTGGCGCTTTGTGTCTCAATCGCTCGTCGCGGAATCGGAAAATTCTGGGTTCGCCAACGGTACCATCGGCCTGATTGACTGATTTCAATGTGCTCAAGCACCGCTTCATCAGACATTTGCCCCCAACCAAGGGCCAGATCATAAGGTGACAGATGGCTTTCTCTACCGCTTCGATAACGCTTTTTTGCTAGCACTTTTGCTTCAAGACTGAATGTGGCAAGCGGCGTCACCATGTAGCCCTTCAGGTCAAACGGCTGCGCCTGCTGCATCAGTTGTTGCTCGGGTTCGGCAGCAGCCTTCACTCCAGGACCAAGAATGACTTCTGCTTCAGGTCGACACTGCCAGACAAGCAGGCCAACCATAATCAGCGTCAGCCAGATTTTCACTGAGCGACCGCTTGCAAACGGAAACGCTTGGCGGCCATTGCAATCAGCAGCAACACTGGCACGCCCAATAATGCGGTCAATAAAAAGAACTGTTCATAGCCCATGGTTTCCACCATCGAACCTGAATATCCGCCCAATATCTTCGGCAACAAGGTCATCAAAGAGCTGAAAATGGCATATTGAACTGCGGTGAAGGAAATATTGGTCAGGCTGGACAAAAAGGCGATAAACGCAGCACTGGCAAGACCTGCAGAAAGATTGTCCGCAGAAATCACGATGTACAACATGACAATGTCATAGCCGGTTTGCGCCAACAGCATAAACAGCAGATTGGTCGCCGCCGACAAGACTGCACCCAGAAACAAAATTCGCATCACGCCATAACGCATCGACAGAATACCGCCCAAAAATCCACCGGCAATCGTCATAAACAGACCAAAGGTTTTGACCACCGTGGCAATCTCGTTTTTGCTGTAACCCATGTCCTGATAAAACACATTGGAAATGACGCCAAGCACGATGTCTGAAATTCGATAAAGCCCGACCAGCGCCAATAACAACAAAGCCATGGAAAGCCCATAACGGCTGAAAAAGTCACGCACCGGATCAACATAGCTGCGCACCACCAAATCCGCATCGACCACCGGCGTACGTATCAACACTACCGAAATCAAAACCGCCACAGACAGGCCGCCAAGCATTCGCAGAAACTCAACAATCACCGCCGCCAGTTCGTAGTTATAGACATGAGCCGAAAGCACTGCTTTAGCCTGCGCGGCATAATCAGCACTGAAATAAAACACTGCCACAAAACCGGCCACGGCCAGCGCGAAGGTTAACAGCAATCCGATGTAATGCTGAGCCGGCGAGTCATATACCGCATGGTTAAGCTTGGGTTCACGACACAACAAGGTGGTGACCACACCTATCAACATGGTCATCGCCATGAGTTGATAGGTATTTTGCCAGGCTTGATATTGGTAATCGCCAAAAGAAGTGCCAAAGTGACTGGCCAGAAACAATGCGCCAGCACCGGCGATCAGCATGCCGATTCGATAGCCGGCAATATAGGTCGCCGACATCAGCCCTTGCAGTTCTGGATCGGCAGATTCGATGCGATAAGCGTCAATCACCACATCCTGGGTCGCCGAGGAAAACCCCAGCAGCACGGCGGCAATGGCCATCAAAGTCAAAGTATTTTGCTGAGGATCGATGAATGACATCAGCAAAATGGAAGCAATGATCATCAGCTGCGACAGCAGCATCCAGCTTCGTCGTCGGCCAAGCAGCTTGCTAAGCCACGGAAGCGGCAAGACATCCACCAAAGGCGCCCAGACAAACTTGAATGAATAGCCCAAGGCTGCCCAGCTGAAATACGTCACCGCACTGCGATCAACGCCGGCTTCACGCAGCCACAAGCTGAGTGAAGAAAAAATCAGCAGTAACGGAAGTCCAGCCGCGATACCCAGAAACAACATGGTTACGACTTGAGGTGTCAGAAAAGCCCTCAGACTCTCCTGCCAGGAACGAATACTTGCACTCAAACTAAACTCACCGATGTGATTGAATTGGTCAGGGTCTGTTGAACATCTGTCAGCAGCTTTCCCGGACACCCGAGATCAACAGACCCTAAAGTAACATTGACGCTTGCCGCAATCCACTCTGAAATCACGCAACGTCATCAACACGACTTTAACTGTGACATTGTGCACGGCGAGTGTGAGAAAATAACGAGAAACATTCGCACTGAGAATCATGGCTAAACAACGCAAAATCATTCATGTCGATATGGACGCTTTTTTTGCGTCGGTTGAGCAACGTGATTTTCCTGAACTCAGGGGCAAACCGGTGATTGTCGGTGGCCAACCTGATAGCCGTGGTGTGGTGGCAGCCTGTAGTTATGAAGCACGCCAATTCGGCATTCATTCAGCGATGGCCTGTTCTCGCGCTTACCGGCTGTGTCCACAGGCCATTTTTGTTCGGCCTCGCTTTGAAGCCTACCGTGAAGTCTCACATCAAATTCGTGAAATCTTCTGGCGCTATGCCTCACAGGTCGAACCTCTGTCGCTCGATGAAGCGTATCTGGATGTCACCTACACCGAAGCCTTTAATGGATCAGCCACCTTAATCGCCAAAGCCATTAAACAGGAAATCCTTGCTGAAACCGGACTCACCGCCTCTGCCGGTGTTTCCTACAATAAATTTCTCGCCAAAATTGCCTCCGACATGGATAAACCCAACGGCTTGTATCTGATTCGCCCGGAACAAGGTGAACAGTTTGTCAGCACACTGTCCATCGGCAAATTTCACGGTATCGGCCCAGCCACCGAAGCCAAAATGAAAAAGCTCGGCATCCATACCGGCCATGATTTACGGCAAAAATCGCTGGTTGAACTCACTGAACATTTTGGCAAATCCGGCCATTACTATTTCAATATCGCCCGCGCGATTGATGTACGTCCGGTATGCAGCCAACGCATCCGCAAGTCACTGGGTAAGGAAACCACTTTTGATGAGGATATTCTGTCTGTAGCCGAACTCACCCAGATTCTGCTGGAACTGGCCGAGCAGGTACTGGCAAGCCTGTCGAAGCATCAATTGAAGGGAAAAACCGTCACCGTCAAAGTGAAATACGCCAATTTTCAGCAAGTCACCCGGTCGCAAACTTTAGATCACAATATTGGCTTTGCTGATTTGCAGGAATGGATTCCAGCACTGCTGGCAAGAACTGAAGCAGGGCATCAACCGGTTAGACTGGTGGGGTTAAGTTTGAGTGGATTTGAGGGGCCGGTGGTTGATGATAAAGGGCAAGCGCAGTTGGATTTGGGCTTGAATGCGTTTTTTAAGCCGAATTGTTAGGTTTCATGCCTCAACCCAACCTACATGTTTTTTTATTTTCACGTGACTTAACAAACAGGCCGTAGGTTGGTGCTGAGCTTGCGAAGCCCAACATTTGTGAAAATTCACCAAATGACTGTTGAGGTACGAAACTCAACACTCTGGAAAACACCCCCATTCCTTCGCTGCCGCTGGGCGTTCATTTATTTTGCTTGTCCAAAAAAACAAAAAGACAGCCCATGCTCGCCCTGCGGGTTCCCTGCGCTTCTCAATCAGCTTGGAACATGACGAAAATTGATTCGTGACATCCATGTCACTCACCCTTCGGGCGCCTTCGGCGTCCAAATTTGTTCCAGACAAATTTGTCGCTGCGCTCAGACACTCGTCATGTTTGATCCAAACTGATCTGCGATGCTCGGCTTCGCATAAGGGTGTTAGGGAAAGCCGTTGAGCCTGGGCACCACAATCCCCTTTTATGCTGACGAGTAGCGGAGGTTTATCTGGATAACGGCCGGCCATTGTCTGATTGGTGGCATCCATGCCACTCACCCTTCGGGCGTCTCTGGCGTCCAAATTTGTTCCGGACAAATTTGTGAGCGCAGCGAGTTTTGGCCGGACGCCAGATAAATCGAGCAACGCAGTGGAGTCGCAGGCCAGCATAAGGGGTGCCCTGGGGTTGTTAGGGGAATGGGCATGCATTCCCCTGACTCGACATCAAGTCGAAATAAACAATAGAAAAATCCCCACTCACTGGGGTAACTCCAGATTCCCGCATGCGCGGGAATCACGACCTTTCTGGGATTCACTGCATTCAACTTTTTTGTTGGGTTTCGCAGGCTCAACCCAACCTACCATTGGTCATTTTGTAGACGATTTCATGCGGTTTTTTAAAATTTTAAAACGACTGAGCGCACATTTCACAAAATTGCCATCCTTGTGCTTGAATTGCTTTTTCAAAGCTTTCTTAACTTCCCAGGTACCTTTGTAGCCATTAGGAAATACCACCAGGTCACCCGCTTTAAATGTTGTTGCTGGACCACCATCAGCCGGCGTGATGACACATTCACCTTCGACGATAAACGCTATCTCTGTGGTCACAAACGTCCACGGGAACACCGAGACTTCTTTTTCCCATGTTGGCCAATGCGCAACGCCCAATTCTTTTAAACGAGCTTCACTAGGGTTGCTATCAACGGTAATTTCTTTCATTTTGCTTCCTAAAATTTAGATTTATTCCCGAAATCAGAATGATTCGGGATGTGATCGTGATTTACACAGTGTATTTTGCCTGTATTTTAACGATAAACCGAATTTATCGACCACGCGTCCTATTGGTCATGAGTTAATTTCCGCCTTGTTCAACAACTTAATCTGCTTGAATCTTATGAGATATGTTGTAACGTATCATTATCAGCCAAGCACATTCATTCCAACTTAATATTCAGGAGGCAACATGTCCGACTTGATCCCTGGCAACTATAATGAATGGCATCATTGCATTACCAAAATTTGCAGAATTCCGCTGACCGAATCCTACATTCGTGAACGCATCAGCGCCTTGAACAATGAACAGGATTACATGACCAGCCGTTTTGTCGAGTTGTACGGTGAGGAACAACGTCAGCAAACATTGCTGTGGTTTGAGCAAGCCCTGTCCGAAGTCACCTGAGTGTTGAGCTTGGCTCACACTGCCCCGCCATAACGTCGAAAATCTCTTATCACCAAGCAGAGTAATGGCTGATTTGCCATAATGCGTTTTTGATTAATTGGTGTGATGACACATGGATACCGTCGGAAAACCTGCACAGGAAGTGCTGCAAAATGTTTTTGGTTACAACGATTTCAGGCATAACCAGCAAACCATTGTTGAGCAGGTAATCGCCGGCGGCGATGCCTTGGTATTGATGCCGACGGGCGGTGGTAAATCCTTGTGCTATCAGATCCCGGCATTGATTCGTCCCGGGACGGGTATTGTGGTGTCGCCATTGATTGCCCTGATGCAGGATCAAGTCATGGCGATGCTGCAGCTGGGGGTCAAGGCTGCCTTTTTGAACTCAACACTGTCCGCAGCACAGGCCAGCGCTATCGAAACGCAACTGCAATCCGGTGAACTGGATCTGTTGTATATCGCGCCGGAACGTTTGTTAAATGAACGCACACTTTCGATGCTATCGCGCAGCAATATCGCTTTATTTGCCATTGATGAAGCGCATTGTGTGTCGCAATGGGGCCATGATTTCCGTCCCGAGTATCAACAACTGCGCATCCTGCATGAGCGCTTTCCAACTATTCCGCGCATTGCACTCACGGCCACTGCCGATAAGCGCACCCGTCTTGAAATCATCGAACAGCTTAATCTGCATCAAGCCAGTGTCTATCTGAACAGTTTTGACCGCAGCAATATTTTTTACGCCATTGCAGAGTCCGGTCAGGCAAAACAACAACTTTGGCAGTTTATTGAAAGCCAGCATGCCCATGATGCCGGCATTGTCTATTGTCTGTCGCGCAAGAAAGTGGAAGCGATTGCCGACTGGCTGAGCGATCAGGGCCGTGTTGCGTTGCCCTATCACGCGGGTTTATCAACCGAGCTGCGGGCACAGCATCAACAGCGATTTTTACGTGAGGAAGGCGTGATTATTGTGGCGACCATTGCCTTTGGCATGGGCATTGATAAACCCGATGTACGCTTTGTCGCACATTTGAATCTGCCGAAAAATATTGAGGCCTATTATCAGGAAACCGGGCGCGCCGGGCGGGATGGCTTACCGGCCAATGCCTGGATGGCCTATGGCCTGCAGGATGTCATTACCCTGCGTCAGTTCATGCAGGATTCTGATGCTCCCGACATGATTAAACGCGTGGAGCATCACAAACTCGATGCAATGTTGGGTTTGTGTGAGTCCGTGCACTGTCGACGTCACGCGCTGTTGGCGTATTTCGATGAGGACTCGCCGGAAAAATGTGGCCATTGTGACAACTGTCAGAATCCGCCCGATCATTTTGATGCCACCGAAATCGCTCAAAAGGCCTTGTCTTGCGTGTATCGCACCGAGCAGCGTTTTGGCGTGAATTACCTTATCGATGTGTTGTTGGGACGCACTGATGAACGCATTACGGCCAATCAACACGACCAGCTAAGTACCTTTGGTATAGGTCAGGAACTGACCACCGTAGAATGGCGGGGAATTTTCCGGCAACTGATCGCCATGGGCTATCTGGATATTGATATCAACCGCTATGGCGCTTTGCGCCTGACTGAAAAATGTCGGGCAGTTTTACGTGGCGAACAAAAGCTGCTGTTGCGCAAACAGCAGGCCAAACAAACGCTTAGTAAAAAGGATAAAAAACAATCTGCAGTGCGACCACAGGATCAGGCGCTATGGGAAGCATTACGCCAGCTACGTGCCGATATCGCCAAGCAAAATGGTGTGCCGCCGTTTGTGATTTTTCATGACACCACTTTGCAGGAAATGTGTTTGGCCCGGCCTCAAGATATGCAAGCGATGTCGCGTATTTCCGGCATTGGCACTCAAAAGCTGGAGCGTTATGGTCAGCAGTTTTTGGATGTCGTTCAACAACACCCTTTATCGGAATTATTGAATAATGGCTTGCGTGACACCGTCAATCAAACCCTGATTTTGCACGAACAAGGCTTAAAGCCCGAGCAGATTGCCAAGCAGCGCGAACTAAAAGTCAGCACGGTATACAGCCACCTATCCGATGGCATTGAAGCCGGTTTGCTGGATGTGAACAAAGTACTGGATCTGGAAGACGGCGAATTCAACACGATTATTTCCACCATTGAATCGCTGGCTGATGAAGCCGACAGCCTGAAAGCGGTGTTTCAGGCATTGGATGAAGCTTACGATTACGGTGTGATTCGATGTGTAATGGCGTCGATTTATTAGTTGCTGTCAACTGTAGATACTCCGTTGAATAACAGTTTTCAACGGAGTACAGTCACGCCCAAAATTCCCTTCCTGGTACATCCAGCATCCGACCCAGCAGCCCATGCTCGCCCTGCGGGTTGCCTGCGCTTCTCAATCAGTTTGGAACATGACGAAAACTCGCTGCGCTTACACACTCGTCATGTTTGATCCAAACTGATTTCCGATGCTCGGCGTCGCATAAGGGCGTTATCAGGCTGCTTTTGTAGATTGGCACTGAGCTTGCGAAGCCCACCGTTGTGAAAGTTTATGTAATGATGGTTGGGCTTCATTACATTCAGCTCAACTTATCCCATTCTCATGATTCAAGCCGCTTGATTTCATCCGCCAACACCTGCGCCTCTTCAGTTAAGGCAGCAAACTTGCGTATATCACCATTGCGCTGTGCCAGCATGGCTTGCTCCTGTTTTTGGGCGAGCTGCTTTTTCAGTTTCTTGACCGGGTCTGACTTGAATAATGAAAACATGTTCATGCCTCTGAAATGGATGTTTTATTCAGAACCTGCCACCCCAGCAAAGTTCAACTTGATGTTATAGCCTACAACTCGTAATCCACGGTCAATGGTGCATGATCAGAAAAGCGTTCATCGCGATAAATATCGGTCGCCCTCACCTTACCCTTAAGACCGGGGCTAAGCACATGATAGTCAATACGCCAACCGACATTATTGGCCCAGGCCTGACCACGGTTTGACCACCAGGTGTACTCGTGTTCTGCTTGGGGCAGCTCACGGAATGCGTCAACAAAATGCATCTCGTCAAACAACTTATCCAGCCAGGCGCGTTCTTCCGGCAAAAACCCGGAGTTTTTCTGATTGCCTTTCCAGTTACGAATATCCTCGTTTTTATGGGCAATATTCCAGTCACCGCAAACCACGTAGTCCCGGCCGGAATCAGCCATTTCCTGCATCTTGTTCTCAAAAAACGCCATACATCGGTATTTGGCCTGTTGACGTTCCTCGCTGGAAGAGCCTGATGGCAAATATAAAGACACTACACTCAATCGGCCAAAACGTGCTTCGATATAACGCCCTTCCGCATCAAATTCTTCATTGCCCATACCGACAATGACTTCATCAGGCGCTTGACGACTATAGATGGCAACGCCGCTGTAGCCCTTCTTTTCAGCATCGTGATAAAAACAGTGATAGCCGGTCGGGTGATAAATGGGATCATCCAGTTGCGGCAATTGCGCCTTGGTTTCCTGGATACAGACGACATCGGCATTCTGCCTGGCCAACCAATCAAAAAAACCTTTGCGTGCTGCGGCACGAATTCCATTAACATTTACTGTGATGATTCGCATGATGTTCCCAATATTGAAAATTTCTTCATATTAACATTTACAAAGCGATGCAAAATACGGATAATGTCGGGTTCAATGTACAGATAGCTGAATTTTAGGAGAAGCACTTTGGCAAACTCAGCACAAGCAAAAAAACGCGCTCGTCAAGCGGAAGTTCACCGTCAGCGCAATGCCAGTCAACGTTCTGCAATGCGCACTAAAATCAAAGCGCTCAGAAAAGCGATTGTAGCCGGCGACAAAGAACAAGCTGTTGTTGCCTTCCAAGCTGCTGTCCCAGTTCTGGATCGCATGGCACGTAAAGGCATTATTCACAAAAACACAGCAGCTCGCGGCAAAAGCCGCTTGAACAACGCTGTTCGTGCAATGTAAGCGAACAACAGTAAAAAAAACCGGCGCTACGCCGGTTTTTTTATGTCTGAATTTCAGCCAGTCACTACCAGATTATCGCGATGGATCAATTCTGGCTCGTCAATATATCCCAATAGACTCTCAATCACCTGGCTCGATTGACCTTTGATGACGGCTGCTTCTTTGGCACTGTAATTCACCAGTCCACGGGCAATCTCGTGACCTTCCTGATCCGTACAAATCACCAGTTCTCCACGAGTAAAATCACCCATCACTTGCTTGACGCCAACAGGAAGGACACTGCGTCCTTGCTGACGAATCACAGCCACCGCACCATCGTCCAGGACCAGTTGGCCTTTTGCCATCAAATGCCCTGCCAACCATTGCTGACGTGCTTTGATCGGTTTGTTGTCAGGCCATAGCAAAGTGCCGACACCATTGCCTGCTGCCAACATGCGCAGATTGTCCGGATGCTTGCCAGAGACAATCACCGTCATTGCACCACTGCGCGCAGCGCGACGCGCTGCCAGCAACTTGGTTGTCATACCTCCTCGTCCAAGCTCTCCTTTGCTGCCACCGGCCATGGCATCCAATGCTGGATTGCTGGCTGCAGATGCGGCGATTAAACGGGCGCCAGGGTTGATTCTTGGATCCGCATCAAACAGGCCGTCCTGATCGGTGAGAATCACTAATACCTCGGCTTCAACCAGATTGGCAGTCATTGCCGCGAGTGTGTCGTTATCACCAAAACGAATTTCTTCGGTGGCAATGGCATCGTTCTCATTCACTACTGGCAAAATGCCGAGAGACAATAATGTATGCAGGGCACTGCGTGCGTTGAGATGTCTTTCACGATTGGAAAGATCAGAATGCGTCAATAATATCTGGGCCGTATGAATTCCATGCTGTCCACACTCGGTTGCATAGGCATGAATGAGCCCCATCTGACCGACACTGGCCGCAGCTTGTAAATGATGCAGGGTGTGCGGTCTTTTCCGCCAGCCCAACTGCTGCATGCCTGCCGCAACAGAGCCCGAAGTGACCAGCACGATCTCCTTGCCTTGTGCTCTTAATGCAGCAATCTCAGCACTAAGCCAGCGAATCCGATCCAGATCCAGGCCTTCACCAACGCGCGTCAGTAAGGCACTGCCGATCTTGATAACCCAGCGTTTGGTATTAACGAGCTGCTGATGTGGGTTGGACAATATTTATTCCTCAACAGATTCAACCGAATCAGGATCAGTTTCCCTGGAAGCTTCCAGATATTCCATGACCGCCTCACACAGCTGAGCACAGCCTTCGCCAGTCATGCCACTGATCTGATACACAGGCCCTTGCCAGTCAAGCCTGGACAGCATGTCATGCCTGAGTTCATCACGAATATCTTCTGGTACCAAATCCATCTTATTCAGCACCAGCCACTGTGGCTGACTACCCAGCTCACGGCTATAGCGTTCCAGCTCACGGTTGATAATTTCAACACTTTCGACCGGATCCTGCTCAACATCCACAGGTGCCATATCAACGAGGTGCAGCAATAGACGGGTTCTGCTGAGATGACGTAAAAACTGAATGCCGAGACCCGCACCCTCAGCGGCACCTTCAACAAGTCCGGGGATATCGGCAATCACAAAACTGCGAACATCTTTCATGGTGACCACCCCAAGATTTGGGTACAGAGTGGTAAACGGATAGTCCGCCACTTTTGGCTGCGCGGCCGAGACCTGACTGATGAAGGTCGATTTGCCAGCATTAGGCAAACCCAACAAACCAACGTCTGCCAACAGCTTCATTTCAAGTCTGATTGTACGCTCTTCGCCAGGTGTTCCATCAGAGGTTTGACGTGGTGCCCGGTTAATACTGGATTTATATCTGGCGTTGCCCAGGCCGTGCCAACCACCTTTGGCCACCATCAGTTTCTGACCGTGTTTGGTCAGATCGCCAATCAGCTCATCGGTATCGTCATCCCAGGCCTCAGTGCCAATTGGCACTTTGATCACCAGATCTTCACCACGGGCACCACTGCACAGACGGCCACGGCCGTGCTCGCCTCGCTGGGCTTTAAAGTTACGCTGGTATCGAAAATCAATCAGCGTATTCACCTGAGAGTCGGCAATCAGGTAGACATCACCACCATCGCCGCCATCGCCGCCATCAGGACCACCAAAGGGGATAAACTTTTCGCGGCGAAAACTCAGGCAACCATTACCGCCGGCACCTGCGCTGACTTTGATAACCGCTTCATCAACAAATTTCATTTTGTGCCAACCAGTAAATCAATTCCGGAGTATAAACTCCACATACAAAAAACCCCGCATCAGCGGGGCTTTTTGCTGTTTGCCCCAGATGGGCGAACAATTCGTTTTATTCAGCAACAACGCTTACGTAAGTGCGATTGTTTGGGCCTTTGGTTTCAAATAAAACCTTGCCAGTTGCTGTTGCAAACAGTGTGTGATCACGACCAACACCGACATTGGTACCAGCATGGTAACGGGTACCACGTTGACGAACCAGGATGTTGCCGCCCAGAACTGCTTCACCGCCGAAACGTTTTACGCCCAGACGTTTGGATTCTGAATCACGACCGTTTCGGGTACTACCACCAGCTTTCTTGTGAGCCATTAGATATTTCCTCTTACTTCAGAGAGTCTCAGGCAGTGATGCCTGTGATTTCGATTTCTGTAAACGCCTGACGGTGCCCCATCTGCTTGCGATGGTGCTTACGACGGCGGAACTTGATGATTTTAACTTTATCGGCACGACCATTCGCTGCAACTTTTGCAGTTACTTTGGCGCCTTCAAGATAAGGAGTACCAACTTTGATATCGTCTCCTTCACCAACCATCAGAACCTTGTCCAGCTCAACCGTATCACCGGCTTCAGCAGACAATTTTTCAATACGGAGCTTTTCGCCCTCTTTGACTCGGTACTGTTTACCGCCCGTCGCGACAATAGCGTACATCGCTGTCTCCAAAAAAAGTTATTGTGGACAATCCAACAAAAGACCGACAATTGTAGTCTGTTTCCAAACAGAGATCAAATCCGTATTTAAATATTTGCGAATGATCGTCCTGCGTGAGAAAGTACGCGTTTTCACAACATTATAGGCAGTTTCTCTCGCTGTGGATATTCAATCCATTTACGCTCTGATTCAGGATGATATGCAAGCGGTTGACCAGATGATCCAGCAACGGCTGCAGTCTGAAGTTGTGCTGATTAATCAACTGGGTCATTACATTATCAATAGTGGCGGAAAACGTTTACGTCCGGCTATCGCGATTCTGAGTGCTCATGCCTGCGGTTACCAGGGCAGCCAACACATCAATCTTGCGACGATTATCGAGTTTATTCACACCGCGACCCTGCTGCATGACGACGTGGTGGATAACTCCGATATGCGCCGTGGTCAGCAGACTGCCAACAATCTGTGGGGTAATGAAGCCAGCGTGCTGGTCGGCGATTTTCTTTACACCCGCTCGTTTGAGATGATGGTGGAATTGCAATCCATGCAGGTGATGCAAATTCTGTCGCACACCACCAACATTATTGCTGAGGGTGAAGTACTGCAGCTGCTGAATTGCCATGATGCAGACACCACGGAATCCCGCTATCTTCAAGTGATTCACCACAAAACCGCCAAGCTGTTTGAGGCTGCTGGACAGCTCGGTGCGGTCATCAGCAACAGTCGGCCCGAAGTCGAACAAGCCATGGCCAGTTATGCCATGCACCTGGGCAGTGCTTTTCAGTTGATCGATGATCTGTTGGATTACAGCGCATCCAGCGACGTTATTGGTAAAAACATTGGTGATGATCTGGCTGAAGGCAAACCAACACTGCCACTGATATACGCCATGCGAAATGGGAACAGCGAGCAGGCGCAACTGATTCGAACCGCTATCGAACAAGGCCAGCGCGACCAGATCGACAGTATCGTTGAGATTATCGAATCAACAGGTGCTATCAAATACACCGCTACCATTGCACGACAAGAAGCTTCAGCAGCACAAGCTGCGCTGAAGGCTTTGCCGTCTTCTGAGTACACAGAGGCGCTCTCGGCACTTGCCGATTTTGCTGTCGAACGTGCTTATTAATTCGGCCAGCGTCGACCGACGGTTTAGATAGACATTTGCAGCAAAAAGGTTCCATAATTGAGTCGCAGCCTGACGTCAATGAGAGCATCTGCGCCCCACGACATCACATTCGGCAAGGTCTGGCATGATCGACATCCAAGCGATTCTTTATAAAAATATTCTGTTGCTCGACAACCAGGCGTTAAATACCGTGCTTTGAGAAAAACTCTGTGTCTAGCTGGTTTCCAATTTAAGCCTGAACTGGTTTTTGTGCCTGAAAACATTCTCGATAAAGTTAGTCAGCGAAGACAAGACATGAGTGAGATGAAACTCGAAACTAGCAGCAGACTTTTTAGATTGTCTCGGGTCGGTTATGCTAGGTAGTTATGACTGACTTTTATAAATATCACTTGTTTTTCTGTACTCATCAACGTGATGATGGCACTCCTCACTGCCAGGCGCATGACGCCCAAAATTTGCGCGAGTATGCCAAACAGCGAGTCAAGCAACACAAGCTTAAGCGAGTCAGAGTTAACAATTCAGGCTGTCTCAATCGCTGCGCACTCGGCCCCATGCTGGTTATTTATCCCGAAGGCGTCTGGTATCAGTACACCAATGAACACGACATTGATGAAATCATCGATAGTCACTTGATACAGGGCAAAATTGTGGAACGACTGAAACGATGACGCCCGAACAATATTGCCGAGACAAAGCCGCCAAGAGCGGTTCCAGCTTTTATTACAGCTTCCTGTTTTTGCCTGAACCTCGGCGCAAGGCCATCATGGCTTTGTATGCTTTCTGTCGGGAAGTAGACGACGCTGTCGATGAAATCAGTGATCCGCAAGTCGCCGCTAGCACCTTGGAATGGTGGCGTAATGAAATCATCAACACCTTCCAACACCGGCCGGAACACCCTGTTGGGCTGGCACTGGCCGAATGTCTGGATGACTTTGATCTTCACCAGGAATATTTCATGGAAATAATCGATGGCATGGAGATGGATCTTCATCAGCAGCGCTATGCCGAATATAAGCACCTTGCGCTTTATTGCCACCGTGTTGCCAGTGTTGTAGGACTGCTGTCTGCCGAAATATTCGGTTACCAGAATCGTAAAACGCTTAAATTTGCCGAAAATCTTGGCATGGCACTTCAACTCACCAATATCATTCGAGATGTCCGTGAAGATGCCGAGCGAGGTCGAATTTATTTGCCTCTCGATGAAATGGCGCAATTTTCCGTGTCCGAACAGGACATCCTCTCGCTCAAACAGACTGATGAACTGGCAGATTTGCTGAAATTTCAGGCAGATCGTGCTCGTCAGTTTTATCGCCAGGCCCTGCAGTTACTTCCAGCAGAAGACCGGCAATCACAACAAACAGCGCTCATCATGGCGCGCATCTATGAAACTACGCTCGATGAAATCGAAAAAGATGGTTTTCAAGTGATGCAACACAGAGTCTCACTGACACCTCTGCGTAAACTCTGGCTGGCATGGACAACGGCCCGCGCTGAGAAAAGGTTGTCCAAACAACGATGAAATGTGTGGTGGTTGGTGCCGGCTGGAGCGGTCTGGCTGCTGCAGTTCGCCTCAGTTCACACGGTTTTGATGTCACACTTCTCGAAGCCGCAGCTCAGCCTGGAGGCAGAGCACGTGATGTCAGTTGGGGTGATCGTGTCATTGATAATGGTCAGCACCTGATGATTGGCGCCTACCAGCAAATGTTTGAACTGATTCGGCACGTAGGCCAGAATCCAGAAACATTGTTTGACCGTTCACCGCTTAATCTTGTGATTCACTCAAGTCATTACCCATCGCTGCATCTCAATGCGAATAGTGCTGCCCCCTGGCCTCTACCTCTGCTAAGCGGATTGATGAAAAGTCTTAGCATCAGGGACTTCGTTCGCCTGCTGCGTTTCTCATTACGTATTTCGCATTATCAGAAAAATCACCACAGTACGGTGCTGCAATGGTGCCAACAGACCGCGCAGTCAGATCGACTGATCAGCCAGTTATGGGAACCACTTTGCCTTGCCACTATGAATACGCCAATCAATGAAGCTTCTGCCCAAGTGTTTGCCAGAGTGCTCAAAGACAGCCTGTTAACACACAGGGATCACGCAGATCTGTTGATAGCCAAGCGTAGTTTAGGCAGTGTGTTCCCGACGGCCGCTATCGAATATCTCAAGGCACGGCAACACGAGGTACATTTTCAGAGCCGGGTGGTATCTGTTCGCAGCCAGGACAATAAAGTCATTGCTGTCGAAACCAGTCGGAGAGAAGTGTTTGATTGTGATCAGCTGATTCTTGCTTGCCACGCGGATCAGATTACGCGGCTAGTGCCTGCTACCGACAAGGTGACTTTGAATCATTATCCAATCACTACAATTTATCTGCAATACCCGGATGATATTCGCCTGAGCACTCCGATGATCGGCAGCTCAGGAACACTCAGCCAGTGGTTGTTCGATCGAAGTGACTATTGTCCTGGCATGATTGCTGTTGTAATCAGCGGCCCGGGGGCACACATGCATATGTCATCTGAGCGTCTGGTTGAACATGTTTGCGATGAAATACGCCTGTTACAGCCACAACTCCCAGCAGCGCCTCTTGAATCAAAAGTGATTCGAGAAAAAAAAGCCACGTTTGCCTGCACCGCTGACATTCACCCTGTTCGCCCACTCAATCAGACACCGGTTCGAGGCTTGTGGCTGGCAGGTGACCATATCGCACACCCCTATCCAGCCACACTGGAAGCCGCCATCAGCAATGGCGTAAGCTGTGCACAAGCTATCATTAAGACCGCTCAAAGAATGTCGATATCACAACAATAGCTTGTTATACTCTGGCTTTTACGTCGCTAACTATTATAAGGAAACAACATGTCAAGCCATATCCGAGTACTTCTTGCCTCATTTGCTTTTGCCGGTTTTCTGACTGCTTGTGGCAGTGACGACAGCAGCTACAGCACAGATACTGCAGCTGACAGCACCGCAGTAGTTGAAGAAAGCACTGCAGTTGAAGCAGTTGCTGAAGCAGCGCCGGCTTCTGGCATTACCACTGGCATGTCTGAAGCTGCCGCCATTGAACTGCTGGGTGAGCCATCAGTAAAGCAAAGTCACAGCATCAATGAAATCGAAATCACACACCTTGAGTGGAATACCAGTGAAGCGCTGATTTCTGCACAATTCCACAACGGTGAAGCTGTTCACAGCCAATACTGGCCTGCTCAGTAATTTGAAAAAATGACAGTCACTGCTAACAGTCAACTGTTGGCAGGTCGCGTTATACTCATCACCGGTGCCGCTAGCGGCATCGGTGCTGCTGTGGCTCAATGTTGCGCTGCTCAGGGCGCAACCGCGATTCTGCTCGACAAAAATTTACCCGCCCTTGAAAAAGTCTATGACAGCATCATCGAACAAGGTCATGCGACACCGGCAATCTATCCCCTTGATCTCAAAGGGGCCAGTCAAGATGACTATCTGACCCTTGCAAACAGCATCGAACAAAATTTCTCTCGTCTTGATGGATTGATTCACTGCGCGGCCTCACTTGGACAACTGGCCCCGACTCCTCACCAAAACTCAAAGCTCTGGGCTGAAATATTACATATCAACCTCAGTGCGCCAGTGATGCTCACCCGCGCTTGTCTGTCGTCTCTGGAAAGCACTGGTGACAGCTTTATTATTTTCACCACAGACAGTGTGCAGGCAAAAGCGTATTGGGGTGCCTATGGCATTGCCAAAGCCGGCATCGAATGCTTTGCGAATCAACTGGCAGACGAACAAGCATCATCGGGCCGAATCAAGATCTGCAGTTTTGATCCTGGACGAGTGAATACCGAATTTCTCAAGCGTGCTTATCCCGCACTCAATCCTTCAGATTTACCGAAAGCTGAGGATATCGCTCCAGATTACCTTGAGATTATTCATGCTTCAGTTGCAGCAGTTCATGGCAAACAACTACAACACAGCGTCAAACAATCGTCACTGGCATTCGATTGATACTTAAATCATTGTTTAATAAAAGATAAATTAAAATGGCACGCTTTTGGCTGGGTAAATGCTAAACAACCCATTCAAGAGTGTGCGCAATGAGCCAACATATCTTTAACGAACAACAAGCTGGTCTGCAGCTGGTCAGTTCCACCAACAATCACTATTTTGATTCTGTTCAACCATCTGACACTCCTGATCCAGAGCTTATTCAGGCCAGACTACCAATGATCTTGCAGACATCACTGGACATTATTCAGGTGATCCACCTGTTCGATAATGAAGTCAGGGCCTTGATTGGCTATCAGGGTCTAAGCTACAAACACCCCGCCTTGAATGAAAAATTGGAAATAGGCAGCAAACGCCATCATCGTTGCCACTATCAGCTTGAAATTGACCAGGTAAACATTGGCGAGCTTGAACTGACCAGAAATAAAAAATTCAGTACGGCAGAAATTGAACTGATTGAAGATTTGTTGTGCAAACTGGTCTATCCACTTCGTAACTGTACTTTGTATCAAAAAGCATTGTCTGCATCTGTCACTGACATGCTCAGTGGCTTGTATAACAGACAAGCTTTCGACCAGGGTCTGATGCGGGAAATGGAGCTCGCTAAAAGACAACAAGCACCTTTTTCACTTCTGGTCGTTGATATTGATAACTTCAAGCAGATCAATGACTCATTGGGCCATGCCGCAGGCGACCAGGCGATTCGTTCCATTGGCGAATTATTGAAATCCATGCTCCGCCAGACAGATACTGCCTACCGCTTTGGCGGTGAAGAATTTACCCTGCTGTTAAGCCACACAGAACTCGAAGATGCCATGATGGTTGCCGAAAGGCTGCGTCAGTCGATCGCCGAACTGAAGTGTCTTAATGGTGAAAACAGTTTTGGCTTCACCGTCAGTATTGGTGTTGCGGGACATCGCGAGTCAGACACTGCCACGTCAATTTTCAAACGGGCCGATGACGCACTCTATCAAGCCAAGCACAGCGGCAAGAACATCGTTTCGAGTGGCCTTGCCAGCCATTAAACAATGACTTACCTGGTTTTATGACCGCGTACCCTTGGGCGTTTGCTAGCTGAAGCAGCTTCCCAAGGGGATTTATTTGTAGGTGCTTTACGCTTATCAGGTGTTGAAGTGGTTTTGATTGATCGCGACTTATCAGCACGCTTGGCTGCCGGTTTGTTGACACTATTGTCTGTGCTTATAGGTTTCAAACCCGCTTCCTGATACAAATTTTCAAGATCACGACCTTCCAGCATCATCCAACGTCCTGGCTTCAATTTGTTGGGCATAATTACCGGACCATAACGCAGCCGTGTCAATCTGCTGACTTGAACACCCTGACTTTCCCATAAACGTCGGACTTCCCGGTTACGACCTTCCTGAATCACGACATGGAACCAGGAATTAGCGCCCTCACCTCCGGCAGGTTGTATATCAGAAAAGCGCGCTTCACCATCTTCAAGCATGACGCCATCTCTCAATCGCTGCATCATCTCAGCTCCGACTTCACCGAGCACCCGAACCGCATACTCCCGATCCATCTGATTGGATGGATGCATCAGATGATTGGCCAACTCACCATCGGTGGTCAGGATAAGCAAGCCACTGGTATTGATATCAAGCCGACCAACACTGACCCATCGTCCTTCAGCGGGTGCAGGAAGAGATTTGAATATGGTACGCCGACCTTCTGGGTCCTGACGGGTACACACTTCACCTACGGGCTTATGATATAGAATCACTTGCTTGGGTTGTTGCCACAGTCGCTTGGTAGACAGCGGCTTGCCATCGAGTTTCAGTGAGGCACTGGCGTCAATTTGTGCGCCCAGTTTCGCGACTTCACCGTTGACCGTGACCCTGCCTTCGCTAATCCATGTTTCAACTTGCCGGCGTGAACCATAGCCAGCTCTGGCGAGGACTTTTTGTATACGTTCAGACATAATTTTTGGCCTTATTTATAGCTTAAACCCATTGCAGATCTCACATCTGCAAGAGTCTCCTGAGCCACTTCGCGTGCCGCAGCACTACCATCATCGATAATTCGCCGCACATCTTCAGGATGCTGGCGGAAATCCTCCGCGCGAGCACGAATCGGTTTCAGTTCGGCACTGACCGCATCGATCAGTGGCCCTTTACAATCCAGACAACCGATGCCTGCCGTCCGGCATCCTTCCTGCACCCACTGTTTTTGATCTTCTGTTGCGTAGACTTCATGCAACTGCCAGACCGGACATTTTTCCGGATCACCGGGATCGGTTCTTCTGACCCGGTTTGGATCAGTCGGCATGCGTTTAATTTTCTCTGACAGACTTTGTTCCGGCTCTCTCAAGGAAATGGTGTTGCCATAGGATTTGGACATTTTCTGGCCATCAAGTCCCGGCATTTTCGAAGCAGGTGTCAGCAATGCCTGAGGTTCTGGCAGAATGACTTTACCGCCACCTTCAAGAAAACCAAACAAACGTTCGGTATCTCCCAGCGCAAGATTCTGCTGATTTTTCAGTAATTCACGCGCCTTTTGCAAAGCTTCACTGTCGCCCTGCTCCTGGTAGGCTTTTCTTAAAGTATTGTAGAGCTTGGCGTTTTTCTTACCCATCTTGGCAATCGCAGCAACGGCTTTTTGTTCAAAATCAGGTTCACGGCCGTAGATATGATTGAAACGTCGTGCGACCTCACGCGTCAGCTCAACATGCACCACCTGATCTTCACCAACAGGCACTTGGCCCGCTCTGTAAATCAAAATATCGGCACTTTGCAGCAAGGGATATCCCAGAAAGCCATAGGTGGACAGATCTTTTTCTTTTAGCTTCTCCTGTTGATCCTTGTAGGTAGGCACCCTCTCCAACCACGATAGCGGGGTGATCATCGAAAGCAATAAATGCAATTCAGCATGCTCTGGCACTTTGGATTGTAAAAACAGCGAGGCCGATGACGGTTCAATGCCCGCAGCCAGCCAGTCGATTACCATTTCCCAGACACTTTCCTCGATGATTTGGCTGTCTTCGTAGTGTGTTGTCAATGCATGCCAGTCAGCGACAAAGAAAAAGCAGTCAAACTCATGCTGCTGCTTGATCCAATTTTTCAGCACGCCATGATAATGACCAAGATGCAGCTGCCCGGTTGGGCGCATCCCGGAAACAATCCGTCGTGACTGGTAGGCTACGGTATCCAAATTCTTGCTCCTGAATAATTCAGTCAACTAAAACAATCTGTTGAGCAGTCCAAACATCTGATCGATGTGGATTGACAGTACACTGGCCAGCATCGCCAGGATCACTTGCAGCATGGGCATCAGAATCAGCCCAAGAACGCCAAAAAACAAAAGGCCGAGCAGAATAAAAAAGCCATAGGGTTCGACTCGGCTGAGCTGCCATGACCAGCGGCCCGGCAAAATACTCATCAACACCCGACCACCATCAAGTGGCGGAATCGGCAGCAGGTTAAGCAGCATCAAGATGGCATTAATCCAGACACCGGCAATGCCCATGAATAACATCGGTTCCCCCAACGTGACACCATTGTTGGCCAGCATCAGGCCAACTTTAGCAACCACTGCCCAGAAAATACCCATGACTAAATTGGCACCTGGCCCTGCCAGCGCTACCCAGGCCATATCCTGCTTGGGTGAGCGAAGATTTTGCACGGTCACCGGCACTGGTTTGGCCCAGCCAAAAATAAAGCCGCCAATCATTAACAACACCCCAGGGATCAACAAGGTACCCAATGGATCCACATGCTTGATCGGATTCAGTGTCAATCGCCCCATCATTTGCGCTGTGCGGTCGCCCAGCTTGAGTGCTGCCCAACCATGTGCCACCTCATGCAGAGTGATGGCAAAAATGACTGGAATTGCCCAGATAATAAACTTTTGAACCAGGGTAAACTCAGCCATGCAGTGTTTCTACCCCCCCCATATAAGGGACTAAAACCTTAGGCACTCTGACACTTCCATCGGCTTGCTGGAAATTCTCCAGAATCGCCAACAGTGTTCTACCCACCGCCAGGCCTGAGCCATTAAGCGTATGCAGCAACTCTGGTTTGCCAGTGTCTGGATTACGCCATCTGGCCTGCATGCGACGTGCCTGAAAATCACCAAAGTTAGAACAGGAAGAGATTTCCCTATAAGTATTCTGACTGGGCAACCAAACCTCAAGATCGTAAGTCTTGGTTGAAGCAAAGCCCATATCTCCGGTGCACAAGAGCATTTTCCGATAAGGCAGCTCGAGACGCTGAAGAATGGATTCTGCATGTCCGGTCAGGGCTTCATGGGCTGCCTCGGAATCACTGGCAGGTACCATCTGCACCAGTTCCACTTTTTCAAACTGGTGTTGCCTGATCAAGCCACGCACGTCACGCCCATGAGAACCGGCTTCACTTCTGAAACAAGGGGTGTGTGCAACAAACTTGATCGGTAATGATGTGGCTTCCTGAATGGAGTCACGAACCAGATTGGTCACAGGTACTTCAGCTGTCGGGATCAAATAAAGCTGTCCGTCATCAACGGCAAACAAATCTTCAGCAAACTTGGGAAGTTGCCCCGTGCCTCTCAATGCGTCGGCGTTTACCAGATACGGCACATAGGTTTCGGTATAATCATGTTCCAGCGTATGCACATCAAGCATGAACTGAATCAGGGCCCGTTGCAGCCTTGCCAGACTTCCGGTCAAGGTCACAAAGCGAGCGCGACTGATACGTGCTGCCGCCTCAAAGTCCATTTGCTGCAGACCATTGCCGATATCCACATGGTCCTTGACTGGAAAATCGAATATCGGTGGCGTGCCCCAGCGAGAGACTTCCTGATTATCCGCCTCATCCTTGCCACTGGGCACTGAAGGCTGGGGAATATTGGGTATCTCCATTGCCAGAGCATTAAGTTTGGCTAACACATCATCCAGCCTGGCTTCTGCTGCTTTATGCTTGTCAGCGAGATCATCAACTTCAGCCAATAGCGGTGCGATGTCCTGTCCAGAAGCTTTGGCTTTACCGATTTCCTTGGAGCGGCTGTTCCTCTCTGTCTGTAATGCCTGGGCATCCAGTTGCGCCTGTCGACGCTCTTCTTCCAGCGAATTCAACAATTCAAGATCCAAGTCAAAATTGCGCCGGGCAAGCTGTGCTGCAAGCGACTGAACATCGGTTCTCAGTAATTTTGGGTCAAGCATATTTTCAAATTCCAGTACTGGCTGGCCACTGCACAATATTGTCAGATTTGACCAGTTGTTCGATATAATTCAATAAGTTGGCTATTTTTTCCGGGCTGTCGAAGAACTCAATGACCACAGGCAAGCGGGATGAAAGATCCAGCAATGAGGCCTTGTGAACATGGCCATCACTGCCAAGTCCTGCAACGCCTCTGAATACGCTGAAACCACGGACTCCTTGTTGCTCCAACAATTCGATCAGATGACTGACATCATCGCGCCCTTCGGCCAGATACACACGTACCATGGTAATTGCCTGCTGGCTCATAGCTGCCTCCCTAAGCTCATGCCCAACCATGCCGCAAACAGACATAAAGCTACGCTCAACACAATATTCAGTGCGGCTTTGAGCAGTTGGCCCTCCTCGATCAACAGCAAGGTTTCTACTGAAAAAGTCGAGAAGGTGGTAAAGGCTCCGATGAGTCCAACGGTGAGGCCCAGTCGCCATTCAGCACTCACCACCAATTTTTCCAACAGCAAGACAAAGAGTATACCCAGCACAAAAGAGCCAAGGATATTGATCGCCAGCGTGCCATATGGAAAGTCATTGCCGGTCAGGCGATAGACACCGTTTGACATCAGGAAACGTAATACTGCTCCCATCGCACCGCCTGCTGCGATGGCTAGTAGCTGATACAAAGTCAGAACCCAGTTTTGCAAAAACGCATAGTTTACCCTATCTGTGAACGACTCTCTCGCTGAGCAATGCTTATTAAATCAGACATCCCTGTCAATTAAAGATTACAGAATGCCTTTGTCGTAACGTTCGACCATTTTATCCAGTGATATTGTTTTGATTTTGCTGGCATGACCGGCACTGCCAAAAGACTGATACCGCGCTTCACAAATCGCTTGCATCGCAGTCTTGGCTACCTTCAGAAATTTTCTCGGGTCAAAGATTGTGGCATTTTTTTCATCTGCCAAAAATTGCCGAATGGCTCCGGTAGATGCCATGCGTAAATCAGTATCAATATTGACTTTGCGTACACCATATTTGATACCTTCCACCACCTCATCTACCGGCACCCCATAGGTCTGGCCAATATCGCCACCAAAACGATTGATGATTGCCAACCAATCCTGCGGTACCGAACTGGAACCATGCATGACAAAATGCACATTGGGTAGTTTATTCTGCAACTTTTCGAGGTGACTGATAGCCAGCACATCACCACTGGGTGGTTGAGAAAATTTATATGCCCCATGACTGGTGCCAATGGCAACGGCCAGTGCATCAACATGCGTCAACTTGATGAATTCGACCGCCTCGTCAGGATCCGTCAGTAATTGACTGTGATCCAGTGCCACTTCTGCACCGTGACCGTCTTCTTCACCCATCTTGCCGGTTTCAAGTGATCCCAGACATCCCAGTTCACCCTCAACACTGACGCCGCAGGCATGAGCCATATCGACCACTGTTCGAGTCACAGAAACGTTGTAGTCAAATGACGCTGGCGTTTTCATATCTTCCAGCAGGGAACCATCCATCATCACAGAGCTGAAACCGGATTGAATGGCCCGAGCACAAATAGCTGGCGATGCACCGTGATCTTGATGCATGACCACCGGAATATGAGGATATTGTTCAATAGCCGCCAGAATCAGGTGCCGAAGGAAGGGTTCACCGGCGTACTGGCGAGCGCCGACTGAGCCTTGCATGATGACAGGACTATCAACCGCATCTGCCGCCTGCATGATCGCCTGCACCTGTTCAAGGTTGTTGACATTAAATGCCGGAATCGCAAACTGATGCTCCGCCGCATAATCCAGCAATTGTCGCAAGGATACTAATGCCATGATTTATTTCTCCAGTCGGTCTTTTGGGGTTAGATATTCTCCCACACGGATGATCTTCATGCCGTTGGTTGTTCCATGAATCTCTAGATCGCCCTTGGTCAGCAACACAATATCACCATCACTGACCACGCCTCTTCGTTTGAGCTCATCCACCATTTCCATATTGGCGAGCGCATGATCAGTATGCTCCAGTACAAAATCAACCGGATAAACACCACGATACAAGGTTACTCGTCGACTCGTCGAGGTATGTGGTGTCAGTGCAAAAATCGGAATACCCGAGCTGACCCTGGACATCCATAGCGGCGTTGAACCCGAATCTGTCAGGGCCGCAATTGCTTTCACATCAAGATGATTCGCCGTGTACATGGCTGCCATGGCAATAGCCTCGTCAATACGCTCGAATTTGGAGTCAATTCGGTGACGTGAGACACGAATCTCGCGTTGTTGCTCGGCTTGCAAGCAAATTCGGTCCATGGCTTCGATCACTTTTACCGGATATTTACCCACAGCCGTTTCGCCTGAAAGCATGACCGCATCGGTACCATCCAGCACCGCATTGGCTACATCAAACACTTCTGCTCGTGTCGGGATGGAATTATTGATCATCGATTCCATCATCTGCGTTGCCGTGATGGTGACCCTGTTCATACGCCGAGCCATGGCAATACTGCTTTTTTGAATGGGTGGTAATGCGGCATCGCCAATTTCAACTCCGAGGTCACCCCGTGCCACCATGATAGCTTCGGATACCTGAATGATTGCCTCAAGTTCCGTGACCGCTTCGGCACGTTCAATCTTGGCGATGATGCCACCATAGCCACCGGCATCTCGCAACAATTTGCGGGCCAGCAATACATCATCTGCGCTACGCGGGAATGACACCGCCAGATAGTCGGCCTGAATGCTCGCTGCGACCTTGATATCGGCAATATCTTTTTCTGTGAGTGCAGCCGCTGACAGGCCACCGCCCTGACGGTTGATGCCTTTGTTGTTAGAGAGTTGGCCTCCGACCACAACCCGGCAATGAATCTCTTTATCAACAACCGACTTGACCCACAACACGATCCGGCCATCGTCTAGTAAAAGAGTATCGCCTCTGTTCAGATCGTAGGGTAAAGGCTTGTAATCAATGCCAACACGTTCGATGTCACCCTCATTTTCCGCTAAGCCGGCATCGAGGATGAAATGGGTATTTTCTTCAAGAAATATCGCACCATTCTTAAATCTTGAGATACGGATCTTGGGTCCCTGTAAATCAACCAGCACACCCACTTGTCGGCCAAGTGCCTCCGCACGCTCTCGCACTCGATGGGCCATCTCTATGTGTTTCTCGGCAGTACCATGCGAAAAGTTCAATCGCACCACATCAAGTCCCGCCTTTATCATCGCATCCAGAATATCGGGAGCGTCTGTTGAAGGCCCCATAGTGGCGACAATTTTTGTTCTGCGCCTTGCCAAGCTAGAACTCCCTCAGGATTGTTGAGCAGCCCGTTGTTCCAGAATTTCGACTGCCGGTAACTTCTTGCCTTCCAGAAACTCAAGAAAAGCACCACCACCCGTGGAAATATATGAAACATCATCACAAATTTTGAATTTTGATACTGCGGCAAGCGTGTCACCGCCGCCGGCAATAGAGAAAGCATTTGATTCAGCAATCGCCATGGCGATTTCCTTTGTGCCTTCAGAGAACTGGCTGAATTCGAATACGCCCAGTGGCCCATTCCAGACAATAGTACCGGCATTTTTTAAAATTTCAGTCAACTCTGCGGCAGACTTTGGGCCGATATCGAAGATCATGTCATCGTCGGCGACCTTGTCAACGGACTTTAATTCTGCCTCGGCGTTCTCGGCAAAATGCTTGCCGCAGACGACATCAATCGGCACAGGGATATCGGCTCCGCGTCGTTTGGCATCGGCTGTCAGGCGACGACAGGTGTCAAGCAAATCTTCTTCGTAAAGAGACCTGCCAACATTATAGCCAGCTGCCGCGATGAAGGTATTGGCTATGCCGCCACCAACAATCAGCTGATCAACCTTTTCTGACAAAGTCTCAAGAACAGTTAACTTGGTGGAGACCTTGGAACCACCGACGATTGCAACCATTGGGCGGGCAGGATTATCGAGCGCTTTGGACAGTGCCTCCAACTCTGCCGCCAATAAAGGTCCGGCACATGCGATCGGGGCATATTTGGCGATGCCATGCGTTGATGCCTGGGCCCGATGGGCAGTTCCAAAGGCATCCATGACATAGACATCACACATCTGTGCCATGCGACGCGCCAACGCATCATCATTGGCTTTTTCGCCGACGTTAAAACGAACATTCTCACAAATCACCACTTCGCCTCGTTCCACCGGAATGAAATCGGGCTCCAGCCAGTTTTGCTCCAGTCTGACAGGTTGTTCCAACAGCGCAGACAGATAATTAGCCACAGGCGCCAGCGAATATTTGTGTTCGTATTCACCTTCGGTCGGCCGTCCAAGATGCGACATCACCATGACCTTGGCACCTTTCTCGAGGGCCAGTTTAATAGTGGGAAGTGAGGCAAGTATCCGGGTTCCATCCGCGACAACACCTGATTTGAGTGGCACATTCAGATCCTGACGAATCAGTACTTTTTTATCCGTCAGATCCAGATCTGCCATTTTGATTACCGACATGATGTCCCCTTATTTCAACGGTTAATTTTGTGATCTGTATCTGATTATAACGCCGCGCTCAAAAAAAAGGCCTCCCCTCACGGGGAAGCCTGTTAATTTTTTTGCAACTATGCCGATGGCTTAGTCAGCAACATGCTCAACCAAGCGCATCATATTACAGGTATAGCCATATTCGTTATCGTACCAGGCAACCACTTTAACAAATGTGCCATCCAGAGCAATGCCCGCACCGGCATCAAAGGTCGATGGCGCTGTATGTCCACGGAAATCGGTCGAAACCACACTGTCTTCGGTGTAACCCAACACATCTTTGAGTTCACCTTCGGCCGCTTTTTTCATCGCCGCGCAGATAGCTTCATAGCTGGTCTCACTATCCAGCTCAACGGTCAGATCGACCACAGAAACATCAGAGGTTGGCACCCGAAATGCCATACCGGTTAATTTGCCATTTAATTCTGGCAGAACTTTGCCAACCGCTTTCGCAGCACCAGTTGACGATGGAATGATATTTTCAAGAATACCGCGACCACCACGCCAATCTTTCATCGATGGACCATCAACCGTTTTTTGTGATGCCGTGGCGGCATGAACTGTCGTCATCAGACCACGTTTGATACCATACTGATCGTGCAATACTTTTGCCACGGGTGCCAGCGCATTGGTCGTGCAAGACGCTGCTGAAACAATCGCCTGACCGGCATAGCTTTGATGATTAACACCATAAACAAACATTGGGGTATGGTCTTTTGATGGCGCTGATTGCACCACTTTCTTGGCACCGGCCTGGATATGCGCCTGACAAGATTCCTCGGTGAGGAAAAAACCTGTGCACTCAATCACAATATCAACACCGACATCAGCCCATTTCAGGTTAGCGGGATCTCGCTCGGCAGTGACACGGATTGTATTGCCATTCACCACCAGATGGCCATCTCTGACTTCGACTTGCCCCTGAAACGGACCATGCACAGAATCATATTTCAGCATATAGGCCAGATAGTCAGGTTCCAGCAGGTCGTTGATTGCCACCACTTCGATATTGGTGAAATCTTTGATCGCTGCACGAAATGCCATTCGGCCAATTCGACCAAAACCGTTAATCCCTACCTTGATAGTCATCGCTTGTCCTCATTTTCGGGGTCAGTCTGATAACTGACGCTTCTGAGATAAATCTAAAGTTATCAGCATAACTCGTCGTCTATGACAGAAAAATGACCAGTGAGCTTGCACCCACTGGCCATGATTCATTACGCATCTATCAAATCTGCGATTACAGCACAGATTTAACAGTTTTCACTACGTTTTCAACAGTAAAGCCGAAGTGTTTCATCAGTACGCCACCCGGTGCAGATTCACCAAAGGTGTCGATACCCACTGTACCGCCTTCCAGGCCTACATACTTACGCCAGAAGTCCGTCACACCAGCTTCGATTGAAACACGTTTGACACCTGGTGTCAGAACGCTGTCTTTGTATGCTTGATCCTGACGGTCAAACACGTTGGTAGAAGGCATTGAAACAACGCGAGCGTTGATACCTTCTGCAGCCAGGGCTTCTTGCGACTTAACAGCCAGATCCACTTCAGAACCTGTGGCGATCAGAATCACATCAGCATTGCCATTGGCTTCTGACAGGATATAAGCACCTTTGCGCATAACTTCAAAGTCTGATGCATCATGCTTACGGCCTGGAATACCTTGACGGCTCAGTACCAGGCTGGTCGGACCATCGGTACGCTCAACCGCAGCAACCCATGCAACCGCAACTTCAACAGAATCCGCAGGACGCCATACATCCATGTTCGGGATGTAACGCAGACCGGCAGTATTTTCGATAGGTTGATGCGTAGGACCATCTTCGCCCTGACCGATAGAGTCATGCGTCAGTACCGCAATGGTACGCTGTTTCATCAATGCCGCCATACGCAGCGCGTTTTTAGCATAGTCAGAGAACATGTGGAAAGTACCGCCGTAAGGCAGCAGACCGCCGTGCAGCGCCATACCATTCATGATGGCAAACATACCGAACTCACGAACACCATAGGAAATGTAGTTGCCGGGCTCTTTACCAGACACATGTTTGAACGCTGAACAGCTAGTCAGGTTAGAACCGGTCAGATCCGCAGAACCGCCCAGGAATTCAGGCAGCGTCGGAGCCAAAGCAGCAATCGCTTTTTGTGACGCCTGACGTGAAGCCAGACTTTCAGCTTTTTCGTTGGTTTCAGCAATGAATGCGTCAGTCACTTGCTTCCAGTTGGCTGGCAGTTCACCGGCCATGCGACGTTTGAATTCAGCTGCCAGTTCTGGATACTCCTTGGCATACGCTTCAAACTTGGCATTCCAGGCAGCTTCTACTTCAGCGCCTTTGGCTTTGCCATCCCAACCTTCGTAAACGTCTTGTGGGATAACAAATGGTTCGTATTCCCAACCGAGTTCTTTACGTGTCAGTGCAACTTCTTCTTCACCCAGTGGCGCACCGTGACAGTCGTGGCTTGCAGATTTGTTGGGTGAACCAAAACCAATGATGGTTTTGCAGCAGATCAGTGAGGGCTTGTCAGTGACTGCTTTAGCAGCAGTAATCGCTGCATTGATTGCGTCAGCATCGTGACCGTCTACAGACTGAACGTGCCAGCCGTATGATTCAAAACGCTTAACGGTGTCATCGGTGTACCAGCCATCGATATGACCGTCGATAGAAATGTTGTTGTCGTCCCAGAAAGCAATCAGTTTACCCAGGCCCCATGTTCCAGCCAGTGAACAAGCTTCGTGAGAAACACCTTCCATCAGACAGCCGTCGCCCATGAATACATAGGTGTGGTGATCGACAATGTCATGACCAGGACGGTTGAATTGATCCGCCATCAGTTTTTCAGCCATGGCAAAACCAACACCATTGGTGATACCTTGACCCAGAGGACCTGTAGTGGTTTCAACACCTGGCGCATAGCCGTATTCAGGATGGCCCGCACATTGCGAGTGCAATTGACGGAAAGTTTTCAGAGAGTCCATCGGCAGGTCGTAACCAGTCAGATGCAGCAGAGAATAAATCAGCATCGAGCCGTGGCCGTTGGACAGGATGAAACGATCTCTGTCAGCCCAGGCCGGATTGGTCGGGTTGTGTTTCAGGTGATCATTCCACAAGACTTCGGCAATATCTGCCATACCCATCGGTGCACCCGGGTGGCCAGAGCTTGCCTTTTGTACTGCATCCATACTCAACGCACGGATGGCATTCGCTAAATGTCTGCGTGTAGCCATTTTCTACATTCTCCTGTTAAAAAAAATCAAGCCGCCCGCCACTTAATCGAGCAGCCCATACTCGGTACTTGCGTATCCGGACCGTAACCTGTTTGTGCAATCTGCTTCATCGATTCAAACAGATCACGTCTGACATCCGGTTCAGCGGCCTCTTTTCTGCTGGCATCCAGACGCCCACGATATTGCAATTGCAACTCTTTGTTGTAGCCAAAAAAATCCGGTGTACACACCGCGCCATAAGCCTTGGCTACTTGCTGAGATTCATCGTAGAGGTATGGAAAATTGAACCCTGCCTGTTTGGCGATACGTTGCATGTTCTCCAACGAATCCTCAGGGTATTCGGTAACATCGTTAGCCATAATGGCGACCGAATTGATACCGTATTGCTTGAGTTCTCTGGTGTCTCGCACCAGGCGATCCAGAATGGCTTTGACGTAAGGGCAGTGATTACAGATAAACATGACCAAGAGGCCGTTATCACCGCGACAATCTTCAAGGGTCCAGATTTTACCGTCAGTGGCCGGCAATGTGAAATCTATCGCCGACAAGCCAAAGTCACAAACGGGTGTTTCTAAAGCCATAATTGCTCACATCTTTCCATGCTGTCTCATTCCCGCACAATGAAACATTCTTATCGTTTTTGTTTCGAGCCCTGCATATTACCAGACAAGTCATGATAAAGCGAAGCCCACAACCCAACAGCGAATTAATCTCTTAAATCAAGTACATCCTGCATATCATAGAGTCCAGAGTTGTGCTGCATCAGCCAGCTGGAAGCTCTCATTGCACCGAATGCAAACGTCATTCGACTGGACGCCTTGTGGGTAATTTCCACCCGCTCACCTTCAGCTGCAAACAACACCGTGTGATCACCAACCACATCACCGGCACGCACCGTTGCAAAACCGATGGTTTGACGATCACGCTCACCGGTTCGACCTTCACGACCATAAACCGCGCATTGCTTTAAATCACGACCCAAAGCATCCGCTACCACTTCACCCATTCTGAGTGCTGTGCCAGAAGGAGCATCCACTTTATGACGATGATGTGCTTCGATGATTTCAATATCGACAGTGTCGCCAAGTACCCGGGCAGCGATATCCAGCAGCTTGAGTGACAAATTGACACCCACACTCATATTCGGCGCCAGTAATGTTGCCACTTGCTCTGCCGCTTGTTCGATAGCCTGCTTCTGCGCCTCATCAAAGCCTGTGGTGCCAATCACCGGCCGACACTGGTGAGCCACACAGTGCGGCAATAAGGCCATGGTGACTTCAGGCAGGGTAAAATCAATGATGACATCCGAGTTTTGACAGGCTTCGACGACATCAGCACTGAGACTGATGCCCAGTTTGCCTACCCCTGCCAACTCACCTGCATCAACACCAATAAGTGATGAGTCAGCACGGTCCAGCGCGGCACTCAACTCCAGGCCGGGAGTTTGCTCAACCGCCTGAATCAGGCAACGTCCCATTCGACCGGCTGCGCCGTTAATCGCGATACGTATTGCCATGAAGCTATCCTGTTTTCCGGTTCAAAAATAAAAAAGGCTGGCGAGAAGTTAGCTCAGCCAGCCTGTCTTGGCAAATCCATCCCTTACTCAAAAAAGCGCTTGACTGCGTCAAGCCATGAATTGTGTTTAGGGGTGTGGGCAATGTTACCCTCCTTCAGAGTGTCCTCAAAGGCTTGTAACAGTTCTTTCTGTTTTTTCGATAATTTCACAGGCGTTTCGATAACAACCCGACACAACAAGTCGCCGGGACTACTACTTCGAACCGACTGAACGCCTTTGGAACGCATACGGAACTGCTGTCCGGTCTGGGTGCCTTCGGGCACTTTCAACACGGCCTTGCCGTTGAGGGTGGGCACTTCCACTTCACCACCCAATGTAGCGGTAATAAAGCTTATCGGTACATCGCAAAAGAGGTTGTTACCATCACGGGTAAACACATCGTGGTGTTTGACTGACACTTCAACATACAGATCGCCCGCTGGCGCACCACCTGTTCCAGCTTCACCTTCACCCGCCAGCCGGATTCTGTCTCCGGTATCCACACCTGCAGGCACCTTGACCTGCAGGGTTTTCTGTTCCTGAATCACACCTTCGCCATGACAGTCAGAGCAAGGATCCTGAATCATCTTGCCGGTACCGTGACAGTGTGGACAGGTTTGTTGCACGGTAAAGAAACCCTGCTGAATTCGAACCTGTCCATGCCCACCGCAGGTAGTACAAGTGACTGGCTGACTGCCAGGTTTGGCACCTGTGCCATCACAGGTTTTACAGGTCACATGAACTGGAATCCTGATGGTGGCTGTTGTACCGGCGACGGCTTCTTCCAGCGTTAACTCAAGTCGATAACGCAGATCGGCACCGCGATAGTTCTGATGTCTGCCACCTGCGCCAAAAATATCGTTGAACACATCGCCAAAGATATCGCTAAAACCACCGGCACCACCACGGAAACCGCCAGCTCCGGCACTGTTATCAACACCCGCGTGACCAAATTGATCATAAGCGGCCCGTTTGCGGGTATCAGACAGAACTTCGTAGGCTTCTTTGGCTTCTTTGAATTTGGCTTCGGCGTCTTTGTCATCCGGATTACGATCCGGGTGATACTTCATCGCCATGCGACGGTAGGCTTTTTTGATTTCGGCCTCTGTGGCAGTTCGCGCCACGCCGAGCAGTTCATAGTAATCTTGTTTGGCCATGTCTTGTCTGGTCTTGTTATTCAAGCAAAACAGGCGTGGAATTTTGTTCCACGCCCGTTTGCAAGGTCATTATCGAGATGAGATTACTTCTTGTCGTCGTTGACTTCTTCAAACTCGGCATCAACAACATCGTCACTTGCTTCGGCCGCTGACTCTGATGCAGCACCATCGCCTGCTTCAGCATTTTCGGCATAGGCTCGCTCAGCCAGTTTGGCAGCCGCTTCTGACAATGTGTTGGTTTTTGCTTCGATATCAGCCTTGTCTTCACCTTTCAGTGCTTCCTGCAGGCTCTCGATAGCAGATTCAATCGCAGATTTTTCTGCCGCATCAACTTTGTCACCCAGGTCTTTCAGTGACTTGTTGGTGGCGTGAATCAAACCATCTGCAGTGTTACGCGCGGTCACCAGTTCGTGGAACTTACGGTCTTCCTCGGCATGCGCTTCGGCATCCTTGACCATTTTTTCCACTTCTTCATCACTCAAACCACTGGAAGCCTTGATGACAATGGATTGTTCCTTGCCTGTGGCCTTGTCTTTGGCCGACACGTTGAGGATACCGTTGGCATCAATATCAAACGTCACTTCGATTTGAGGGACACCGCGTGGCGCAGGTGGAATATCGGCCAGATCAAAACGGCCCAATGATTTGTTGGCAGAGGCCATTTCACGCTCACCTTGCAGCACGTGAATAGTCACCGCAGGCTGATTGTCATCGGCGGTCGAGAAAACCTGCTGTGCTTTGGTCGGAATCGTGGTGTTTTTCTCAACCAGTTTGGTCATCACACCACCCATGGTTTCAATACCCAGACTCAGCGGCGTCACGTCAAGCAACAATACATCTTTGACATCGCCCGCCAGCACCGCAGCCTGAATCGCCGCACCTACAGCCACCGCTTCATCAGGGTTTACATCACGGCGTGGTTCTTTGCCAAACAGCTCTTTAACAGCTTCTTGTACTTTCGGCATACGTGTCTGACCACCGACCAGAATGACTTCATTAATCTCAGAAACAGACAGTCCGGCGTCTTTCAGCGCCACTTTGCAAGGCTCAAGACTGCGTGTAATCAAGTCATCAACCAGAGATTCCAGCTTGGCGCGGGTCAGGCGGATTTCCATGTGTTTTGGACCGCTGGCATCGGCTGTGATGTATGGCAGGTTGATATCTGTTTGTTGGCTTGAGGACAGCTCAATTTTTGCTTTTTCAGCCGCATCTTTCAGACGTTGCAGCGCCAGAGGATCCTTGCTCAAATCAACGCCTTGATCTTTCTTGAACTCGCTGACCAGAAAATCAATGATGCGCTGGTCAAAGTCTTCACCGCCCAGGAAGGTATCACCGTTGGTCGCCAGCACCTCAAATTGGTGCTCACCTTCGATGTCAGCAATTTCGATGATCGATACGTCAAAGGTACCGCCACCCAGGTCATAAACCACAACCGTGGAATCACCACGTTTTTTGTCCATGCCGTAGGCCAGTGCAGCAGCGGTCGGCTCGTTGATGATACGTTTAACTTCAAGACCGGCAATCTTGCCAGCGTCTTTAGTCGCCTGACGTTGTGAATCGTTGAAGTAGGCAGGTACGGTAACTACCGCTTCTGTGACCGGTTCACCCAGGAATTCTTCCGCAGTTTTTTTCATCTTCATCAAGACACGCGCAGAAATTTCTGGTGGAGCCATTTTTTTGTCATTGGCCTGAACCCAGGCGTCACCGTTGTCGGCTTCAACAATCTTGTAAGGCACCATGTCGATATCACGCTGAACGACATCTTCTTTGAACTTACGACCAATCAGTCGTTTGATACCGTACAGTGTGTTGCTCGGATTGGTCACCGCTTGTCTTTTTGCTGATTGACCTACCAGTACTTCGTTGTCTTTAGTGAAGGCGACAATCGATGGCGTAGTGCGATCACCTTCGCTGTTTTCGATAACCCGGGCTTTACCATCTTCCAACACTGCTACGCATGAGTTGGTGGTACCCAAATCGATTCCAATAATTTTACCCATAAATAATTCTCCGAAATTCTCTGAACTCTGACTGGCTATACCAGCTGTTGTGTCTCTAGGTTGGGGAGCTGTCAGTGGATTTCAAGTCCCTTCACTTTGTACGGTGACGATTTATTGCGAGACCACCACCATGGCAGGCCTGAGTAAACGCCCATTGAAGCGATAACCTTTTTGCATGACCGCAATCACCTGATTGGCTTCTTTGCCCTCGACTGGCTGCATGGCCATTGCCTGATGCAGTTCCGGATCAAAGGCTTCACCTTCCGGGTTGATCTGTTCCAGACCAAACTTGGCAATGGCACTGATCAGCATTTTGAGTGTCATGTCCATACCATCGCGAACCGATGACAAGTTGGCTTCTTCATTGCCTGCCGCATTCAGCCCCAGTTCAAGGCTGTCACAAACCGGCAACAGCTCGGTGACAAATTTGTCGAGCGCATGCTTGTGGGCACTTTCGAGATCACGACTATGCCGACGACGCATATTTTCCAAATCCGCACGGGCACGCAGTAACTCGTTCCAGTACTCATCGGCTTTGGCCTGGGCTTGTTCAAGCAGCTGCTCGGGGCTGGCATCGGATGGTGATTCCGAAGCAGGTTGTGGCTGCTGGTCTGGCGTTGCATCCAGACTGTTGTCTGTGTTGTTGATTTCTTCTTGACTCATGTTGACCCGTTTTAGCTTTACTGAAGACAGGTTCTATTTGGGGGTCAAGAAACACATTTCAAGCCAATGGCCTGATTTTTTTGAATTATCCCGCTGTCTGATTATCTTTGAGCCAGACACAGGCGCCATCACTTTTTTTGTCAATCAATTCCAGCATAGCCTGGTGAGCCGCCAGTTCATGTTCTTCTGCATGAATGATTTTCAAGGCCGGCCGTGTCGATGCTGTAAAGGCATTGTCCAGCTGCTGTTCGTCGGCAGTCGGAGCTTCTTGTTGTTCCGCAGCTAGTGACAAGCTGACTTGGCCACCGGTCATGGCCAGGAAGACTTCAGCCAGAATTTCGGCGTCCAGTAGAGCGCCATGCAAATCTCGATTGGAGTTATCGACTTGGTAGCGTTTGCACAAGGCATCCAGATTGTTTTTCTGGCCAGGATGTTTGTCACGCGCCATCTTCAGCGTATCAACAACATCACATATATCTGCAATGCGATGATTAATCTCCAGCTTGCCGAATTCATGATCCAAAAAGCCAACGTCAAACGGTGCGTTGTGAATGATTAACTCGGCACCGCTGACAAAATCGATAAACGCCTTGGCAATGTCAGCAAACACCGGTTTGTCAGCAAGAAAATCGTTAGTAATACCGTGTACTTCTATGGCACCGGCATCAATTTCTCTCTGAGGGTTGATGTATTGGTGAAAGGTTTGCCCGGTGGCACGACGATTGATAATTTCCACACAACCGATTTCGATGATGCGATGATCTTCTGCAGTACTGATACCAGTGGTTTCAGTATCGAGCACAATCTGACGTTTTGTTTGTTGTTCAGTCACCGTCGAGCCTCTTATTTCGCTTGAAGTTGTTGCCGGGCATTGACTGCCAGTTGATCGGCACGCTCATTGTCTGGATGTCCATCATGGCCACGCACCCACTCCCATTTAACTTGATGCTGACTCACCGCCTTGTCCAGCCGTTGCCACAAATCGGCATTTTTGACCGGCTTGCGCGCTGCGGTTTTCCACTGCTTGGCTTTCCAGCCGGACAGCCATTCGGTCATGCCTTTCATTACATACTGAGAATCTGTGGTGATTGTGACCTTACAAGGTTTTTTCAAAGCTTCCAAAGCAGCAATGACCGCCATCATTTCCATACGGTTATTGGTGGTGTCAGGTTCTGCGCCGGATAATTCCTTCTCTACCTGTTTGCCACGCAGCCGCAAAATAGCCCCCCAACCGCCCGGCCCGGGATTACCACTACAGGCGCCGTCGGTAAAAATATCCACTTCATCCATCTTCTGGGGTTCCTGTGTGTCTGTCATGACGAGTTAAAGGCCGATTAACCAAGCGGGTTTTCGGAAACAACGCTGCCTGCCGCCAGCGCACGGGCAGTGGTGTCAGTGGAATAGTACGTTTACTGGCAACCACAATGGTCACGCCACAAAAAAAAGGCCAGAGTCTTGCCCCCCAGCGTTGCATAAAACGGGTCCATCTGAGCAACCGAACAGACTGGCTGGGCAGTGTAAAACCGAGCGCTCGACGATCAATAATCTGAAAATTGAGCAGCGCCAACCAGTCCTGAACCCTGGAGCGGGAGAAAAAGTGGCCATTCCAGGGAGGCCTGTCCTGCCAGGAAAACAAGCGTTTTATCCCCCATAAGCTGAGTGGGTTGAAACAACACAACACCAAGGTGCCATCATCCATCAGCACTCGCTCAGCCTCTCTGAGCAATTGATGTGGGTCGGTAGAGAACTCAAGCACATGCATCAACATCAAACTATCGATACTATGAGGTTTGAACGGCAAGTTCTCGGGCTGCGCAGCCAGATCGGCATGTTCACCAGCACGAAGCAATGCTTCGGGTCTTTTGGAGCCGGGCAATAACAGACTGTTGCCGCCAATCTGAACTTGATAATAGCCGTACAGCAGATGTTTGAGTGAAAACAACGCATCGCGTTCAGACTGGTCCAGGCGCTGCCCCAGCGGACTCGCCCACCATTCCGACATTTGTTGCTCGTGCGTTCTATAATCTGTCATCACCCACCGGGAGTCTTTCATGCTGAAAGTGCATGCCGTTAATGCATTTGAGGACAATTATATCTGGCTGATTCAATCTGAACACAGCGCGGAAACCTTGATCGTCGATCCCGGCAGTGCAGAGCCCGTCCTTAAGAACTTGCAAACTCTCGAACTTGAGCCTGTCGCGATTCTTATCACACATCACCATCACGATCATGTGGGTGGCATCCGGGAACTGCGTCAAAGCTATGCCGATTTGCCTGTGTTCGGCCCCCGACAGGAACTGATACCTGAGATGAGTCATCCCCTCTCAGAGCACCGTAGTTTCAATGTGCATCCTGCTTTTCCAGCAGTGCAAATCCTTGATACCCCGGGACATACCGCTGGACACATCAGCTATCTGCTTGATGGCAAGCTATTCTGCGGTGACACACTTTTTGCCGGCGGTTGCGGTCGGTTGCTGGGTGGCACTGCTGAACAGCTTTATGCGTCCTTACTAAGACTTCGCCAACTTCCCGCACAAACTGAAATCTACTGCGCCCATGAATACACACTCAACAACCTGCTGTTTGCCCTGAGCATCGAACCAGACAATCAGGCTCTGCACCTTCGCTTAGCACATTGCCGACATCTACGTGCGCATGATCGCAACACCGTACCGTCACGACTTGCTGATGAGCTGCAGACCAACCCTTTTTTACGCTGTGACCAGCCGAGTGTGGCCAGTCAGGTTCGTAATGACAATGATGTCGAGCCTTTGGAAGCAATCGAAGTTTTCCGTCGACTGCGCAGCAAAAAAGACGTGTTTTGATTCAAGAGGCGACGCTGCTGCCGCCTCTTGAGTGCGCGGCTTATTCCGACTTGTTTACATGCACATCCATTTGTGGGAATGGAATAGTAATGCCGTTAGCATCAAAGGCCAATTTGATCTGCTCAATCAGCTCGGCACGCACCGGCCAGAAATCATCGGCATTCACCCAGGGTCTCACATCGAAATTGACGCTGCTGTCAGCAAGCTCTGCAACACGTACCACCGGCTCCGGCTCTGGTAGCACTTTTTCGTGACCGTTGACGATGTCCTTGATGATATTTTTTGCCTTGAGCAAATCATCGCCATAGCTGATACCGAACACCATATCGATGCGACGGGTATCACGCGCTGAAAAGTTAGTGATGGTGCCACCATAAATCCGGCCATTAGGCACAATCACTTCACGATTGTCGCCTGTTCGCATGATGGTGCTGAAAATGCTGATCTTTTCCACAATGCCCATGACGCCGCCAGCATCGATAAAGTCGCCCACTTTGAATGGTCGAAAGATCACCAGCATGACCCCGGCAGAAAAGTTCTGAAGTGAGTCTTTCATTGCCAGACCAACGGCAAGACCGGCAGCACCCAATACTGCAATCAGCGAAGTAGTGTTGACTCCAAGTTGATCCAGCGCCGCAATAAAGACAAACAGCAGCAGTAATGCATTGGAAATGGAGCTCAGGAAATTGATAAGAATCGGGTCGACATTCCAGCGAACCATCAGTTTACGAATCAGCTTTACCAGCCATTTAACAGCTATTCGCCCGACGACGACGATCAAAATTGCCGTCAATACATTCATCAGGAAACTACCCAGGACACTTTCCATTAACTTTTCCTCGCTTCAATTGATTTAACGATATCTTTAATCAGTGCCGGCCCCTGGTAAATCAGGCCGCTGTAGATTTGTAGTAACGTGGCACCGGCTTCAAGTTTGGCCAGCGCATCTTCGGCCGACATGATGCCTCCTGCTGCAATGATTGGCATATCCACTGGCAAAGCTTGACGGAATTGCCTGACAATTTCAGTTGAAGCAACGGTTAGAGGTGCGCCACTGAGCCCTCCCGCTTCATCTGCGTACAATATGCCTGACACCGCCTCACGAGACATAGTGGTGTTGGTGGCAATCACCGCATCCATTTCATGCTGCGTGAAAGCACTGGCCAATTGGTGCACTTCTTTTTCCGACAAATCCGGAGCGACTTTGACCGCGAGTGGCACATATCGCCCGTGCTCACGATGCAAACGCTGTTGTGACTTTTTCAGTTCTGCCAACAAGGCATTCAACGCTTCCCCAAATTGTAAGTCCCGAAGTCCGGGCGTGTTGGGAGAAGAAATATTGATGGTGATATAGTCCGCAAACGGATACGCCTTGTTCAAGCCTATCACATAGTCATCAACGGCTTTTTCGACAGGTGTGTCGAAGTTTTTACCGATATTGATGCCCAAGATGCATTGCCGCTGAGCCACCTGAACCTGCTCGATAAGATGATCAATGCCAAGATTATTGAACCCCATGCGATTGATAATTGCCTGCGCTTCCGGCAGGCGAAACAGCCTCGGTTTGGGATTACCAGGTTGAGGTCTCGGGGTCACTGTGCCCACTTCAATAAAACCGAAGCCCAGTTGTGACAAGGCATCAATGTGATCAGCGTCTTTATCGAGTCCGGCAGCAAGCCCTACTGGATTGGGAAAATTCAAACCCATGACACGAACTGGTGTGGCTGCAAGTTTGGGTTTGAGCAGTGACAACACGCCGGTCATTTCCAGAATATCCAGTGACTTCAATCCCAGATGATGAGACTTCTCGGGATCAAGCCGAAACATCAAATTGCGTAACAGTGAATAGATCATGCTGTAAATTCCATTTTTACGTGGTAACCAGTAAATTTCCGAATGTTTATTACGCCGCTATCCAGAATCAGATACTGGCCTTTGATGCCCATTAACTCGCCTTCAAGCTGAGTCGTCTTGTCAAAGCTAAGTGATTTGACTTTATCCGGATACTGCAACACAGGGTAAACAATCTCGGTAACTGTTTCAGCCTTCAGTGCTTTAATTGACTGTTCTCCAAAGCGTTCTTGCAATGCATTGATCTCGTGCTGTGTCTCGATAAACAATTGATCTCTTAGCTCAGCCAAATCAAGTGGCTCGGCCTGTGCTTTGAGCATTTTTCGCCAATCGGTTCTATCAGAGACGTGCTGTTTGTAAACCGTTTCCACCAGTCCGGATTGTTGTCGGCTTTGCACCATAAAAATCGGCAATGCCTGTGTTGCCCCTTGGTCAATCCAGCGTGTGGGAATCTGTCCGCTGCGAGTAATACCAACCTTGATTCCGGAACTGTTGGCAAGATACACCACATGCGGTTGCATGCACACCGCCTGCCCCCAATCCGGTTCACGGCAGGTGCCTTGCTCGAAGTGACAGGTCTCTGGCTTCATGAAACACAGATCACATTGAGCCAGCTTTTGAGAGCAGGGAAAACAAAATCCGCCACTGAAGCTTTTTTTAGTGCGTCGCTGACAATGCTGACAAAAAATTTCACCGGCGCACTCAAATCTTAAGCGCTTGCCCATCAGCGCAGCCATATCTACCCGATGTTCACCGAGCAGCATCTGATAACTTGCTTTGCCGTCGCCAGCCAACACTGCTGACATCTTGGACAATTGTCCGACTGTTACTGCCACAATTACCTCATGAATTTTTAAAAACGGCGGCTTGGAATAAACACAACTTCATCGATGGCTCTCTCATTGGCAAAGTTTCCGCACAATGTCTTAACCAATGCTTTCCTGAAAAAATTTTATGCCATCATAAACGCAGGTGTTCTTTGGTATCCAGAAAACCAGTTACCGAAAGGGCTGGTTATTTTTTCACTAATTGCGTATATAACCAATATAATTAATCGGTTAGATAATACTGCTAAAATATTATGTTAAATTCAAAAAAGTTATTCACCCCGCTGCTTGCGGTGCTTTTCATGTTGGTTTCCGGTTGTTCTACTCTTGGTAACCAAAGTGACGATGCGAAAAAAATATCGACTGAATCGAGCAAGATATCACCGACACGACACTACAACAGAGCCAAATCGCCCAAAAAACCTGCAGATTTGCCCGAGGTTGTCGACAAACATCCGGTTCAGACAACGGATGACCAAACAGAATTGGTATTCGAAGATCTCTGGGATCGAATTCGCGCTGGTTTTGCCATGTCCGATCACGAAACCATGCACGAAACAACCGTCAATCGACTGGAATGGTTTGCCAACCATCCTGACTTCATGAATCGCATCGCTGAACGTGCAAGTCCCTACCTGTATTACATCGTTGATCAAATTGAAGCGCGTGGTTTGCCCATGGAACTGGCCTTGTTACCGATTATAGAAAGCAGCTACGAGCCATTTGCCCTCTCCAGCAGCCAGGCGGCTGGTATCTGGCAGTTTATCCCGGGGACTGGTCGCGTGTTTGGTCTCGACCAAAACTGGTGGTATGACGGTCGAAGAGACATCATCGCTTCAACCGATGCAGCATTGAGCTATCTTGAGAAACTATACAACGACTTTAACGACTGGGAACTGGCTCTGGCGGCTTACAACGCTGGTGAAGGCACCGTTGGCCGCTCCATACGCCGTAATGAAGAATCAGGTCTGCCGACGGATTTCTGGTCGCTTGAATTGCCCAATGAAACCCAGAATTACGTCCCCAAACTGCTTGCCGTATCCCACCTGCTAAAATTTTCAGAAAGATATGAACTTAACCTTATGGCAATCAGCAATGAACCCTATTTGACAGTAGTTGATGTCGGTTCACAAATCGATCTCGCTCTGGCAGCCCGACTGGCCGAAATCAGCGTTGATGAAATCTATCAGCTAAACCCCGGATTCAATCGCTGGGCAACAGCCCCAGAAGGGCCACATCAACTTGCCTTGCCCTTGGAGAAAGCTCCCATCTTTGAACGGGCACTGGCAGCGTTACCCGCGAACGAACGTGTCCAATGGGCCAGGCATGAAGTCACTTCCGGTGAATCACTCGGGCTGATCGCTAACCGATATAACACTACAGTCAAAGCGCTTAAAGACACCAATGAACTGTCTGGCAACCTGATTCGTGTCGGTCAGCAATTGCTGATTCCGGTTTCCGGAGAAAGCGCAAACACAAGTACCAGCTCCAGCGCACCTGAAGGCAAAAAAATCACCTACACTGTAAAAGCCGGTGACTCATGGTGGAATATTGCCCGAGGCCACAATGTTGAAGTTGACCAACTGGCCAAGTGGAACGATAAAAAACCGCTTGACATGCTGCACCCTGGTGAAGCATTGGTCATCTGGTTGACCGGTAATGAGTCCAATGAGGGTTTGAATGGCTTACATACTGTAAATTACACTATCCGAGATGGAGATTCACTGTGGAAAATTTCCCGACGGTTTAACGTCAGCGTGGCGAATGTCCGTGAATGGAACAACCTGACTGAACGCAGCCTGCTGCACCCTGGGCAACAACTGACACTCTACGTGGACCCTGCCCTGCAACTCAGTCAAATCTAACAGTGCTGCATGTCGCACTGTATGAGCCTGAAATCCCCCCCAACACAGGCAACATCATCCGGCTGTGTGCCAACACTGGCGCACAGCTACATCTAATTGCACCTCTTGGCTTTGTTCTGGAAGACAAGCGCCTGCGTCGTGCAGGGCTTGATTATCATGAATTTGCTGCAGTGATGCAGCATGATGGTTTTGATGCCTTTTGTGACTGGTCGGGACAACGCCGATTGCTTGCCTGTACCACCAAGGCTCGCCAGCATTACCACCAGATCAACTTTCAAAACGAAGACGTCTTGCTGTTTGGACCTGAATCAAGAGGCTTACCGACAAACGTGCTCAACAGCCTGCCGGACGATCAGAAGCTTCGTATTCCGATGCTGTCCGGCAGTCGCAGTCTTAATCTGTCCAATGCCACGGCTGTCATCCTGTTTGAAGCGTGGCGTCAGCTTGGATTTAACGCTGCTGTCTGAGCCTATTGAACTGACATCATCCTTGGCCCTCTGGCCAAAGAAATATTTGCCAGGGACGCCCCTGTTTTCAAATCAAAAATTGTCAGACTGTCACTAAACCAGTTGCTGACAAAAGCCCTTTGATTTACCACATCCAGCCAGACACTCTCTGGCATTTCGCCAGTTTTGAATGTTTGCAGTACTTCAAAATTGGCCGCATCAATCTCAAGCAGCAGATTGTCATTCTGACTGACGACATAAAGTCGCGAGCCGTCTTGACTAATCCCCACATCATAGGGTGAGCGTCCAACTTCAAACTGCTGTATCGCATCCAGTTGATCATCATCAATTACCGTGAGACTGTGATCCTGGACAGTACTGACATAGATTTGGCTTAAAGCCGTATTGTAATTCACCGCATAGGGGCCACGGCCAACAGGCAATGTGGCAATCAATCTGGCGCGATCAACATCCAGCACAGTCAAGGTATTGTCCTCTCTATTAGCGATATAGAGGCGGCGGCCTTCACTGTTGAGTGCAATTCCGGCCGGACTCTTGCCAACTGCGAGAATATCAACCAACTGCAAAGACTCAGCATTAATTACCAACACCGCATCTCTATCCCAATCGGTGACAAACAACTGGGGCCTTTTGTCATCCAGCACCATGGCAAATGGCTGACCGCCAGTCGAGATATCGATGACTTTCTCGCCTGAGTCGAGCTTCCTTATTGTCACCAGGCCTAATTCTGGATGCGAAATAAACAGATGATTACGTTGCCGATCCGCTACCACCGCAACTGGCCCGGAATCCACAGCATAGTCAGATTCCAGCAGTAAATTTTCACTGTCTACCACCGATATACGCGCATCGGTTTGGCTGGTGATAAACAATCGCTCAGCACTGACAAAAACTGGCAGTGCCGCCAGTAGCAGAAAACTCCACCTTATTCTTTTCATCTTGCTCACTTCGCCAGAGACTGTTGTAAACCTTCAAGCCCGTTTCGAGCATAGGCAGTCATCGCTTCAACCGCAGCCGCATCACTCAGGTTTTCAGGTGGGAAATTTCCGGTATCACCACGATAAAAACGTCCTCTCCAGGTCACTTCAGTGCCTGCATCAACGGCCTCAAGCTGGATAGCAATACTGTAGAAACTCACCGGAATGACCGTGATATCTTCACGCAACAATCTAAAACTGATGTAGCGGCGCTCAGCATCACTTTCATCGAGACTTTCCGTGACAGTGCCTTGCTGACCTTCAATTGAGATGACCCGAGTCGTGTCATCCGTCATTTCCACCGCGGTCACTTGCGGATGCCAATCACCAATACTGGAAAAATCCGCTACCAATTGCCAGACATCATCAATATCGGCTGAGAGCACCAGCTGCTCATCCACACGCTGGGGAGTCGGACCGTGAGCATAGACATTGCCTCCAGAATAACCACACCCACCATGACCAAGAAGATATTTCTTGCTAAATTCATTTCTATTTACCGGCCTTGTTGATCAAATAAAGTCACAAGCGAACATCCCCCTAAGCCCATGCTCAGTTATCGCACCATCCGACTGACAGGCATGCCTAGCCTGGTCATTTTATTCACCACCGCCACGCGTGCCATGGCCTCCGTGTGCTGATTATCATAATCGCGCATGCGTGAGGTGCTTCCTGTTAAGGCTTTGTATCGCCACATGGCGGTTTCAGCCAATGAACTTTGATGATAGCCTCTGTTGTGTTTCCATTCGGCCAGTTGTCCGGCACGTTGTGCTTGAACGGCCTCATTTCGGAGATGTTCTGCTTCCCAGAGACGGGCACTGCGCCGGGGTGGGACGGTGGCGATAGTCCCTTTTCGTTGTATTTCGTCATAACATTGCCGAGTGTCGATGGCGCAATCGGCAGAGACTTGCCCAATTGCCCGTCTCAGGGGTCTAAGCAACGCCGGCAACAGCTGACTGTCATGCACCTGTTCCAGTGACAGTTCAGCGCAGAGAATGTGTTGGCTGGCGGTATCGACGCCCAGATGCAATTTACGCCAGGTGCGTCTTTTTTCCTTGCCATGTTTACGTACTTTCCATTCGTCTTCGCCATAGACTTTCAGACCGGTGGCATCAAGCACAAGATGCGCCACCGTGCCCTGTGGTTTATATACGTTGATGTTGAGGTGTTTGGCACGCTTGCTGACACTGCTGTAATCGGGGCTGGTTAAGTCCACACCCATCAGGGAAAACAGGGAGTTAATGAAGCCTTCGGTTTGCCTCAGGCTCATGCCGTAAACCGCTTGAACCATGAGAAAAGTTTGGATAGCACTGTCGCTGTAGGCATAGTCTCTGCCGCGTTTGCCATTAGGCTGGGTATGCCACCAGTGGTTCAAGGCGCTCTCATCCAGCCAGAAGGTAATACTGCCCAGGTTAACTAGGGCTTGGTTATATTACCGCCAGTTACTGACGCGGTATTTGGCTGGTGATGATGATTTGCTCAAAGTACGATGCTCATGGACAAGCTAGATGTTTGATCTGATCACCCGTTCGGCCAATAGTTCCGGTGATTTGTTCAACAAGGCCTTACTGCTGCTCTACCCCATTGAGCAGATTTTTCGGCGAGCCGCCAAGCAAATTCACAAGGCCTCAGCCACTCAAACCTGACAACAACACATCATCCATACGCCAAATGCTCTGACTGACGCACTGCGAAGATTGCCGACATCACGACACAGCGCTATTATCATTGTGTACGATTTTTATACAAGGATGAAAAGATCGACGGATGAGCTTCCCGCTACCGGGCACCGATCTGCCTGTGCTCAAACTCAACATTCCGCCAAGCGAAGGCAAGGCCAGCAATGTCGAGCTGAATGAAACACTGCTCAAACATTGGGTAGAGAAGCTCTCGGCTGAAGATTTGCCTGCTTTTCTTGAAGCATACCAGCAACCGCTTTATCACTTTAATCACCGAACCATGCCTCCGCTTGTTCGCCTGAAGTTGCTGGAAATCTACCGCCAGCCACTCAATAGAATGGTCATGCAGCTGACATCAAGGGAATTGTCGCCATCAGCCCGCAGCATCGAGCAACAAAATCAACTGATTGACTCATTGATGCAGCGCCTCAATCAACTGGCGATTGGCTACAAAATCACCGTAATGAATGCAGCAGCTGAAAATAACATCTTGACTCATAATGCCGTAGCAAAAATGGCAATCCATCGAGCCATTGAACAACTGGGCTACCTGATCATTCATGCCTACAAGTTTTATCGCCAACCTCCGGCTGGCATCTATCACGACTTACATCAGTTATTTCTGGCCTGCCTGCATGCGGGTATTGGCGATGAAACGCCCAATATGAGTTTGCAACAACTTAAGGCCGAGGGAAGTTATCAGCATCGATACATCCAAATCATGTTACTTGGCATCTGTAATCCCTTCAGTCTCCGCTGCAATGCGGTCCTCAAGGTGTATCGGATGATGGGACAACTGGCGCCACTGGCTGAAACCCAATTGCATCAGCAATTTAGCGCCTCACATGGCATGTTTTACATCAATGCCAAAAGTGATCGCTTACCTGAACCGGGAGTTCAGGCACAATTTTGCCACCCCGATTCGACGCTTGTGGCCCTGAACACCAAAAACATACTCAATGGTATTGAGCGTCTGTTAAAACAAGCCAGAGCCGAAACCGAACTGGATATCATGCTAATCAATCAGATCACGCCCTATCTTAATTCCGCCTATCAACGCAAACAGCCCAGACTACCGGTCACAGGGGCAGTAAGAGCCTGTCTCATTCAGGGCTTCTCTTCAATTCATCGCCAGTTTGGCCCGCGTGATCTGTGCCCCCTGGATATTCAGCTAAGCTGGCAAATTCTCAACAAAAATGACCGTGGTTTTCTGCTCAGTAATCCGCTGTATGGCAAAGAACATCGCCTGACGGTGGGCGAACTGGTTGCCATAACTGAAGTGTTGCAAGACCAGCGTGCCGGTATGACCAGACTGGCAACCATCCAATGGCTGCGTCATGATCAACAGGGGCAAACAAAACTTGGGCTTGCCTTGTTGCCAGGCACAGCGAAACCGATCCATTTTCGTATTGCCAGTCATGAGCAGCTTGAGCCGGCATTGTTGATTCCCGAATCAGTCCACCCCCCATTTCCAGCCAGTATAATTTGCCATTCCGGCGTCTTTCGGCCTGAGCAAAGACTACAACTGCAATCTTCAAAAAAGTTTCTGAACTTCTCGATTCACTGCAAACAACTAATTGATAATTATGGTGATTCTGAACGAATCACTATTCATTACTGTGATTGAACTGCATGGGAAACCGGGTTCATGGCATTAATCAAGAAATGTTAGCTTGATGCGGACAAGAAAAGAATGCATCCAATGGACGGAATCCTTTCTGAATCGTGATATAGAATTTATTTTTGACTGCATCAGATCTGTTGGCATTGGCCAAATCAACGCATAGTTTTTTGTCTACCATAAACGATTAAAATCGTACGTAATTTCGGTGTTGAGTCATAAGTTTCGATAAATCTCTATTACACCATTGATCACAAACTGCACCGCAATCACCGACAGAATGATGCCGAAGATACGCGTAATGATATCTTTGCCGGTTTCACCAAGATACCGTACCAAAACATTTGAATAAATCATAGCCAGGTAACAGGCTCCAGTGGTAATAATGATCGCCAGAAACACCAGGATTAGATGCCAGGCCGTAGGAGCCTGGCTGGTCAGAATCATCACGGTGGCAATCGACCCAGGACCACTGATGAACGGTATGGCGAGTGGAATCACAGAAATATCACGTGCGAATTTACCATCCCCCAACGGATCATCGCCGCTGACTTCCTCTCCTTCATCATGGCCTCGTCTGATCATGCCCATGGCGATGCCGAACAAAATCAGTCCACCGGCAATTCTGAATGCTTCCAAAGTGATGCCAAAAATCTTGAAAATCAGCGAACCAAGCAATGCAAACACCACAAAGATCCCGGTGGCGATCAGGCTGGAGCGTTTAGCCACTGTCTTGCGAGCCGCCTCAGAAGACTTGGCCATCAACGATACAAACACAAAACCTGTGGTCAGAGGATTGACGATAACAAACAAGGCTGCAATCGTTATCAACCAATACTCAAACATGAGCCCAAAATTCATTCCGCCCCCCCTTGAGAGCATACATCTGTTCACGGGATAAACTGCTTTAGATGGCAGTAAAACTCAAACCTTCACTTTTTGTTTGTCAACACGCTGGACAGCGTATCCATGAGTTGAGCCGGCAGTGGAAAGACAATAGTATTGCTCTTGTCACCGGCAATTTCTGTCAAGGTCTGCAGATAGCGTAACTGAATCGCCGCTGGTTGTTTTGACAATTGCTCGGCTGCATCTACCAGCTTGGCTGCGGCCTCGGCCTCACCATCGGCATGAATGATCTTGGCGCGTCGCTCCCGCTCGGCCTCGGCTTGTTTGGCGATTGCCCGAATCATGCTCTCGTTGATATCAACATGTTTGATTTCAACATTGGCAACCTTGATACCCCACTGATCGGTTTGTCGATCCAGAATATCCTGAATATCGTCATTCAGCTTGTCACGCTCGGACAATAATTCATCCAGTTCATGCTGACCCAACACAGAACGCAGGGTTGTTTGTGCCAGTTGCCCGGTGGCTTCCATAAAGTTTTCGACATTGATGATGGCACGCTGCGGATCAACTACCCGGAAATATAGCACCGCATTGACCTGTACCGACACGTTATCACGCGTGATCAGATCCTGTGATGGCACATCGAGCACCAGTGTCCGCAAATCAACTCGTACCATCTGCTGCACAATCGGGATAATGATGATAAGCCCGGGCCCCTTGACCCGATAAAAGCGGCCCAACATAAACACAACGCCCCGCTCGTACTCACGCAGTACTCGAAATGCACTGGCAATAATTGCAATAAACACAACTGCCAGTGTGATCAGAATTGTCGCCATGGTTGTTACTCCTCGTCTGGTTCTACTCGTAAAATCAGGCCATCAATACCGGTTATCCGAAGTTTTTGTCCACGCTTGACCGGCTGTGTCGACTCTGCAAGCCAGTGTTCACCGGTCGCCATGACTCTGCCTGCTCCCTGAAAATCAGCCAGTGCCTCTGCGACACTGCCAATAATCGCCTCTTGGCCACTGACAATTCGACTTTGTCTGGCTTTTAATGCTGCACCGACCACAAACACAAATATCGCAAACGAGCTGGCGGCCAAGGCAATAATCAAAGGCATGGAGATCTGGTACGCCGGCAAATCACTGTCCATCAGAAATATGGATCCCGCTACAAAGGCTATCAGGCCACCAATGCCGAGTATCCCGAAAGACGGACTGAAGGCCTCGCCTATCATTAAGGCCATGCCCACCACCAGCAAGGCAAGACCGGCATAGTTAACTGGCAACATATGCAGAGCAAAGCCTGCCAGTAGCAATGAAATCACGCCGACCACGCCGGCAATGCCAACACCTGGGTTATAAAACTCAAGAATCAGCCCGTAAATACCAATCATCAACAACAAATAGGCCACATTGGGATCAGTAATCAAACTCAACAAATCATAACGCCAGCCGGTTTCAATTTCGGTAACTTCCGCATTCGCCAGTTGCAAGACAACATCGCCAGCATCGAGCGTCACCGTGTGACCATCCAGTTGCATGAGTAGATGGTCGAGATCGGCAGCAATGAAATCCGTCACTCCCTGCTCCAGTGCATCCGTAGCGCTAAGGCTAACGGCTTCACGCACCGTTTCTTCTGCCCAGTCTGCATTTCGCCCGCGTAACTCCGCCAGACCGCGAATGTAGGCTACGGCATCGTTGATCAGTTTTTTCTCCATGGAAGATTGCTGGCTGGATTGTTCTTCATCCTCTTGCTGTTGCGGCATGCCAGCCGGTCGCATGGTCACAGGGGTGGAAGATCCCACATTGGTGGCTGGAGCCATTGCAGAGATATGACTGGCATAGAGGATGTAGGTGCCGGCACTGGCTGCACGTGAACCCGAGGGAGCGACATAAGTTGCGACCGGGACTTTTGAAGCCAGAATGGCCTTGATGATCTGACGCATGGAAGCATCCAGTCCTCCGGGAGTATCCAGCTTGAGTACCAGCAGACTAATCTGTTCGTTTTCTGCTCGCTCCAAAGTTCGAACAAAATAATCTGCTGATGCCGGGCTGACAGCGCCATGAATGGTGGCTACCCAGACCTTGTCAGCCGCTTGCAGGGGTTTGATGCCAAACAAGACCATCAGCAGGACCAGCCAAAACATCATCTCGAAGCGTTTGTTTACTGCGCTATTCATGACTATTCGCCTATTTTAGGAACACGCATGACTCAGTATCTCACCATTGACATGCGATTCTGCCCATCAGTTCATCCGCATTATCGAATGGACATTATCCGACACACACTCATCGCCATTGCATTTTTGCAAAAAAATCAATTATTTATTGACTTTAATTTGTATGCCCTATACAGTGATAACAGCTTGAAATCAGATTTTTTATTTATAGCATTTTGATGTTTTGCGCTTGATTACCAACTGTAGCTCGTCCTGATTTTTATAAACAAAAGTACATTTCCAGCGATACCCGCCTCTTCGAGGCTCAATTTTTTAGAAAACAGGATTTATCATGTCTACAACAGGTACAGTTAAGTGGTTCAACGATGCAAAAGGTTTTGGCTTTATTGAACAAGAAAATGGCCCGGATGTATTTGCTCACTTCAGACAAATCACCGGTGATGGCTTCAAGTCACTGACTGAAGGCCAACGGGTTGAGTTCACAGTCACCCAAGGTCAAAAAGGCCCACAAGCAGAAAATATCCGCGCACTGTAAAACTACACTGCCGCAGGTACCAAAAAGCCCCTTAACCGGGGCTTTTTTGTGTCTGTCATCTGGGCGGAATCGACGATCAACCAGCCCTAAGCCGTTCTCGCATGAACTGAATAGCCGGCCTGTTTAAGCTGATTGACTTGTGAAACACATTTTTTCAAGGTGTGTGCTGCACCGCGAATACCAATCGCATGGTAATAATCACTGTCTTCGGTATGTCGATCGGCTTTAGAGTACTGGCGAATATGACCACACAAATCTCTCAGGTTGGTGTGCAGTTCGATCAGACATGCCACCAGTTCCGGTGATAAAAATTCCGAATACTTCATATTCAGCAAATTCCAGATATCAACGGCCTTATCATTGAAGTAGTCAAAACTGCTATCGGTGAACAAAAATGTTAGGTTCAACCGGGCAGTGATGACCTCGACGCTCAGCCCCTCGATCTCATTCAACAAATCAGCTCGCTGTGCTCTCACCTGCTTGTGTTGCTCATCCGCATGAAGCTGGGCATCAAGCTCAGGGTTAAAGTTAAACGCGCGGAAAGACAAACCATCACGCAACCGGTTGATATCACGAGCAATCAGATAATCAATGTGCTCACTGACTGTTCGCCAGCGCTTTGTTTTTGAGCGTACCAGCAGCACATCGATAATAAACAGTGTGAATGCAGCGCCCAATAACTCGGAAAACAGATTCAATGCCAGATCCGGCATCAGCGTATTCAAACTCCAGACGACGGCCATCGCAGTGAATACAACTAGGTAAACCACCAAGGGAATATCTGACTCTCGTAGCAAAGTTCTAATTTTTGAGGTTTTGACTTCTGCCTGCTGTGTCTCGCTCACACATGACTCCTGCTAAAAATAAATGTCAGTTATTGGCTGTCGAATCGTCTTGCAAAGGCTGCTCGCCGATTAACACATCTGAGAGAATGGCTTGCTCGACCTGGTTACGTTGCTGAGTTTTGGTTGGAATACGCACCACCAAATGTATTTGTTCCGCATCGGGGACCTGAATGGTGACTCTCGGCTCAACAGAAGGCACGTCAAGCCCACGGCTGAGACTGATACGCTGCATGTAATTTCGAACTTCATCAAGGTAGGGAGCGGTGTGACGCATGGCTGACTGTAACAGTGCCTTTTGTGCTTGCGGCCAGTCGGCTTCCCGCGGATAGGGCACAGTGAATACATGCAGAATATAGTCACTGGTAAAGCTCTCGTTGATAACGGGTTCAGCAACAAATAATGAGTTTGGAATCACAGTCATGCGACCGGTACGCTGATGTGTCAGTTTGCCCGGCCCAACCTCAAGAATCGTTGTCGCCAGCAGATTCTGATCAATCACATCACCACGAAAGTCCTTGATCTGGATTCTGTCACCTACTTTGAAAGAACGTGCGCCGGTTTTCAGGATCGAACCCATCACACAGAGAATCAATTCCTTCGTGGCCACCACAAATGCCACCGCAATTGCCACCACTGACAATGCCAGCGTTCGCAGCTCCTCACCCCAGATAAATACCAGACCCAGTAACAACAACAATACAAAAGCATTGTTGGACTGCACCAGCCAACGCCGACGCAACTCGATACTGGCAATTTTCTGTCTCAACAGTCTGGCGACCAGTGCGCGTAACACCAAAAGTGTGATCAGCAAAATCAGGCTGCTGGTGAGCAAACTGGTGCTAAATACACTGGAGTCAAAACTGGGTGGCCACATTATCTTTTCCGCTTCACTATCCAATACAAAAATACAGCATAGCTTATCGCAGCTGAGCAGCGCTATCCGGCGTCTTCGGACCTTGATAACTACTCATCACACACCTGCTCCAGTATCGATAAGGCCAATGTAATCTGACGGGCTGGCAAACCATGCTGATGTAAAAACTTGCCCTGCACCAAATAAGCCTCTCGCTCGAGCAACATTCGCTGCTCACAGCTCATGCTGCTGATATCGATCAAGCCCTGCTTATCCTGCAGATAATGAACCAGCTCATGGACAAGGAAACTGCGTGCATTGAGATCCGCATCAAAATCAAGTCTTTGATCATGAAAAATCGTCTGAGATCCTGGATCGTAGTAGGCCAGTGCCGGACAGTTTTCACCATGGCACAGAATCTCTATCAACTGCTGCTGACTGATCGGAATAATCTCTGGAAGCTGTGGCGGGTCATCATAGGCCGTGACCGCCACAATCCAGAGTAGCAAGCTTGGTAACCAATCATGCATCGCCATCCTCCAAGTCGATGATGGGCGGGAGATTTCTGATCATACAGCCAGCAAGTATATCCATGGCTGGCAAACTGTGAGGATAGCAGAAACAAAAAACCCCGCTTGATGCGAGGTTTGGAGTACCAACAGGCGTCGGTAAATATAGAAGTGGTGGCTATGGGTGGATTCGAACCACCGACCCCATCATTATGAGTGATGTGCTCTAACCAACTGAGCTACATAGCCACGAAGCCGTGCATTTTACGATGCCGGGCACGAAATATCAACAAATTAGCCATTTGTTTATAACCAGTCACTGAACTGGATACCGATACCAAGACTATTAGTGCGATGGTCATAGTCAATCAGGCTTTCACCGTAACCGTTAAACCACTGCATATAGCCACGGAAATTTCTGAATAATGGAAAACTCCAGCCCAGTTGCACCGCGCCTTTATTATTGCCTCTCAAATTGTTTCTGAGCATCAGATCCAGACTGTGATTACCCATTTTATAAAGTGCACCCAGTTCAAAGTTACCCATATACCGTTCGATATCGGGATTATCATCATCACGGCTACGCTCAGGAATTCTCCACCAGGGTTTCAGTGACAGATACAGGTCGTCGTGCTCAAACACAAACTCAGCAAACAGTCGGTTCCAACTGCGTGACAACGGCCCGCTTTGACCGTTGGAATGATGATTGATGCCGGTATTAATCATTGAATTACGAAAACCGAACACCTCATTATCGGTCGCGAAAGATAACCATGCCTCTGGCTCGTGATTGGAATCACGAAATGGTGATGAACCACTTTTATTGAACATTTGCCAGAATGACCGGTTGGTGTAGGCAAAATAAAGATCGGCTCGGTCATCAAACAAGCCACGGGCTACCGGTAGCTTCAGACTGATTTGAAACTTGGTTTCCCAGGGCTGGAAGTTGTAACCACGTCCGGGATCGGCAAGTTCAAATGGCCGCTCATTGGCAGAAGCCATGTTATTGCTGAGAATGATGTAGTTTGGCCGGTGCGGTAACAACACAAAAGGATTGCGTGACTCGGCTTTTTCCAGCATCAAGCGTCGGCCCAGTGCAGACTCCTGCTCAGCAATAACATCGGTATCAAGCATCTGTCCATACTGCTGATCAGCCTCGACATCCGGTGCTGTGTACAAGGCGCAGAGTCGGCGAATATCGCCAACAGTGAGAGTATCTTCTGCGGTGACGATACGATCCATCATGCAGCGCTCCATCTCACTGGCGGCATGACTGGCCGTGGAAATAAACAATAATGCTGCGGCGAACGATCTGAATATCATGGATTCTCCTGTGTCGCCGCAGCCAGAATGGCGCAGCGGTTTATACGTTAAAGCGGAAGTGCATCACGTCACCATCCCTGATGATGTATTCCTTGCCTTCAAGCCGCCATTTACCGGCATCCTTGGCACCTTGCTCGCCATTGAACTGAACAAAATCATCGTAGCTTATAACTTCGGCGCGAATGAAACCCTTTTGGAAATCCGTGTGGATAACACCGGCACCTTCTGGCGCGGTTGCACCAATACGAACAGTCCAGGCACGTACTTCTTTAACACCCGCAGTGAAGTAAGTATGAAGACCCAATAACTGGTAACCACTGCGGATCACACGATTCAGACCCGGCTCTTCCAAGCCAAGTTCTTGCAAAAACTCAGCCTTGTCTTCATCGGCCAAATCGGCAATTTCTGATTCGATGGCAGCACAAATGGCTACGACAGTGGCATTATCCTGGGCGGCAAATTCAATGACCACATCCAGTGCCGGATTATTTTCAAAGCCATCTTCAGCTACATTAGCAATGTACATAGTAGGTTTGACGGTCAATAAATGCAGACCCGCCATCAGGGTCAGCTGATCATTGTCGAGTGCCATCGATCTGACCGGCAAGCCTTGATCCAGATGGGTTTTCATCTGTTCCAATAACTCCAACCGTGCCTTGGCCGTCTTGTCTCCACCTTTGGCGTCACGCGTCGTCTTGGTGATTGCCTTTTCCACCGACTCAAGATCAGCCAGTGCCAATTCAGTGTTAATCACCTCAATATCATCAAGTGGTGACACTTTACCGGCAACATGAACGACATTTTCATCTTCAAAACAACGCACAACATGGGCAATCGCATCGGTCTCACGAATATTGGCGAGGAATTTATTACCTAAGCCTTCGCCCTTAGAAGCACCAGCCACCAATCCCGCAATATCGACGAACTCCATCGTCGTTGGCAACACTCGCTGCGGATTGACAATCTCAGCCAGTTTATCAAGTCGCGGATCAGGCACCGGCACAATACCGACATTGGGTTCAATGGTGCAAAAAGGATAGTTTTGCGCCTCGATTCCCGCCTGTGTCAGCGCGTTGAATAAAGTTGATTTGCCTACATTAGGCAGTCCTACAATACCGCATTTGAATCCCATGCTAATTCCTCTGGGCTAAAGAGTAATGGCTGCTTAAGGGCGATCATTGTCTGCCACAGTAACAGCGCAAGTTTTTATCTGACAGCGATGAGGCCGTCAGCTTTTAATGGTCTATTGTGAATGCAGCCAATTCATGGCTTTGTCCAGCTTACCGTCCAGCAAATCCGGTAAAACCCTCATGCTATTGTCTATCGCCGTCATAATGGCCTGCCGGTCATCTACTGAGGGTTTGCTCAAAACATAATCCGCAACCTGCTTACTGTTGCCCGGGCGATCAATGCCCAAGCGACACCGCAGGAAATCCTTGCTTGCGCAGTGAAGAATAATGTCTCGCAGCCCGTTATGGCCACCATGGCCGCCAGATTTTTTCAGTCGAGCAGCGCCGGCAGGCAAGTCCAGTTCATCATGAACCACAACAATGTTTTCAGCAGGAATTTTGTAAAAATTTGCCAGGGCGGCAACGGCGCTACCACTTCGATTCATGAAGGTCAGCGGTTTGATCAACCAGATTTTGTGCTGTGTCATAGTCAGCTGGGCCAGCTGACCATGAAAACGGTTGTCAGTTTTAAAGCTTAAGCCGTTGTCATGCGCCAGTTGGTCCAGCCACCAGAAACCGACATTGTGTCGGGTGTTTTCATATTGGGAGCCGGGATTGCCAAGACCGGCGATAATCCAGTTTGCCACTTCCGGCTCCCTGCGACTGCTTTATTCTTCAGTCGCTTCTTCGTCAGCTTCAGCTTCAGCTTCATCAGCAGCCGCTACACGTGGTTTGTGAATGCTGGCAACAGGTTGGTCATAAACCGAACGCTCACCCTCTTCCAGGTGCTCTTCCTGACCATGACTCAATGCAGTCAGTGAAACGCCCTTAGGCATTTTCAGGTCAGTCAGGTGCAAGGTTTCATCCATACCCAGTTTTGACACGTCTGCTTCGATGAACTCTGGCAGATCTTTAGGCAAACAGCTGATTTCAACCTCAGTCATGACGTGAGAAACCAGTCCACCAGCTTTAACACCTGGTGCTTTCTCTTCACCGATGAAGTGCAGTGGTACAGTCATGGTCATGGCATGCTTGGCATCAACACGCAAAAAGTCAGCGTGCACGATTTTGTTATCGTTCGCAGGGTGACGTTGCAGATCTTTCAGTACAACCTGTGATTTTTTGCCATCGATAACCAGCGTCAGAATATGCGCATAAAACGCTTCTTCAGCCAGGTGACGAATAAACTGGTTGTGATCAAGAGAAACTGACTCTGGTGCTTTGTCCGCACCATAGACAACCGCGGGCACTTTACCCGTACGACGAAGGCGGCGGCTCGCACCTTTCCCTTCATCTGTACGTGCTTGCGCATGTACTTCAAATAAATTTTCCATCTTCTACTCCAAAGATATGATGAATACCAATTCATCAAAAATGCCGCCTGTTGGCGGCCAAAGCCTTCACCGCGACCAGAGAAGGCACTGCATGATCAGCCTCGGCTGATCAATCCATATACAACGAACTAACGGACTCTTCGTTGCTGATTCTATACATTGCTTCCGCCAGCATTTCAGCAATACTGAGCGAACGAATTTTGTCACAGGCAGCCGCATGTGGCTGCAACGGGATAGTGTCTGTCACTACCAGTTCATCCAGCACTGACCGATTGATATTATCAACCGCAGCGCCAGAGAGCACAGGGTGCGTACAGTAAGCAACCACTTTCACTGCACCGTGTTGTTTCAAAGCTTCTGCAGCTGCACACAATGTCCCGGCAGTATCCACCATGTCGTCGACCAGCACACAGACTCGACCTTCAACATCACCGATGATGTTCATGACTTTGGCAACATTGGCACGTGGGCGACGCTTGTCGATAATAGCCAGCTCAACATCAAGATGCTTAGCCAGGGCACGAGCACGGACTACACCGCCTACGTCAGGCGATACAACGACCAAATCCTGATATTTGTGTTTCCATATATCACCCAATAATACTGGCGATGCATAAACATTATCCACAGGACAATCAAAAAAACCCTGAATCTGATCAGCGTGCAGATCAACAGTCAATACTCGGTCTGCACCCACACCTGTGAGCATGTTGGCAACCACTTTGGCAGTGATCGCTACTCGTGCTGAACGAGGACGACGATCCTGCCGAGAATAGCCAAAATACGGCACAACCAGTGTGATTCTCTTGGCTGATGCGCGACGAATTGCATCGGTCATCACCATCAGTTCCATCAGGTTATCGTTGGTTGGCATGCAGGTCGGTTGAACAACAAACACGTCCTTGCCGCGAACGTTATCCAGAATCTCAACCATGATTTCGCCATCGCTGAATTTTTCAACGGTAGCCTTACCCAGGGAGACATTGAGGAAGTTGGCAATATTTTTCGACAGCTCTCGGTTAGCATTACCGGTAAAGACCATCATGCTGCTGTCGGCATTACGTTGCTGTAACTGGAGAATTCGGTTTTGAGTCACGTTGGGGTGCCGAGCGTAGTAATTCAAAATAAAAGAGAGTGGCTGGGGTACCAGGATTCGAACCTGGGAATGACGGGATCAAAACCCGTTGCCTTACCGCTTGGCGATACCCCAACTGTATTGCTCATTCTATCATCATCCAGTCATGAGATTGCTGATTCAGTCAATTTCATCACTGACGCATTGAGTGGCGAAACATTGCAGCCTTTGGCCACAAAACCTTGCCAGTCATCGGGCAGAATGTCGGCGACAAGTTGTGCTTGCGCTTGTGAGTCAAATGACACAAAAACACAGGCGCCTGTTCCCGTCATCCTGGCATCCCCATATTGAGAGAGCCAATCAAGTGCTTGTGCAACTTCAGGATGACGCTTGCAGACCACTGGTTCACAAACATTTCTACCTTCCCCCGAGAGGAAGCGCGATATTGTGATGGCTTCACAGTCGCGTGTCAATTCTCCCGATGAAAAAATTTCTGCTGTTGACACATGACAGTCAGGTTTCACCACGAGATACCATGGTTCTGGCGGAAAAGCCACGGTTAACTTTTCGCCGACCCCCTCTGCCCAAGCTGCGTGTCCTCCAATAAAAACGGGCACATCTGCGCCAAGTTGCAGTCCGAGTGTTGCCAACTGCTGTTTGTTCAAACCGCACTGCCAGAGGCTATTCAACACCACAAGGGTAGTTGCGGCATCAGAACTGCCGCCGCCCAGACCGCCGCCCATGGGCAAGCGTTTTTTCAGATAGATATCGACACCTGAGCGAATATTACAGGTGGTTTTCAGAAGCCGGGCAGCACGAAAAATCAAATTGTTTTGCTGTTCAACATTATCAAGCGAATCCATCAGCCTGATTTCTGCATCCTCTCGCCATTCAAATTTCAGGCTGTCCCCGAAATCAAGGAACTGAAACAGGGTCTGCAGTTCATGATAGCCATCTGCCCGTCGCCCGGTGATATGCAAAAACAAGTTCAGTTTCGCCGGTGCGGGCCACCATGTCTCCATTAGAGACTGTCCCAGCGATTCATCAATAAACGAACACTGAGATCGGGATGCTTGATAAAGACTTTTGCAGGCACCTGATGGCCTGAGAACGGCATGTATTCTTCAAAACTCACTTCCCAGCCTGCCTGATACAAAAGTGTGATTCGACCTTGATTGTCCAGCTGCATGTCATCAACATTCATGGCCGCATAGGGCATGCCTCTGACCCAGTCTCGCAATGCACTTACCGGTAACAACCAGCCAAGTGCCTCCGCCAGCAAGGCCTCAGGGGTTTCAGCTGAGAACTGTTCGCCGCTGTTCAAGGTCATCGTGACACGTTCTTCTTGTCCTTCCAGCAACATGCCACCCTGTGCGAAAGGTCCACTCAAACGAATGCTGAACGCTGGTGTTTGCTCACGCCAGTACACTCCGGCATTCCAGCCTTCCCGTCCCTGCGTGATGATGGTTCTGCCACGGAATGACCAGTTGTTGAGCTGTTGCAGCTCTTGATGTCGAACTTCCCATTGCAGCTCAGGCGCCGTTTTCGGTGTTTGCCCAGTCCACACTTGAAGTTGAGCACATGCTGTTGTCATCGACAGCATGATAATCAGCCAGATTTTTCTCATTGGCGAAACCGACGCAAGGTATCTTGTAACAACTTGTTGTCAGCATCCATCTGCCGGGCCCTATCCCACATTTGACGGGCTTCTTGCCGTTTGCCTTGTTGCCAGAGGACCTCCCCCAGGTGGACGATAAATTCAATATCATCCTGAATCTCAATAGCCTGTCTCAGATACTTCTCGGCATTTTCCAAATTTCCCATCCGGTAGTAAACCCAGCCAAGGCTATCCAGGTAGTAGGGGTCGTTAGGTTTGAGTTCCAGCGCACGCGTGATATAGGCATAAGCCTCTTCGTGCCTGTCTGTTCGGTCAGTCAGTGTATAGCCCAGCGCATTAAGCGCTTGCGCATTGTCCGGATCTCGCTCAAGAATGCTCAGCAAATCTTCTTCAACAACACTAAGTCTGTTCAATGATTCGGCTACCAGTGCCCGACTGTAGAGCAGTTCAAAATTGCCTGGGTATTTTTCCAGTGCCTCACCGTAGAGATCAAACGCTGCCTGAGGGCGATCGTTGTCTCTAAGAAATGCCGCTTCAAACAGGTAGAACTGTAATGCTTGTTCGGGGTTGTCCATACGCAGGTAGGTGATGTGCAGACGCGCTTTGTCAATCTCACCGCGCTCGGCGAGCATGTTGATATACCGCGTTTGGGCAGCTTCAAATCTTGGACTTTGCGAGGGCACAGAGGCAAACCAGACCAGCGCTGCGTCGATATTGTCATTCAACTCCTCAGCAAGACCCATGAAATAGGCAGCCTGGCGTCCATTGTCACCCGTTTTAAGTAAATCACTGAAATAGACTTTGGCCAGTTCACCATCCTGTTGCTCAAGTGCCAACAAACCCAACGCGAATAAAGTGTCAGGATTTTTCGGATTTTCAAGATACAAATCCTCAAACACCTCCTGTGCTTCTGCACTATAGCCATTTTCGCCCAGGAGTTTTCCGTAGATGAAGCGTAAGTCGCTACTCGCATCAGGCTTTTTAGCAGCATCTGCAATCAATTTAATCGCCTGATTACTACGATCGGTTCTTTGCAGAATTTCGGCCTTTAAAATCAATAATTCTTCGCGCTGAAAATCGGCAACATCCTGTTTGAGCAATGCATCAATTTCGGGTTCGGCAATATGATATTGTCGGAAAAATGTGGCCAGCCGGGCATAGGAAAAACGCGCTTCGTTCATGCCTGCTTGATAACTGTCGAGTTGACGCATCATCAAAAGCGCCTGATCTGGATCCCCAAGTTCGCTGAGATTACCCGTGAGATTGTTCAGATAATTTTCTGCTTGTTCTGGAGCCAGCTCGAGTGCCCGGTTGACCGCCTGTACCACACCTGCGAAATCACGCTGCATAAGCAAGAACGGCACTCGCATCATATAAACATTGGCATCATCAGGTGAAACTTCGGCCCAGCGCTCCAGAGACTGATAGATCAATGCCTGATCACGAGAATAGGTAGCCACCTGTGCGGCACGACTTGCCAGACCAGGCGAGTCGGCCAACTCTGCTGCACGCTGATAGAGATCAATGGCAATACCCAGTTCGCCACGTTGCCCGGCGATTTCAGCGGTCAGTATGTAATAGACGAGCTCAGGCGTCAGTGGCAAAGGTTCTGCTGTTGTTTCCTCATCAACGCTGCTGATGGACTTACTGATATCTGCATCCCCGTTGTGAGTTTTACTGACTTGTTGGGCCGGAGCGCTGGCACAGGCGATGAGAAAGAAGGGCAAGATTACCCACCCTCCACGTCTAGCAAAATTTTTTGCGCCTTTACACACCTGTTGAAGTAAATCCATATTAAAACGACCTGAGCGATTGATTTTGATAGAATGCCCTACTATTTAATTTATACAAGGCTGCGCCGGCTTGCCCCTAAACCACGGTTTCAGAGTTTACCAGTATTTAATGATGACTTATCACCTCTATGCATCTTGTCACCTACGGTATCAATCATAATACGGCGCCCGTTGCGGTTCGCGAACGATTTGCCTTTGATGCCAGCAGTCTTTCTGCAGCATTGCAGTCATTGATGCAGCATGAGGCCGTTGTGGAAGCGGTCATCATATCTACATGCAATCGAACTGAAATCTACTGCCATATCGACGAGGAGTATGACAACCCCGTCCTGTCTTGGTTGCATGACTACCACCAGCAATCTGAAAAAGACACGAGGCAATATCTTTACCAATACCAACAGGCCGAGGCCATTCGCCACCTGTTTCGAGTAGCATCAGGTCTGGACTCTCTGGTGCTGGGCGAACCACAAATCCTTGGTCAGTTGAAAACCGCTTATAGTGCCGCATTCAACAATCATGCGGTGGGCAAATCACTGGGCAGATTGTTTCAGCATGCTTTTGCTGTCGCCAAGCAGGTTCGTACTGATACAGCGATTGGTAACAGTCCAGTCTCGGTAGCCTTCGCCGCCGTCAGTCTGGCCAAACAAATTTTCAGTAATCTGGCACAGTCAACCGCACTGCTTATCGGTGCCGGTGAAACCATTGAATTGGTTGCCCGTCATCTGTTTGATAACGGTATCAAACGCATCATCATAGCTAACCGTACACTGGAACGCGCCCATGCACTGGCGATGCAGGTGAATGGTTATGCAATCAGCCTTGGTGAAATGCCTGCTCATCTTGCCGAGGCCGATATCGTGCTGAGCTCTACCGCCAGCCAGTTGCCCATACTAGGCAAAGGCATGGTGGAGCGCGCCCTGAAACAACGCAAGCGGCGCCCCATTTTTATGGTGGATATTGCGGTTCCTCGAGATATCGAACCTGAAGTCAGCCAACTCGAAGATATCTACCTGTACTGTGTTGACGATTTGCACGACATTATCGAAGAAAACCTTCAATCAAGACGCGATGCCGCCAAGCAGGCCGAAGAGATCATTGATAATCAGGTCGATCATTTCCTGGCCTGGGTGCGTACTCAGGATGCCGTCCCTGTCATTCGCGCCATCCGTGAGACTGCTCAGCAGCAAAGCATCGAACTGCTCAGCAAAGCACAGAAACAGCTTGAACAAGGGCTTGCGCCAGAACAGGTGCTCAGTGAATTGTCGCGCAGTCTGACCAACAAACTACTGCATGAGCCCAGCCGACAATTACGCCAGTCAGGATTTGAAGACAACCCCGAGCTCATCGCCGCGGCTCGGCGATTATTTAACATCAAGGATTAAGCATTGAAAGATTCCATCCGCCAAAAACTCGAATCATTGCTTGAGCGACATGAGGAAATCAGCGGCCTGCTGGCTGAGCCTTCAACCATGGCTGATCAGAACAAGTTTCGCAGTCTGTCTCAGGAGTACGCTCAACTGGAGCCGGTGGTGAAGAACTTCAGTCACTACCTGAGCGTGCAAACCGCTATCGCCGATGCGAAGCAAATGCTCAACGAACAGGATCTAGAGTTGCGCCAACTGGCAAAAGAAGAGTTGGCTGACGCCCAAGCTCGCGAAGAAACCCTGAGCGTGGAGCTGCAAAAACTTTTGCTGCCCAAAGATCCCAACGATCAGCGAAATATTTTTCTGGAAATTCGTGCAGGCACCGGTGGCGATGAAGCAGCCATCTTTTCTGGCGATCTTTTCCGCATGTACAGCCGTTATGCCGAACAACGCCGCTGGCAAGTTGAGGTGATTAACGCTCAGGAAGGTGAGCATGGCGGCTATAAGGAAATCATCGTTCGCATCGTCGGCGAAGGCGCTTATTCGAGACTCAAATTCGAATCTGGTGCGCACCGGGTACAACGAGTGCCGGAAACCGAATCTCAGGGCCGCATTCACACCTCGGCTTGCACCGTGGCTATTTTGCCCGAAGCCGATGAAATTGATGAAATTGATATCAACCCGGCCGATCTCAGAATCGACACCTACCGCTCACAAGGTGCCGGTGGTCAGCACGTCAATACGACGGATTCGGCAGTGCGTATCACTCATATACCGACCGGCATCATTGTCGAATGTCAGGAAGAACGCTCACAGCACAAGAATCGGGCCAAAGCCATGTCGGTATTGCAGTCGCGCATCATGGCCGCACAAGTTGAAAAACAACAGACCGAACAGGCTGAAACCCGCCGTTTGCTGGTAGGGAGTGGTGATCGTAGCGAACGCATCCGTACCTACAATTACCCTCAGGGGCGAATCACCGACCACCGCATCAACCTGACCTTATATAAACTGGCGGAAGTGATGGAAGGTCAGCTGGATCAGGTCATTGAACCCCTGATCAGTGAATATCAGGCGGATCAGCTGGCTTCACTGGCAACCGAAGACTAGTTCAACCAATCCCGGGGTTTCAGGTAACGCTCATACAACCTTGCCTCAGCACTACCGGGTTCTGGTTGCCAGTTATAGCGCCATTTCACCAGCGGCGGCAGTGACATCAATATCGACTCGGTGCGTCCACCGGATTGCAGACCAAATAACGTACCGCGGTCGTAAACCAGGTTGAACTCAACATAACGGCCACGTCGGTAGAGCTGAAAGTCTCGCTCACGCTCACCATAAGGTGTGTCCTTGCGGCGCTGTACGATGGGTTGATAAGCGCTCAGATAGCTATCCCCCACACTTCTGACCAATGCAAAACAGGCATCAAAGTCCGGGGTGTTCAGATCATCAAAAAACAAACCGCCGACGCCTCGCGGCTCGTCACGGTGTTTGAGATAAAAATACTCGTCGCACCAGCGTTTATAGTCGTTATAGACCGTATCGCCATATGCGTCACAAGCCTGCTTGGCGGTGTTATGCCAGTGAATCACATCTTCATCATTGCCATAGTAGGGTGTCAGGTCGTAACCTCCACCAAACCACCAGATTGCCGGTTCACCGGCTTTTTCTGCGACAAAGAACCGGACATTGGCATGAGAAGTGGGCACATAAGGGTTGTGCGGGTGAATCACCAGTGAAACGCCCATGGCACGAAAACTTCGCCCGGCCAGTTCTGGCCGACTGGCGGTCGCAGAAGCAGGCAGACTGTCGCCATAAACTTCAGAAAAATTAACGCCACCCTGCTCAAATACGCCCCCATCGGTCAGCACGCGAGTTCGACCACCGCCGCCTGAGTCACGTTGCCAGTTATCTTCCATAAAGGTTGCCTTACCGTCCTGCTGCGATAGTTCAGTACAGATACGATCCTGCAACGCCATAAAATAACGGCGTACTTCATCAATATCGAGAGGACTCATCGCAGCACAGCTCCTGTTCGGGCATCTCGAATGGTGGAAGGCTGCAACGCGCCGCCGCAGGCACCGGGCATCACATAATCGACTTCTGGTATCTGCCAATGGACCTGATGACTGTTTCTGGCAGGTCGCAGACCTGAAATATTGGCACTGGTCGAAACAATCGGGCCGCCAAATGCCCGACATAAAGCCGCAGTCTGCGGATTGGCGGTGACCCTCACGGCCAACGTGTCATGTGCCCCGGTCAAAAACTCAGGCACATCGGAGCGAACCGGCAACAGCCAGGTGACATGACCCGGCCAGGTCTTTTCAAGTTGTGCCAACAAGTCTGCTGAAACTGGCAGGATAAAATCCTGTAGCTGATTAAAATCGGCAGCCACCAAGATCATGCCTTTTTCGATAGGCCGCTGCTTCAACGATAAAATTCGCAGGACCGCATCCTCATCCATGGGATCGCAGCCCAGGCCATAAACAGCCTCGGTCGGATAGGCAATGACGCCTCCACTATTCAAAGCATGTAGTGCCTGACGCAATCGCCACTGACTGATTTTCATTTAACACTCCAAAAGGGTCGTTCGAGTTTTTTCTAGTCGTAAACAAACAACAAAAATGCTCAGGCCTGTTGCCGCTTGCTGAACATCATCTGTTCGATCAAAGGTGTCAAAATCACTTCCATTGCCAGCCCCATTTTGGCGCCAGGTACTACCATATTGTTGGGGCGAGACATAAATGCATCTTTGAGCATGGTCAGATAGTAAGGAAAGTCGGCCATTTTGGGATCTTTAAAACGAATCACCACCAGACTCTCATCCGCTGAAGGTATATCGCGCATCACAAAAGGGTTTGAAGTATCGATCAGCGGCACTCGCTGAAAATTAATGTGGGTACGCGAAAACTGGGGCGTTATATGGTGGATATAATCCGGCATTCGCTTGAGAATAATATCGACCACGGCATCCTGCGAATAACCTCTATTGGCACAATCGCGTTTGATTTTCTGGATCCACTCGATATTGATCACCGGCACCACACCAATCAGCAAATCGGCATATTGCGCGATGTTGACCTGATCGGTCACCGCACCGCCATGCAGTCCTTCATAAAACAGCAGATCGCTGTCCGTTTCAATCTCTTGCCATGGCGTAAATGTGCCAGGCGGTTGATTGAATTTGACTGCCTCTGACTCATCATGAATATAGTGTCGGTAAACACCACGGCCCATTTCAGAATAACGCTGAAATAACGCTTCCAGCCGCTCCAGACAATTGGCCTCAGGACCAAAATGCGTCAGGGTTTTGCCTTCAGCCTCGGCTTTTGCAACCTCAGCACGCATCTCCTCGCGATCAAACCGATGGAAGCTGTCACCCTGTATCACCATCGGATTGATATCGCCGCGACGGAAAATATCATCAAATGCCTGCTTGGCAGAGGAGGTTCCCGCCCCCGATGAACCTGTCACTGCAATGATAGGGTGAGCTACAGACATTCAGACTGCCTCCTGAAACGGTGAGGTTTATTCTCCAGCTTGCTCTCGGGCAATGGCTCTGTAGGCGATGTCTGTACGGAAATAGGCGTCCTGCCAGTTAATGTGTGTGATTGCCTGATAGGCATTAGCTTGTGCCTCAGCCACGCTATCACCCAATGAGGTCACACACAGCACCCGGCCACCTGCGGTGACAACCTGGCCATCTTGCATGGCTGTGCCGGCATGAAATACTTTGCAATCTGCAGGTACCTGGTCAAGGCCGCTTATCACATCACCTTTACGGTAATCATCAGGATAACCGCCCGCAGCCATCACCACACCAACCGCCGCACGTTCATCCCATTCGGCATCAACTTCGTCTAATTTTCCATCAAGCGCTGCTTCACATAATTCCAGCAGATCGGAGTTCAAACGCATCAGGATGGGTTGGGTTTCCGGATCACCAAAACGACAGTTGTATTCAACCACACGTGGTTGACCAGCATCATCGATCATCAGACCCGCATACAAAAAGCCTGTGTAAGGCCTGCCATCAGCCGCCATACCTTTGACGGTCGGCTCAATCACCTGCTGCATAATGCGTTCATGCACCGTCTGAGTCACCACAGGTGCTGGCGAATAAGCGCCCATGCCACCGGTGTTTGGACCTTGGTCACCATTATCGCGTGCCTTGTGATCCTGCGAGGTTGCCAGCGGCAGAATATTTTCACCATCCACCATGACAATAAAGCTGGCTTCTTCACCACGCATGAATTCTTCAATCACGACCCGGTGACCCGCCTCACCAAAGGCATTGCCGGCCAGCATATCGCTGACAGCAGCTTTAGCCTCTTCGACCGTCTGCGCCACAATCACACCCTTGCCTGCGGCCAGACCATCGGCTTTAACGACTATCGGCGCACCTTGCTCGGTGATATAGGCATGTGCAGGTTCAATTTCAGTGAACACCTGGTAGGCAGCGGTCGGGATCTGATGCCGCGCCAGAAAATCCTTGGTAAAGCTTTTGGAGGCTTCAAGTTGTGCGGCAGCCTGACTCGGGCCAAAACAGCGCAGACCTGCCTGCTGAAAAGCATCAACAACACCAAGTACCAGCGGCACTTCCGGGCCAACCACGGTCAGATCAATGGCTTGCTGTTTGGCAAAAGCCACCAGTCCAGCGATATCTGTCACCTCAATCGCGACATTTTCCATGCCCTGCTCTGCCAATGTGCCAGGGTTGCCGGGTGCAACATAAACCGCTGTGCAACGTGGCGATTGACGCAGTTTCCACGCCAGTGCATGTTCACGACCACCACCACCAATCACCAAAACCTTCATCATTGCCTGCCATATATGCTGAAATAAACACAAAATGATAACGCAGACGCACTGATATCTGAACACAAAACGTTCGGTTCATCGGCACATCTGAATTGCAAACACCACCGCTTTTATTTATTTTGGCGGATCTGGCGGATAAACATGGGACTATCGTGGAAGACCTGAAAACATCGGAAGCATGGCGAGTATTTCGCATTCAGTCTGAGCTGATTGATGGCATTGAAACACTCAATGAACTGGGGCCTGCAGTGTCCATTTTTGGTAGTGCCCGCCTTCCCGAGACCTCGCCTTATTATCAGGCAGCCATCGAAGTCGCCAAACAACTCTCCACTGCCGGTTTTTCAGTGATCAGCGGCGGCGGCCCCGGCATTATGCAGGCAGCCAATGAAGGCGCTTTTAAAAACGGTGCACACTCTGTCGGCCTTAATATCGAACTGCCTCACGAACAAAAACCCAACCCGCAGCAAGACATCAGGCTGAGTTTCCGCTACTTTTTTGTCCGCAAACTGATGTTTGTAAAGTACTCCATCGGCTATGTGGTATTTCCGGGTGGTTTTGGCACGCTGGACGAATTTTTTGAATCCCTGACCCTGATCCAGACCGGCAAGATTCGCCACTTTCCCGTCATTCTGTACGGCAGCGAATTCTGGAGTGGACTGATTGACTGGTTGCAAGCTCGGGTACTCAATGAAGGCTGTATCGAAGAAGAGGATCTGGAACTGTTCCACATCGTCGACGATGTCAGTGAAGTATTGCCGATTATTCAGGCACATTTTGATCGCATGGGCGCCCACCCGGAAGAGGAAAAACGCTTCCCCGGTTGATCTGGATCAAGATCAGCCGCCTTAGCCATATTCCTGTCACACTCCGCGCCTATAATTCAGCATTGCCTGAGCGTTCCGGAGCAGTGCCATGTCAGCAAGTGAATTATTCAACGAATCACTGATTCGTCGTTACAATATCAGTGGACCTCGCTACACGTCCTATCCGACCGCGGTTGAATTCAGCGAAACTTTTACCACCGATGATTACCTGACCCAGGTGGAACAATCCAACGCCTCTGGAAAACCGTTATCGCTGTACCTGCACATCCCGTTTTGTGACACCGTTTGCTATTACTGTGCCTGCAATAAAATCATTACCAACAACCGCCGTCATGCCGAGCCCTATCTGGCCAGCCTGCATCGGGAAATTGCCATGCAAGCAGCACTGTTTGACCGTAACCGGCAAGTACAACAACTGCACTGGGGCGGCGGCACACCGACCTTTATCAATGCCGAACAAATGACCGAGCTGATGGCCGTCACCCGCCAGCATTTCAACCTGGCCGCTGACGATAGCGCTGACTTTTCCATTGAAATCGACCCGCGAGAAGCCGATCCGCAACGCATCGAACTGTTACGCCAGCTGGGCTTTAACCGCCTCAGCCTTGGTGTGCAGGACTTTGACCCGCAGGTGCAGCAAGCAGTCAATCGTATCCAGAGTGAACAGCAAACCCTGAGCATTCTCGATGCCGCACGCGACAATGGCTTCAAATCGATCAGTATCGACCTGATCTACGGCCTGCCCCATCAGACAGTCACCAGCTTCCGGAAAACCCTGGACAAAATCATCAAAGCCCAGCCCGACCGCTTATCGGTGTTCAACTACGCCCATCTGCCTGCGCGCTTTAAAACCCAACGACAAATCCGCAGTGAAGACTTACCCTCTGCCAATGAAAAGCTGGACATCCTGTATCAAAGCATCGACCAACTGACCGAGGCCGGCTATGTCTATATCGGCATGGATCACTTCGCCAAACCCGATGACGAACTGGCCATTGCCCAACGCGCCGGCAGACTGCACCGTAACTTTCAGGGCTATTCGACCCATGGCGATTGTGACCTGATCGGGTTGGGCATGACCTCAATCGGCAGTGTAGCTGATGCCTATATCCAGAATCAGCGCGAGCTAGGACTGTATCAACAACAGGTGAATGCCGATCAATTACCGGTGATGCGGGGTTATCTGCTCAGCCGCGACGACAAGGTACGCAGAACCGTTATTACCCGGCTGATATGTGACTTCGCGCTCGACATTGAAGCCATCGAAAACCAGCTCGGCTATGACTTTTTCAGCTACTTTGTCGATGCCCTGCCAGCCTTGCGTCAATTTTCCAATGACAAGCTGCTGGAGTTTGATGAAAAACACATTCGGGTACTGGCCGCCGGCCGACTGCTGATCCGTAATATCTGCATGGCTTTTGACCGCTACAGCCTGCAACATCAGCAATCCCGATTCTCCAAGGCGATTTAACAGTTTCTCAAGCGCGGTGGCTGGTGTATGATCCCGCCCTTGTTGCCCGGGTGGTGAAATTGGTAGACACAAGAGACTTAAAATCTCTCGCTCTTTTGGGCGTGCCGGTTCGATTCCGGCCCCGGGCACCATCAGAATATCAAAGCCTCAATGCTGAAAAGTGTTGGGGCTTTTTCTGTTTTTTCCTCGCCAAAAATGTACCTATGCTTATCAGAAAATATTCCAAGAAATCTGGTGTTAAATCTTTCAATAGTTATGATTATGGTTACGTCTTATCTTATTATTGATATGGGCTTATCCTGCTCGCTATGCTAACTTCACAGTATAAAAATTCATTTACCAAATGATCATTTCTACTGAAAAATTGGGTTAAGGATGACACATTCTGAGAGTCAAACCCGTTCCGACTTAATTGACAAGCAACTTGCTTTATCAGGTTGGGACGTTTCTGACCCGACTCAAGTTATTGAGGAATTTGACATACTTGTACCACTTGCCGAGGGGGTTAAGGAAGCTCGCACACAATACGAAGGTCATCAATTCAGTGATTACGTATTGTTAGGCAAAGATGGCAAGCCATTAGCTGTGGTTGAGGCAAAAAAGACCAGCCGCGATGCCGCTATAGGCCGTGAACAA
>JAFIFW010000015.1 GCA_020831825.1 Methylophaga sp. | reverse complement strand
TACATAAATAAAATTGGCGTAAATGTAAACAGTTTTTATCAATTAAAATCTGGACAAGTCTTGGATGCGTTAAGGGAGCTTGAGCAAGTAGCTGAATGGTTGCAAGCCGATAAAAGTGGTAATTCTATGTATAGTGCAGCTTGCAAAAAACTAGCTGAGTTCTTGGCTGAAGAGCATTCCAATTCATATACTAGCTTATCCAAACAATTCCTCCTTCTCGCAGGCATCTCAGCCACAGGTAAAACCCGCTTTGTGCGTGAACAAGCGAAAACCTCAGGGCAGTTTACTGAAACTTATTGTTTAACATCGGTACGTCCAGATTGGCATGAGCCGAGCGATTTGCTTGGTTATATCTCGCGCCTCGGAAAAGAAGGCCAAGCTGAATATATCACCACCGATGTATTGCAGTTTATTGCTAAAGCATGGCGTGCCATTGCTGATAGCGGCTTAAACGTTGAAGTTCAAGATAGCGAAGACCAAGGCGAGCGCTTAGTAGTAACAGGCGAACGTGATGCGCTTGAGCAGGTATTACCTTACTGGTTGTGCTTAGATGAAATGAACCTTGCCCCTGTAGAGCAGTATTTTGCTGATTATTTGTCGGTGCTGGAAACTCGCGAATGGTGTTGGACAGGTGATAGCTTTACCTACAGCAGTGATGCGTTATTAAAACCTGCCACTGTTAAAGAAGTAGCGGATAAAGAAAAGCTGCGCGAAGTGCTAGGCTTTGATGATGCGCAATTCGATGAACTCTGGGCACATATTTGCCAATATGGTTTAGGCATCCCTTTCAACCTGCTGGTCGCAGGCACGGTGAATATGGATGAAACCACCCATGGCTTTTCACGCAAAGTGATTGACCGTGCCCTGAGCTTTGATTTTGGTGCGTTTTTCCCTAACGACTATAATGACTTTTTCACGCCAACCAGCTGCAATAAACGGCTAAGCTACCCTATTTGGTCCCACGCCAGTAGAGCGGATGTCGACTTTGAAGTTGAAAGCAAAGGCGGTGGAAAAATCAATGCAGGTACTGCAACAGTTAGCTTTTTGAATGAAGTGAATTCAGTCTTGAGAAACACGCCTTTTGAGCTCGCGTTTCGCGCCCTTAACGAATTACTCCTCGCTGTTGCCTGTAGCCAACCACAAGATGACCTTGCACTCAAAGCCGTGTGGGACGATATTATGATGTGTAAGGTTCTGCCGCGTATTGAAGGCGATACCGACAAACTGACTACATCAAATCGCAAGGATTTGCTGGAAGAACTTAGCGCTGTGCTAGCAGATCAGTTAGCCCCCATTTGGTTAGCGTCTGAAACAGACGAAACCAATCAACGCCCTGACTTGTATCGGGAGAAAATCGTGGCCGATGGCGCAACTGATGAGGAAAAAGTACTTCGCATACCTTGCCGTTCAAAAACTAAGTTGCAGTGGATGAGCGATCGACTAGCCAGTGCCACCTTCACCAGTTTCTGGCCTTAATGGGTTGGTTTTGTTTGATGCCTTCTGCAATGAATGCAACCCATAAGCAAAACCCGTACAGCGATGGTGTAAGGAGTGGTAAGGAATGCCGGAGTTAGTACGATTACAAACCCCTGACTTTGAGTTTTCGGTCTGGGCGAATGATATTAGCCAGCGGCTGAGCGTGTACCAGAATACAATGGCGCACAGGGCGAGCGCTAATCATGCACAACCTAGCTACGAATTGCGCTTTGCGCCTGCGGCTGAACTGAGCAACGCTATTGAACCGCAAGGGCTAGTTGCAGACGGTTTAGACAAAAGTGGCTTAGATGAAAGTGACTTAGCCGAAAACGACCTAGTTGCCAATGGCTTTGCGAAACACGCTGAGCTGACATTAAATTCCCCGCTGTTTTTTGAGAATACTCAGTACCAGTTTGAGTGGGTATTTTTTAGCGACGTGTCTAATGCGCGATTAACTCACCGCAGCCAAAGCGTGAATGAGGCGTTTCGTTTTGTCCCCGAAGTAAAAACCGCAAGGGGCGTGGTGCCCGCACGTTTAACCGGCACCATCAACACCGGCAATGATGTGGGTTGGTTGCGCTTGCCACTCACCTTTGAGCTGAATGGCAAAACACAGACTCAGCATATTGCGTTTGAAGTGCTGCCAACCAAAATGGCCCTGCAACAAGACTTGCCTGCTATGTACCAAGCGATTGACAAAGTTTACCCCCTTTGGCGCTTTAGTTTGGTAGAAAAAACAGAACAAGACACAGCAACTAGCCAGCATCGTGGGCATTTTCCACTGATGTGGTTGGCTAATTTTGCCGCATTACGGGAGCGCTTTGAGCAAGGCTTAAAAGTGATTTGTGCCGCACCTCATAGCCGTTTGCAACCGACGGTTGCCAATATTAAAGCGGCCAAATTAAAAGGCCGTTTGCCACATAAGTTAGCGGAGCAAGTCAAGCAAGACTTTGCTGATGGCCAGTACGATAAACGCTACGCAGTCGAAAAAAAGCAACTGTGTGTCGATACTCCAGAAAATCGCTTTATCAAAATGGCGGTGAGTAAAAGCAAGCGGCAATTAGCGGAGTTTGAACACAAGCTCAGGCAAAGTAACCAAGCGCCAGAGCGCCAACGATTGTCGGATTCCTTTTTAAACGAGTTACATAGCTGGCAACAGCCGCTGCAAAAAGTATTAAGTCAAAGTTTTCTGAAAGAGGTTGGCGCTTACTCAGGTTCAAGCCGTGAGTCGTTAGTGCTACAGCAAAAAACGGGTTACAGCGCAGTGTACCGTGTGTGGCAAGAGCTAAGATTTTATTTAGATGTGTTTGGCAATCAGACGAGCATTTCGATGAAGTCGGTAGCCGAGATTTATGAAGTGTGGTGCTTTTTGTGTTTGAAGCAGATTTTAGAGCAGGACCTTGGCTTTGAATTGGTGGAAAACAGTGCAACTAAGCTGACACAAAATGACTTTTTCGAATACCAGCTAGAAGATGGTTTTGCTGGTGCATTTCGTTTTAAACGCTCTGATGGCGTGATGGCAAGGCTGGCACATGAGCCCAAATTCACAAAAAAAGGCAAGTCGATACGCTCGTATTTAGTGAATCAGGAACCTGATATTGTGTTGGAAGTTACCTTGCCCAAATCAACCGACACAGGCGATGAACAACAGTTCATTTGGTTGTTTGATGCCAAGTACCGCATTAAAACCGAACTAAACCGTTTTGATGATAACAATGAAGATCTTGAAGGTACTGATTACGTTCCAGACGATGCCATTAACCAAATGCACCGCTATCGGGATGCGTTAATACGCTTTTCCGAGTCGCAATCAAATTCAACCACAAACCAACTCACAAAGAAAAGTCGCCCTGTATTTGGTGCCTTTGCGTTATACCCTGGCTTTTTTAATCAAGCGACTGAACAAAATCCATATGCCACTGCGATTGAAGAAGTTGGTGTTGGCGCATTTGCTCTGCTGCCTAGCCAAAATGAGAAAAGTTATTCCGGTCATCAATGGTTGTTGAAGTTTTTACAAGCGCAAATTGGGACAGGCCCGTGTAAACGAACAGCGCAAGGTGATGAGGCCATGTACCCTGTGACCGGTATGGCGGAGAGGCTTTATGTACAAGAAGCCGCACGCATACCGCATTACGGTATGCAGCAAGTGATGTATCCCGATCTAACCTTAACCGCAGCTTTGGGGCCGCAGCGCGGCCGTGCAAATGGTTACCATGAAATGTTTGAGGAAGGTACAGCACAGTGGTATCACATAAAACATACTTCTATTGCACAGCTGGAGGGGAAAGCTGGTATTCATATCGCTGAAGAGATTCGCTATTTAGCGTTAGCAACTCCATCAAAGCTGAATGCAGGCACGAAGCAAATAGAGAAAGTGTGGCCAGTTAAGGGGGTATCGATATTGCCACGTCATGCCATCACAGAGAAGCAGGCCGGTAAAGCATCTACGTCATCTGAGCTCTATTATCTTTTTCAATTAGGTAGGCCTTTGGCTCTTCACACGGTGGTAACCCATGTTCCGCTACGAAACTTCAGCCACTCGATGAAACTCACAACCTTAACCCACCTAGAGAGCGTGACTAAGTTTGCTGAAGTCAAAAGGGTGTACGAAGGGGTTCTACCTTGAGGGATTCCCACAAAATTATCGGCCAAACCTATGCCAATTAGCTAGTACTCTCAAGAAAGTCAGCTTCCGATAAACACGGAGTGATTCATTGCACTTGTGCATGCAGAGAGCTTGTCATCTAAAAGTCAGAAAAAAGCCCCACTCATTGAGCGGGGCTTTTGCTTATCGGCTTAGTTCATGCGCCGGTATTTGATGCGTTCCGGCTGGTGATCTTTGCCATAACGTTTGCGGTAGTCTTCGGCGTAATCGGAGTAGTTGCCTTCAAAGAACACCACATTGGAGTCACCTTCATAGGCGATGATATGGGTACAGATACGATCCAGGAACCAGCGATCATGCGAGATGACCACGGCTGAGCCAGGGAAGGCCAGCAGGGCTTCTTCCAGTGCCCGCAGGGTTTCGATATCCAAATCGTTGGTCGGTTCGTCGAGCAGCAGTACGTTGCCGCCTTCTTTGAGCAGTTTGGCCATGTGCAGCCGGTTGCGTTCACCGCCGGACAGGTCTTTAACAAACTTCTGCTGATCCGAGCCTTTGAAGTTGAATCGACCACAATAGGCACGGGACGGCGTTTGATAATTGCCGACCTGAATCACATCGCTGCCATCAGAGATTTCTTCAAATACGGTTTTGCTGCCGTCCAAATCACGAGATTGGTTGACGTAGGCCAGTTGCACGGTGCTGCCGATTTCGATTTCACCGCTGTCCGGTTTTTCTTCGCCGGTAATCATGCGGAACAGGGTGGATTTACCGGCACCGTTCGGGCCGATAATGCCCACAATCGCACCGGGTGGAATCGACAGATCCAGGTTTTCAAACAGCAGTTTGTCGCCGTAGGATTTGGTGACGTTTTTCAGTTCAATCACTTTGTCGCCAAGGCGTGGGCCCGGTGGAATATAAATTTCCTGGGTTTCGTTGCGTTTCTGGAATTCGCGGGAATTCATTTCTTCGAATTGTTTCAAACGCGCTTTGGATTTGGCCTGACGTCCTTTGGCACCCTGACGCACCCACTCCAGTTCGGCCTGAATGGCTTTTTGGTGAGAGGCTTCTTCCTTGGCTTCCTGGGTCAGACGTTTTTCCTTTTGCTCCAGCCAGGAGGAGTAATTGCCTTCATACGGAATGCCGCGACCGCGATCCAGTTCCAGAATCCAGCCGGCGGCGTTGTCGAGGAAGTAACGGTCATGGGTAATGGCGACCACAGTGCCGGGATATTCCTGCAGGAAGCGTTCAATCCAGGCGATGGATTCGGCATCCAGATGGTTGGTCGGTTCGTCGAGCAGCAACATGTCCGGGTTATCCAGCAGCAGTCGGCATAAAGCTACACGACGACGTTCACCACCCGACAATACGCCGACCTTGGCATCCCAGGGGGGCAGACGCAAAGCATCAGCGGCACGTTCCAGCGCATTGTCCAGATTGTGACCGTCTTTGGCGGTAATCAGGTTTTCCAGTTCGGCCTGTTTTTTGGCCAGTGCATCAAAGTCGGCATCCGGCTCGGCATAGGCGGCATAGACTGCATCCAGTTCGGCCAGCGCGCCTTTGACATCGGCGACTGATTCTTCCACCACCTCGCGGACGGTTTTACTGTCGTCCAGCTCGGGTTCTTGTGGCAAATAACCGACCTTGATGCCGGGCATCGGCCGGGCTTCACCGATAATGTCGGTATCAATGCCAGCCATAATGCGTAGCAGGGTGGATTTACCGGCACCGTTCAAACCCAGTACACCGATTTTGGCGCCGGGGAAAAACGACAGGGAAATATCTTTGAGGATTTCGCGCTTGGGCGGCACGATTTTGCCCACGCGATTCATGCTGTAAACGTATTGAGCCATTGCGGATTCTTGCCTCGCACAATTATGAAAATCGAATGCGAAATTCTACCTATACGACGAACTGATTGCGAATCTGTTCTGTGTATGAATCAGTGTTTCAGTGATCGCTATCCTTATCTTCTTTCAGAGCTTCTTTTAGTAGAGTCACTGGGAAAAACAGTCGAATCGGGTTCTCGCGGCTTTGATCCCAGATGCTGGAGAGCAATGCGGGGAGTCGGCTGATACGAGTGCCGCGCGAACGGAGTGCGACCAGTAATGCCAGCGTGAAGCTCACCCAAAGATTTACAAAGCCAATCATCAATACATAAATCAGATAGAGCAGAAATTCGAATATGCCCAGCGAACTGCTCAGCGCGCTGTAACCCAGATTGGCTGAGGAAAAGGCCACATGGCGAATATCCAGTGGTAAGCCTAATAAATAGCCGATATAGCCGGTTGAGCCGAGCAAAACACCAAACATAAAGTTACCGGCCAGCGAGCCGTAATTTTCATGTAAATAATCGGCGAGTTTCTCCCGATAGGACGCTTTCAGCCAGCCACGCAGCAAAGGGTGGTAACGTAGTCGCATGCGCAGTTCCAGGTAATCGGCACGATTATCAAAATAGCCGGCAATAATGCCTGAACAGAACAGCCAGACACCGGCAATAGCAGCATAAAACAAGGCCAGGCCACTAATCGGCGTGATGGAATTGAGTTGGTAACTGGCTGTTGCATTGTCCAGCAACGGTTCGCCTCGCAACCAGAAAAAACCGACACTGATAAACACCGCCAACAATACTGCCGTTGAGATATTGCCCCAGACCGCTGCCCACTGCGAACGATTTACATCAATCAGCAGGCTGGCCAGCTTTTTATGAACGGCGCGACCATTTTCACCGCGTTTGACCTGTTCGGCAAAACTGGCGGCAGTCATTGCTGGCTGTTTGGTGGCAATGGTGAAATGCAGCATGTGAATCAAGACAAAGCCCAGTCCGTAATTTAGACTGACCAGCACAGTTTCTTTGAGTGGCGTCAGTTGCATCGCCTCGATATTGATTTTCAATAAAGCCATTAGCGCAACGATAAAGCCGGCACCGGCCGCCGAGCGGAACAGGGCGAAATAGGCGGTTTTACTGCGTGCGATATAGTGCTCGCCATGATCACTTTTGTTCTGGGTAATACTGCGTGACAGCATGCCCAGGCTGTTGCGAAACAAGGAATACAGGCTGTTTTTTTCAGTAGTGGCAATGACCAGTGATTGCCAGAGGGCCAGACTTTTTTGCCGTTTTGCCTCGTTATCACCGGTGGTGAGTACGGCCAATAGTTCTTCGATACGATCCAGCGTTTGTTCCAGACGTTCCAGCAGATGTGCTACCGAGACAGATGAACCGGCTGCGCCCGCACCTTTGCGGCGTAGTCTTGTGACTTGAGCACGGCATTGATCGATCATCACCCAGATATGATCCGGTTCGTAAGTCTCGGCTTCGGCATCGACCAGTCGAGTGATTTCAGCTTGTACATAAAGATTAACTTCTCTCTGCAAGCCAATAAATGCCGAATCGATATCAATCAGCCGTCGATCAATACGCATCAGCTCTGGTTCCAGCTCTTCTGCGGCAACCCAGATAGCGAGCATTTCCAGCGCATACAGACATTGTTGACGGAAATGGCTTGTCGATGCCTTGAGTGTTTCTTCCGGGGTGTTTTGTAACAGGATTTGATGCAAACGCAGCCATTGCTCATTCGTAACCGTGGCCAGCCATTCGCTGTCAGATTCGCGATTGAACAATAATTTCAGTACATCGCGGGAGCTTTCCTGATCCACCGGTGGCGGATTGAGCTTGTCATAGAGCCGGGTAAAAAACTCAACCAGAAAGCCACGGCGCGAGAAAATACCCAGGCTGACCATGGCCGGATACAGATTGAGTTCCACCAGCCACAGATGAAAGCGTTCACCAATATTGGCGGCCAGCGCCGGTTCGGCTTCGAGAATATCGAGGAATTGATCCATGCGCCGACTGGCATGACGGGGACCGGCACTGCGTAGTGGCACCAGGAAACGATTCAGGCTGTCCAGAATTGAGTCATCATTCTGAATGTCGGATGTCAGTTGTTCAGTGTCGTAACGACCGTTCATTCATGCTCCACGCGGGTTTCGGGATGCGATTGGCAAATGAGCCAACTAATCAAGTCTAACAGTATCAGTAGGCTGTAGCAGGCAAGTTGCCTGTCGGGAGAGTAATATGTGCGGCAGCTATAAGCACTGAAAATTGAACAAACAAAAAAGCCTCAGTGTTATTCACATCTGAGGCTTCAGTATTCTTTGGCTCCCCGAGCTGGACTCGAACCAGCGACCCAATGATTAACAGTCATTTGCTCTACCAACTGAGCTATCGGGGAACAGAAAGATGCGTATGATAGAGGTTCGACCCATGAGGGTCAACCCCGTATCGGCTTTTTTATCCCTCGATAAACTGGGCAATACGATCCAGTGCATTTTTCAGGTTGGTTTCGCTGGTCGCAATCGACAGGCGAATGTGGTTTTTAAGGCCAAAAGCGGTTCCCGGGACCACGGCGACACCTTTTTCCACGAGCAAGGCTTCGGCAAATTCGAGATCGTCTTGAAGATCGTCACGGGCAGCCAGCACACCGCTGATGTCCGGAAACACATAGAAAGTGCCGTCAGCGGACAGTGCATTGATACCTGCAATTTGATTGAGGCGATCTACCACATAGTCGTGACGTTTTTTGAACTCGACCAGCATGGTTTGAATGCAGGTTTGATCGCCATTCAGGGCTTCCACTGATGCTGCCTGAGAAATCGAGGTGGGGTTAGAGGTGCTTTGCGACTGAATTTTTTTCATGGCGCCGATAAGGTTTGCCGGTCCAGCAGCATAGCCAATTCGCCAGCCTGTCATTGAGTAGGCTTTGGAAACGCCGTTCATTACAACGGTGCGGTCGTACAGATCCGGGCAAACCATGACGATGTTGTAAAAAGGTTCATCGGCCCAGTAGATATGCTCGTACATATCATCGGTAGCGATGATGATCTGTGGATGACGACGCAGGACTTCACCAAGCTCTGCCAATTCAGCTTTGGTGTAGGCCATACCTGAAGGATTGGAAGGGCTGTTGATGACAAACAAGCGGGTTTTGTCGGTGATTGCCTGTTCAAGCTGCTGCGCAGTGATCTTGAAACGATTTTCTTGCGGGCCTTCGATAATCACGGGTGTGGCATCCGCCAGTAACACCATATCAGGGTATGATACCCAGTACGGTGCGGGGATGATGACTTCATCACCACTTTCCAACATGGCTTGTGCAAGGTTGAAAAAGCTCTGTTTGCCGCCCACAGACACCAGAATTTGATTCGCTTCGTAGGATAATCCGTTGTCGCGGGAAAACTTTTTGATGATGGCTTGTTTCAAATCGGCAGTGCCATCGACGGCAGTGTATTTGGTCATGCCATTGTCAATGGCCGTGATCGCGGCTTGTTTAATGTGTTGCGGTGTATCAAAGTCAGGTTCGCCAGCACCAAGACCAATGATGTCTTTGCCTTCAGCACGAAGTGCCGCTGCGCGTGCGGTGATAGCCAGGGTAGGAGACGGTTTGATGTTTTGGACGCGCTGGGAGAGCTTGATAGTCAAAGTGGTTCCTTCGTCAAATAAGTTCTGAAAACCATAATGTTACGACAATCTTGAGTATCACTAAATAGATATGAATAAAGAATTTCAGTTGGTCAGCGAGTTTGAACCGGCCGGTGATCAACCGACAGCAATCAAGGCGCTGGTCGAGGGCCTCAATAATGGCGAGATGTGGCAGACGCTACTGGGTGTGACCGGATCCGGCAAGACCTTCACCATTGCCAATGTTGCGCAAGCTGTTCAACGGCCAATGATGGTGCTGGCGCCCAACAAGACGCTTGCCGCGCAGTTATACAGCGAGATGAAGGATTTCTTTCCGCACAACTCGGTGGAATATTTTGTTTCCTATTACGACTATTACCAGCCGGAAGCTTATGTGCCGTCATCGGACACTTTTATCGACAAGGATGCCTCGGTCAACGAGCAGATAGAGCAAATGCGTCTGTCTGCAACCAAGGCCATGCTGGAACGTCGTGACGCGATCATCGTGTCCAGTGTTTCCTGCATTTATGGTCTGGGCGAGAAAGATGCCTATCTGGAAATGGTATTGCATCTGGTGCAGGGCGATCGCATCAATCAGCGCAATATTCTGCGTCGACTGGCTGAGCTGCAATATTCACGCAACGACATGGAGCTGGGTCGCGGTACTTATCGAGTGCGTGGTGAAGTGATTGATATTTTTCCGGCTGAATCCGAGCGTGATGCTGTGCGTATTGAGATGTTTGATGATGAAGTTGAACAGATCAGTTATTTCGATCCGCTCACCGGTGAAATTCTGCAACGCCTGAGTCGCATTACCATTTACCCCAAAACTCACTATGTAACGCCACGGGAAAATATTCTGCGGGCTGTCGATGCAATCAAGGATGAACTGCGAGAGCGGCTGGAAGAACTCAACAGCCAGAACAAACTGGTCGAGGCACAGCGGCTGGAGCAGCGTACCCGCTTTGATATCGAGATGTTGCTGGAGCTGGGTTATTGCAATGGTATTGAAAACTACTCCAGACATTTGTCGGGCAGATCAGCAGGGGGGGCGCCGCCAACCTTATTCGATTACCTGCCGGATGATGCCATTCTCATTATTGATGAAAGTCACGTCATGGTGCCGCAGATCGGTGCTATGTATAAAGGTGACCGCTCACGCAAGCAGACTCTGGTGGATTATGGTTTTCGTTTGCCATCGGCACTGGATAACCGGCCTTTGATGTTTGAGGAATGGGAGAAACTGGCACCACAGACGATTTTTGTTTCGGCAACCCCCGGCAAATATGAGGCTGAACATGCCAGTACCATTGTCGAGCAGGTGGTCAGACCGACAGGTCTGGTTGATCCACAGGTAGAAATTCGCCCGGTTGCTACACAGGTGGATGACTTGCTCTCTGAAGTGAAAAAACGTGCTGCGGTCGATGAGCGGGTGCTGGTGACTACCTTGACCAAGCGCATGGCTGAGGATTTGACCGATTACCTGCGAGAACACAACGTCAAGGTGCGTTATCTGCACTCGGATATTGATACCGTTGAACGGGTCGAGATTATTCGCGATCTGCGTCTCGGTGAATTTGATGTGCTGGTGGGCATTAACCTGCTGCGGGAAGGTCTGGATATTCCTGAGGTGTCGCTGGTGGCCATTCTTGATGCCGACAAGGAAGGTTTCTTGCGCAGCGATCGTTCGTTGATTCAGACCATTGGCCGTGCGGCACGTAATTTGAATGGCCGGGCTATATTATATGCCGATGAAATTACCGGCTCGATGCAGCGGGCCATGGGTGAGACCGAACGCCGCCGCGAAAAACAGATCGCCCACAATCTGGCACATGGCATTACACCCAAAGGTGTTAAAAAAGCCATTCGTACCAATATGGATCAAGTCCAGTCGAAATCTGCTGGCGACAAGAAACGTCTGGCAAATGTCGCCGAAGAACAGGCCAAATATGCCTCGATGACACCGCAGCAACTAGCCAAACGCTTGCAGCAGCTTGAGCAGGCAATGTACAAACATGCGCAAAACCTTGAGTTTGAAGAAGCCGCCAGAGTACGGGATGAAATGGAACATGTCCGCGCATTGGCTCTGGGGCCTGTCGTTGTTGCATAGCTGCCAGTAGTGGTGATGATGAATGCCCAACAGGTTCTGGCGACTCGTTAAGGTATAAAAGCCTTGCATTCTGGTATTGGCTGCGTATAATTTCGCGCTTCACGGCAGGCACGTAGCTCAGTTGGTTAGAGCACCACCTTGACATGGTGGGGGTCGGTGGTTCGAATCCACTCGTGCCTACCAGATATACTCGTAAAAGCACCTCTTGCAGGTGCTTTTTGGTTTAGAAGGCCCCTCGTATAGGCCACAACCAAGGATGTTCTGATGATCTCAATCACGCTCCCTGACGGCAGTCAACGCCAGTTCGATCACCCTGTTTCTATTTTTGATATTGCAAGCGACATTGGCGCAGGCCTTGCGCGTGCTGCGCTGGCAGGCAAAGTCAATGGCAAGCTGGTCGATACCTCACATCTCATCGAACAAGATGCCGATGTAGCCATTATTACAGACCGCGATGAAGAAGGTCTGGATATTATTCGTCATTCGACCTCTCATTTGATGGCTCAGGCAGTCAAACAATTGTTCCCGGAAGCCCAGGTGACGATCGGTCCAGTGATCGAAGACGGCTTCTATTATGACTTTTCCTACCCAGAAGGTTTTACGCCAGACGATTTAACAAAAATCGAACAGCGGATGGAAGCGATCGTCAAGCAGGATCTGCAGGTTATTCGTGAAGAGATGCCTCGTGATGCCGCAATCAATCTGTTCCGCGAGATGGGCGAAGAATACAAGGCGCAGATTATTGAAGACATCCCCAAGGATGAAATCCTCTCTGTTTATCGACAAGGCGATTTCATGGACTTGTGCCGTGGGCCCCATGTCCCCAGCACAAGCAAGCTGAAAGCCTTTAAACTGATGAAGCTGGCGGGTGCCTATTGGCGTGGCAAATCTGAAAACGAAATGCTGCAACGTGTCTATGGCACGGCATGGAATGACAAAAAAGCGCTGAAAGCCTATTTGCATCGACTGGAAGAAGCAGAAAAACGCGACCATCGAAAGCTGGCCAGAAGTCTGGACTTGTTCCACATCCAGGATGACGCCACCGGCATGATTTTTTGGCATGACAATGGCTGGCGTATCTATCGTGAGGTAGAAAACTACATCCGTGATGTGTTGCGTCGCAATGGTTATCAGGAAGTACGTACGCCTCAGGTGGTGGATCGTACCCTTTGGGAAAAATCCGGCCATTGGGACAAGTTCAGTGACATGATGTTTACCACGCACTCGGAAAGTCGTGATTACGCTATCAAGCCGATGAACTGCCCATGTCACGTGCAGGTATTTAATCAGGGGTTGAAAAGTTACCGTGATTTGCCACTGAGAATGGCTGAGTTTGGGTCTTGCCACCGTAATGAGCCTTCCGGCACCTTGCATGGTCTGATGCGTCTGCGCGGCTTTACACAGGACGATGCCCATATTTTCTGCACAGAAGATCAAATACAGCCTGAAGTTTCGACCTTTATTGAGTTGTTGCAGAGTGTCTATGCCGATTTTGGTTTCAACGACATCATTATCAAGCTGTCCACTCGTCCGGAAAATCGGGTCGGCAGTGATCAGGTTTGGGATAAAGCCGAACATGCGCTGGAGCAGGCGCTCAATGCCAAAGGTCTGCAATGGGGTCTTCAGCCAGGTGAAGGCGCATTTTATGGGCCGAAGATCGAGTTTTCGTTAAAAGACTGTCTCGGCAGGATCTGGCAGTGCGGTACCATTCAGGTAGATTTTTCAATGCCAGGCCGACTTGACGCCACCTATGTTGCTGATGATGGTTCAAAGCAAGTACCGGTGATGCTGCATCGGGCGATTCTTGGATCGCTGGAGCGATTCATAGGCATCTTGATTGAAGAGTACGCGGGTGCATTCCCGACTTGGCTTGCGCCCAAGCAAGTTGTTGTCATGGGAATCACCGACAAGCAGAGTGACTACGTCAGCAAAATCGCTGAAGATTTGGTGCAGCAAGGTTTTCGCGCTGACACAGACTTGAGAAATGAGAAGATTGGCTTTAAAATACGCGAGCACACACTGCGCCGTGTTCCATATTTGCTAGTCGTAGGCGAACGCGAGGCGCAAGAAAACACCGTGGCAATCCGTACACGTAAAGGTGAAGATTTGGGTGTAATGCCCCTTCAGGCCTTTGCTGAGCTATTAAATAAAGATATTGCCCGCCGCGGACGGACAACAACAGAGGATTAACAACATCGCTACAGATCAAAAACGGCTGAATGCTGAAATTACAGCCAAAGAAGTTCGCTTAACTGCTGCTGACGGAGAACAACTCGGTATTGTGCCGCTTGCCCGTGCACAGGAGCTGGCTGAAGAAGCCGATCTGGATTTGGTGGAAATCGCCCCACAGGCGACGCCACCGGTTTGCCGTATTATGGATTACGGCAAGTATTTGTTTGAAGAAAGCAAGCAAAAAGCATTAGCTCGCAAAAAACAAAAACAAATACAGGTCAAGGAGGTCAAGTTCAGACCTGGGACCGAAGAAGGGGATTATCAGGTAAAACTACGCAACCTGGTACGTTTCCTTGAAGACGGGAATAAAGCGAAGGTGAGTTTGCGCTTTCGTGGCCGTGAAATGGCACATCAGGATTTGGGCCTGAAGTTGCTAGAAAGAGTCGCTGAAGATCTCAAGGAACTGTCAGTCATCGAACAGCACCCGAAAAAAGAAGGGCGGCAAATGATTATGGTTTTGGCCCCTGGAAATAAAAAATAACCATATAAAATTAACAATGCGGAGTTTTAAATGTCCAAGTTAAAAACACACAGAGGTGCTGCGAAGCGATTCAAGCGCACCGGTAGCGGAAAATTCAAACGCGCTCAAGCGTTTACCAGTCACATCCTGACCAAGAAAAGCACCAAGCGGAAACGCCAGTTGCGTTCTACGCTGACAATCTGCAAAGCAGATCATTTGTCAGTCCGCAAGATGTTGCCTAATCTGTAATCAAGGAGTTTTCCGATGCCAAGAGTTAAACGCGGCGTAACAGCACGCGCCCGCCATAAAAAAGTTATTGCCCAGGCCAAAGGTTATTACGGCCGTCGCAAGAATGTCTATCGTGTAGCTGTGCAGGCTGTCACCAAAGCAGGTCAATATGCTTACCGTGACCGTCGTCAGAAAAAACGTCAGTTCCGTACCCTGTGGATCGCCCGTATCAATGCGGCAGCCCGTGAGTGTGGTTTGTCATACAGCCGTATGATCGACGGTCTGAAAAAAGCGGCTATCGAAATCGATCGTAAAGTCCTGGCAGACATCGCAGTGCATGATGCTGCTGCATTTTCTGCTATCGCTGAAAAAGCAAAGGCTGCATTGGCAAAATAATGTCATCGCTTCAGGCAAGCGATGCATATCATGCCGACTTAGTACACAAGGGCCGCCAGTCGGCCCTTTTTTATTTCTGACGATGGCCTCGGGTTGGGGGAGTTATGGCTGAACTGGGATTACAGTTGCAGGCTTTAAATGAAATTGTTGCGGCAGCCAAACAGGAAATTGCAGCGGCTGACTCGCTGCAATCACTGGATGTGGTGCGAGTCGATTATCTCGGTAAAAAAGGCAAAATTACCGCCTATCTGAAACAGCTGGCGGGTGTCAGTAATGAACAGCGGCCAGTGATTGGCAAGGAAGTGAACATTGCCAAGCAAACCGTCAGCGGTTTGATCGAAACCCGTGGCAAGCTGCTTGCTGATGCGGCGTTGGCGGCTGCACTTGCTGCTGAAACTGTTGATGTGACCTTACCGGGAAGAAGTAGTGGACTGGGTGGCTTACATCCGGTTACACGGACATTGCAACGGATTGATCGTTATTTTCGCCATCTTGGTTTTCAAATTGCGGAGGGGCCGGAAATTGAAGATGCGACTCACAATTTCACGGCGCTGAATATTCCGGAGAGTCATCCGGCGCGGGCGATGCACGATACTTTTTATTTCAATCCAGAGATATTGCTGCGTACGCATACTTCTCCGGTGCAGATTCGTGTTATGGAAGATCAGCCGCCACCACTCAGAATTATTGCGCCGGGACGTGTGTATCGCTGTGACTCGGATCTAACCCATACCCCGATGTTCCATCAGGTCGAAGGGCTGATGGTTGATGAGAATGTCAGCTTTACCGATCTAAAAGGCATTCTGGCCGATTTTCTGCAAGCCTTCTTTGAGCGTCCACTCAATGTTCGCTTTCGACCATCTTATTTCCCGTTTACCGAGCCATCTGCTGAAGCGGACATCGAGTGCGTGATGTGTAATGGTAAAGGTTGCCGTGTCTGCGGTCATACTGGCTGGTTGGAAGTACTGGGCTGCGGAATGGTGCATCCGAAGGTATTTGAGCACGTCGGTATCGACAGTGAACAGTATCTTGGACTGGCATTTGGAATGGGCGTTGAGCGTCTTGCCATGTTGCGTTATGGCGTCAATGATTTGCGCTTGTTTTTTGAAAACGATCTGCGCTTCCTGAAGCAGTTTGCCTGAAGCCGACCGCTCAATCAGCCTCGTTGAAAATGAGAAAAGACAATGAAGTTTAGCGAAAAATGGTTACGTGAATGGGTGAATCCGGCCCTGGATACTGATGCGCTGGTCGAAAAATTGACTCAGGCTGGCCTTGAAGTTGATTCAGTGACAGCTGTTGCTGGAGATTTCAGTCATGTCATGGTGGGTATCGTTCGTAGCGCTGTGCCTCATCCGGATGCCGATAAATTACGTGTTTGCGAAGTCGATGTCGGCGATAGCGAGCTATTGAATATTGTCTGTGGTGCGGCTAATGTTCGTCCTGAATTGAAAGTGCCTGTTGCTGTGGTCGGGGCGACGCTTCCTGGTGATTTCAAAATCAAAAAAGCAAAACTGCGTGGCGTTGAGTCATTCGGCATGTTGTGCTCTGCCAAGGAGCTCGGACTGGCTGAGTCGGCAGACGGTTTGCTTGAATTGCCGCTGGATGCACCTGTAGGTGCGGATCTTCGCGAATATCTTCAACTAGATGACGTCAGCATTGAAGTTGATCTGACACCCAACAGAAGCGACTGTCTGGGTGTAGCAGGTATTGCCAGGGAAGTGGGCGTTTTGACAGGAACTGACTTGACGCCCGCAGATACTTCGCCTGTTTTAGCCTGTCACCAACAGCAATTTCCGGTAACCGTGCAGGCAACATCTGCTTGCCCCCGTTATATCGGCCGAGTCATTACCGGAATAAATCCTGCTGAGGAAACACCACTATGGATGCAGGAAAAACTCAGAAGAAGCGGTCTACGCAGTCTAGGTCCGGTTGTCGATGTCACCAACTATGTGATGCTTGAGCTCGGTCAACCGATGCATGCCTTTGATCTCGACAAACTGAACAGCAATATTGAAGTCAGATGGGCCCAGGCTGATGAGCAACTGTTATTGCTTGATGGGCAGACACTTCAACTGAATTCCGACAGCTTGCTTATTGCCGATGCCAAAGGTCCACTGGCGCTGGCAGGTGTGATGGGTGGCCAAGCCAGTAGTGTGCAAGATGCAACCACAAACCTGTTTCTGGAATCTGCCTTCTTTGTTCCAGAAGCTATTGCCGGAAAGGCCCGCAGCTATGGGCTGCATACTGACTCTTCACATCGCTTTGAGCGTGGTGTTGATCCTGCATTGCCGATTCAAGCCATGGAGCGCGCCACGGCCTTGTTGTTGGCAATTGTGGGCGGTCAAGCAGGGCCAGTGATTGAAAAAAGCAGTGTGGCAGACTTACCGGGAAGCAGAGAAATTTTGCTCCGAGCGCAACGCATTAAACGCGTACTGGGTATCGAAATTGATGCGGCTACTGTGAGCGAACAACTTAGCCGGCTGGGTATGCAAGTCACTGAAACCGACGCAGGCTGGCGTGTTCGCGTACCAGAGTTTCGTTTCGATCTATCCATTGAAGTTGATTTGATCGAAGAGCTGGGGCGACTGTATGGCTACGACAAACTGCCTCAAACCCGTCCATCTGGGAAAGTGATGACGACAGAAATTTCCGAGTCACGATTGCTGACGGAGCGTCTGCAACAAATGTTGGTTGATAGGGGTTATCATGAGGCAATTACCTACAGCTTTGTCGATCCTGCGATTCAAAAACAGTTATTGGGTAATGAGGTTGAAGCGATTGCTCTGGCAAATCCGATTTCAGCTGATTTGTCTGTGATGCGATTGTCCTTGTGGCCGGGACTGATGCAGGCGTTGACCTATAACCTTAACCGCCAACAGGATAGAGTGCGTCTGTTTGAATTGGGACGGGTCTTTAACGGCAGTCTTCCTGATGTTGATCAGCCATTGTTCATTGCCGGATTGATCTCAGGGCAACGTTATCCTGAACAATGGGCCAGCCAGGATGAAAAACTCGACTTCTTTGATATCAAAGCCGATGTTGAGTCAATCCTGGCAATGGGGGGGGGAGAGATTAAATTTATCGCCGAGCAACATGATGCTTTACATCCGGGACAGTCGGCGCGCATCTACAAGAATGATCAAGCCATTGGCTGGTTGGGTGCTTTGCACCCACGCCTGAATAAATCCTTTGGTGTGCAGGCCAAGGTGTATCTGTTTGAATTATCCCTTGAACAGACACTATTGGCACAAGTACCAAGCTTTAAACCGCTGTCCAGATTCCCGTCCATACGACGTGATCTGGCAATCTTGGTTGATAACCAGATTAATGCTGGGGAAATACAAGATTGCCTGAAACTGATCGACTCTGATATTCTTAAGTCAATTCAAGTATTTGACGTATATACCGGAGATGGTGTCGAGCTTGGCAAGAAAAGTATCGCGCTGGCCTTTCATATTCAGCATGGTGAGCGTACGCTGACAGATGAAGAAGTGGACACTCTGATGCAACAAGTCATTGAGACGCTGGAGCGTTCAGTTGCAGCAGTGATCCGTAGCTGAGTTTTTGTGACTCAAAACAAGAATAAACTGAGGAAAACATGGCACTCACAAAAGCCGATATGACAGAGCAGCTCTATGAAGAGTTGGGTTTCAACAAACGAGAAGCGAAAGAGCTGGTAGAGATGTTCTTTGAAGAAATCCGTGCTGCTCTGGAAAGTGGAGATCAAGTCAAATTATCTGGTTTTGGTAATTTTGAACTGCGTGACAAAAGTGAAAGACCCGGTCGTAACCCCAAGACTGGCGAGGAAATACCTATCTCTGCGCGTCGAGTAGTGACTTTCCGTCCTGGCCAGAAACTCAAAGCGAGGGTAGATAGTTATGCTAGAAGCGAGTAACAATAACGAGTTGCCGGCGATACCGGGCAAACGCTATTTCACCATCGGTGAAGTCAGTGAGCTGTGTGGAGTCAAACCTCATGTCTTGCGTTACTGGGAGCAGGAATTTTCACAACTAAAACCGGTAAAAAGACGCGGTAACCGTCGCTACTACCAACGACATGATGTGGTGCTGATTCGCGAAATTCGCGGCCTGCTTTATGAGCAGGGGTTCACCATTGGCGGTGCTCGGCAACGACTTGAATCGGATGAAAAACCGGAAATTTCAGCTTCTGACAAAAAGCAGATTGTTCGTGAGATTCTTAAGGAACTCGAGGACTTGAGAACAATGTTGGCTTGATGCTTAGCATGAGTGCTTCAAAAATACAGGCTCTGTCACGACGACAGGGCCTTTTTTTTATTCGATGTGATAATGTTGTTTAAAGCCTTGTTTTCAGCAGCGAATGAATGGTCAAAACCGGTCGACATCTGAGATTTATTAACAAGCTGATTCAGCATCGATTTGTGCCGACAGTTTTTGCGGTGATTGTTTTGGCAGTCGGTCTGTTGATAAGTATTGCTCTGGCTCAACAAATTCGCTTGCAACAGAATGAACAAATTACAGCTGCGCTTGAGTTCAGTGCTGACAGTGCGCTGAAAAACATTCAGAGCCTTCTTGAAACCTACACTGTGGTCATGCATGGCGTACAGGGTTATTTCAGAGGCTCTGAATATATCGACTTCGATGAGTATGCTGAATATGTCGGTTCGCTTGAGGTCGAGGATAGATTACCTGGCGTACAGGCTATCAATCTCGCAGTAAAAATCCGTGATGAAGACAAACACAAGCATCTTGAAGAAATTCGCTACTGGTTTTCTGACTACAACATCTATCCCGAGGGAAGGCGCGAAAGTTATGTTCCCATTGTTAGAACAGAACCTTTGAATGATGAAAATCTCAAAGTTCTGGGGCTTGATTTATTAACAGTACCAACTGCCTAGTATGCCATGCAACGCGCTAGAGATACAGGCACAGTGGCGATTACGGCACCCTTGTCACTGGTTCAAGACGATCAACTACATGACCTGCCTGCTTTTATCATGTATCTGCCTATTTATGACAAGGGCACGGATCCCCAAACCATTGAAGAACGCCAAGCTGCAATCGTTGGTTGGGTTGATGTGCCGTTCAGAATGGTTGACTTAGTCAGCTCGTTGGCAGGCGAGATCGATCCTATGATTGATCTTTAAATCTATGATATTACAACAAATGTTCCCTTGTTGATGTACGACATTGATGATCTGAATTATCGTGACAGGTTACGCGCAGGTTATTTTCAAACGCAGCGGGTGTTGGCATTCGGTGGTCGAGAATGGGCGTTGGAAAGTAGCACTACAAAGGCTTTTGAGCAAAGAATTGTCAACCAAAATCTGGTTTCGATTATCTTTGCGATCAGCCTGTTGTTAACATTCACACTCGCTTGGCTGGTGTGGTTGTTGATCACTCAAAAGCAACAAGCCGAAGTCTGGTTTGAGAAACTTTTTCAGCAAATCGCTGAAGGAATGGTGGTGATTGACAACAAACATCAAATCGTCGAAATGAATCCGGCGGCTCGACAAATTTTTACGGTCGGTGATACATCCCAGTCATTCCCGATGCTTAATCACTGGTTTCGTCATGATGCTGCAATGATGATTGCATTAAATGACGTCAGAAAAGGCATTCCCATCACGATTGAAACTAGTGTGGCTTCTAGTGGCACGATGCTGCCGTTGAACGTACAGATGCAACCACTGGATGGTGGCTATTACTTTCTGACTATTGTGGATCTGACTGAGCAGAAAGAAAAAACCAGGCGAATAGAACGCCTGACGCATATCTATCAGGCACTCAGTGAAACCAATCAAGCGATAGTCCGGATGGACGATACCAGCGAATTATTACCCTTGGTCTGTCGTTGTGCGGTGCAGTTCGGTGAAATGCAACTGGCCTGGATAGGTAAGATATCTGCTGAGGGTAATCAGGTTGAACATGTGTGCTCTGCAGCCAGTGGCCGTGATAACAATGATGATGCGTGCGATCTACTTCCGGCGGGTCTCACCGGCAGTGATGGTCTGACCGCCGATGTTTGTAAACAGGGCCGTGCCATTGTTATCAATGATTTTCTGACAGATTCATCGGTAAGGCACTGGCATGAAGCTGCCAAACAAAACGGTTGGGGATCTGTCGCGGCCTTTCCAATTTTTCGTGCTGGAGAATCTTATGCGGTGCTGACCGTCTTTCATCCTGACAAAAATGCCTTCAATCACGAAGTGCTGGCACTGCTGACAGAGATGACCTCTGACATCAGCTTTGCACTCGATAATCACGAACGTAACCTCAGAAAAGAACAGGCAGAAAAAGCGCTTGCCGAGAGCGAAGCAACTCTGAGTACCATTATGGAAAACGTCAGTGCCTGCATTTACATGAAAGATCTGAACGGGCGATATGTTTATGCCAACAGACAGCTCTTGAAGTTGTGGAACACTGAGTCCGACCAGATTACAGGAAAAACAGATGAGGCGTTTTTCAATTGGAGGAGTGTTGCACGATTGCGTGCCAATGATCGGCTAGTGCTTGACAGAGGGCAATCCGTCAGTTGTGAAGAAACCTGCACCATCACACACTCTGGCGACACGGTAGACTTCTGGTCGGTCAAACTTCCATTGAAGGATGAGAATGGCAAAATTTACGGGCTATGTGGCATCTCGACTGATATCACGGAAATCAAACGTGCAGAGCGTGCCCTACAGGACAGTGAGGCACGTTACCGGCTGATTTACGCCGCCAACCCGATTCCAATGTGGGTTTATGATCTTGAAACATTGCAGTTCATGACAGTCAATGATGCCGCAGTTATGCAGTATGGCTACAGCAAAGAAGAATTTTTGACCATGAGCATTGCTGATTTGCATCCAGATAGCGTATTGGACGATTTGTACAAATGCATTGCTGAGACACGCGCCGGTGGCGATGACTATTACAACGAAGCAGGCGTATGGCCGCACAAAAAGAAAGACGGTACTCAAATATGGGTCGAAATTACAGCGCATACCATGATTTTCGAGGGACGCAGTGCCGAGATTATTCTGGCGCATGATGTCAGTGATCGGCTTGAAGCAGAAAATACTCTGCGATTGAATGCACAGGTGTTTGAGGCCAGCCGCGAAGGGATTCTGATCACTGATTCGCAACAGCGAATCGTTTCTGTCAATCGTGCTTATCAACAAATGACAGGGCATGACAAAAAATATTTGCTGGGACGAAAACCGGCGGTGTTTTTATCCAACAAATTCAACCGTAATCAACGTGAAGCACTACTCCAACAGCTTGAGGTGAGTGGCTATTGGGTAGGTGAAGTAGACAACGAACGTGCCGATGGTGAACATTACCCTGAATGGGTATCGGTGTCTGTCACCCGTAACAGTGCTGGCCTGATAACACATTATGTGTTGATATTGACGGACTTGACAGAGCGTAAAGCCGCCGAAGCCAAGATACAGTTTCTGACACATTTTGACAGCCTGACTCAATTGCCAAACATGGCGATGCTACGTGAGCGTGCTGAGCAAATTCTTGGCCAGCTTGATAAACAATCACAGCCTGCAAGTCTCTTATTCGTTGATCTTGATAGATTCAAGTTTGTGAATGATTCACTTGGGCCAAGCTTTGGCGATGAATTTCTCAAACAGCTTGCGCAGCGAATTACGGCCTCTGTCAGTCGTAACGCTATGGTTTGTCGACAAGGTGGCGATGAGTTCATCATCCTTGTGCCAGATTCAGACACTGAGCATGCAGCGCATATGGCACGTGATTTACTTGAAATTATCTCGCAACCTGCCCAGGTCAGGGGTCACCAATTGACATTGACGGCAAGCATTGGCATTGCCCAGTTTCCGCAGGATGGTAAAAGCTTTGAGCTATTGCTCCAGGCAGCCGATGCTGCAGTGTTCCGGGCGAAACAGCAAGGTAGAAAAACCTTTCAGTTCTTTACCCGGCAAATGCAAGAACAAGCGCAACAGACCTTGCAACTCGAAAATGATCTGCGCAGTGCAATAGAGCAAAAACAATTATTGTTGCACTATCAACCTCAGGTAGATGCCAATACAGGGGCGCTCATAGGCCTAGAAGCGCTTATCCGATGGCAACATCCCGAGCGCGGCATGGTGCCTCCTGGACAGTTTATTCCGCTGGCGGAAGAGAGTGGGTTGATTGTTGAAATCGGTGATTGGGTGCTTGACGAAGCGGCACGTCAGATAAGCCAATGGCAGGCCGATGGTTTCGAAGTCGTGCCGGTAGCGGTGAATTTATCCGTCGAACAATTCCGGACAAAAACACTACTCGAGACCGTGCGTGATGTATTGAGACGCTACAAGCTTGATCCTGCACTACTCGAGCTAGAGCTGACGGAAGGTATCGCAATGGACAATACCTCTAATACGGTTCAACTGCTGCAACAATTGCACAGTCTTGGCGTCACCCTGTCGATTGATGATTTTGGTACTGGCTATTCATCATTGAACTATCTCAAGCGGTTCCCTCTGCATAAATTGAAAATCGATCAGTCCTTTGTCAGGGATATTGGTCACAACACTGAAGACGAAGCGATTGTTGTGGCTATTATCGGAATGGCCAAAAGCCTGGGTTTCACGACCATTGCCGAAGGTGTAGAAACAATCCAGCAAATCGAGTTTCTCAGAGAGCAGCAATGCGAGCAGCTTCAGGGCTACTACTTTAGTAAACCAATAGCTGCCGATGGGCTGATGAATTTGATCACATCACACAAAGGTGTTTTCAAGCTTACAGACTAGACAGGGAAGTATCCGGTAGTAGATCGAGCAGCGTGTTCAGGAATGGCTTGAATTGAGTGCTGCCGTAACTCACACACATGAACAAAAACACAATGCAATCCTTAACAAGGCAATACAGTCAGGCGCTGGTGATAGTGCTATTCACAATTACGACCGGGTTTGGCACCAGCTATCTGTTGTATGACAAGGCCAAAGCACTGGCTAAGCAGCAACTGGAAGCTGAGTTTGAAATTGAATTTAGAGAACTCAAGGCTGGAGTTGTCAACAAAGTGAGCGCTTATCAACAAGTACTGCGTGCGGCGCAGGGTCTGTTTGAAGCATCAGAAAATGTTACCAGAGATGAGTTCAGGGTTTTTGTCAGTAAACTCAAACTGGATCAGTTTTACCCAGGAATACAGGGGGTTGGCCTGAGTAAGATTGTGTCTGCTGAACGAATGCAGGATCACCTTGAGGCCATACGTGTCGAGGGCTTTCCCCACTATGCAATATTGCCCGAAGGAGAGCGGGACATTTATACATCGATTGTGTATCTGGAGCCTTTTACCGGAAAGAATATCAGTGCACTCGGTTTTGATATGTATTCTGAAGCCCGCCGTCGTGACGCCATGCAAACCGCCAGGGACAGTGGAGAACCGGTGATCTCTGGACGAGTGAAATTGTTTCAGGACACTGCCGATGCTCTGGATGCAGAGCAGATAACCGAGTCGGGCATTCTGATGTATCTTCCTTTGTATGACATTCCAGTGGAAGAGCGATATTCGGTAAGCGAGAGACGAGAGTCACTCAGAGGCTGGGTTTATGCGGTTTTCCGGGTCAATGATTTGCTGAGAGGCGAGCTTGACCGTTACAACGGTATGATGAAACTGCGTATTTTTGATGGGGAGGAAGTTAACAGCAATGAGCTGATGTATGGCCAGCCGACCCGATTGGATCGTGCTGTCTATAGTGTGCAGCGGACGATGGATGTGGCTGGCAGGAAGTGGCTGTTCAAGGCAGACAGCATGCCTGAATTTGAAGCGAAACTGGATTTACGTATCGCCAACAGAAACGCCAGTGCCGCTGTGATTGTTACCTTGTTATTCGCCACCCTGTTTGGCTTTATCAGTGTCAGTCGGACCAATGTCATCAAACAGGCAAGGGAAATAACCGAGGCCTTTAATCAAAGCCAGGAACGACTCAAGCTTGCCAATGATGCCGCACAAATCGGTATTTCAGACTGGTTAATCGGCAGTGACAGTGTTTTCTGGGATGAGGGGATGTACGCGCTCTATGAGCTCAAATCTCTGAGAAACATCATTACGGTCAAAGAGTGGCAGTCGCTGATCCACAGGGATGATCGTCAGCGAGTGCTTGCTGAACTTCGTACGGTCATTGCAAACCCCATGCAATCGCGTTTCATTCTGCAGTTTCAAATCAACACACCATCAAGACAGATAAAAATGCTTCGTTTGGTGGGGGAAATCCATCGACAGACAGAACATTCTGCACGGTTAATTGCTGTAAGTTATGACATTACTGATGAATGGCACCATCAGGTTCAGCTTGCAGAGACGGAAGCACGCTGGCGACATGCACTTGAGGGGGTGGGCGATGGTGTCTGGGATTGGTCGATTCCCGAGCATCATGTCACATTCAGTGCGCCACTTGCACAGATGCTTGGTTACACCACACAGGAATTTAGTCAAAATCCGGATGATTGGACTGCTCGAGTCCATCCAGATGACCGTCCTCAGGTGCTACGTTCAATATCAGCAATGTTGAGCAATGCACAACCCAATTATCACAGTGTCCATCGACAACTATGCAAGGATGGCCTTTGGAAATGGATCCTTGTCCGGGGTGTGGTTGTTGAGTGGAACAATAAGGGCAAAGCGATACGTGCAGTAGGTACACAAACCGATATGACGCAGCAAAAAAACCTTGAGCTGGCATTATTGCAGAGTGAGGCTCAGTTCCGCGATGCCTTTGAAACTGCGCCAATTGGTATGGCACTGGTCGGACTGCAAGGTGAGTGGATCGATGTTAACCATGCCTTGTGTCGAATTCTGGGCTACAGCGAGAGCGAGCTATTGCAGCGAACCTTTCTGGAGTTGACGCATCCAGATGATCTCGGACTTGATTTTGAGCAGGTGCATCGGCTGATTTCTGGCGAAATTAGACATTACCAAATGGAAAAACGCTATCTCACCAAGTCTGGTGAAGTGATTTACGCCTTGCTGAGTGTTTCACTGGTCAGAAACAATGAAGGCCAGCCAGTGCATTTTGTCAGTCAGATAGAAGATATCAGCGCGCGAAAACAGGAAGAGGAGCGTATGAAAACATTGGCGTTTTATGATCCATTGACCGGTCTGCCAAACCGGCGATTATTTGAAGAACGCTTGCGCTACAACTTCATAAGGTCTGAACGGGATAAACAATCATTTGCGCTGATGTTTCTAGATTTGGATCGCTTCAAAGTCATTAATGACACACATGGTCACGATGTTGGTGATGAAGTTATCAAATATGCTGCAAGTCAAATGCTCACTGGATTGCGCGCTTCCGATACGTTGAGTCGTTTTGGGGGGGACGAGTTTGTCGTGTTGCTGTCTGAAATCAAAGATGCCAAAGCCGCGCTCAAAGTGGCCCAGCAACTTGTTCGACTGGTGGCGCAACCATTTTCTCTCGGAGATTTGCAGTTTAATTTGACCATGAGCGTCGGTGTCGCTATGTATGAACCGTCCGCAGAGGATGACATTCAGTCCTTGATGAAAAAAGCCGACACTGCGTTGTATCAAGTCAAATCTGCTGGGCGAAATGGTGTGGTGCTGTTCGATGGGCCGGGCGTGCAGTCCGGGTCCTAGACCATGGCCAATTTATGAACTGGAGCACTTCTTAAAATGCATCCCACGAACCGCGATGACCGGTTCGGGGTAATTTTGCAATCGAGCTTTTACAGTGCAATTGAGGAAGTCATTTTACTGCCTGCTGATTTTCGCACACAAATGTGACAGAATTATGCGCTTTTAGGCTAGATGTCTCATTGTAAGATGTGAGATGTCCGTAAATTTTTGTTGATCAACGGCATCGTTTCGGCACATCATTAGCGAATGAGCGACATCTCAGAAAACAACAACAACGAAGTTCGAAACGTTTTTTTCGTCTCTGATGAGACGGGGTTAACCGCTGAATCCTATGGAAAGTGCTTGTTGGCGCAGTTTCCTAATATTGAATTTGAAACTGTGACCTTGTCGTTCATCGATTCCCCAGAAAAAGTCGAAGAAGTGCGGGATCAGATCAACGCAGTCAGTGCGAAATCAGAATTTCAGCCATTGGTCATCAGCACACTGGTTCAAGACGAGTCTCAGTACATCCTGGAGACCTGTGATGGTTTCGTAATTAGCCTGTTTCATGGATTTATTGGGGCGATGGAAAATTTTTTCGGCATGGAATCATCGCGTAAAGGTGTTTCGCGGATTACGATCAGCGATACTACTTATCAGCGTCGATTGGATGCCATTGACTACTCACTGACGCACGATGACGGGGTCAGGCCAGACCAATATGAAGAAGCAGATATAATTTTGGCAGGCGTCTCTCGATGTGGCAAAACACCGACCAGTTTGTATCTAGCGATGAACTTTTCATTAAAAGTGGCGAATTATCCTTTGACGCTCGAAGATTTCGAAGCAGAAGAGTTGCCTGAATACCTGAGGGTGCATCAGCACAAGCTGGCAGGACTGACTATAAAGCCTGTACCGTTGAGTCGCATCCGCCGACAGCGGCGACCTGACAGTGATTATTCCTCCCTGGAAATCTGTCAAGAAGAGTTAAACAAAGCCATGGCGATGTTCAAAAAAGTGAGCATCCCGGTCTTTGACACCACAAACACCTCAATCGAAGAAATATCCAGTCGTGTGGTTCGTTCCCTGGGACTAGCTCGTGAGCGTATGCGAGAGTCGACCATCACGTTTAACAATTTCAAAAAACCAAGGTAGTAGTCATGACCGAATATGTTATTTCCCTAGATAAGCTGTGTATGGAAGATGTACCGAGAGTAGGCGGTAAAAATGCCTCTCTTGGTGAAATGCTACAAAATCTTGCGCCGCTTGGCGTTTCCGTACCTGGTGGCTTTGCCACCACCGCTGATGCATACAGGGAGTTTCTGTTACACGATGGCCTGCAGGAGAAAATCAACAGCAAACTGCGTGAGTTGAATGTCGATGATGTCGTTGCACTGCGACAAACAGGTCAGCAGATCCGTGACTGGATCATGACAATACCTTTTCCTGAAAAGATGGAAGCAGCCATTGACGAAGCTTTCCTGGCCCTGGAAAAAGAATATGGTACCGAAACCAGCTGGGCAGTTCGTTCATCGGCTACCGCAGAAGATTTACCAGATGCATCATTTGCGGGTCAGCAAGAAACCTTCCTTAACGTTTCGGGCCTGGATAATATCAAATTCGCCATTCGTGAAGTATTTGCCTCGCTTTTTAACGACCGTGCAATTGCCTATCGTGAGCATCAGGGGTTTGAGCACAGCGAAGTCGCGCTGTCAGCGGGCATCCAAAAAATGATTCGTTCCGATCTGGCCAGCGCCGGTGTGGCATTCTCACTGGATACCGAGAGTGGTTTCCGTGAAGTTGTATTTGTCACTGGCAGCTATGGTTTGGGTGAAATGGTCGTGCAAGGCGCGGTTAACCCGGACGAGTTTTATGTGCACAAAAAGACATTACAAGCAGGTCGTCCTTCAGTGCTGCGTCGTACTGTGGGTCAAAAAGCATTGAAGATGGTTTATTCAGGCGATGCCAAGTCACCGGTTAAAACCGTTGATGTTGATGAAGCTGAAAGGTTGCAGTTCTGCCTCAATGACGCAGAGATTGAAGCACTGTCGAAAATGGTCATGACGATCGAAGAACATTACCAGCGTCCGATGGATGTTGAGTGGGCCAAAGATGGCAATGATGGCCGCATTTATATTGTTCAAGCACGTCCGGAAACGGTACAAAGCCAAAACAAAAATGTCACTGAACAGTTCATTTTGAAAGAACAGGGTACCGTCATGGCCACAGGCCGTGCGATTGGCCGCAAGATTGGACAGGGTAGAGTGCGCCTGTTGAACAGCCTGGATCAGATGGATCAATTCCAGCCTGGTGACGTATTGCTGACCGATATGACAGATCCTGACTGGGAGCCCATTATGAAACGGGCTTCGGCAATTGTAACTAACCGTGGTGGTCGAACCTGTCATGCGGCAATCATCGCGCGTGAACTGGGCATTCCAGCCGTTGTTGGTTGTGGCGACGCTACAGAAAAAGTTAAAGAGGGCGATCAAGTCACCGTCTCATGTGCTCAAGGTGATGTTGGTGAAATTTTCAATGGTCTGCTTGAGTTCGAACACCGCATCGAATCGCTGGACGACATGCCTGAACTACCAGTGAAGATCATGATGAATGTCGGTAATCCGGACCGTGCGTTCAGCTTTGCCCAATTGCCGCACAAAGGTGTGGGTTTGGCGCGTCTGGAATTCATTATCAACAATATGATCGGCATTCACCCTAAAGCGCTAATGGATCCGTCACAGATGGATGCAGATATTCAGCAGATCATCAAAGAGCGTACCACCGCTTATGGTGATCCGGTTGAGTTCTACATTAGCCGAATCGCAGAAGGTGTTTCGACCATCGCCGCAGCGTTTTATCCTGAAAACGTCATCGTGCGCATGTCAGACTTTAAATCCAACGAATATGCCAACCTGATTGGTGGCACCCAGTTTGAGCCACATGAAGAAAACCCGATGATTGGTTTCCGTGGTGCTTCACGCTACAGCTCAGAAGATTTTGCTGAATGCTTCAAGCTTGAAATCGAAGCGATGAAGCGGGTACGCGACGAAATGGGCCTGACCAATGTTCAGCTGATGATTCCATTTGTACGTACGCTGGCCGAGGCAGAATCCGTAGTGAATCTGCTCAAGGAAAATGGTCTGGAACGCGGTAAGAATGATCTGAAGTTGATCATGATGTGTGAACTGCCTTCCAATGCCGTGCTGGCCAAGGAGTTCCTCGAGTACTTCGATGGCTTCTCAATCGGTTCGAATGACATGACGCAACTGACCTTAGGCCTGGATCGTGATTCAGCCTTGGTTGCGGCTTCGTTCGATGAACGTGACCCAGCCGTACTTGCCATGCTGGAAATGGCAATCAAAGCCTGTCGTGATGCTGATAAATATGTCGGTATTTGTGGTCAGGGTCCATCAGATCATCCTGATTTTGCAGAATGGTTGCTGGATCGCGGAATCAGCAGCATCTCGCTAAACCCGGACACCGTAGTAACAACCTGGCAGCGACTGGCAAAACACTAGTAGAGCAAGGCCGCGACATCTGTTAAGATGTCGCACTTTCTAGGCCAGTGACCACAACACAGCGGCTTAAAAATAATCATGTCGGGGCATGGCGCAGCCTGGTAGCGCACTTGCATGGGGTGCAAGGGGTCGTAGGTTCAAATCCTACTGTCCCGACCAATAAATAATAAAAACAATTCATTAAAGGCTTTATCAGCAGTGATAAGGCCTTTTTTATGCCTAAATAAAAGTCAGTTATTCGAATCACATATCTTGGAAAATCATGCGCAGTTTTTTCGCAGGCCGATCTGGCCAAGCGGCTGTTTAATGTCAAGCTTGTGTAATGCCCCAGCGGTATTTGCACACCGAAGCAGCAAAGTGGTATCACCAAGCAGCTGAGCAAGGAGTTGCTGAAGCCCAGTTCAACATTGGAGGTATGTACTTCTTTGGTGACGGCGTACCTCAAAGCGATATTATAGCGCATATGTGGCTTAATCTAGCCTCTGCAAATGGACTTGCACCGGCGGCTGTACTTAGGGATAAACTCAGTCAGCGAATGACTCGTGAACAAATAGCCAAAGCGCAAGCAATGGCAGCAGAGTGTCTAAACAAAGAATATAAAAATGTTACTAGCAGTATTTTGGGATTGCAGAACCTGGGTATTGCAGCAATTGTTATCTCAAAACCGTCAACAAACCGACTTACAGCGCTGCATTTTCAGTGCTGGCTACCACTACACGGGAGATTGCTCCAGCGATTGGGCTAAAACACGACCAGCCTGTGGTGCGCCATGAAAATTCCTTGGCCTCACCATCGACATCGCAGGAGTTAAGGTTGTTTTGTTTGCTGTGCCGTAGCTATTGTTCTTTCCGTGTCATTTGCAATGTCGGAATTTTTGCCACCCGAAGTATGGCAGGTGATTTCCATTTTTTTTAAGGAATCTGAACCTGCGGCGTTTACGATGGTCGGTTAGGCTGGTCTTTTCAAAAACTCAATCTGGAATCAATCATGCGATACAACACCTTGGGACACTCTGATTTAAGTGTCAGTGAAATCTGTTTGGGCACCATGACTTTCGGAGAGCAAAATACCGAGGCTGAGGGCCATAGTCAGCTTGATTATGCATTGTCACAGGGCGTGAATTTTATCGACACAGCCGAGTTGTATGCCATCCCACCCAAAGCGGAAACCTACGGCGAAACCGAGCGCATCATTGGCACATGGCTGAAAGCCCGTGGCCGTCGTGATGATGTTGTGCTTGCCAGCAAGATAGCGGGGCCTGGCCCAGATTGGATCCCGCATATTCGCGGTGGGCACAGTCGTTTTAATGCCGAGCAAATTTCTCAAGCCCTGGATGCCAGTCTGAAGCGTTTACAGACAGATTATGTCGATTTGTATCAGTTGCACTGGCCGGAGCGAAAAACCAATTATTTTGGCAAGCTGGGGTTTAGACCGGATCCAGCAGAACAAGACTGGACGCCAATCCATGAGACCTTGCAGGCACTGTCGGAGCAAGTCAAAGCCGGAAAAATTCGTTATATCGGACTTTCGAACGAAACGCCGTGGGGAATTATGCAGTTTTTGTCTGTGGCGCGAGCGTTGCAGTTACCCCTGATCATTTCGGTACAGAATCCATATAGTCTACTTAACCGGACCTACGAAATAGGTTGTGCGGAAATCAGCTATCGGGAATCGGTAAGCTTGCTGGCGTATTCGCCGTTGGGATTTGGTGTGCTGACTGGCAAATATGTGGAAGGTACTGCAGATGATAATGCCCGACTCAATTTGTGGCCACATTACGCTCGCTACAGTAATCCACAGGCAGTAGAAGCGACAAAAGCCTATGTCAGTCTGGCACGCAAGCACGCTATTGATCCGGCGCAGTTGGCTTTGGCATTTGTCAGTTCAAGGCCATTTGTAGGCTCGAACATTATTGGTGCAACATCAATGGCACAGTTGAAAACCAATATTGCCAGTATCGATGTGGAGCTCAGCGACGAGTTGCTTGAGGAGATAGAGGCCATTCACCAGTTATGGCCAAACCCGTCTCCATAGCGTTTACGCTTTGCTTTTGTCGTCAGCAACAGGCTCATGATGGCGATCCAGCATGCCAATATCGAGTACTGGTGAGGCGTCGATATGCTGGGCATCCATCATCTGTGCCACTCGCTTCAGCGCAGAAATAATCATGGTTTGTTCCCATTCCTGCAGGTAGCTGAATTGTCGGGTGAATTGATCCTGTAACGGGATTGGCGCACTTTTGAGGATCTCTTTGGCCTCATCGGTCAGAAAAGCATGCACCTTGCGTTTGTCAGTCTCAGAACGTTGACGGTAGACCAGTTTACGTTTTTCCAGTCGATCAATAATCGTTGTGACAGTCGCCTGGCTCAGGCTCATATCACTGGCAATTTCGCCAATAGTCACCTGACCTCGATCCCGTAATGTTTGCAATAGCAGAATTTGTGGTGCGGTCAGGCCAGTGGTTTTAGCCAGGTACTTAGAGTGCAAATCAGTTGCACGGATAACACGGCGCAGGGCCACCAGCACTTCTTCAATATGGTTCAACAGCAGATCCTTTTCCTGATCATTCAGATCCAGATTATATACGGTGTTTTCCAGTAATCGCTTGGTATCAGACATATTTCTCCACATTCGTGCTGTTTTTAGCCAGAAATTTATCTCGAAGCATCTGTCTGGCAGATCGATATCACAATGCCGCTTTAGATAACGCCATGCGCCTACAGAACTAATGAACGCAGTTGCTTAACGTTCTAGTTGGCACTTGGCAACCAATAATGTTTAGTGTACTATATATTTATTCGTCACCGCAATGCTGCCTTATAAGCGCATATTTTCTCATAATCCTTAAGGTTGGTTTGCGGAAATAATCTCGTAATAAATTAGATGTATAAAAGATAGAGTTGAATGCTTTATGGTTGTGCCTGAGTTGAATATTAAATTAAGAAACCCGAACGCCGAGGATGGTCATGCCGTTCACGCTCTGGTTGAACGTTGCAAGCCACTGGATCCCAATTCGATGTACTGCAACCTGCTGCAAAGCAGTCATTTTGCGGACACGGCTGTTGCTGCCGAATTGGAAGGCGAGCTGGTTGGTTTTGTTTCCGGCTATCGAATTCCGCAACGTCCAAAAGCATTGTTTGTCTGGCAGGTGGCTGTTGGTGCTAATGCCCGTGGTCAAGGACTCGCTGGTCGTATGTTAGGAGCAATCCTGACACGACCCGGTAACGAAGATATTCAAGTAATCGAAACAACTATCACGCCTGACAATAAGGCTTCATGGGCTTTGTTCGAGAGTCTGGCACGCAAACTTGACTGCCAGATTGACTCCGAAGTGATGTTTGACAAGCACAAGCATTTCAACGGTGAGCATGAGACAGAAATGTTGGTCAAGCTCGGCCCATTTGATAGCCGCAAACTCAAGTAATCCCCAAGAATTTCCACAAGGAGAGCAAGACAGATGAAAATATTTGATGAGATCGAATCAGAAGTTCGCTCGTATGCACGTGCCTTCCCAAGAGTCTTTAACAAGGCGCAGGGTGAGGTAGTGTTCGACGAAGATGGTAATGAATACCTCGACTTTCTGGCGGGGGCTGGTTCTCTCAACTACGGGCATAACAACCCGGTTCTGAAGAAAAAGCTGCTGGAATATATTGAAAATGACGGCATCACCCAGGGCTTGGATCTGCACACACGTGCCAAAGGTGAATTCCTGGAAAGCTTCAAGGCCAACATCCTGGAGCCACGTGATCTGGAATATGTGGTTATGTTCACAGGCCCGACTGGCACCAACGCAGTCGAAGCCGCATTGAAGATTGCCCGAAAATATACCGGCCGTGAAAACGTTATTTCTTTCTCTAACGGCTGGCATGGACAAACGCTGGGTTCTTTATCGATCACGGGTAACGCGCATCACCGAGGCGGTGCGGGAATCGCATTGCCGGGGGCTACCCGTATGCCTTATGACGGCTATCTGGGTGATGAGTTTGATACGACCAATTACCTCGATAAAGTGCTGTCAGATACTAGCAGTGGTGTGGATAAACCGGCTGCTTGTATTGTGGAAACTGTACAGGGTGAAGGTGGCATCAATGCCGCTTCAATGACCTGGTTGAAAAACCTGTCGGATGTCTGCAAAAAACATGATGTGTTGCTGATTATTGATGATATTCAGGCCGGTTGTGGCCGTACCGGTACTTTCTTCAGCTTTGAGGAAGCAGGCATTTACCCCGATATTGTCACCTTGTCCAAATCATTGAGTGGCTATGGCCTGCCATTTGCGGTTGTCTTGATGAAGCCGGAAGTTGACCAATGGAGTCCAGGTGAGCACAACGGCACCTTCCGTGGTAACAACCATGCCTTTGTGACGGCCAAAGCGGCCTTGGATCACTACTGGAAAGATGACAGCTTTGCCAAGGATGTACAGCGTAAAGGCGATTACATCCTGCAACGGGTAACCGATATTGTCGCTAAGTACGGTGAAGGTAATTTCAGCTCACATGGTCGTGGCATGTTTCGCGGTATTAACTGTGTCAGTGGTGAGCTGGCAAGTGAAATCACACGTCGTGCCTTCAAGAAGGGGCTGATCATCGAAACCAGTGGTACCGAAGATCACGTTGTTAAATTTCTGTGTCCTCTGATTATCAGCGATGAAAACCTGAAAAAAGGCATCGATATTCTGGAAGAAGCTATTCGTGAGACCTGCGCCAAGGCAGACACCATTCCGGAAGAGCATGACTTTTTTGAAGGCGACTATTCGCATAGCGAAGAAGCGCAAAACTACGGCAACTAAAGACTCAATGCGCCAGCGTTGAATGCTGGCGCTATTCGCCTTTATGTTTATTCAGACTTAAAAAGGAAACATCATGATTGTTAGACAATTGCAGGAAGCCAGACAAACGTCCCGCCGAATCAAATCACCTGACGGTAATTGGGAAAGCACCCGAATGCTGCTCAAGGAAGACAATATGGGCTATTCGTTTCATATCACGACCATTTTTGCCGGTGCGGATTTTCGAATGCATTATCAAAATCATCTGGAATCAGTGTATTGCATTTCTGGCGAAGGTGAAATTGAGTCACTGGAAGATGGCAAGGTCTATCCGATTACTCCTGGCACCCTTTACAACCTTGACCAGCATGACCGCCATATCCTCCGTGCATTCAAAGAGTTGGAAATGGCTTGTGTATTCAATCCGCCGTTGATTGGCAATGAAGTACACAACAAGGATGGTGCCTATGAACTGCATGCGGACACGGTAACTGAGTGATTTTCATAGCACCAATGTTTCAACAAGGGCAGTGAAACTGGCTATCTGCACGACAGACCCCAACGAACAGAACAAGTGAGGAACATGAGTTTTCATACGGTAGAAAAGATCGGCGGCACCTCGATGAGTGATTATCAGGCGGTGCGAGATAACATTATTCTCAAGCCGGTTCATCAATCCATTTATCAACGCATTTTTGTAGTGTCGGCCTACTCCGGCATCACGAACCTGTTGCTTGAGCACAAAAAAACAGGTGAGGCGGGTGTTTATGCTCACTTTGCTGAAAGTGTCGGCGATAACGCCTGGCTGGAAGCCTTGGAAAATCTCAAACTGGCTCTGTTAGATGTCAACCAGCAGCTATTTGGAACCGGCCCACAGCGTCAGCAAGCCGATGTCTTTATTCAGGAACGCCTCGACGAAGCGGAGCGCGTGCTCAAGGATTTGCAGAGGCTTTGCCAACATGGTCACTTTGCCCTTGATCAACATCTGGCGACGGTCAGAGAGATGCTGGCCAGTGTGGGTGAAGCGCACAGTGCCTGGAATATGGCGCAGTTGTTGAAACGCGATGGTGTCAACGCGCGTTTTGTTGATTTGACCGGCTGGCAGTCGGATAAACACATGACCCTGGATGAACGAATCAATCGTGCGTTTGCCGATGTTGATTTGCAGTCAGAATTACCGATTGTGACAGGTTATGCGCACAGTGAGCAGGGCCTGATGTCTACGTTTGATCGGGGTTATAGTGAAATGACTTTCAGCCGAATTGCTGTGTTGAGCGGTGCCAATGAAGCGATCATTCACAAAGAGTTTCACCTGAGCAGTGCTGATCCGCGTCTGGTCGGTGAGGACAATGCGGTGCCGATTGGTCGGACTAACTACGATGTGGCTGATCAGCTTGCCAATCTTGGTATGGAGGCAATTCATCCCAAGGCTGCCAAGGGCTTACGGCAAAACAACATTCCACTGCGGGTGCGTAATACCTTTGAGCCTGAACATGCTGGTACTTTGATTACAGGTGATTATGTCAGCTCAGTACCGTGTGTGGAAATCATTGCCGGCTGTCGGGGTGTGATTGCTTTTGAGTTGTTTGATCAAGATATGGCGGGCAATCTCGACCATTATGATCGGGCGATTCTGGAACAGATTCGTCGGTTCAAGGCACACATCATTTCCAAAGACATCAATGCCAATACCATCACGCATTACTTGTCGACCAACCTGAAAACAGTGCGACGAATCAGCCGGGCGTTGTCGGAGATCTTCCCGGAAGCCGAAATCAACCAGCAGCAAGTGTCAATTGTGTCAGCGATTGGCAGTGATATGAAGATACCGGGCATTCTGGCTAAAACAGTTAGTGCACTAGCGGAAAAAAATATCAGTGTTTTGGCGCTGCACCAGTCAATGCGTCAGGTAGACATGCAGTTCATTATTGATGAAGGCGACTACAATGCGGCTATCAAGAGCTTGCATAGCCATCTGGTAGAAGTTCACGATCACGGTCGTGCGATCTGTCTGGCACATTAACTAAACGCACAGTAAACAGCTTGCCCTTGCATTGGTAGATGCAAGGGCACAATCAACAAGCCTTACTCCAGACCGTTTAACAGATTGGACTTCACTCTGCCGCTGAACGGGTTATTGCCAAACCAGATCTTGTAATACACCGCCGCCAGTTCCAACGAGTCACTCTGACTGACCTGTGTACCGTTTTTAAGCAGGACCAGTCCAGCATTTTCAGAAAAGCCGATGTCATAGCGGTCACCGGCACGGACATCCTGATAACCTGCATTGAAGACCTGTAAATCCGCTTCGATTTGCTGGTAGGTTGCGTCATCCACATTACGACGAATCAATTCATCAGCTGATTTTCGAAACTCATCACCCGTAAATCCTCGGTTATAAACAAACGACAATTTGAGCGGTGGCGACAAGGGATCAGGCGCTGCACTACACTGCTGACGGTACAAGGCCACATCTCCCAGGTTAAACAGCATTACCCTGAGTGCCGACTCGGAACACAACTGCAATATTTGCCCGGAAAAGGCACTTCGATCAGTGAAGCTACCTGCATGGCTGATACCGGTCAGGAGAATCATCGATGAAAAAATTAGTGTTTTGAGCATTTCACCCCCCCTAAAAAATTCAACTGTATAATCAGTGAACATTACATCAAGACACCGTGAATTTCCGGTGAAAGCCTTTGCTGGCAAGTCTTCACGCCAAGTTCACATGTTCAAGCCTACGATTTCTATAGCCAACAAGAGTTCAATTCATGAAAGCCTTTCGTTACTGGTTCGATAACGGATCTGAAACACCCGAGAATCAAGTCCATGACAGCCGTGAGATCGACTGGCTGCGTGTTGTGCCTTTTATCTTTCTGCATCTGGGATGTCTCGCAGTAGTGTGGGTTGGCGTCTCTACGACGGCAATATTGGTCGCTGCATTTCTGTATTTCGTTCGAATGTTTGCCATTACCGCGTTTTACCATCGTTACTTCTCACACAAAGCCTTCAAAACCTCAAGATTGATGCAATTTGGCTTTGCGGTAGTTGGTGCCAGTGCAACTCAGCGTGGGCCGCTCTGGTGGGCAGCTCATCACAGACAACACCACCGTCATTCGGATCAGAGTGAAGATCCGCACTCGCCCGGAGAAGGATTCCTGTGGAGTCACATGGGCTGGTTTTTGTCCAAGAAACATTTTCGTGCCGATTACAACCTGATTCCGGATCTGAAACGTTACCCTGAATTGTGCTGGCTGGATCGCTTTGATGTATTTGTGCCCACCACGCTTGCAGTCGGTTTGTTTGCGCTGGGAAGCTTGCTGGAAAACATTGCGCCACAACTTGGCACCAATGGCTGGCAACTGTTGGTCTGGGGCTTTTTCATTTCAACCGTGGTGCTGATTCACGCGACACTGTCCATCAATTCACTGGCGCATCGTTTTGGCAAGCAGCGATATGAGACCGGTGATCAGAGCCGTAATAACTTCCTGCTGGCTCTGCTGACACTGGGAGAGGGCTGGCACAACAACCATCATCACCACTCAGCCTCGGTCAGACAGGGTTTTTATTGGTGGGAAATCGATATCAGTTTTTATTTGCTCAAGCTGATGCACTGGTCAGGACTGATTTGGGATCTAAAACAAGTGCCAGCAGCAAAACGTGACAGGCATATGGCAGGGGGGGGCAAACAATGAAAATTGCCGTTGTCGGTTCAGGTATTTCTGGTTTGACCAGCGCCTATTACCTGTCGAAGGAACATGAAGTTTCCCTGTTTGAAGCCAACAATTACCTGGGCGGCCACACCGATACCCACAACATTGATGTGGCGGGACAGCAGTACCGAATCGATACTGGCTTTATCGTTTTCAACCATGAGAACTATCCTGGTTTTACCGCTCTGCTAGATGAGTTAGGCGTCTCAAGTCAGCCGACTGAAATGAGCTTTAGTGTGCACAACACACTAAGCGGTCTGGAATACAACGCGACAGATCTGAATCGTTTATTTTGTCAGCGAATAAACCTGGTCAATCCACGTTTTTACATGATGCTTTGGGATTTGCTGCGCTTTTACCGAGAAGCGCCCAAACTACTTGAGTCATCTGATGACACATTGACTATTGGTGAATATCTGCATCAAAACCGTTACAGCAAGGTTTTTGTCGATGACCATCTGCTGCCAATGGCCTGTGCTTTGTGGTCTGGACCCAGCGTCAGTATTCGTGATTTTCCGGCACGTTATTTTGTCAGTTTTATGAATAATCATCGCATGTTGTCAGTGACCGATAGACCTCAGTGGCGAGTGGTTAAGGGTGGTTCCAATTCATACGTCGAAGCACTCATTAAAGCCAGCAATGCGCAGTTCCATCTGGCCTCACCTGTACAGCGAATTGTGCGTGATGCGTCAGGCGTAACCCTCATCGTCAATGGTGAAAGTTTACGTTTCGACAAAGTGGTGATTGCTACGCATTCGGATCAGGCATTGCAAATGCTGGCCAAGCCATCGGTCGCGGAAGTCGCGGTGCTCGGTGATATCCGCTATCAGCAAAACGATATGTTGCTGCATCACGATACCTCTATCCTGCCTGGCAGGCGCGCAGCCTGGGCTAGTTGGAATGTTCGGGTGTGCCCTGAGTTAACCAGCCAATGCACCGTCAGCTATCACATGAACACGCTTCAGGGGCTGGATGATCAGCAGCCGTTTATTGTGTCACTCAATTCCGAACATTTGGTGGACCCTGCCAAGGTGTATCTGAGCCGCCGTTATGCTCACCCAATCTACAACACTGACACTCTTCGAGCCCAAAAACGCTGGCAGGATTTTGTCGGTGAACAGCATACCTATTATTGCGGTGCTTATTGGGGCTGGGGTTTTCACGAAGATGGTGTGAAGAGTGCGTTACGTGTCATCTCACATATGCATCAATACCACACTATCCGCGAGGGCAATATCCATGCTGGCTGATGGCATTCTTCAAGGAACAGTCTGGCATCAGCGTTTCCAGCCCAAAGTGCATGGTTTTGAATATCCACTGGCGATGTTGTTATTTGATGTTGATCAACTTGAGGCAGTTTTTTGTAAGAGCCGCTGGTGGTCCATTAATCGCTTTAACCTGATTGGCTTTGTTCGTGATGACTATATCGGCGACGCCTCACTGAGCATCAAACAGGCGGTAGCTGAACGTATCTGGCAAAGCTGCCAGCAGCCCTTTAGCGGCAGTGTCAAAATTCTCACCCATCCAAGATATGCCGGCTTTGTGTTCAACCCGGTGAGTTTTTATTTTTGCTATGACCAACAAAAGCTCAAGTTCATTGTGGCTGAAATTAACAACACACCTTGGAATGAACGGTTCAGCTATGTGTTGCCGGTGCAAGACGGTTCTGAAGAACAGTTGTTTGAGTTTGACAAGCAATTTCATGTGTCACCCTTTATGCCGATGCAACTGCGTTATTTGTGGCGCTTCCGTATGCAGCCACAGCATTTGGATATCCACATGACGCTGTTTAAAGATCAGCAAAAACAATTTGAAGCAGCCATGAAGGGCAGTGTTCAAGCGTTTACGCAACAATCGATGCGGCGGTTGCCCTGGCAATATCCACTGCAGACTCTACGCGTGGTGATAAGGATTTACTGGCATGCACTGCGACTCAAACTCAAGGGCGTGCCGTTTTACAACCACCCCGGCAAATCAAGCCCAACGGATAACGCCACAGGAGAGCAGTAATGAAATCTGATCTGTCTCAAGCTTCACAGTCGGATAAGCGCGGTCGACTTGCAGGCTTGTATCAAAAGCTGCTGCTGAGGCAACTGGCACAGTTGAGTGTTGGGCAGCTGACGCTGGTGGATGGTGACAATCACTATGTATTTGGCAATGTAGGCACCGACTTGCGCATCACGCTCTGGGTGATTAATGACAACTTCTTTGAGTCTGTGATTCACGGTGGCAGTGTTGGCGCTGCTGAATCGTACATGGCCGGTGACTGGCACTGTGACGATTTGACTGGTCTGGTGCGTTTACTGGTTCGCAATCGCCATTTGAACGATGGTATGGAAAGAGGACCTGCACGCTTTGCAGCCTGGTTCATGAAGGCACTGCACTGGTTTAATCGCAACACGCGTGATGGCAGTCGTCGTAATATCGCGGCGCACTATGATCTGGGTAATGCCTTGTTTGAATTGTTTTTGGACAAGGACTGGATGATGTACTCATCAGGTCTGTTCATATCCGGTGATGAGAGTCTTGAGGACGCACAATCGCAGAAACTGGCCAGATTATGCGACAAGCTGGCACTGACACCTGACGATCATCTGTTGGAGATAGGCACAGGCTGGGGTGGCGCCGCTGTTTATGCAGCCCTTAATTACGGTTGCAAGGTGACTACAACCACGATCTCCAAACAGCAATTTGACTACACACAGGCGCGAATCAAACGTGCCGGTTTGCAGGATCGCGTCACCGTGCTGCTGGAGGATTACCGCGACTTGCAGGGGCAGTATGACAAGCTGATATCCATCGAGATGGTTGAAGCGGTGGGGCATCACTTTATCGAAGGTTACTTCGAAAAATGTTCGTCATTACTCAAGCCTGAAGGTCTGGCAATTATTCAGGCAATCACCATTGAAGACCATCGCTATCATCAAGCAGTCAAAGAAGTCGACTTCATCAAGCGATATATCTTCCCCGGCAGCTTTATCCCGAGTGTGACCGTGCTGAGTAATGCTGCGGCAAAGGCTGAACTGCGTCTTATCAACCTTGAAGATATTGGTCCGAGCTATGCCCAGACAATCAACATCTGGCGTGAGCGGTTTATGAGCAAGCTCGACCAAGTCAGAGCGCTGGGCTACCCGGAACACTTTATTCGGATGTGGGAGTTTTATCTGTGTTACTGCGAAGGTGGATTTATCGAGCGCAGTATCAGTGATGTGCATCTGCTGTTCAGCAAACCTGAAAACCGTCGTTCACAGTGGGTGCCTGCTAATGTCCAAGCTGGTTAATTTTGTTCTGTTTCAAGTCGGCTGGCTGGTCTGCGTCATTGCCGGCAGTGTGCCTGACAGTCGAATTGCAGTGCTGTATAGCAGTGTATTTTTACTGACTCATTTTTGGTATTCCAACAGTCGTCGCACAGACTTCAGATTGGTGATTACCGCCTTGCTGGTTGGGCTGGTGCTCGACAGTTTTTGGCCGGCAATGGGCTGGCTGGTGTTCAACGAACAGTTGGCTGAGCAAACTGCACCGGTATGGATTTTATGTCTGTGGGTCAACTTTGCCTTGGTGCTCAACCATTCATTGGCCTGGATGCAAACGAAGTTAGGCATGGCGGCTGCATTTTCAGCCATAGGCGGACCACTGTCTTACTTTGCTGGTGAGCGGTTTGGCGCACTGGTTTGGCTGGATACACCGGCACTGCTGGCTGGATTGGCTATTGCCTGGGCTTTGGTAGTTCCGGGTCTGTTATTACTGGCCAGAATTTGGCACCAACAAGAAAAGGAACAGCAAAATGCTCTGGCTTAGTCTGTTTATAGCAGTGGCGGTGATGTTTTCAGGCTGGATCTGGCAATGCCGGCAACAAAATGCAGGCATTGTTGATGTGTTGTGGGCATTTAACCTCGGACTGATTGCGATTATTTATGCTGTTTTTTCAGATGGCAGCGTAATGCTCAGGGTGCTGATAGCGATCATCATGGGTGGCTGGTATCTTCGTTTGAGTTGGCATTTAGCCAGACGTGTACTGGTAGAACCTGAAGACGGTCGTTACCGATATCTGCGACAGCACTGGGGAGAAACCGCCGATCAAAACCTGCTCTGGTTTTTCCTGGCACAGGCTATGCTCGCCTGGTTGTTGGCCTTGCCCGCCTGGGTCATCGCCAACGGAAATATCGAACAGCTTCAGCCACAACACGTGCTGGCGTTGTTGTTGGCCCTGGGCGCTTTTGTTGGGGTCAACATCGCGGATCAGCAGTTGCATGCGTTTCGCTCTGATCCTGCCAACAAAGGCAAAGTCTGTGAAACAGGACTCTGGTTCTATTCAAGACACCCCAATTATTTTTTTGAATGGCTGCACTGGTTCAGCTATCCGATTATGGCCATTGGTCTGAGCTATGCCGGTTGGCTTTGGCTGGCGCCGCTGGTCATGCTGGCTTTTCTTTATTTCATCAGTGGTATTCCCTATACAGAACAACAGGCTTTGCGTAGTCGTGGTGACGCCTATCGTCGTTATCAACAGACAACCAGCCCATTCATTCCCTGGAGGAAACGTTCATGAGTTTGATTCAAATCGCTGAAAAAGGCCTGATACCAGATGCTCTGGTGAGAGTTGGCATTCGCAAGCTGCTCAAACAGAGGCTTGAGGATGAATTTGCTCATAACCCGGAACAATCCAGTCTGCACAAAATCAGTCGTATCAGTATGCTGCGTGAAAGCCCGATTGCCATTGAAACAGATGCGGCCAATGAACAGCATTACGAAGTTCCGGCAGCGTTTTATCAGCTGGCATTAGGCAAACATCTTAAGTACAGCAGTTGCTGGTGGGATGATTACACGCTCAACCTTGATGAAGCAGAACAAGCCATGTTTGAAAAATATGTCGAGCGCGGTGAGTTCGAAAATGGTCAGGATATCCTTGAGCTCGGCTGTGGCTGGGGTTCACTGACCTTGTATCTGGCTGAGAAATTTCCACGCTCGCGTATCACCGGTGTCTCCAACTCCAATTCTCAAAGACAGCATATTGAGCGTCAGGCATTGGAACGAGGCCTTAGCAACCTTCGAATTATTACCTGTGATGTCAACGCATTGGAACTGACTGAGCAGTTTGATCGGGTGGTGTCGATTGAAATGTTTGAGCACATGCGTAATTACCAGAAGCTGTTTGAAAAAATCAGCGGTTGGCTGCGTGCTGATGGCAAGCTGTTTGTGCACATTTTCTGCCATCGTGAAGTGGTATATCCCTTCGAGACGAAAGGTGATGACAACTGGATGGGACAATATTTCTTTACCGGCGGGTTGATGCCATCTGCCGATACGTTGTTGCATTTTCAGGATACGATGCGCATTGAGCGCCAGTGGTTGGTCAATGGAAAGCACTATCAGAAAACATCAGAAGCCTGGCTGGAGAATACCGACCGTCACAGCAAGCAAATCAAACAGTTGTTTGACGAGATCTACGGTCAAGGCCAGGGCACTATCTGGTTGCAGCGCTGGCGATTGTTTTTCATGGCCTGTGCAGAACTGTTCGGTTATCGTGATGGTACAGAATGGTTGGTCGGACACTATTTGTTCAGCAAACGGTTGAATTGAATTGAAACAACAGCTTTCCAGCAACACGCTGCAACGGAAGCTGGTCAAGGTATTTCTGATTCAGATTGCCTTGATCAGCCTGGTGACACTGGCAGGGATCTATGCCGCAAAATTCACGCTGGAAGGCATTCTGGTGCGAGCGGCCTTACAAGGTGAGGCCGAGTATTTTTGGCAGATGCGTGACGCTGACCCGGAATTTGCACTGCCAAATACGATGAACTTGAAGTCTTACATGATGGTCGCAGGGGACAAATCTTCGACACCTGAGCCACTCAAAGATCTTTCGCCCGGCATGCATCGTGTACCAATGGGTAATCTGGTGCCAATTGTCTTTGTTGACGATCACAATGGACAGCGATTGTTTTTGATTTTCGATGAAGTGAAGGTTTCCAGACTCGCTTTGGTCTTTGGCATCATGCCATTGGCTGCCGTCCTGGTTGTGCTGTACATGCTAGCCTGGTTCGCTTATCGACAGTCGCATAAAGCTGTCTCACCTGTAGTGAAACTGGCACGTGCAGTCAGTGAAGCGGACTTTAAAGATGGTCACTTACCACGCCTTGAACTGGGAGATATTCGGGATATCACGGATGAAGAGGTGGCCAGTCTGGTCAGTGCCCTGGACAGATTTACCGATCGACTGGATTCGTTTGTTGAACGCGAGCGAAACTTTACCCGTGATGCCAGTCATGAACTGCGAACACCTATTGCCGTTCTGCGCAGCGCACTGGAGGTAATTGAGCGCAAATATGGGGACAGCGCCAGTCCGCAGGTTAATCGCATGTATCGAACGCTTTATGATATGGAAGCGCTGATTGAAACCTTGTTGATACTGGCGCGTGAGCAGGGGCAAAGTCTGCCACAGCAGCGAGTAAATATTAATGATTTGATCGCTTCTGAATTAGAAACGCTGCGAATCATTTATCACGACAAGCCGATTACGATAAACGTTGAAGAGGCTGGCATGCTGAGCATTATTGGGCCAGAGCGAGTGGTGCAGATTCTTATCAGCAATCTGTTACGCAACGCGTTTAACTATACACCTCGTGGCAGCATCAATATTCGTGTTCGCAGTGATGGCTTTTCGGTCGCGGACAGTGGTGTGGGCATGAATCAGGAGCAGATGAGTCAGGTTTTCAAACCGTTTTATCGTGCCGAGCAACAACGTCAAAGTAATGGTCATGGCATTGGCATGACCATCGTAAAACGACTGTGTAACCGCTATGACTGGAGCTTAAGACTATCCAGCAAGATGGGGGAGGGTACCGAGGTGAGTGTACATTTTCCTTCTGCCCAGTTTTCAGCGGATTAACCGTCAAACATCCTCTGCGCGACAGAGCTTGTAGCCAACGCCTGGAATGGTATGCATCAGGGATTCCTGAAACGGTTTGTCGATAGATTTTCGCAGGTTATAAAGATGGCTGCGTAATGTGTCACTATCGGGAGCCTCATCTCCCCAGACCTCAGTTTCGATGCGTTCACGGGTCACCAGCTTTGGCGATTCACGCATCAGAATTCGCAGGATATGCAGGGTGATTGGCGACAGCTTGATCACCTTGTCAGCTCGGGTGACGCGCATGGTTTGCAGATCAAACTTCAAGTCAGCCACGCTCAGGGTTGATGTTTCCAGATCACCGCGGTGTCTGCGAATCAATGACACGATCCGTGCTTCAAGCTCTTTCATTTCAAAAGGCTTGAGCAGGTAATCATCAGCTCCTTGATCAAAACCAGTCAGTTTGTCATCCAGCGTATCTCTGGCGGTCAGCATGATGACCGGAACATCATTGTGCTGTTCCTGACGCAGCCTCCGGCAGACTTCAAAGCCATTGATACCTGGCATCATGATGTCAAGCACAATCAAATCGTAATGGTTGGTTTCACACAAGCCGATGGCAGAAAGACCATCAGCAGCAAAATCGACCTGAAAGCCTCCCGCTTCAAGATAATCACCAATGTTGGCGGCAAGATCCTGATGATCTTCGACAATCAGAATAGTGGCAGAACTGGTTTTCATGGATAACTCCGTGGGTTAGCGGTATTGCTGTTGGAACGGCATAACAATTTGTCAAAAAAGTGCATGTTTGCTATTGACCATGTAAATGTAAACCATTATCATTTGCATAACTGTTAGTTGATGGTTGCCCAAAATGATCGTTTGCATTTGTAATAACGTAAATGTTGCCACAATTGAATCTGCTGTTGTTGACGGTGCTGCCACTGTCGACGCTGTTAGACAGCAGACCGGAGCGGCAGGTTGCTGCGGCAAGTGCCAATTCAAGGTGAATCGTGTCTTGCAAAAAAGCCTTGATAATCTGGAGGTTTGCTCGGTTACATCATCAATTGCAGTATTGTCATCTTAAATCTCTGACTCTTCGATATTAGGCCCTGACGTTCATTCGTGCAGGGCTTTTTTTTGCCTGAGTGTAATACAAATCATAAGCAGACACGGATGTGAATCATTACTATTTAATATATTAATCAATAACTTAGGGTTGACTTGTCAGTGCCAGTGTTGATATTGTTTCCGTATAAATTAACAAAGGAAAATAGCCATGAAAGGCGATAAAAAAGTCATTGAATACCTCAACAAAGTCCTTGGTAATGAACTGGTAGCTATCAACCAATATTTTCTACATGCAAAGATGTACAAGGACTGGGGCCTGGTCAATCTCTACGAGCATGAATATCACGAGTCGATTGATGAAATGAAGCATGCTGATGCGCTGACAGAGCGTGTATTGTTTCTCGAAGGCTTACCCAACCTGCAGGATTTGGGCGCACTGCGCATCGGTGAAAACACCCGTGAAATGCTCGAAGCAGATCTCTCTTTGGAGATGGACGCTATTCCAGATCTGAAAGAGGCTATTCAATATTGCGAACAAGTCGGTGACTACGTCACCAGAGATCTCTTCCGTTCCATCCTGGCTTCTGAGGAAGAACATGTCGATTGGCTGGAAACCCAGTTGAGTCTGATTGATAAAATGGGTCTTGAAAACTACCATCAGGCACAAATCGTTAAAGAGGCGGAGTAAGCTCATCACTGATGCTCTGCCAGAAATCCCTGCCAGAGCATCAACAAACCTGCTTTGTAAGTCATGTCAGCTCCATCAAGCTCAACGGATAGTGCCAGCGTTTCTCTATTTTTACTTCAGCGCAAGCCAAGTCCGGCAATAAAGCACTGATTTCTCCACACACAAAACCAACAATTGTTATCAAATGACTTGCAGTCTTGTCCTGTGATCCCCATCTGTACGGACTTTGATGTCTGTTATGATGCCGCCATGAAAACCAGTGATTTCAAGTTTGACCTGCCTGACGAGTTGATAGCTCAATACCCTTGTTCTGAACGCGGTGCCAGCCGCCTTTTGTGCCTTGACGGTGATTCTGGTGCATTGTCGGATCGGATGTTTGCTGATTTGCCGAGTTTGCTGACCAAGGATGACTTGCTGGTCTTCAACAATACTCGTGTGATTCCGGCACGTTTGCTAGGGCATAAGGACAGTGGCGGCAAAGTTGAGGTGTTGATTGAGCGCATCATTGATGATCAACGTGCATTGGCGCATGTTCGTAGTAGCAAATCTCCGGCACCAGGACGCAGGCTGAAACTGGAACAAGCGTTGGATATTGAGGTGCTGAGCCGTCAGGATGCACTGTTTGAGTTGCGGTTTTTGAATGTCAGTTCGGTATTGGCGGCATTGGAACAATACGGCCGCATGCCGTTACCCCCTTACATAGAGCGTGAGGTGGACGTCGCCGATCTACATCGTTATCAGACTGTCTATGCCCGAGCAGCCGGTGCAGTTGCAGCACCCACAGCCGGACTACATTTTGATGAAAAGCTATTGGCACAGATTGATGCTATGGGTATTGAACGTGCCGAAGTGACTTTGCACGTGGGCGCTGGCACCTTTCAACCGGTCAGGGTTGAAAATATCACTGAACACCAAATGCATTCCGAGTGGCTGCAGGTAACAGAAACCGTTTGCCAGCAAGTCAGGGCAGCCAGAGCACGCGGTGGTCGAGTGATTGCAGTCGGCACAACCAGTGTTCGCGCTCTGGAATCCGCGTCTTTATCAGGGCAGATTGAACCGTATCAGGGGGAAACCGATATTTTCATTTACCCAGGCTATCTTTTTCGTTCGGTCGATGCCATGGTGACCAATTTTCACCTGTCTGAATCAACATTATTGATGCTGGTGTCGGCGTTTGCCGGACGCGATCATATTCTCGAGGCATACCAGCATGCGGTTGCGGAACGCTATCGCTTTTTTAGTTATGGTGATGCCATGTTTATCACAAGGAACAGCTCAGCATGCTGATGCAGAAAATTCGTTTTGTGCTGGTAGGTACAACACATCCCGGCAATATTGGTGCATCGGCACGAGCCATGAAAACCATGGGGCTGGCATCACTGCATTTGGTGGCGCCCAAGATTTACCCGAGTGCAGAAGCAACAGCACGAGCGTCTGGGGCAGATGATGTGCTGGCTTTGGCGCAGGTGCATGATAGTCTGGAAGATGCCATCAAGGGCTGTCGGCAAGTCTATGGCATGAGCGCCCGTTTACGACATTTGCCAGTGCCGGTGATGAACCCACGGGAAGCCGTTCACGACTTGACGCAGTACGATGATGATGCCGAGATTGCTATTGTTTTTGGTCGTGAACATTCCGGCCTGTCGAATGAAGAGCTGGATAACTGTCACAAACTGATTAATATTCCAGCCAACCCGGACTACAGTTCACTTAATCTGGCGGCAGCAGTGCAGGTGATGGCCTATGAGCTTCGAATGAGCTTTAATCCGGAAGTACATACCGGTCGTATCGGTGAGCAGCGTGAACCGATTCATGCCGAGGATTTGTCACACCTTTATGATCACTTTGAACGATCTTTGACGGCCATAGGGTTTTTGGACCCGGAGAATCCGCGTTACCTGATGCGAAGAATTCGTCGCCTTTTCAATCGTGCAGACTTGGATCGTAATGAGTTGCAAATTCTGCATGGCATTTTGCGAGCAGCAGAAACCAAAGCGAGGACATTAAAATGACGCAACCAAAAGTCACGGTCTGGCAACGGATTAAAGAAGATGTTTTGTGCGTATTTGATCGTGATCCGGCAGCGAGAAATGTGTTTGAGATCATCACGACTTACCCCGGGGTTCATGCTTTGCAACTGCACCGTTTCAGTCACTGGCTTTGGCAACATCGCTGGTATTGGCTGGCGAGGTTTATTTCTACCATTGGCCGCTGGCTGACGGGCATTGAAATTCATCCGGGAGCAAAGATTGGTCGTCGTTTTTTTATCGACCATGGTATGGGAGTTGTGATCGGCGAAACCGCCGAAATTGGTGATGACTGTACCTTGTATCACGGCGTTACCCTGGGCGGGACCTCCTGGAAAGAGGGCAAGCGCCATCCTACGCTAGGCAATAATGTCGTTGTCGGTGCCGGTGCCAAGGTGTTGGGCCCAATTCGATTAAAGGATGGCGCTCGGGTGGGCTCCAATGCGGTTGTTGTGAAAGATGTAGAAGCCGGCGGCACCATTGTCGGTGTTCCTGGCAGAGTGGTTCGCAAAAAAACAGCGGATGAACTGGCACAGGAAAAACTGGCGCAATCCGTGGGTTTTGATGCTTACGGTACTTCAGGCCAGTCTTCAGATCCGGTTGCTACTGCGATTCATGGCTTGATCGAACACATTCATGCCATGGATAAGCGCGTGGACACTCTGTGCAGCACCATTAAGCGGCTTGGCGGAGAAATTCCTGATATGGAGCTGCCTGAGCTGGAGGATTGTGAGTTGGATCGGCAGTCAGACACAAAAGTTGACTAAAATAGTAGGACATGAAAAACTTGCATGATTGAGTTATTTCGGAAAGTGTCATGCGTCTGACTACTAAAGGCCGCTATGCGGTTACTGCCATGCTGGATTTGAGTCTCAACTACGGCGTTGGGGCAATCACACTGGCGGACATTTCCGAGCGACAAGGCATTTCACTGTCATACTTGGAACAGCTGTTTGCCCGTTTGCGCAAGCAGGGTCTTGTCAGCAGTTCGCGTGGGCCCGGTGGTGGTTACCGCCTAAGTCGCTCGGCTTCACAGATCACCGTGCTGGATGTTATCTCCGCAGTTGATGAAAAAGTTGACAGCACTCAGTGTGAAGGTCGCCATAACTGTCGTGGTGATGAAGAGTGCTTGAGTCATGAACTATGGCAAAGCCTGAGCGACCAGATTCGCTTTTACCTGGCCGGCATCAGCCTCGCTGAAGTGGTCAGCAACTACGAAAAAAATCGCGAGTGCTCCAAAGAAAAAATCATCCGCTTTGATGTGGGTTGACGGCTGACGATAGCGATATGGCTTATAGCTATCTGGATCACAACGCCGGTACTGGTTTAAGCGAGAGCGTGCTAGACGCCATGATGCCTTATTTGCGACAACAACAGGGCAACCCTTCCAGTAGCCATCGTTTTGGCAGGTTTGGTAAATCGGCAATGGAAACGGCTCGGCAACAAGTAGCCGATCTGGTAAATGTCGAGCCACGCCAGGTTATCTTCACCAGTGGTGGTACGGAGTCAAACAATCAAGTATTTGCTGGTCTTCGCGAGCAATTCAGCGGCGGTGAGTTACTAATAAATCCGACTGAACATCCTGCAGTACTTGAGCCGGTTTATCGCCTGCAAAAACATGGCTTTACTGTGTTGAAAATGCCAGTAAGCGAACAGGGTGTCGTTGCGGTTGAGGCGGCTCAATCCATGATGAGTGCCCAAACACGACTGGTTTCAGTGATGCTGGCTAATAACGAAACAGGCAGTTTGCAGCCAGTCGCGACACTCGCGACATTATGTAAGCAGCGGCAGATTCCGATGCATACCGATGCGGTTCAGGCCGTTGGCAAGATCCCCGTTGATTTTAGACAGCTGGGCGTGCAATTGATGAGTTTGTCGGCACATAAAATGGGCGGACCCAAGGGCATTGGTGCGCTTATTGTAGACAAGACAATCGACTGGCCTGCCGCTATTTTGGGTGGCGGACAGGAAGATGATCATCGCAGTGGTACTGAAAACGTGGCGGCGATTGTCGGTTTTGGGGTTGCGGCTGATCATGCCCGTCAAACACTTGGGCATTACGCCAGGCATTGTCTTGAGCTCAGGGATACACTGGAACAGCGCTTGAAAGCATTGCCAGGAGTCACAATATTTGCTGAACAGGCTGAGCGTTTGCCCAATACGGTATTTTTTGCATTACAGGGCTATGACTCGGATAGCTTGCTGATGGCACTGGATCGACAAGGTTTTTCCGTTTCCAGTGGTTCAGCGTGTGGTACAGGGCGACAAACCCCCAGCCATGTGCTGAAAGCCATGGGTGTTGATGACTTGACTGCTCTGGGAGCGGTCAGAGTGAGTGTGTCGGCCGATAACACTCTTGATGAAATTGAACGCCTGGCTGAAGCGCTAGCCAGGGAGGCGAATCGATTCAGCCACATAATGAATAGGTGAACAGAATGATTACTTTGACAGAATCTGCCGTGAAACGTGTGCAGGATATGGTGACCAAGCGAGGTTCTGGTGTAGGTCTGAGAGTTGGCGTGGTAAAAAGCGGTTGCTCTGGCTACAGTTATGCGCTGGATTATGCAGAAAGTGTTGCAGACAGCGACGTGGTGATCGAGCAGGACAATGTCAAAGTGGTGGTCGATTCGGACAGCCTGCCATTACTGGATGGTATGGAGCTTGATTTTGTTCGCGAAGGACTGAATCAGAGTTTTAAATTCCGTAATCCGAACGTCACTTCAGAATGTGGTTGTGGTGAGAGCTTCAGCGTTACCAAATAACCCGTCATCACGCCCGCGTCCTGGCGCGAGCCCAGCAAATCTGTATGATTGGCTGTCATGAATCAAGATGAACTTCTCAAACTGGATGCCAAACATCTTTGGCATCCATACACCAGCGTCAAACATCCATCACCCATGCATGTGGTCAGCTCTGCAGAGGGTGTCCATCTACAGCTGATGGATGGCAGAAAGATCATCGACGGCATGTCGTCGTGGTGGTCAGCCATTCACGGATACAACCATCCCAAACTGAATCTCGCAGCGAAACAGCAAATCGATCAGATGTCGCATGTGATGTTTGGCGGTTTGACACATTCACCGGCGGTGAGCCTGGCGCAGCGTTTGGTGAACATGACCGATGATTCCCTGCAGTATGTTTTTCTGGCGGATTCGGGTTCGGTGTCTGTTGAGGTGGCCATTAAAATGGCGCTGCAATACAGCTTTACCACCGGCCGTCACAGGCAAAAACTGCTGAGTCTGCGCAGTGGTTATCACGGCGATACCTTCGGTGCGATGTCGGTGTGTGATCCGGTGAATGGCATGCACAGCATGTTTGCCAATGTAATGCCGCAGCACATCTTTGCCCCAGCCCCTGAGTGTCGTGACGATGCCGACTGGCGTGCTGAAATGATCGCTCCTTACCGTCAATTGATTGAACAACATCAACATGAACTGGCAGCCGTGATTGTCGAACCATTGGTGCAGGGCGCAGGCGGTATGCGCTTTTATTGCTCGGAATATTTGCGCCAGTTACGCCAGTTGTGTGATGAGTTTGATTTGTTGCTGATTTTTGATGAAATCGCGACTGGGTTTGGCCGAACCGGCAGTTTGTTTGCTTATGAACAGGCCGGCATCGTGCCGGATATTCTTTGTCTTGGTAAAGCCCTAACCGGCGGCTACATGACGCTGGCAGCGGTATTGTGCAATGACCGGCTGGCTTCTGGCATTGCCGTCGATGGTGCTGGTGTGTTGATGCATGGCCCGACCTTTATGGGCAATCCACTGGCTTGCGCCGTGGCCAGTGCCAGCATTGATTTGTTGCAGGAAAGTGATTGGCAGACTCGCGTAACTGCAATTGAAACACAGCTCAAAGCAGAACTGAGTCCGTTGAACAATTCTTCAATGGTCAACGATGTTCGGGTCAAAGGCGCTATCGGCGTGGTCGAGCTGGTGGCACCTGTTTGGGAGCATATGGATTGGTTGCCAGCGTTTATTGTGGAGCAGGGTGTATGGATTCGACCGTTCCGTAATCTTATCTACATCATGCCGCCTTATATTATCGAATCAGCTGAGTTGCGGCAGCTGTGTCTTGCCATCACCGCAATAGTTGAGGCACTGGAAGTACGTCAAAAGCAGACCGGCTGAAAATACGGCTGGTTTGTGGCTGTCAACGTTGTTTTATCTGTTGATAACCTATAATCGCAAAAGGCGATTATATCAATAGATTTTATTCGTTTGACTAGATGGTACGCCCACCCTAGAATGCCTAACGTCACTAATGACAACTTTAAAGGAGTTAACCATGTCAACACTGATCAATACTGAAATCAAACCTTTTAAAACAACTGCTTACCACAAAGGCGAATTCATGCCTGTGACTGATGCAGATGTCAAAGGCAAGTGGTCTGTATTTTTCTTCTACCCAGCTGACTTCACTTTCGTTTGCCCGACTGAACTGGGTGATCTGGCTGACCACTATGCAAAACTGCAAGAAATGGGTGTTGAAGTTTACTCAGTTTCTACAGACACACACTTCACACACAAAGCGTGGCACGATGCGTCTGACACCATTAAGAAGATCAACTTCCCAATGCTGGGTGATCCGACTGGTGCAATCAGCCGTAACTTTGAAGTTATGATCGAAGAAGAAGGTCTGGCACTGCGTGGTACTTTCGTGGTTGATCCAGAAGGTGTCATCAAGGTCTGTGAAGTTCACGATCTGGGTATTGGTCGTAGCGCCAAAGAACTGGTTCGCAAGATCCAAGCGGCTCAATACGTTGCTTCTCACGATGGTGAAGTTTGCCCAGCCTCATGGCAGCCAGGTGAAGAAACACTTTCTCCATCACTGGATCTGGTTGGCAAGATCTAAACCTGTACCAGGCATTTGGACAGTTGCCCTTTCGGGCAGCTGTCCAAGCTTGAAACATGTATTGTTGTCTGCTCAACAGACCTCGGGGGGGGGGGGGGGGGGGGGGGGGGGGGGGGGGGGGGGGGGGGCGGGGTGGTGGGGGGGGGGTGGGGGCTGGGGGCGGGGGGGCCGGGGGCGGTGCAATCCGGCGGGGGGGGGGCGGCGGTGCCGGGAGTGGTTCTGGTGGCGTGG
>JAFIFW010000011.1 GCA_020831825.1 Methylophaga sp. | reverse complement strand
CTGTGGCCTCGCGATGACGGTTTAAGGTTTAGGTGTGTTAGATGGAAAAAGCAGTTCTCGCACAACCCCGTCATTGCGAGCCTGGCGAAGCAATCCAGTTCAGGTCTGACAGGTACGGACTGGATCGCCACGGCCTGTGGCCTCGCGATGACGGTTTAAGCTTTAGGTGTGTTAGATGGAAAGAGCAGTTCTCGCACAACTCCGTCATTGCGAGCCTGGCGAAGCAATCCAGTTCAGGTCTGACAGGTGAGAGCTGGATGCTCACGGCTTGTGGCCTCGCGATGACGGTTTGAGGTGGAGTTTAGTTAGATGGAAAAAGCCGTTCTCGCACAAACTCGTCATTGCGAGCTTAGCGAAGCCATCCAGTGCAGGTCTGAGAAGTGAGGGCTGGATCGCCAAGGACTATCGGTGATGGCAAGTGGCATGAGCATCTACATTCGGCTATAAAATCGAGCTGTACAGATCTTCCCAATCTGGATTCATAGCCTCAATCAGTTCGAGTTTCCGCTTTCTTGAGCCAGATTTTATTTGTTTCTCTCGAAGGATAGCCGTTTCCATGGACTCATGTGTTTCATAATAGACTAGGTGATGTGTGGCATATCGTTTTGAAAAGCCTTCGATCACGGAGTTTTTGTGTTGCCAGACACGATGAGGCAAGTTTGAAGTGACGCCAGTGTATAGAGTGCCGTTTCTTCGGTTGGCAAGAATATAAACGCAAGGCAGTTTTTGCATTTGGGTAACCTCATATCCATATGAAAGTTTTGATCAGTGTATCTAATTGTCAGGACGTTGGCTGGTCTGTGATGGGAAACAACTTGCGTGTGACTTCAGAGGATAACCTCGTCATTGCGAGCCTGGCGAAGCAATCCAGTTTAGGACTGACAGGTGAGAGCTGGATCGCCACGGCCTATGGCCTCGCGATGACGATTTAAGGTGGAGATGTGATTGACGGAAAAAAGTAGTTCCCGCACAAGTCCGTCATTACAAGCCTGGCGAAGCAATCCACTTGAGGCCTGTTAGGCTGGAACTGGATCGCCACAGCCTGCGGCCTTGCGATGACTGTCTTACTGCTTGAGTTTCTTAGCCACGTCCTTGGCAAAGTAGGTCAGGATGCCATCCGCGCCGGCACGTTTGAATGCCAGCAGGCTTTCGGTGATTACCTCTCCTGTAAGCCAGCCATTGAGAATGGCGGCTTTGAGCATGGCGTATTCGCCACTGACTTGATAGACGAAGGTCGGTTTGCCGAAGTTTTGTTTTACCCGATACAGCACATCAAGATAGGGCATACCCGGTTTGACCATGACCATATCGGCGCCTTCCTGGATATCCAGCGCAACTTCGTGCATTGCTTCATTCGAGTTGGCTGGATCCATCTGATAGCTGAATTTATTACCGCCACCCAGGTTGCCGGCACTGCCGACGGCATCGCGAAAGGGTCCATAGAAGCTGGAGGCGTATTTGGCTGAATAGGCCATGATGCGGGTATGGATATGACCACTGGCTTCCAACGCATCACGCACCGCACCGATTCGGCCATCCATCATGTCTGAGGGTGCGACCACATCAGCACCGGCTTCAGCCTGTGACAGTGCCTGTTTGACCAGAACCTCAACCGTCTCGTCGTTGATGATGTATCCCTGATCATCAATCAAGCCATCCTGACCATGTGTTGTGAATGGATCCAGCGCTACATCTGTCATGACGCCTAATTCAGGGAATTCGCGTTTGAGTGCACGAACTGCTTGTTGTGCAAGCCCGTCTGGGTTAAACGCCTCAGCAGCATCCAATGATTTTTTTTCGTTGGGTGTCACGGGAAACAATGCCATCATTGGAATGCCCAGTGAATGGACGAGTTCAGCTTCTTTGAGTAACAAGTCGATGCTGAGTCTTTCGACGCCGGGCATGGAGGCAACACTTTGTTGCTGGTTCTGGCCTTCCAGAACAAAACAGGGATAAATCAGGTCATCCACAGTTAAATTATTTTCCCGGATCAGTCGGCGTGAGAAGTCATCCTTGCGCAGACGCCTTGGCCGCTGTCGCGGGAAACCACTGGAAATAAAGTTATACTGGCTCATGAATGCCCTTGATTACTGAAGTGCTTGGGCCCCAATACTAACGCTGCACTGGTGACTTGTCATCGTTTACCGTGGACGCGATATGCCCGGTTACGATAAAATTAACAAGATTTGTCCGGGGTGAACGTATCGCTGACCCCATTCTTTTTTATCTGGTGGAGGTTCCCCTTGCGAACAAGTGCGCTGCTTGCTCTTGAAGATGGCACGGTCTATCACGGCGAATCGATTGGCGCAGCCGGTCAATCGGTCGGTGAGGTCGTTTTTAATACCGCAATGACGGGCTATCAGGAAATACTGACCGATCCCTCATACTGCCGCCAGATTGTCACACTGACTTATCCCCATATCGGCAATGTTGGTGTGAATACTGAAGATGAAGAATCAGACCAGATATTTGCCAGCGGCCTGATTATTCGTGAACTGTCGCCGCTGGTCAGCAGTTGGCGCAGTGAAGAGGCGCTGGATGTCTACCTGGAAAGACATAACATCGTCGGACTTGCTGGTATTGATACTCGCAGCCTGACACGGCTGCTGCGCGAAAAAGGCGCAATGAAAGGCTGCATCGTCGCCGGTGATAATATCGATGTGGAGGCGGCGATTGCCGCAGCCAGAGCATTCGATGGCCTGAAGGGCATGGATCTGGCCAAAGTGGTCTCTACCAAAACTGCTTATGAGTGGGATCAAGGCGTCTGGCATATTGACGGTCAGAGTAAAGCGGCCGCTCCACGTTTCCACGTAGTGGCCTACGACTTTGGTGCCAAGAAAAATATTCTACGCATGCTGGTTGAGCGTGGTTGCAAGCTCACTGTGGTGCCTGCTGAAACCCCAGCAGAAGACGTGCTGGCCATGAATCCGGATGGTGTTTTTCTCTCCAATGGTCCGGGTGACCCTGAGCCGTGTGACTACGCAATTAAGGCCATTCAGACTTTTCTTGAAAAAAACCTGCCAATTTTCGGCATTTGTCTTGGGCACCAGCTGCTGGGGCTTGCCTGTGGTGCCAAAACAGTCAAGATGAAATTTGGTCATCATGGTGCCAACCATCCTGTTCAGGAATTACTCGCTGGCCTGGTGATGATCACCAGTCAGAACCATGGTTTTGCGGTTGACGAAGCCAGTCTGCCTGAAACCCTGCAAACAACACATCGCTCTCTGTTCGATGGCACCTTGCAAGGTATTCATCACGTCAGCAAACCGGCATTCAGCTTCCAAGGACATCCGGAAGCCAGCCCAGGGCCGCAAGATGCCGCACCTCTGTTTGATCACTTCATTGACCTCCTCGAACACGCGACAGGTAAATAATCCAGATGGCAAAACGTACTGATATTGAAAGCATTCTGATTCTCGGTGCTGGTCCGATCGTCATCGGCCAGGCCTGTGAGTTTGATTACTCAGGCGCCCAAGCCTGTAAAGCGCTTCGGGAAGAGGGTTACCGCGTAATTCTGGTCAACTCAAACCCTGCGACCATCATGACTGACCCCAACATGGCCGATGCAACCTACATTGAACCTGTGACCTGGCAGGCAGTCAGCAAGGTAATCGAGGCCGAGCGTCCTGATGCTATTTTGCCGACCATGGGCGGACAGACAGCGCTGAACTGTGCCTTGGATCTGGAACGACACGGCGTGTTGGAAAAATTCGGCGTCGAAATGATTGGCGCAGACAGTGAGGCCATTAACAAGGCAGAAGATCGTGACCTGTTCCGTGAAGCCATGCGCAAGATCGGCCTGGATATGCCTCAATCCGATATCGCTCACTCACTTGAAGAAGCGCTGTCGGTACAGGAAAAATTTGGATTCCCGGTCATTATTCGCCCTTCGTTCACCATGGGCGGCAGCGGTGGCGGTATTGCATACAACCGTGAGGATTTCATTGATATCTGTCAGCGAGGCTTGTATCTGAGCCCGACTTCTGAGTTGTTGATCGAAGAATCGATCATCGGCTGGAAAGAATATGAAATGGAAGTGGTGCGTGACCGCAAGGATAACGCCATCATTATCTGTTCTATCGAGAACCTCGACCCGATGGGCGTTCATACTGGTGACTCCATTACTGTGGCGCCGGCGCAAACACTGACAGACAAAGAATATCAAATCATGCGTAACGCTTCGCTGGCGGTACTGCGTGAAATCGGTGTCGATACCGGTGGTTCGAACGTTCAGTTTGCAGTGAATCCGGAATCAGGTCGTTTGATCATCATCGAGATGAATCCACGTGTTTCACGCTCATCGGCACTGGCCTCTAAAGCGACCGGCTTCCCGATTGCCAAAGTCGCGGCAAAACTGGCAGTGGGTTATACCCTGGATGAACTGCAAAACGAAATTACCGGCAATGCGACACCAGCATCATTCGAGCCGAGCATCGACTATGTTGTGACTAAGGTGCCTCGCTTCACCTTTGAAAAATTCCCACAGGCTGATAATCGCCTCAGCACACAAATGAAATCTGTCGGCGAAGTGATGGCCATTGGTCGCAACTTCCAGGAGTCACTTCAAAAAGCACTGCGCGGACTGGAAATTGATCGGGATGGTCTGACGGAAGTCATGGATCTCAGTGATGAAAATGCGGCAGAGACCTTGCGTCGTGAATTGCGATTGCCTGGCTCAGATCGCCTCTGGTATGTTGCTGACGCACTGCGTTTTGGCATGAGTTTCGATGAGGTTCAGCAACTGACACACATCGATCCCTGGTTCTTGATTCAGATTGAGGAACTGGTCGCTATCGAAAACGAGCTGAAAGAACGTTCGCTATCGGACATTGATGCCGTTGAGATGCGTAAGCTGAAACAAAAAGGCTTCTCTGACTCGAGACTTGCCCGCTTGTTGCACAAAACAGAAAAGCAAGTGCGTAGTCACCGTCATGCACTGAATGTCAGACCTGTCTACAAACGTGTTGACACTTGCGCTGCAGAGTTTTCGACAACCACGGCATATATGTACTCAACCTATGATCAAGAGTGCGAAGCCAATCCGAGCAATCGTGACAAAATCATGATCTTGGGCGGCGGCCCTAACCGAATCGGTCAAGGGATCGAGTTTGATTATTGCTGCGTACATGCGGCGCTGGCACTGCGTGATGATGGCTATGAAACCATCATGGTCAACTGTAATCCAGAGACTGTTTCGACTGACTACGATACTTCGGACCGCTTGTATTTTGAGTCACTGACCCTGGAAGACGTACTGGAGATTGTTGCACTTGAGCAGCCTAAAGGCGTCATTGTGCAATTTGGTGGTCAGACACCGCTCAAGCTGGCACGCGCACTGGAAGCAGCTGGTGTGCCCATCATCGGTACCTCGCCTGATGCCATTGATCATGCCGAAGATCGTGAACGATTCCAGCAAATGGTCGAAAAACTTGGCCTGTTGCAACCACCTAATCGCCTTGCCCATTCCATTGATACGGCAGTTTCCCTGGCGGCTGAAGTCGGCTATCCCCTGGTTGTCAGACCTTCGTACGTGCTGGGTGGCCGTGCGATGGAAATCGTTTACAACGAAGAAGAATTGCAGCGCTACATGTTGACCGCTGTGCAGGTGTCCAATGATTCACCGGTGTTGCTGGATCGTTTTCTTGACGATGCCATTGAAGTCGACGTCGATGCCATCTGTGATGGCAAGGATGTGCTGATTGGCGGCATCATGGAACATATCGAACAAGCAGGGGTTCACTCGGGTGACTCGGCTTGTGCTATTCCGCCATATAGCCTGAGTCCTGCGATTATGGATCAGCTGCGTGAACAGGTGCGTCAGATGGCGCGAGAACTGGGCGTAATTGGATTAATGAATACCCAGTTTGCCATTCAGGGTGATCGTGTATTTATCCTGGAGGTGAATCCTCGTGCTTCCAGAACTGTCCCTTATGTCTCCAAATCCATCGGTATCCCATTGGCCAAAGTCGCCGCTCGCTGTATGGCAGGCATGCCACTGGTCGAGCAGGGTGTTACCAAGGAAGTTGTACCGGCCTATTATTCAGTAAAAGAAGCGGTATTTCCGTTCATCAAGTTCCAGGGCGTTGATCCAATCCTTGGGCCAGAGATGAAATCTACCGGTGAGGTAATGGGCGTTGGCCGAAGCTTCGGTGAAGCCTTTGCCAAGTCACAGCTGGCGGCATCGGTAAAACTGCCAACAGGCGGCAAGGCTTTCATTAGTGTTCGTGAGGCTGATAAGGTGGCGGTAGTGACCATTGCCAAAGATTTGGTCAGCCTTGGATTTTCACTGCTGGCAACGCGTGGTACACAAAAAGTACTGGAAGAATCTGGCGTTAGTTGTGATCGAGTCAACAAGGTAGCAGAGGGTCAACCGCACATTGTTGATATGATCAAAAATGATGAAATCAGCCTGATTGTAAATACCACAGAAGGTCGGCAGGCAGTTGCAGATTCCAGAGAGATTCGCCGTGCCGCCCTCCAGCATCAGGTTAACTACACCACAACTTTGGCAGCAGCCAGAGCAACAGTGTTGGCGCTGAACAGTCAAAACAATGACTCGGTCAACAGATTGCAGTCACTGCATGGAGAGTTGAAATAATGCCGGTACCCATGACGCATCGCGGAGCAGAAGCGCTTAAACAAGAGCTGCATGAACTGAAAACAGTCAAGCGTCCTAATGTAGTCAACGATATCGCAGAAGCGCGTGCCCACGGTGATCTCAAAGAAAATGCCGAGTATCACGCTGCGCGTGAACAACAGAGCTTTATCGAAGGTCGGATCCAGGAACTTGAAGGAACGCTGGCCAATGCTCAGGTGATTGATCCAACCTCACTGCCACAAGACGGGCGGGTTGTGTTTGGCGTCACCGTGGACTTACTCAATATCGATACCGATGAAGAAGTGACATACCAAATCGTTGGCGATTATGAGTCTGATATCAAACTCAACCGTATTTCTGTGTCCTCGCCCATCGCCAGAGCACTGATTGGCAAGGAGGTGGACGATCTGGCGACCGTGCAGGCGCCGGGGGGCAACATTGAATATGAAATCATTGCGATCCGTTATCTCGGTTAATCACTGATGCGTCGCTCTGAGTATGCCGGAGAGAGATTACTGCTGACCTTATGGGTTGGCAGTCTCTGGGCGATAGGTTTTCTTGCAGTGCCGGTCGCATTCTCTACTTTGGATAGTGTCACGGCGGCTGACTTTGCTGCCATTCTGTTTCAACTGGTCAGCTATTTGGGTTTGTTCTGTGGGGCAATCCTGATCGCTACCAAACTTATGCTGGATCGAGCGACTACCCCCGGTTCCTGGCGTTTCTGGATACTTATCTTGATGGTCAGTGCCACGCTGGTTCTCACGGTTTATTTGTTGCCGGAAATGGCACAGCTCAGACAGATGATGATTCAGGCTGACACTGAACTCAGCCAGCGTTTTGACAGGCTGCATGTGATCAGCGAAAACCTCTACCTGCTGCTTTCGGTGCTGGGCCTGCTGTTGGTTATGACCTCCGACAAAACACATCAATTACCATCAGAGGGCCAAGATGGCCCGAAGTAAATCCAGTCAAAACTGGCTTAAGGAACATTTCGATGATCCTTATGTAAAAAAAGCGCAACAGAAGGGTTATCGATCTCGAGCGACATTCAAGCTGGAAGAGATTGATCTAAAAGACAAGCTGATCCGACCCGGAATGGCTGTGGTCGATTTGGGAGCAGCTCCTGGTGGCTGGTCAGACTATGCGCTGCACAAGGTTGGAGACAGCGGTACTGTGGTTGCGCTGGATATCCTGCCAATGACACCACTGACCGGTGTAGACTTCATCGAAGGTGATTTTCGAGAAGATGAAGTATTGCAACAACTGGAAACAGTTTTGGCTGGCAAGCAAGTTGACCTTGTATTATCGGATATGGCCCCCAATATGTCTGGTGTGGGTACTGTGGATCAGGCGGGCAGTATGTACCTTGTCGAGCTGGCATTGGATTTTGCGCTGAATCATTTAAGTAAACAGGGTGATTTTCTTGTCAAAGTTTTCCAGGGTGAAGGCTTTGATGCCTATTTTGCTGTGATGCGGGAGCATTTCAAAAAAGTCGTTACACGTAAACCGGACGCTTCAAGAGCGCGCAGCCGTGAAGTATATTTACTGGGACGTGGGCTGAAGTAGTTGCAAGGCAACATACTGACTAGAGGTAACAAAAATTGAGTGACATGATGAAGAATATAATCCTGTGGGTCGTCATCGCCATGGTGCTGATGTCGGTGTTTAACAATTTTGGCCCACAACAGGGGCGAAGTAATGAAATTGATTACTCATCATTTATCAATAGTGTCAAAGAAGGCGGTGTGGCCAGTGTTGATATTCAGGGTCGGGAAATTACCGGCAAAATGACAGATGGCAGCGCATTTTCAACCTTCAGTCCTGATTACGATCCCGGTTTGATTGGTGATTTGCTTGATAACGGTGTCAGCATCAAAGCACAACCGGTTGAGAGAACTGGTTTGTTGATGCAAATCTTTATCTCCTGGTTCCCGATGTTGCTGTTGATTGCAGTGTGGATTTTCTTCATGCGCCAGATGCAGGGCGGTGGTGGCAAAAACCCCATGTCCTTCGGTAAAAGCAAGGCACGCATGCTCAGCGAAGATCAGGTTAAAGTCACTTTCAAAGATGTAGCAGGTGTAGAAGAAGCCAAAGAAGAAGTTGCGGAGCTGGTCGACTTTTTGAGAGATCCGAGCAAGTTTCAGAAACTGGGTGGACGTATTCCGCGCGGCATTTTGATGGCGGGTTCACCGGGTACCGGTAAAACATTGCTGGCTAAAGCCATTGCTGGTGAAGCCAAAGTGCCATTTTTCACGATCTCAGGTTCCGACTTCGTCGAAATGTTCGTCGGTGTGGGTGCCTCTCGGGTGCGTGACATGTTCGAGCAGGCCAAGAAACACGCACCATGCATTATCTTTATTGACGAGATTGATGCTGTCGGTCGTCATCGTGGTGCCGGCTTAGGCGGTGGTAATGACGAACGCGAACAAACTCTCAACCAGTTACTGGTGGAAATGGATGGTTTTGAAGGTAATGAAGGTGTGATTGTCATTGCTGCAACCAACCGTCCTGATGTACTTGACCCTGCGCTGTTACGCCCAGGTCGTTTTGACCGTCAGGTAGTCGTGCCATTGCCCGATATCAAGGGGCGTGAGCAGATCCTGAATGTTCACCTGCGTAAAGTACCTGCCGGTGATGATATTGATGCCAGTGTGATTGCACGTGGTACACCGGGCTTCTCCGGTGCTGATCTGGCAAATCTGGTCAACGAGGCGGCGTTATTTGCTGCGCGCGCCAACAAACGTCTGGTTTCCATGAATGAAATGGAACTGGCCAAAGACAAAATCATGATGGGGGCAGAGCGTCGTTCAATGGTAATGAACGACAAAGAGAAGAAACTTACTGCCTATCATGAAGCAGGCCACGCCATCGTCGGTCGACTGGTGCCAGGCCATGATCCGGTATACAAAGTCAGTATTATTCCTCGTGGCCGGGCGTTGGGTGTCACCATGTTCCTGCCCACCGAAGACAAATACAGCTACAGCAAGCAACAACTGGAAAGTCAGATTTCCAGTCTGTATGGCGGACGTATTGCCGAGGAAATGATTTTTGGCAAGGAAGCGGTCACCACCGGTGCCTCCAACGATATTCACCGGGCCACTGAGCTGGCGCACAACATGGTCACCAAGTGGGGCCTGTCTGACAACATGGGGCCATTGTCCTATGGCGAAGAAGAAGGCGAGGTATTCCTGGGGCGCAGTGTGACTCAGCATAAAGCCGTGTCTGATTTAACCGCCAAGCAGATCGATGAAGATGTACGCACGCTGATCAATCGCAACTACGAGCGTGCAGAACGTCTGCTGAAGGAAAACATCGATAAACTGCACATAATGTCAGAACTGTTGATGAAATACGAAACCATTGATAGCGACCAAATCGACGCTATCATGGAAGGCCGTGATCCAGGTGAACCGAAAGGCTGGTCAGATAGAACAACGCCGCCTTCAGCCGAAGATAATGAAGCCGAATCTGAGCCAAATGTCAGTGGCAAACCTGCCGATCAGCTGAACTAGGTTCATATCAGATGTTTCTCGATTGTGCCGGCAGGTCACTTGACTTGTCGGCGCCCAAAATCATGGGCATTCTCAATGTCACGCCGGACTCATTTTCTGATGGCGGCAAATTCAACAGTGTGGACAAGGCTTTGCGACAATCTGAGGCGATGTTGCAAGCAGGCGCCGCTATCATTGATATCGGCGGTGAATCAACGCGCCCTGGATCTGAACCAGTATCCATAGAGCAGGAACTTGATCGTGTTTTACCGGCGATTGAAGCTATCCACCGTGAGCTGGACGTCATTATCTCCATTGATACACACAAACCAGCGGTAATGCAGGCTGCTGTTGCCGCTGGCGCTGGACTCATTAATGATGTCAACGCTCTGCGCACCGACAACGCCGTTGAAGTTGCTGCCGTGTGCCAGGTACCTGTCTGCCTTATGCATATGCAGGGCACACCGCAAACCATGCAAAATGAGCCGAGCTACGAGGATGTGGTTGCCGAGGTGAAAAGCTTCCTTGTCGAGCGTGTTGAGGTTTGTGAAGCGGCTGGAATACCTCGACAAAACATTATTCTTGACCCGGGGTTTGGCTTTGGCAAACGGGCACGTCACAACTTGAGATTGATGAAACACTTGTCAGAATTTCAATCTCTCGCAATGCCCCTACTGGTTGGCGTTTCTCGTAAATCAATTATTGGTGACACCTTGAACTTGCCAGTTGAACAGCGTCTGGCTGGTAGTTTGGCACTGGCAAGTCTTGCGGTCTGGCAGGGGGCGTCGATCATTCGAAGCCATGATGTCAGAGAAACTGTCCAGGCAGTAAAATTGTGTCAGAGCGTCATGCAGGTAGAAGATTTTGATTGAACAAAGAAAGTTTTTTGGAACGGATGGAATTCGTGGTCGAGTCGGTTCAGGTGTGGTTGCACCTGACTTCGTGCTCAAGCTGGGTTGGGCTGTAGGACGTGTATTAGCCAAGGAACGCCACAGCAAAGTGCTCATTGGCAAGGACACTCGGATTTCCGGTTATATGTTTGAGTCAGCACTTCAGGCTGGCTTATCCGCTGCTGGTGTAGATATTTACCTGACCGGACCGATGCCAACGCCTGCCGTCGCTTATTTGACCCGAACCTTTCATGCCCAGGCCGGTATTGTCATCAGCGCTTCACACAACCCATATCACGACAATGGCATCAAATTCTTCTCTGCCAACGGTACCAAGTTGCCGGATGCGATCGAGCTTGAAATTGAAGCTATGCTCGATCAGCCACTGCAAACCGTTGATTCAACCCAATTGGGCAAAGCTCACAGGATTGGTGATGCGCCCGGTAGATACATCGAGTTTTGCAAAAGCACCATTCCAGCAGGTATCGATCTCAGTCACCTCAAACTGGTGGTTGATTGTGCGCACGGCGCAACCTATCACATCGCACCTCAAGTGTTTATTGAGCTCGGTGCAGAAGTGATTGAAATGGGCACTGAACCTGATGGTTTCAACATCAATCAGGAATGTGGCTCAACCGAGCCGAGGTTGTTGCAAACGGCGGTATTGGAGCATCAGGCTGACCTTGGTATTGCCCTGGATGGTGATGGTGATCGAATCATCATGGTCGATCACAAAGGTGAAATTGTCGATGGTGATGAGATCTTGTTCATCATTGCCAGAAGTCGGCAGAAGGCAGGACAGCCTATGACAGACGTTGTAGGCACGCAAATGTCCAATCTGGGGCTTGAACACGCTCTGGAGAAATATGGCATTAACCTGCATCGCGCCAAAGTGGGTGATCGCTACGTTATCGAAAAAATGCAGCAGGTAAACGGCTTACTTGGCGGAGAAGCCTCAGGCCATATTATCTGTCTGGATAAAACCTCGACAGGCGATGGCATTGTTGCGGCTTTGCAGGTGCTTGCCGAAATCCAGCAGTCCGGACACAGCCTGCATGAACTGCGTTCCGCTGTGATCAAATATCCACAAAGACTGATTAACGTCAAAATCAAAAAGATGATTGACCTGCATTCGAATAGTGCTATTGCAGAAGCCTTGCATACTGCGGAGGCAAGACTGGCTGATGAAGGGCGCATATTGTTGCGTCCATCAGGCACTGAACCTGTCATCAGAGTAATGGTTGAGGGTCGTGATGCAACACTTATCAACGAATTGGCAAAACAGCTGGCTGATTTGATTGAAAAGATTGCCGAGCAAGACTGATGTGCCCAGCAAATTGCTTTATCAAAACTGACTCGGTACCCTTTGTGTTTCATTTTTTCATGAGAGTGGTTGCCTGTGCGTAAACCCTTGGTTGCTGGAAACTGGAAAATGAACGGCACCAGTGCCAGTCATCAACGGTTGCTTGAAGGTATTCTGGCGCAGCGTGAACAGTTTTCTGGTACAGAAGTCGCCTTGTTTCCCCCTGCGGTTTATCTGCAGCAGGTACAGAATGCGCTGACCGGGACCGGACTAAACTGGGGAACACAGAATCTTTCGCAGTTTGCATCGGGTGCTTATACCGGTGAAATTTCCGCAGCAATGTTGCGAGACTTTGATTGCAAGTATGTGCTGATCGGTCATTCCGAACGGCGCTGTCTTTATGCAGAACTCAATTTAGACCAACTTGTGTTGGATCACATCATTGCAGAGAAGTACGAAATTGCTGTGAAATTTGGCATTACACCGATTATTTGTATTGGTGAAAGTCCTGATGAACACGCGCTGGGCCGAACCGAGGAAATGGTGGCAAGGTTGTTAGACACGGTCATTGCCCATCAAGGTGTCAAGACGCTGCAAAAAGCAGTATTGGCATACGAGCCAGTATGGGCAATTGGAACGGGCAAGACAGCCAGTCCAGAATGGGCACAGGATGTGCACGCATTTATGCGCCAGCGCGTTGCTAAATATGACCGGGAAACCGCACAAATGCTAAGAATACTTTACGGGGGCAGCGTAAAAGGTAATAATGCTGCACCATTATTTGCAAAACCCGATATTGATGGCGGATTAATCGGTGGGGCATCACTGAACCCCGATGAGTTTGTCGCAATATGCGAGGCTGCAGCATCAACACATACAGGTTAACAAAATAAATGGATGCTTTGATTCTGCTGATACACGTTGTGGTATCAGTGATTTTAGTTGGTTTGATTCTGATTCAACACGGTAAAGGTGCAGATGCCGGTGCAGCAGCACTGGGTGGTGGCAGTGCCAGCCTGTTTGGCAGCCGTGGCTCTGCGTCTTTTCTAAGTCGCAGCAGCGCCGTTCTGGCGACGGTATTTTTCATTACCAGCCTGACCTTGGCTTACTTTGCCGGTACAGGCGATCGTCCAGATCGAAGCATTACGGAATCTGTGACGATTGAAGAAACGGCACCGGCTGATCTGCCTGAGTTTCCTTGATAAATTCTTAAGTAATTGCCGACGTGGTGAAATTGGTAGACACGCTATCTTGAGGGGGTAGTGCCTTATGGTGTGCCGGTTCGACTCCGGCCGTCGGCACCAAATATTAACCCGCCCTGTTTTCAGGGCGGGTTTTTTTATGTTCAAAAAACAGGCAAATAGGATGTGACTATACTTTGTTATAGTATTTAGGGCCTGTTGACTTTTCATCTCCACCACTGCTGGCGGCTATTTTTGTGTACGGCAAGGCGGAAGGAGCGATTTGTAGCTAATCTACATCAGCGAGTGACAACGCGGCCGGGCGCTAAAATAGTCCCAGCCCTCCGGGTAGTGGCTGAAAAAGCGCCACTCAACGTTGCTTGTCGTTTATTTAGAACAACTAAATTTCTCTCCTCGCGCCTTGATTGGCACTTTTTCAGTCACACAGAGGTGGAGATGAAAGGTCAACAGGCAATAGTAGAGCAGCAAATCATGTGGTCAACTATATCCAGCACCACTGTCCGCTGCCATATGATTTGCCGAAATCGACCTGGAGTCGAATATGTCCGCTACCCTTAAACGATTGCTTAAGGATAAGTACACTAAAGTTGGCGTGTCCGCGTTTGTTGGGGCTATGAGAATTGCGCTGTTGTACGGCGTCTTTGCCACTATTTGGATTATATATTCAGACAGGTTCTTGGTCATGGTGGCAGGTGATGACGTCGCCATGCTGGCCACGATGCAGACATGGAAAGGATTGCTTTTTGTCAGTATCACCATTTTGCTGGTTTTCTGTCTGGTCAATCAGCTTTTGAATGCTAAAAATCGCTTGATTAGTCAGCTTCGAGACAAACAGCAACGGTTGGATCTGACTCTCAACGCGGCACCATCCGGCATCCAGGAATGTAGTGTCACTGGCGTGATTAGCTATGCAAATGAAACGTATCATCAACTGCTCAGCTATCCCCCGAATTCACTTGTGGGCAGAGAAGTGTGGGACTTTATTGCTGATCAGGATGGGCTGCATGCGCTCAGGGCCAAATTCAAACTGGCTATTGCTGAGCAACCTATTCCCTGCCCGTTTGAAGCGAAAATCCGCAACCAGCGAGGTGAGAGACTCACGGTTTATTTGACTTGGGATTACATGCGTGATCAACAAGGTGCGGTGACTGGCTTTATTTGCGTGGTATCAGATGTGACAGAACGCAAACAACAGGAAGAAAAAATACTCGAGTTGGCGCTATACGACAGTCTTACCAAACTTCCGAATCGTTTCCTCTCGCTCGACAGGATCAATCAGTTGGTATTGGAAACAGGGCGGCGTGATCAAGTGATAGCGGTGCTGTTCCTCGATTTGGATAATTTCAAAAAAGTCAACGATTCATTTGGTCATGAGGCTGGCGATAAATTATTGGTGGAAGTTGCCAATCGACTGCAACATTGTATTCGAGAGGCCGACACTGTTGGAAGATTGGGGGGGGATGAGTTCATAATTTTGCTCAGTGGTCTCAGGAAAACCACAGATGTGACGCATGTTGTTGAAACAGTGTTGAATGCCATTCGTGAGCCATTTCTGGTGGAGGGTTGTGAAATACAATTGAGTGCCAGTATCGGGATTGCGCTTTACCCAGATGACGCAGGTTCTGCTTCAGAGCTAATACGAAATGCAGATATGGCAATGTTCCATGCCAAACAGGCGGGTAAGAACAAGTTCGTTTACTTCACTACTGAGATGAATGAGCAGGCTGCCCGTAGAATGCAGATTGAACAGCATTTGCAGAGTGCTCTGGAAAAAAATGAGCTGCATTTGCAGTTTCAACCTCAGGTTGATCTGACGAATAATCGGATCATAGGTGCTGAGGCGCTGTTACGCTGGCAGTCCAGATCACTGGGTTATGTTTTACCTGATGAGTTTATTCAGGTTGCCGAGCAGACGGGCTTGATCATTGAAATTGGCCGTTATGTGATTGATAACGCGCTGATGCATGCTGCAAAGTTTCAGCAAATTGATCCAGAGTTCCGGCTGGCGCTGAATCTGTCACCTTCACAGTTTCGTGATCGGGGACTGACTAGTTATATCAACTCATGTATTAAACGCTATCAGTTGGCGCCCGGAACACTGGAATTTGAAATTACCGAGGGTGTGCTACTATCGGCCAGCACCGAGGTTATCTGTTTACTCGAGGAGTTAAGTCAGATAGGGGTTCGCATTGCCATGGATGACTTTGGAACCGGCTATTCATCACTAAGCTATCTGCGTAGCTATCAATTTTCAGCCTTGAAAATAGATCGTAGTTTCATCGCTGACATGACCTGGGATAAAGCGGATTTAGAGCTGGTGAATGCCATTGTGGCAATGGCTCACAGCCTCGGATTGCAAGTAGTTGCCGAAGGGGTTGAAACTCGCTCACAGCTGCGCAAATTGCGACAACTTGGCTGTGATGCTGCGCAAGGCTTTTTGTTCAGCAAAGCGATTAATGCTGAAAAACTTGTAACTCTGTTGAGCGAGTCAGAACTGAGCCTGACGGACATCTAGAGTTTATCGGTTGGAGCAGTCAAGCACTGAATCAGATGGATGAAATGCTTGAGAAACGTCATCGGGATGACATAAAAATCAGCTGATACAAAGATGCTTTTCTTTAATGCTCATCATGCAAGCTTTACGCAAAGTCATCATATCCTGTTCACTCCTCACAAGTCAGAATTTTGGCTCCTTAAGTAGTCATGAAGGCAGCTTCTCGTAGTGCGAGCTCTCATCGTGAACAAAAACGCAACAGTTTATTCATACCATTGAGAATTTTCAAAACACCAGTCTGAGACAGAACAGAGAGGTTGTATTCTTGAATTTGATGTTTTTTGGAAGAACTGAATATGAAAATGAATAAGCCAAACCCAGTCATATAGCATTCAGCTATGTTGATTGGCGTCAAAGAGCCGTGTTGTGCGAAATAATCATAAAATTAGCTGTATTGCGCCTTCTATTTAACGGCCTGAGCGTGTACTATCATTGGTTGTGGGCGATGAACTGTTCTGGTACATCCGACTCCATTAGTGAAACTTATTTTCTAACTTCTTGAAAGGCTGGCAGGAACGGACATGCTGGAGAGTTATCTCCCCATTCTGTTGTTTATTATTCTAGGCACTGCTTTTGGTGTCGTGCCATTATTAGCCGGTTATATTCTGGGACCTCGCCGACCCGACGAAGAAAAGCGCTCAGCCTACGAATGCGGCTTTGAGCCTTTCGAAGACACTCACGGCAAGTTTGATGTCCGCTACTACCTGGTAGCCATTTTGTTCATCATTTTCGATCTGGAAATAGCATTTCTATTCCCCTGGGCTATTGTGCTGGATGAAATTGGCGTGTTCGGCCTGCTAGCGATGTTCCTGTTTCTGGGCATTCTGGTGGTTGGCTTCATCTATGAATGGAAGAAAGGTGCACTGGAATGGGAATAGAAGGTGTACTTGAAAAAGGGGTGATCACCACCAGCGCCGATCAGTTGATTAACTGGGCACGCACTGGCTCGTTGTGGCCCATGACTTTTGGGCTTGCCTGTTGTGCGGTAGAAATGATGCATGCAGGTGCATCCCGATATGACCTGGATCGCTTTGGCGTGGTGTTTCGTCCCAGCCCGAGGCAGTCTGATGTCATGATTGTCGCCGGAACGCTGGTCAACAAAATGGCACCTGCGCTACGTAAAGTCTATGACCAGATGTCAGAACCTCGCTGGGTGATTTCAATGGGCTCCTGTGCCAATGGTGGTGGCTACTATCACTACTCTTATTCAGTAGTGCGTGGCTGTGATCGTATTGTGCCGGTTGATATCTACGTACCGGGTTGCCCACCCACAGCAGAAGCACTGTTGTACGGAATCATTCAGCTTCAAAAGAAAATACAGCGCACCAGCACTATCGCAAAACCCGCAGGGCAGGGCTAAACCCGCATGCTGGAGAGTCTCAAATCAAAACTGCATCAGACACTTGAAGCCGCACTGCTTGAGGCAGAACTGGCATGTCAGGAGCTGACACTGTATGTCGATGCGACGCAGATAAAAGAGGTTTGTCTGAAGCTGCGGGACGAGTTTGGCTTTAGTCAGCTTATCGATCTCTGTGCGGTGGATTACGCTGATTACGGTGGCAGCGCATGGGAAACCACGCAAGCCAGTGAACATGGTTTCAGTCGGGCCAGCCAGATCGACGAATTTACAGAGAGTGAAACAGGCGGCATGCGCTTTGCCGTTGTTTACCACCTGCTATCAATAGATAAAAATTTACGATTACGACTCAAGGCTAACTTGCCTGCTGAGTTACCGATTATCGACAGTGTGATATCGGTGTGGCGAAGTGCTGACTGGTTTGAGCGGGAAGCTTATGACCTGTTGGGGATTTTGTTTGACGGTCATCCAGATTTACGCCGTATCCTGACTGATTACGGTTTTGTCGGTCACCCGCTACGTAAGGATTTTCCGTTAACAGGCTATGTTGAGATGCGTTATGACCCTGAGCAAAAGCGCGTGATTTACGAGCCTGTCTCAATAGAGCCTCGCATTCTGGTGCCGCGGGTGATTCGTGATGATAATCGCTACGCAACAGGTGAAAAATAGCGTGAACAGCATCGACACAGAACTCCTGCTGAAATGCCGTCAGGCAGCCGTATGTCAGTCGCTGTCCAACCCGGGTATTGACGGTCATGGCTGAAATTAAAAATTACACACTCAATTTCGGTCCACAGCATCCAGCTGCGCATGGCGTGTTGCGTTTGATTCTGGAAATGGATGGTGAAGTGATCGAACGTGCCGATCCCCATATCGGCTTGCTGCATCGCGGCACTGAAAAACTGGCTGAATCGAAACCGTTCAATCAAAGCATTGGCTATATGGATCGGCTCGATTATGTGTCGATGATGTGTAACGAACACGCCTATGTGATGGCGATTGAAAAGTTACTGGGAATCGAACCACCGATTCGTGCGCAATACATTCGGGTCATGTTTGACGAGATCACGCGCATTCTCAACCATCTGATGTGGCTAGGCGCGCATGGTCTGGATATCGGTGCCATGACCATCTTCCTCTACTGTTTTCGTGAGCGGGAAGACTTGATGGATTGCTATGAGGCAGTCTCTGGCGCTCGAATGCATGCCACTTACTATCGTCCCGGTGGTGTTTATCGTGACTTACCGGCAAGCATGCCCAAATATCAGTCATCCAAGTGGCACAGCCAAAAAGAAGTCGATCGGAAAAATGCCAATCGGCAGGGTTCGATGCTCGACTTTATCGAAGATTTTTGTCAGCGTTTTCCCAAGTGTATCGACGAATATGAAACCCTGCTGACTGATAATCGTATCTGGAAACAGCGTACTGTCGGCATCGGTGTCGTGTCACCAGAACGCGCTTTGCAATTGGGCTTTACCGGGCCGATGCTCAGAGGCAGTGGCATTGAATGGGATCTTCGCAAGAAGCAGCCTTACGAAGTATATGACCGGCTGGATTTTGATATTCCGGTAGGCACCGAGGGCGATTGTTACGATCGCTATCTGGTCAGGATTGAGGAAATGCGCCAGTCAACGCGCATCGTTCAGCAGTGTATCGACTGGCTGCGAGTCAACCCGGGCCCGGTGATTATCGATAATGCCAAAGTCGCACCGCCAAGCCGCGCCGCCATGAAGGATGATATGGAAGCACTGATTCATCACTTCAAATTGTTCACCGAAGGCTATTGTGTACCCGAAGGCGAAGTCTATAGCGCGGTTGAACATCCTAAGGGTGAGTTTGGTATCTATCTGGTCTCTGATGGCGCCAATAAACCCTATCGGGTCAAGATTCGCGCTCCGGGGTTTGCTCATCTCGCTGCGATGGACGAGATGGCTCGGGGCCATATGCTGGCAGACGTGGTGGCGATCATCGGCACCATGGATATTGTGTTTGGTGAGATAGATCGATGACCGAAATGCAAGTTACCGGACCTGCAGAGCAGTTGTTCAATGAGCAACTCCGTTATCGTCTTGATAACTGGATTGCCAAATATCCGGTCAATCAAACTCAGTCAGCCCTGATTCCTTGTTTGCATCTTATTCAGGATGCAAATGGTGGCTGGCTCAGCGAAGATTTATTAAAGGCACTGGCAGTGTATCTGGATTTGCCCTTCATCAGTGTGATGGAAGTGGCAACGTTTTACACCATGTTTGAACTGTCGCCAGTCGGGCAACACAAAATCAGCGTCTGTACCAATATTTCCTGTCAGCTATGTGGCTCTGAAGCGATTGTTGAACACTTGCAGCAACGTTTGGGCGTTACGCTGGGTGGGACCACCGCGGATGGCAAGTTCACGCTGAAAGAAGTCGAGTGTCTGGGAGCATGCTGTGGTGCGCCAATGTTGTTATTGGACAAGCAATACTACGAATTTCTGACACTGGAAAAAGTAGACGAGCTGCTAGAGGGAATCAAATGACCCAGCAGAATATGGTGTGTTTTCGAACACTGCATCTGGAGCAACCCTGGTCGTACGAGTCCTACCGCAAGGTGGGCGGCTACAGCGTGCTCGAAAATATTCTCAAGGAAGCAGTTCGACCTGAACACATTATCGAACAGATTAAAAATTCTGCCCTGCGCGGCCGCGGCGGGGCGGGTTTTCCGACAGGCTTGAAGTGGAGCTTCATGCCACGCAAAGTCCCTGGTGCCAAATATATCGTCTGTAACTCCGATGAGGGGGAACCCGGCACCTGCAAAGATCGGGATATTTTGCGATTTAATCCGCATCAGGTCATCGAAGGCATGATCATCGCGGGCTATGCGATTGGCGCAGAAACCGGATACAACTACATTCGTGGCGAGTTTTTTGAACCTATTGAACGTTTTGAGCAGGCCATCGCCGAAGCCCGCCGTGCCGGATATCTCGGCAAAAATATACTGGGAAGTGGCTTTAATTTCGAACTTTATACCCATCCAGGTGCTGGCGCTTATATCTGCGGTGAAGAAACGGCCTTGCTCGAATCACTTGAAGGCAAAAAAGGTCAGCCGCGTTACAAGCCGCCATTTCCGGCTGGCTATGGTCTATACGGCCGTCCGACTACGATCAACAACACGGAAACATTGGCTTCTATCCCGGTGATATTGCAACACGGTGCGGACTGGTTTCATGAGTTGGGAACACCCAATAATGGCGGCAGTAAAATCTTCTGCATGTCTGGCCATGTCAACAAACCAGGTAACTATGAAGTCCCCCTGGGAACACCTTTTGCCACACTGCTGGAGCTGGCAGGAGGCGTTCGTGATGGGCATCAATTAAAAGCCGTCATCCCTGGTGGCAGCTCAACCCCTGTTGTGCCTGCGGATGTAATGATGCAAGCCGTCATGAGCTATGACGGCATCAGCAAAGCCGGCTCCATGTTGGGTGCTGGTTCGGTCATCGTTATGGATGACAGCACCTGTATGGTCAAGGCGCTGGAACGCATTGCTTATTTTTACTACGAAGAATCCTGTGGCCAGTGCACACCTTGCCGAGAAGGGACTGGCTGGCTCTACCGAGTGGTCAAACGTATTGAGGCCGGTGAAGGTCGTCAGGAAGATCTGGATCGGCTGGTGGAAGTTGCCAGCAATATCAACGGCAATACCATTTGTGCCCTCGGAGAAGCGGCAGCGACGCCGGTCATCAGCTTTATCAAACATTTCAGGGACGAGTTTCAGTATCACATCGACCATAAACGCTGTATGACAGACAGCCCCGTGTTCCAGAAAGCAAGCACATGGTAAATATTGAAATTGACGGTATTCCGCTGAGCGTCGACTCCAGCAAGATGATCATCCAGGCCGCTGATGAAGCCGGGGTGGATATTCCGCGTTTCTGTTACCACAAAAAGTTGTCGGTAGCGGCGAATTGCCGGATGTGTCTGGTCGAAGTCGATGGCTCGCGCAAGGCGTTGCCAGCCTGTGCCACGCTGGTTTCAGAAGGCATGCAGATTCGCACCCAGTCAAAAATTGCCCGTGATGCCCAACGCGCTGTCATGGAGTTTTTGCTGATTAATCATCCACTGGATTGCCCGATTTGTGATCAAGGCGGTGAATGCGAGCTGCAGGACATGTCGATGGGCTATGGTGCGGGTATCAGCCGTTTCAGTGAGCGCAAACGCGTGGTGCCAGATAAAAATATTGGTCCGCTGATCCAGACCGATATGACACGCTGCATTCATTGCACGCGCTGCGTACGTTTTGGTCAGGAAATTGCCGGTATCAAAGAGCTGGGAGCCACCGGCCGTGGTGAGCATATGGAGATTGGCACCTATGTCGAACACAGCCTGGTATCGGAATTGTCAGGCAACATCATTGATTTGTGTCCTGTGGGGGCGTTGACTTCCAAACCATTCCGCTACAAGGCCCGCGCCTGGGAAATGACGGCACATCCATCAGTGGCGCCGCATGATGCAGTGGGTTCCAATATCGAAGTGCATGTCCGTCGTAATGAAGTCATGCGTGTGGTGCCTCGTGATAATGAAGACTTGAACGAATCCTGGATTTCCGACCGTGACAGGTTCAGTTATCTAGGGCTGAACCATCCTGAGCGCTGTGTAAAACCCCTGATCAAAATACAAGGTCAATGGCAAGAGACCGACTGGCAGACAGCACTTGAATATGCCGTGGAAGGATTAAAGTCAGTCAAAGCAAAAAATGGTGCCGATCAGATCGCCGGACTGATATCGCCAACAGCCACCACAGAAGAAGCTTATTTATTCCAGAAATGGCTACGCGGACTGGGGACCGACAATATTGATCATCGCTTGCGTCAGCAGGATTTTGCAGATGATGCCTGTGATTACAGTTTGCAGGATTGGGATCTGTCAGCTCTGAGCCGTAGTGATGCCATTGTGATGCTGGGCTGTTCGGTACGTAGTGAACAGCCGATTATTGCCCACCGTATTCGCCAGGCAAATCTGCGAGGCGCTGCGGTTTTTGATATCAACTTTGTTCGTCATGAACTGTTCATGCCAAACGTGCATCAACACGCCGTGTCCGCCAAGGCCATGATGCAAATGCTGTCGGGCATCGTGAAGTCCTTGTTGCCGCTGGCCAAGGACATTGATACCAGCGACTGGTTACCTTTGCTGCCTGATAGAAGCCCGACGGCTGCCGAACAGAATGTTGCGATGCAGTTAAGTAACGCTGCTGAATCTGTGATCTTGCTCGGTGAACTGCTGGGACAACATCCTCAAGGTGCAAAATTTCGTAAACTGGTCAGCTTGATCTGTCGCTTGACTGGAGCAAAGCTGGTCTGGCTACCTACGGCGAACAGTGTGGGGCATTGGCAGGCCGGTGCAATCCCCAGACCCAAAGCCAGTGAATCCATACCGCTCAATGCCCTGAGTATGTGGCAACAGTCCTGTCGTGCCTATGTGTTGTTTAATGTTGAACCAGAGCTGGATTGCATCAACCCTTCATTGGCGATGTCTTCACTGCAACATGCCAGTTTTGTGGTGCAAATCAACAACTTTGTCACGGAACAGATGCAGTCCTACTCCGATGTAATCTTGCCTCTGGCGGCCTTTACCGAGACATCCGGCACATTTATCAGCATCAACAAGGAATGGCAGACTTTCACAGGCGCTGTGGCTGCCAAGGGTGACAGCCGTCCCGGTTGGAAGATATTACGGGTGCTGGGCAATTTGAGTCGACTTTCAGATTTTGAGTACACGTCATCAGAAGAAGTCCTCAATACACTGAAAACCGAACTGAGAATTCAGCCGCATGGAGAACAGCAAACCTATCTGCCAGAAGATCTGCTGCTCGACAAAGGTTTGACCTATATTTCTGAAGTGCCTTCCTATCGTTGTGATCCTTTGGTGCGTCGCAGTATCGCCCTGCAACAAACGCCAGAAATGCAGGATCTGACCACCGTTAGAATTCATCCCGAGCTTGCGGAAAAGCTGAATCTGCAAGACGGTCAGCAAGTGCTGCTTTCACAAAATGACCAACAGCATGCGCTTGAACTCAAGCTGGATGAAACGATAGCTCATGATTGCGTTTACCTGCCAGCAACCACTTCGGTCAGTGCCCGGTTGGGCGCCGGTATGACAAGTGTTGAAATCAAATCGGCCGGGAGCCTGACATGATTGAAGGCTTGCTGTATCTGGCTCCCATCATTGGCAAGATTTTGCTGATTGTGATCATCTTGATGATGGCAGTGGCCTATTTGACCTTGGCAGAGAGAAAAGTCATTGGCTATATCCAGCAACGCATTGGACCTAACAGGGTAGGGCCGAGGGGGCTGCTGCAACCGTTAGCTGACGGTTTGAAACTGGCAATGAAAGAAGTGATTTTCCCAGCCAGATCCAATCTGTATTTGTTTGTGCTCGCACCGGTCATGGCAATTGCACCGGCATTGGCTGCCTGGGCAGTCATTCCATTTGATGATGGCATGGTGCTGGCGAATATCAATGCCGGTCTGCTGTACATTCTTGCTATTACTTCAGTCAGTGTTTATGGCGTCGTTATTGCAGGCTGGGCCTCCAACTCCCGCTATGCCTTTCTCGGCGCAATGCGCAGTGCCGCACAGGTGGTTTCTTACGAAATCGCCATGGGCTTTGCGTTGGTAGGTGTACTGGTCGCAGCCGGAAGTCTGAATCTTGGCGAGATCGTTATGGCCCAGCAAGGTGGTTTTCTCTATTGGTACTGGCTGCCCTTGCTGCCGTTATTTGTTATCTACTTTATCTCCGGTGTTGCCGAAACCAATCGTGCGCCTTTTGATATGGCGGAGGGAGAGTCGGAAATCGTCGCCGGTTTCCATGTGGAATACTCGGGTATGGCGTTTGCGCTGTTTTTCCTGGCCGAATATGCCGACATGATTCTGATATCCATGCTGGCTGCTTTGCTGTTTATGGGCGGCTGGTTATCTCCCTTTGAAGGTATTCCCCTCCTGGAGTCCATGTTTGCCTGGGTGCCTGGCATCGTCTGGTTGTTGTTGAAAACAGCCATGTTCCTGTTTATCTATTTGTGGCTTCGAGCGACTTTTCCACGCTATCGCTATGATCAAATCATGCGTCTTGGCTGGAAGATTTTTATTCCTGTGACCTTGGTGTGGATTGTGGTAGTGGCAACCGCCAAGGTATTTGAATGGGGCCCCTGGTTCAGTCAATCGGGGGGAATTTGATGCGTTCTGTAAAACATTTCTTTAAAAGTTTTCTGCTGTGGGAGTTACTACAGGGTCTGCGTCTAACGGGACGTTACCTGTTTTCCCGTAAAGTCACAGTGCAATATCCGGAAGAGAAAACGCCACAATCGCCAAGATTTCGTGGTCTGCACGCCTTGCGCCGATATCCCAATGGAGAAGAGCGTTGCATTGGCTGCAAGTTGTGTGAAGCCGTCTGTCCGGCATTAGCTATCACCATTGAAACCGAGCCGCGGGAAGATGGCTCTCGCCGCACAACCCGCTATGACATTGATTTGTTCAAGTGTATCTATTGCGGTTTTTGTGAAGAATCGTGCCCGGTGGATTCAATCGTCGAAACACGAGTGTTTGATTATCACTTCGAAAATCGAGGCGAGAACATCATGAGCAAACAACAATTACTGGCAATCGGTGACAAATATGAGTCACAGATCGCTGCGGACAGGGAGGCCGATGCGCCTTATCGTTAGGCCGGAACTATAAGATGGAAAAACTGCTGTTTTACTGTTTTGCCGCAATTTTACTGTTTGCCGCCACCATGGTGATCACGGTCCGTAATCCGGTGCGTGCGGCCTTGTTTCTGGTATTGGCCTTCTTTACCAGTGCGGCGATCTGGTTGATGTTGCATGCCGAGTTCTTGGCGATTGCGCTGGTTCTGGTCTATGTCGGAGCGGTACTTGTACTGTTCTTGTTTGTGGTGATGATGCTGGATATTGATCTGGTGCCACTCAAGGAAGGCTTTACCCGCTATTTACCACTGGGCATTTTGGTGGCGCTGTTGATTGTGATTGAGATGATCGCAGTATTGGGTGTCAGCAACTTTGGTCTGGAGCAAGTCGCTGCACCGCAAATCGATGAATCTGTCAGCAATACCCGGCGGCTGGGCTTGCTGCTCTATACCGAATATGTCTACCCGTTCCAGCTGGCTGCGGTGATTTTGACCGTAGCCATTGTCGCAGCCATTATGCTGACCTTACGAAGCGGTTCGCGTAAAAAACAGGATGCCGGTCATCAGGTAAAAGTACAAAAAGCCGATCGTTTGCGTGTGGTCAAAATGGCCTCAGAGCAGAAAAAATCAAGCAAGGAGTCTGAGTAATGATCGCCTTGTCGGATTTCCTGATCCTTGGGGCGTTACTGTTCAGTCTGTCTGTGGCCGGAATTTTCCTTAACCGTAAAAACATCATCATATTACTGATGTGCATTGAGTTGATGCTGCTGGCAGTCAATCTCAACTTTTTGGCCTTTGCATATTTTCTGGATGATGCTGCCGGCCAGGTGTTTGTCTTTTTCATACTTACCGTGGCGGCTGCAGAAGCGGCGATCGGCTTGGCGATTCTGGTGGTGTTGTTTAGAAATCTCAGCACCATTAATGTCGATGAAATTGGCCGGTTAAAGGGGTAAGGGATGCATTCCAGCCTGCTATTATCAATTGTTCTGGCACCACTGTTTGGCAGCATTCTTGCGGGGGTGTTTGGCAAGCAAATTGGTCGTGAATGGTCACATCGCGTGACCATTGCCGGTGTGGCGATTGCCTTCTTGTTGTCACTGTGGGTGCTCAAACTGGTAGTGGTCGACGGTGCCTATTTCAATGCCTCGATTTATCGATGGTTGCAGGCCGGGCCGTTGACGCTGGAAATCGGCTTTCTGATTGATACCTTGTCAGCCATCATGATGGTGGTGGTGACGTTTGTTTCGCTGATGGTACATATCTATACCATCGCCTACATGCAGGACGATGACGGCTATTGCCGCTTCTTCAGTTATCTGTCGCTGTTCACCTTTTCAATGCTGATGCTGGTGATGGCCAACAACTTCCTGCAACTGTTCTTTGGCTGGGAAGCGGTTGGCCTGGTGTCCTATCTGCTGATTGGGTTCTGGTTCAAAAAGCCTACCGCTATTTACGCCAATATGAAGGCATTTTTGGTCAACCGTGTGGGTGACTTCGGTTTCTTATTGGGCATTGCCGCGGTGTTAATGTATTTCGGCAGTCTTGATTATCAGACTGTATTCAACCAGGCGCCTATGCTGGCGGATCAGCAGATCAACATCTGGGGCAGCAGTCAATGGTCACTGATGACGGTGGTGTGCATTTTGTTGTTCATCGGTGCCATGGGTAAATCAGCACAGGTGCCTTTGCATGTCTGGCTGCCTGATTCGATGGAAGGCCCGACACCGATCTCTGCCCTTATTCACGCCGCGACCATGGTCACGGCCGGCATATTCATGGTGGCTAGAATGTCACCCTTATTTGAGTGGTCAAGCACCGCATTATCCTTTGTGCTGGTGGTGGGTGCGGTGACGGCGTTGTTTATGGGATTGCTTGGTTTGGTGCAAAACGATATCAAGCGTGTCATTGCTTATTCAACACTGTCTCAACTCGGTTACATGACGGTGGCTTTGGGTGTTTCTGCCTATGCCGCCGGTATCTTCCATTTGTTTACCCACGCCTTTTTCAAGGCACTGCTGTTTCTGGCCGCAGGTTCAGTGATTGTCGCTTTGCATCATGAGCAGGACATTCGCAAGATGGGCGGATTAAAACAATATCTACCCATCACCTACTGGACCAGCCTGATAGGCACTCTGGCATTGATTGGCTTTCCGGGCTTGTCAGGCTTTTTCTCCAAGGATGCGATTATCGAAGCGGTCCATGCCTCAACCATTCCGGGTGCTGGCTTTGCTTTGTGGTCGGTGATGATCGGTGTGTTTGTCACGGCTTTATACAGTTTCCGTCTGTTCTTCCTGGTGTTTCATGGCAAGCCACGCTTTGACGCGCATGGCCATCCCCCCCATGAATCACCCCAATCGATTACCGTGCCGTTGATTCTGCTGGCGATTCCATCCGTGCT
>JAFIFW010000009.1 GCA_020831825.1 Methylophaga sp. | reverse complement strand
GCCCTCTGTGCCCTCTGTGCCCTCTGTGTCTCTGTGGTGAGCATTTCAGTTTGAGCTTTTGATTGAAGATCGGGACTGGATCGCCACGCCCTAGCGGGCTCGCGATGACGGGGAAATGGGGTAGGGCTCGCGATGACGGGGAAATGGGGTGGGGCTTACGATGACGGGAGTATTAGGTCGAGGCTCGCATGATGGGATTTTGGTCAGTCCGAATCGGTATTTCATCCAAATAATCTGCATAAATCTGCGGATAAAAACCTTATAAAACTCCGTGTTCTCTGTGCCTCTGTGGTCAACTATCGCTTTTCATTCGCCAGCACTGCTTTAGCGACATTATCAGCCAGATGCACTGGATTGATGGTGCCAACAATCACGCTTTTCACCGCCGGTTCTTTGAAGATGAAATCAAAGCTGGCCTGCACGGTATCTTGTCCTTCCAGAGCCAGATGACCGCTGGCGAGGGCTTTTTTGATAAATACCGATTTATTCAGTGTCGCTGCGGCATCGAGTACGACTTGTTCGCCCTGATAGCTGAGGTTGTGAGTGACCATGGCTATGTCGGCGTGTTGCAGGGTTAACAGTCCGCCTTCGACGGTTTTGGTGGACATGCCCGTGGCCTGAATAAGGCCTTGTTGTTTGAGGGCGTTGAGGGTGTCCAGAGCTTTGAACTGTTCTATCACCGGCACATCGTTGCCATCAGAGTGGATCAATACGATATCCAGCGAATCGCGATTCAGCAGCTTAAGGCTGTTTTCGACGCTGCGTTTCAGGCCGTCGGCGGAAAAATCAAACGACGATTCGCCGGTGTTGCTATCAAATAATTCACCGGCTTTGGAGCAGATCAGCCAGTCATGGGGCAGTTGCGGTAACAACTGGCCCAGCCGTTGTTCGCTGTTGCCATAGGCGGGGGCGGTGTCGATAAGGTTAATGCCTAATTCCCATGCCGATTGCAGGAGCTGCAAGGCGGCTTCATCATCGGGAATGGTGAAGCTGCTTGGGTATTTGACGCCGGTGTTGCGGCCGAGTTTGACGGTGCCAAGGCCTAAAGCCGAAACTTCAAGGTCGGTGCCGGGAATACGGTTTTTGGCTAACTGACTCATGGTTGAAAGGCGCGATCCCACAGTGGTTCAGCCAATTGTGCCGGGGCTAATCCGCTCGGTTCTGCATGCTGGCCTTTGCTCAGGCCTTGTTTTTCCAGCGTATCAATCACTTGATCGGCCAGGTTCGGCGACAAGGCCAGTTTGGTCGGCCAGGCAATATGCAGATTGCCTTCGCTATGCACAAAGGCGCTGTCGGGTCTTGTCAGGTTGCTTTGTTTGGGTTCGGCGCGATTGACGTTGTGTGTAGCCCAGTCCAATTCCGGCAATGTGTACCACGGCAGGATCTGCTTGAGCAGGGCTTTGGCTTCTTCTATTAATGTATCCGCTGGTTTGCCGACACCTTGTTCAGCGATATTGCCGCCCAGATACCAGACAATATTGCCGGTTTTGTCTGGATGGCTGCTGATGGTAGCAATCGGTTTGCTGCCACTGCCCAGACTGTGGGCATAAATTTGCGGCAGGGCATCGGCCGGGCGTTTGGCTTTGCACAGCAGCATTTGCAGCGGCCGTTTTTGCATTTGCGGTTTTTGCAGGCCCAGTGAATCCAGCAATTCGGCCATGCCTTCACCGGCAGTGAGCACATACTGCTGCGCCTGAATTTCGGTATCGCCATACATCAACTGTGTCAGCCTGCCTTGCTCGCGCATAAATTCGGCGGGCTGATCCGGTGTTTTGACGATGCGTTGTGGCTGTTGTTGGGTCAGTGTTTGCAAAAGGCTATAGACATCCAGCACCGGTTCATCCAATTGATACAGTGCGCCTTTGAAACCGGGATCGGCAAACAGACCCGTGCGAGCCGATTTGGCGATCGATTGCATCCGGCTTTGCAAGGCCTTGCTGGCAAAAAACGACACCATTTTTGATGACAGGCTTTGGGTAGACCAGAGCAGTTGATGTTCGGTAAAGACTCGAACACCGGATAAATCCAGTTCGCCGCTGCCGTTCAGGCAGGCTTTCCAGCGGGCGGGCATCTGACTGATGGCTTCGGCGGCGTTGGACAGAATGCCGTTGAGCGCATATTTGCTGCCGCCGTGAATAATGCCCTGAGCACTGAGGGTTTGAGCGTGACCTATTTGATCTTTTTCCAGCAGCAGGCAGTGATAACCCAACTGGCTCAGTCGGTTATACAGCCATAAACCGGCAATGCCGGCGCCGATAATGGCGACATCGGTGGTGATGATGTTGCGCGTCATTTGCTTGTCAGTTGGGCATCCAGCGCTTCACACAGCCAATGACCGATAATGATGTGGCCTTCCTGAATGCGGGCAGTTTCAGTATCGGGAATGCAAACACAATGATCGGCGAGGCTTTTCAGTTTGCCGCCGCTGTGGCCGGTAAAGGCAATGGTAATGCAGCCGGATTGTTTGGCGGTGTTGATGCCGTTGATGACATTGGCACTGTTGCCCGAGGTGGACAGGCCGATAGCCACATCGCCGGGCCGGGCCAGTGCCATGATTTGCCGATCAAACACGCTATCAAAACTGTAGTCATTGCTGTGTGCCGTCAGAATTGAGGTGTCAGTCGTCAGGGCAATCGCGCCCAGCGGCTGACGATCATCCTTGTAACGCACTACAAATTCAGCCGCCAGATGTTGGGCATCGGCGGCGCTGCCACCATTGCCGAAAAACAGCACTTTATTGCCAGCCAGCACGCAGCGGCTGATCAAATCCAGCAGTTCATTGACTTGGGGTTCCAGCGCATAGAGACCATCAAGCATGGTTTGGTGGCGCTGCAGAGTGGATTTGAAGGTCACGGCTTACCTCGATATGGGGCAAATGTTAGAATCAACCAATTTGCACATAGTGTAGCAAATATGCGGTTTATAAAATGATCGCCTGTCCTTAGAGCGCCCTGGATGAAAAACAATTCCTGTTATCTGCGAGATGATTTATCACAGGCCTGGGTCGGTCAGTCGATTTTTGACGTGGTGGCTGAGCTTGACGGCGAGATATTCCGCAACAAGGAAGGTCGCCGCACCCTGCGTTTTGAGCTGGATGGCCGCAGCTATTTTCTCAAATATCACGCCGGTGTCGGCTGGCTGGAAATCTTCAAGAATCTGTTGGCCCTGCGCCTGCCGATTATCAGTGCCCGCAACGAGTGGCAGGCCATTGAGTTTCTGCAAAAACACGGTCTGGATACCATGACGCTGGCTGCTTACGGTGAGCGCGGCTGGAATCCGGCGCGGCGGCAATCGTTTGTGATCACCGATGATTTGACCGACACCATGAGTCTGGAATGGGTCGGCGAGCAGTGGCAACAGCGACCGCCGAGCTTTGCCAGCAAACAGGCGCTGATCCGCAAACTGGCAGACATCAGCCGTGTTATGCACGGCAATGGCATGAATCACCGGGACTACTACCTGTGTCATTTTTTGCTGGATAAAGACTTCGAACACAGCAACAGCTTCACCACCGATACGCCGGTTTATCTGATTGATCTGCACCGGGCACAACTGCGTCAACGCACACCACAACGCTGGATTATCAAGGATCTGGGCAGCCTGTATTTTTCAGCCAACCGAGTGCCACTGACTCGCCGCGATATACTGCGCTTTATGAAAATCTATTCCGGCATGCCCTTGCGAAAATTGCTGAAAACCCAGCAGCCGTTCTGGCAACAGGTTCAACAACGCGCTGATGCGCTGCTGGCCGAATGACTGCTGCATTGACCGCCCGACAATTATTGCAACAGCCTGAGCCAGTGACGCAGGGGCGGCTGCAACTGGCCAATACCGATTATGAAATTCTGGCCAGCTTGCGGCATCTGGCCGGCCGGCGCTCCACCCTGCAAGTGCGACGGGTTGCCGATGAGCAACTTAGGGTTATCAAACTATTTATTGCACAAGGCAAAGGCCAGCAGGAGTTTGAACGCGAACTGTCGGCGCATGATCATTGCCGCAGCCACAACATCGCCGTGGCCGATATTTGCCAGCAACTGAATGCCGAGCAGGGCATCAGCGCCATCGCCTACCAGTATTTGCCGAACGCCAGAACAGTGGCGCAACTGGATGTTGTCGAGCAGCCAATCACCGCATTGTTTGAACTGTTTGCCCGCTGTCATCAGGCCGACTGTTACCAGCAGGATCCGCATCTGGATAACTTTGCCTGGTCTGACGGCACATTGTATTTGCTGGATCTGGCGTCGGTGGTGATTGCCGACAAGGCTTTGCCCATGGACACCTGCCTGAAGAATCTGGCCCGGCTGCTGGTGCAATGGCCTGCCGAGCGACAAACCGAGTTGATGGCCAAACTGCCAGCTTATTTTACGATTCGACAGCAAGTATTCACTGACTCGCTCAAGCAGAAAATAAGCGCTTTGTATGATCAAGCCCGCCGCCAACATCAGCGACATTATCTGAAAAAGCAGCTACGTAACTGCACCATGACCGGCTATCGACTAACGCCGTGGCAACAAGCTGCCTGGCGCAAAGGAGCGATAGAACCGTTGCAGATTGAGCAACTGGAATCGGCCATGCAAACAGGTCAGCCGCTGAAGCTGGGCAACTCGGCCACGGTGATGCTTTGTCAGCTGGCCGGTCAGCCGCGGGTCATCAAACGTTACAATATGAAAACCTTTGGTCACTGGTTACGTCGTTGCTGGCGGCCAAGTCGGGCGCAGGTGTCATGGCTGAACGCCAATCTGCTGGAATATGCTGGCATTCGCACACCGGCTCCATTGGGCTTTGTGGAACAACGCTGGCTGGGCCTGCGGCATCGCGCTTATTTTGTCTGCAGCCATGTTGAAGGTCGTGCCTTGCTGGATTTGACCGATGTCGAGCTGGCTGAACCAGACTTGTTGGCGCAGCTAAAAGAGTTGTTCAGCAAGCTGCGGCAACATCGGCTGGTGCATGGTGATATGAAAGCCAATAACCTGCTGGTGGACGCCAATGGACAGTTATGGCTGATCGATCTGGATGCACTGCGACAGATGCCGGCCAACACCTTTGCCCGATTACACCAAATTGACCAGCACCGTTTTCTGCAAAACTGGCAGGGGCGTGATATTGAACACCAGCTTAAGACAGTGATTGAAGCCGCATGAAACTAGCCGTTTGTCTGTACAAATATTTTGCCTATGGCGGGTTGGCCCGTGATTTTCGCCGTATTCTCGAATTACGCCGCGATGCCGGTGACGAGATTGATGTGTATTGCATCGAGTGGCACGGCGCCGATGTGCCCGGCTTTAATCGTATTGATATTACAGTGTCAGGGCTGAGCAATCATGCCCGGGTGCGCGACTTTTATCAGCAGGTCAAACCGCAGCTTGATGCCGGGCATTATGATCTGGTGATTGGCTTTAACAAGATGCCGGGACTGGATTTGTATTATGCCGCCGATCCCTGTTTCCTGGCCAAGGCGCAACAGGACTGGCATTACCCGCTGACTCGCTATTTTGGCCGGGTGAAGTTTTATGCTGACTGGGAGCGGGCGGTATTTGGCCGCGACAGTCATACCGTGTCGATGATGATTTCTTCAGTGCAACGACGGCTGTTTGAACAACATTACGGCACGCCGGCCGAGCGACTGGTGGATTTGCCGCCGGGCATTGATCCTGAACGCACTCGTCCCGCCGACTGGCAACAGCAGCGCCAGCAGTTAAGACACACACTGGGCATTGCCGATAATGAATTTGTGTTGCTGATGATAGGTTCCGGCTTTAAGCGTAAAGGTGTGGATTTTGCCATCAGCGCGCTGGCGGCTTTGCCAACTGAATTGCGTGATAAAACCCATATCTATGTGATTGGTGAAGATAAGCAACAAACGTTTGTGCAGCAGGCGCAGCAGCTGAATGTTGCCGAACAGGTGCATTTTATGGGCGGCCGTGATGATGTGCCGCAGTGGTTGCAGGCAGCAGATTTGTTTATGCATCCGGCTCGTTCCGAGAATACCGGCACGGTCATTCTCGAAGCCATGGTCGCCGGTCTGCCACAACTGGTCAGCGAAGCCTGTGGCTACGCCAATCATGTGCAGCAATCACAGGCCGGTGAACTGATTGCCGAACCGGAAGATACCGCCGCTTATGCGATGCTGCTGACCTCGATGTTGCAACCGGAAAAACTACAGACATGGTCTGAGCATGCACTGAACTATGCCCACACCGAGGATTTGTACAGCATGCCCGAAAAAGCCGCTGCACTGATTGAACAACTAGCGGCCAACAAACGATGATTATGCTCGAAAAAAGTCTGCTGGTTGGTCAAGGACTGCACCGTGATGTGTATCAACATCCGGAAAATCCGAAGCTGTGTTTGAAAGTGCGTATGGATCGTGATCGGGTGAATCGCGGCGATCAGGAAGAGCAGCGTGAGCAGACATATTATCGACTGCTGGCAAAACGTGGTGTGCCCTGGGAGGGCATACCGGAGTTTCACGGTAATGTTGAAACCAATCTTGGCCCGGCGGCGGTGTTTGAATTAATCCGTGATGCTGATGGCACAGTTTCCAGGACACTTGAACACTATCTCGCGGACGCCAGGATTACCGAAGCGCATCTTAACGAACTGATTTTTGAACTCAATCAACTGAAAAATTATCTGTTACGCCACAATGTTATTACCATGTCACTCAAGCCGAAAAATATCGTGTTTCAGCGGCTTGCTGATGACCAATGGCGCTGCGTCATCATCGACAATATCGGTAACTCTGACTGGATCCCGTTGATGACCTATGTGCCGTTGTTTGGCCGCATCAAAATCCGGCGTAAATGGCAGGATTTTGAGCGACGTCTGAAACGCATGTATCCGCTGAATGACGCGGTGCTGCGCATGCTTAAGTTCATCTGAAAAAAGCAAATCAAACCACAGAGGCACAGAGAGCACAGAGATTACATCAGGCGAATAGTCGTCAATATCTGAATCGGTCATTGTGTACTTCAAAAAACTCTGTGACCTCTGTGCCTCTGTGGTTGATTATTCCTAGGGCTTGGTCACCAGAATATCTTCCATCACCAGATACTGCAGATCCGAACCATAGAACATGTTCAATGCATCGGTTGGACTACAGACCATCGGCTCACCACGGCGATTGAGTGAGGTATTCAGCACCACGGCATTGCCGGTGAGTTTTTCCAGCTCCTCGATCAGCTCGTAGTAACGGGCATTGGTGTCACGGGTGACAATCTGCGCCCGCGCCGTACCGTCTTCATGCACCACTTCCGGAATGCGTGATTTCCAACTTTCAGCCACATCAAAGGTGAAGGTCATATAGGGGCTGGGGTGCTCGGTTTGTAGAATTTCCGGTGCAACCTTGTCGAGCATGCTTGGGCAGAATGGGCGCCAGCGTTCACGGTATTTGATTTGCTCGTTGATGCGATCGGCAACACCGGAATGACTGGGCGAACCCAGAATGCTGCGGTTGCCCAAGGCGCGTGGACCAAACTCCATCCGGCCCTGAAACCAGGCGATGGGATTGCCGTCAGCCAGCAGTTTGGCCGTTTCGCCACAGACATCACCCAGATATTGCCAGCTCACTGGTTTTTCGTATTTCTCACAGGCTTCAACACACTGCTCGGTAGTGTAGCTGGGGCCGAGATAGACATGGGTCATTTTTTCGACTGGCGTGCCGAGTGTTTGCGAAGCATAGCTGGCGGCGCCAATGGCGGTACCGGCATCACCGGCGGCCGGTTGCACAAACAATTCTTTAACGCCGGGCATGGCGATAATGCGCTGGTTGAGTTTGACGTTTAACGCCACACCACCGGCATAGGCGATTTTGCCGGTTTCGCGGATGATGTCGCCCAGATAAAAATCAATCAGTTGCAATGCGGTTTTTTCCAACAAGGCCTGAATGCTGGCGGCATAGTCGATATAAGGTTCGTCTTTTTCATCGCCCTCACGCATCGGTCCCAGCCAGTCGATCAGCGCCGGGCTGAAGAAATAGCCTTTGCCGTCTTTTTTGTAACGCCGCCAGCCGACGGTGTTGACCAGTTTAGTGTTGATGCGGAAGTCACCGTCCTTGCAGTGAATCAACGGTGAGAAATCAAAGCGTTTGGCATCGCCATAAGGCGCCATGCCCATGACTTTGAACTCGCCATCGAGCATTTCAAAACCCAGATATTCGGTCAACGCGCCATACATGCCGCCCAGCGAATCGGGATCGTAGAACTCCTTGATTTTGTGGATCTTGCCGTTTTCCCCGTAGCCAAAGAAGGTCGTGGCGTATTCGCCCTTGCCATCGATGCCGATAATGGCGGTTTTTTCCTGGAAACCACTCAGGTGATAGGCGCTGCTGGCGTGGGCTAGATGGTGTTCGACCGGCATGAACTTGACCCGTTTGGAATCAATGCCCAGATCATCGAGCAATTTCATTACCTGACGATGATTACGCCAGTAGCGGCGGTTACCGGCAAACAGTGCCGTCAGCGCGCGATCCGGTGCATACCAGTGGCGTTTGGCATAATGCCAGCGGGCGGGTGATTTCAGACCGATTTGCGCATAGGGAAAGGCCACAACATCAATTTCATCCGGGCGGATGCCGGCCTGTTCCAGACAGAATTTGGTGGCCTCATAGGCCATTTTGCCTTTGGCATGCTTGTCGCGCAGAAAGCGCTCTTCCTCGGCGGCGGCAACCAGTTTGCCGTCAATATAAATCGCTGCGGAAGCATCGTGGCTTACCGCGCCGGACAGACCCAGAACAATCATAGAAGCTTCTTTAATAGGTGGAGTGGCTCAAAACTGCGCCAAGTATAGCAAGCAGGGTTTCTGGCTGCCATTTGACATGAGTGGCCAAAGAACTATCTGGTCTGAGAGGACGTTTTTGCTGGGCTAAAAGTCGTAGCCGAACTCGATAACATCTCGCTCGTATATCTTGAAGACTTTATCAACCATCTTGGTTGTAAACATTTGTCGGTAGTCAGTTTTAATTCCGATGTTTTTTTGCGGGATTGTAGTCTGACTCCCGATGCGTTGCTGGATCACTGAAAAATCTGTGCTCAAGGATTCGAGTTTGCCAATGAAGTCCATGGATAGGACACCGCAAGAATTAACAAGAAATCTATATTGCGGGACAAATACATCATCGTGCCCAACAGTGTCTTCAGAGAGCCAATGCATTACGAATTTTTCAAAGCTTCCTAATTTGGTAAGAGACTCAGACCAGACAATGTGGTCTGGGGTATCCGTTGAGACATATAGTTGTATGCGGATAATAGGCGAGACCATGGGTTTCGGACGAAAGCAAATTTGTAAAACTCCCTATATTCTTCAGGATGCAAATGTTCGTAGTATGTTAACGGCAAATGTCCGGCATCCCTGAAAGATAAGTTAAGAGCTGTTTTCAGACTGGTACCGGCAGCCTTTGGCACATGGATGAAAATGAATTTGTTTTTGTTGAACGTTTTGGGAAATCCGGTTCTGTTAGACAAAACTCTGTCTACTACTCGACGGTTTACTTCGGGTATGCAATTCAGTATCAGTTGTCTTTCACTTCGAGGAATCGATTTCCACAAAAGTCGGGTAAGTACGCTCATTTTCAATACCAATACGGGTTATTTGCTCGATACCGAGCAGGTTTGATCAAGGCGGCGGGGTAAAACCAGCCGGTGAAATCTGAAAGCCGCTGCGCTCAGCGTCAACCGCATCAACAGACACCAATCTGTCCAGTTTCAACCATGCTGCACCCTCACTGCGTAAATTTTTTGGTAGCCAGCGTCCCGACTTCCAGTTCATGAAATGCAGGTACATAAACTCGCGGTCATCGCGGTCGTTAGTCAAATGGCCATCTTTCCAGTACCAGTTGATCGGATGTTCGAGATTGCCATCGCACCATGGAATGGGCGAGAGGATGGTACTGTATTGTTCTTTGTAAAGTACTCGGCGTTGGTAAGGGGAAGTAAGTGCCCAAAGTTTGCGAAGCCACATAGGATGGTTTTTGTGACGGACAAAAATTTTGGAAAACTTTGACTCATCAATTCCAATATGCTCTGGGAATTCCATCAAATGCTGCCAGTTTGGAATCTTCAGAAATGCTTCACGGTTTTGTCTAGTATTTCGGAATAAACTGAAATGTCCTGATAGACGGCGTTGGTGGGTGCCGATGACGTCAAACTTGGAGAGTGTCTCATCAGTGATGAATTTACGTATGTCACCGTAAACAATATCGATGTCACCGTATGCGTAGAAGTCATAGCTAGACGTGTCGAGTTCGTGAATAAAGCCAAAGGCAGGACGAACATCACATAACTTGAACGGGTTTTCAGCAGAAAAATTAATTTTCAGCCGTTCAGATACCATCGCTTTATAATCGCTGAAACTGATTTTGACGAATTTGACATTTGCTGGTGCGTTTTTAGGGGCTGGACAGTCGGTAAAAAAAAGCCAGTCGATGTCAGGGTTGTACTTGCAACTCAGAATATAGAGCTCGAACCATTCGGGCCATTTACCAAAGTAGGGTATGATTTTTACTATGGATATATTGGACATGTTCTAGGGTGACTATCCTGATAAGCTGTTTCGGGCCGACTCGGCGAGTCTAGCAGGATTTAGGAACACGCTGTAGTAGCCTAAGCATCACTGCGGGCAATAATCTATCGAAATATACAGCTTACCATAGTTGATTCAGTTCGCGGGTTTGACTGATATCAGGAATATTCGGATACCCACCAGCATTCGGCATATTTTCTGACAGCATTAGAATTTCTCAATAAAGTAACAATGCGGGAGTTGTATGTGCCTTTTATGGGTGATTAACAGGTATCACGATCCGAACTACGGAGACATAGGGATATGCAAATCCATGACGGATTTTCTTGAGCAAAGTGGCTATAAAGTTAAGAACTTTGACTTTATAGGAAAGCGGCTGAAGTTTCAGTTTACGCGGGTCATCTATATTCTCTTTAAAATCTTCTCCGTGATAAAGCAGCGACCCAAATGTCTGTTGATTGGAGGAGGTCAGTTATTGCTGAAGAACAGAAATTTTCCGTACGCTTTATTAGGCTGGTATCTTGTTTCAAAATTAACACGCGTGCCAATCATTGCTTATTCAGTTGGAGTTGAGCAAACGCAAAAGACCAACGTTTTTTACAGATGGGTAATAAAACTGTTTTTGTCTCATGCAAAGCAGGTCTTTTTGCGTGATACGCTCTCCGTGACTTTGGTAGAGCAGCTTACAGGGTTGCATTTTGACACTGTTCCGGATGCTGCTTATTTGTCCTATAGCCCTGATGTTGAATACGATACGGAAAAAAAGCATGCGGTAGTTTTCGTTTCCGCAAACTCAGTGGCCAAGCATGAAATAACTCATCACTACAGACGAATCGATACTGTGTTGCAAAAGAACGCGATTCGAAGCTTTATCGTGAGCTCAAGTTCTGAGCAAGATGCCAAGGCTGCCACGGGCTTTTTCGACTATGCACAGCAGTTAAACCTCAATGTCCACCTAGAGCTCGCTGCTAATTTTGAGCAGTTCATAAAGCAAATATCTGGCGCGAGTATCGTGGTTTCATCTCGAATGCATCCGCTTATTTTTGCTCATATTCTGGGAAAACCATTTATTCCGATTCCCACTAACAACAAGACTTTATCAATGAGCGAGTTTCTATCCAAAAACTCACCGGAAAGCCTGTCGGTTGAAGCCAAAAGCAAGTTGCTCAAGTCACTTGAGCAATTCGCTAGGTAATGCAGTAGACAAACTCAAGATGACAGTGGGGCTTTTATGAAAAGAATCAAAGTGTTGCACTTGCAGCCTGAATATAATGTGAAACCATTCGATGTATCTGATCTTGAGGAACAAATCAATAAAGCATTTCCTGTAGAACGATTTGAGGTGGTTAACTGCTTTCTGATGAAGCGTTCTGAAACCGATATTCATGAGAGCAGGGCTGAGCGAACTGTCTATCTGAATTTACAGCATAGAGATTTTCGCGGCTTGCGACTGAAGATGATATGGGCTGTATGGCAATTACTCAGGAGAGAGACTTTTGATGTGGTTTTATGTCATCGCTACAAGCCTTCTTCAGTGATGATGCATTTGCAGCGCTGGGTCAACAATCCTCAATGCATCAGTGTGATCCACAGTTTTAGTGACTATAAGCCCCGATCGAGACGTAAACTACTCAGCAAACTTGAAACCTCAGACAAATGGCACTTTATAACAGTGTCCGAGCCACTCCGGCAGCATTTATTAGGGCTGCAAACAGGTTTCACTGAAGACAACACAACCAGCATCACCAATGCTATCGATGTTGTTAAGGCTCGTCAGATTCAGCTGAGCCGAGGAAAGGCTCGTCAAGTGCTGGGACTTCCTGAGCGTGCAAGGATTATCGGAACTGTTGGTCGACTTGTGAGTGTAAAGGGGCACCGATACCTGATAGAGGCTTTTGCCAAAGTTCAGCCAGAATTTCCAGGCATTATCCTGGTGATTATTGGTGAGGGCGAAGAAAGATCGAGTCTGGAGCAGCTCATAGATCACTATCAATTAGTTGACAAGGTATACCTACTTGGTGCTGTCGAGGGAGCTGTATGTTATGTCCGTGCTTTTGATATCTGGACAATGCCGTCTCTGAGTGAAGGACTCGGGTTGGCTTTGCTGGAAGGTATGAGTGGCAAATTGCCATGTATTGGTTCAGATATACCAGCGCTGAAACCCTTGTTGAATGGTGCCGGGGGAGAGTCTTGCCCTCCTGCAGATGCTGATGCATTAGCAGAATGTTTGGCTCGTTACCTTGCGATGACAGATGAGCAGCTGGATTGCAAAGGTCAGCTGGCTTATGAATATATTATAAGACACCACTCTATTACTGATTTCAGGAATGCTTATTTGCAACTGGTGGAAAAAATAGCATGTTAGCCAGAAATTATTTCAGTTTCTCAGTTTTAGTATTTTTAGCTGCCTTTGTTATTTTGCCCAGCAGTAAGCTGGTCAACAGTTTCTACTACTTGTTTATTGCTTTACCAGGCCTGGTTTATTTAGCGGTTCACTTTAAAGTGCTCAGGCCCACAGGTGCTCTGGAGTACCTGTGGTTGGCTTTTATTGGCTATTGTCTGATTTTTGGTCTAGTGAATGATACGAAATTTGCCAAATATGCGTTGTATGTATTTGTATTTGTCGGTGTGGTTGCAAGGCTAGTGGCCGCAGAGTGGTTCAATCAAAGCATCTTCGCAAGAGCGATGTTTTGGTCCTTGCTAGGCTATGTGATTATTTCGGCTATTTGGTATGGTCTCACCGGTAGCTATCAATATGGCGATAGAATTGTCGAGTTACCTCAGAGACTGTACGGCCCCATATTCACCAGTATTTTGATTTGTAGCAGTCTGGTATTGGTTGGGCCCGTCTGGTTTCGTGAGCGGGCAATTTTTGAAGCTCTGATTGGCCTTGCTGTCGCAGTTTTTTGTGTCGTGGTCATTTTGCAGAGCCGGACAGGTATTGTAGGGCTGCTACTCTGGGCGCTGTTAGTTTGGTGTTTGCTGGTGTACAAGAATATACGCCGAGTTCGAGTGCTTGGATTATTGGCAATTGTGCCTGTGGTCGGCTTGGTTCTGATAGCGGTTAATGCTGATGCATTGGTCCCGTTATGGCAGCGTGCTGATGCTGGACGATTTGAAATTTGGCAGTATTATTTGAGCGGTTGGCAAAGTTGCGGTTTGTTAGCTGGCTGCGGCCTTGATTTTGAAATGTCTCGTCAAATCAAGGGACAGACCATACTGCACGCACACAGTATTTTTATTGCTTTAGGGGTGCATCTAGGGCTTGTGCCTCTGTTGCTGTTTACCTCAATGATGCTGGTTGGACTTTACCTGGCTGTGAAACAAAAGAATTGGTGGGGTGGCTTTTTGGCAATGGCACTATTGCTCTGCAACCTTGATGGCAATATGGTGATTGCCAGTCCTAATGAACTCTGGCTGTTGGTATGGTTGCCACTGGCATTAATCATGAATACCGCTTGCCAGCAGAGAGGGGCAGTTTAGTCGAGATATCACGCTTAAAATATAAAGCTGTTTTTGTGTGGTGTTAGTGGAGCATACTTTGTACTGTTGGAAGGTACCAGAAGCACTGCCTAGCGGCCTCATCTGAAAAGAGTTGATTCAATCTGGTCTGAGCAGTGTCTGATTGAGGATCTATCGGTGTGTGCGCTGCCGCAATGAATTGCTGAGCCAATGCCGCCTCATCACCCAGCGGGAACAGTTGACCGAGGCCTGCCACCACTTCGGCGCCACCGCCGCAGTCGGTGGTTACGATCGGCACTTCCGCTGCCATGGCTTCCAGCAACACCATGCCGAAAGGTTCGTGATCTGAGCTCAGCGCAAACAGATCAAACGCTCTGAAATAGCGTCGGGCTTCGGGGATATTGCCCAACATCAGTACATTGTCTGCAACATCCAGTTGCTGAATCAGTTGCTTGAGTTCATTTTCCAGTTTGCCTTTGCCCAGTAGCGTCAATAATGCACCTTTGGGTAGCAGGGGTAGGGCCTTGGCAAACGCCTTGACCAGCGTTTGTGGGTCTTTGTCTGGATGCAGCCGACCGACGCTGCCGACTATCCAGGCCGTTTCCGGCAGTCCCAGTTGTTGGCGGGCCTGTTGCCGATCAAGCAATTCAGCCTGGACTTTGTCGACATCAATGCGGTTATACAGCGTCTCAATTTTGTTTTCTGGCCACCCGGGCAGCCGGTCACGAATTTCATCGCGTACTGCATTTGATACGGCCAGCAGCGTCAGCCGGGATTTAAAACTGTTGACCATCAAGCGCCGACTGAAGCGGTCAAAATTGCCAAACGAATGCTGAATGCTGAAGATCGGCAAATCGGTGGCCATCAATGCCACATAGGTGGGTTTGGCGCGATGGGCAATGACTGCTGCGAAATTGTATTGTTGATTGAGTTCACGAATTTTCCGAATAATGCCCAGCTTCAAGCCGCTGAGTTGTTTGCTTTGATATTCCAGAAAAATGACTTCATCCGAGGCAGCCTTGTCGGCGACTTCCGCATCGGCATCACCCGATAAAAATACCGTAACGACTTTGAAGCGGCTGTCTTTGAACAGCACCGCATATTGCCGGGCGCAATCCAGAAACGGATCGTAATAGCAGTGGCAAATCTGCAGGATAGTGCGTTGTGATGAGGTTGAGTCGGTATGCATGCGTGTTCAGCCGCTCATGAGGCTTTTTTTTGCATTTTTCGTGCGATGATCTTCCAGATCCGTCGGCTCCGGGCAGATAGCGCCGGCTCATTAAAGTATTGCTGCATAAAATAAACCCGGTCGCGCAGTGTCCAATTGGGCCCTGAGTGGCGGTGCAGGGTTTGCAGATCGCGGACCATGGCCTGGCGCTTTAACGGTGTCCATTTCATTTTTTCCAGATCAATCAGCCGCACTTTCCAGCGGCCTTTTTTGGAAAATTTGATAAAGATATGTTTGGGATACAGGCAGTTATGCTGGTAGTGATGGGTGTGCAAAACACTGATCACTTTGGCCAGCTTTTTCAGTAATCGCCGCCGCTGTTTGGGCTCGAGCGTATTGGGATCCAGACTTTCCAGCGAGTCGTATTTTTCCAGTGAGCGCGTCACCAGAATCGAACGCATCTTGTTCAGACCGAAATAAATCGGTTCCAGTGTCGGGATCTGTTTGTTGATCAGGCGCTGGATGTTGCGGTATTCCTTTTGAAAGGTCGGAATACCGCGAAACGGGTGTCGCCAGGTACGGGTGATGTGGTTTTCCTGGCGTTTGATAAACACCACTTGCCGATCCTGCTCGTCTTCAAGCTCATATTTGACCACGCCACTCCAGCCGCCACGGCGTTCATTGGGTGCTTCAAACCACTCGGTTTTCAGCGACCACAACGAGTCGAAGTCATCGAGGTTGTTTTTGCTTAACAGTTTGCGGCTTTTGTTGCGTGGGTTTTCAGTCATTGTGGCATCTGGCAGTACTTGGCAAAGTTGTGTTTGATTCTAGCGGTTATGGTTTCTGCCTGTATATCTTTCATGCATTTGTGATGTCCCAACGGGCATTCACGTTTGAAGCAGGGCGAGCACTCAATCGGCAATTGCACAATTTCGGCAAGGTCTGACAAAGGCGGGGTAAAGGCAGTTGAGGTCGGCCCGTAAATCGCGATCAGAGGTTTTTGCAGCGCGGCGGCAAGATGCATCAACCCGGAGTCATTGGACACGACCACATCGGCCGTTGCGATGAGATCAATGGCTTCTGCCAGCTGTGTGCGTCCGCACAGGTTGATGATGGAGGATTTGAGTGCCGGATCCACATGATCGCAAATGGCATTGCCGGTTTTTTCATCGGCTTTGGAACCCATAATCAGTACCTGCCAGCCCATCTCGATAAAGTCCACCGCCAGATCGGCATAGTGAGCGGCGGGCCATTGTTTGGCCGGTCCGAACTCGGCGCCCGGACATAAAATCAGCCGTTGTTGCTGTTTGAGGCGAGGAGGATCAATGGCTGTTGCGGACTGGGCAGCAATCATATGCGGCTTTTGATAGCTCGGGGCTTTTCTGGCATCTGCTGCAGGCTGCGCCAGTGCAACAAACCGTTGCACCATCATCGGCAAAGCCTGTTTGTCCAGCTTGCGGGGATCGTTCAGCAAGCCATAACGCATTTCGCCCAGCCAGCCAGTGCGCACTGGAATCCTGGCAAACCAAGGGATTAAAGCGGATTTCCAGGAGTTGGGCAGTACGATGGCCTGATCATAGTTTTCGCTGCGCAGGCTCAGACCTATCGTTTTTCGTTGTTGCCAGGCAAACATGCCATGCGTCACAGGCATGGAAATCGCCTGATGCACTTCCGGCATTCGGTCCAGCAGTGGCCGACTCCAGTCTGGTGCCAGTACGTCAATTTGTACTTGAGGATTGTTCTGACGCAATGCCATGAATAAGGATTGCGCCATCACCATATCACCGACCCAGGACGGGCCGATGATCAGAATTTTGTGAATTTTGTGCTGTGTCATCCCCTCAGTGTAGTGCTGAATGGGTGACAAAGATCAAGATTATTCCGGCAACAATCAGAATCATTTGCTGCAGTGTTTCACTGAGCTGTGCTTTGGCATGCAAGCTGGGGATCAAATCAGCAACCGCGACATAGATAAAGCTTGAGGCCGCGATGACAAGCACATAGGGCAACAAGTGATCGAGGGAAGACAGTGCAAAATAGGCAATCACCGCACCGACGACCGTACCGAGACTGGACAGGATATTAAAAAACAGTGCCTTTTTGCGGCTGTAACCACTGTGCAGCAAAATGACAAAATCACCTAATTCCTGCGGAATTTCATGAGCGGCGATGGCGATGGCGGTGACGATACCCAGATGGACATCGGTCAAAAAGGCCGCAGCAATCAACACACCATCAACAAAGTTATGGATGCCGTCACCGACCAGAATCAGCGCCCCAGCGGCTTGGCCCTGGTGTTGATGCGCATGTTCGCTGTGGTGGTCAGTGCCCAGTTCCGGAATGTTTTCGTGGCCGTGATGGCTGTGACAGTGACGCCAGAGCAACATTTTCTCCAGCAGGAAAAAGGCCAGCAGGCCAATCAGCAAGGTCAAGCCGAGATCATGCGGGTCGACCATGTATTCATGCTCAATAGCATGAGGCAGCAAGCCAAGGAATGAGGCACCCAGCAAAGCGCCGATGGCGAAGCTGACCAAGTGAGGAACCGCATGGTGGCGGGTTTTTCCGGGTAGAAGCAGAAACGAGGAAGCAATAATGACGCTCAACAGGCCGCCGAGCAGGCTGAAGCCTACAATCCAGAGTAACAGTTCCATAACAATCCAATCAGGGGTGAGTGGGGCAGATCATACCTTAAATTGATACACCATATCTCTAGCGTCAAGCTCAAGCAGACATGACAACCACGTGGCTGACGCTGCTGTAGCCGATAATCACACAATAAACGCTAACCCGGTTATTCTCAATGCTCTTCGTGTCTTTCTCATGACTCTGCGCAACATTCTGCTTCACTCCTTGACAATAAGCATCATTCTCGCGACTGTCCGTGTCATTCCCGTGTCATTCCCGTGTCATTCCCGTGACACCACTCCCATCATTCCCACGATCTCCTACCCGTCATTCCCGCGATCCCCCTCCGTCATTCACGCGTAGGCGGGAATCTGAGGCCAGCAGAGCTTCCAGACAAAGGTCCCAAATTTTCCGCAAAAAACGATGGAGCTGGATGTTGACTCTCCGCGTCATTCCCGTGACAGCACTCCCGTCATTCCCGCGCAGGCGGGAATCTGAGGCCAGCAAAGCTTCCAGACAAAGATCCCAAATTTTCCGCAAAAACGATGAAGTTGAATGTTGATCCTTCCTATTCCAGCCAGATAATCGAGGCCATTCGGCCGGTCACGCCATCTCTGCGATAGGAAAAATACTGATCAGCTTGATTAAAGGTGCAATATTCGCCGCCAAAGATGTTGTGAACACCACACTGTTGCAGCCGCTGTCTGGCGAGTTGGTAGATATCCGCGTAATGATGTCCATTTGCAGATGCGGTAAACGCCTCAGCTGCCATTGCGTGATGTGAGGTAAACGCCTGGTAGACTTCCGGGCCAATCTCAAATGCACTTGGCCCTATCGCAGGTCCAAGCCAGACCAGTAAATCATCCATTGGAGCGTTAAAACGTTTGGCAGTGGTTTCTATAATGCCATTGAGCAGGCCTCGCCAACCCGCATGAATCGCGGCCACTTGGTTGCCTTGAACATCACAAACCAGCAAGGGCAGGCAGTCAGCCGTTAATACACTACAGACATGGCCGGGCCGCTCACTGATGATCGCATCAGCCTTGATCCCGCTTTGCCATTCACTGCTGTCAATCACCCGCGTACTGTGAGTTTGATTGAGCCAAAGCGGCATTTCAGGTAAGCCGGCGAGTGTGATCAGTTGCTGCCGATTGCGATGGACGTTTTTTGGATCATCAGCGACATGATCGCCAAGATTAAGACTGTCGTAAGGTGGCGGACTAAAACCCGCTTGCCGAGTGGTACAGATGGTTTTGACATGGGCTGGAGCAGGCCAATCAGGCACAATCAACGCACTGCTGGTCATCGGCTGGCATGTCCCGAGAGAAAATTACGCCACTGCAACAATAGTTCCGAATCAACGGCAGCACAGGCAGATTTTGGTTGCAGGCTGGGCTCTGACAAGCTGTTCCCTTCAAGTGAGGTGATATAGCCTCCTGCCTCACTGATAATGAGCTGCGCTGCTGCATAGTCCCAAAGCAATTGTTTGCCGTGAAGGTAAAGCTGACAGCGACCTGCCGCCAACCAGCATAATTCGAGAGCAATTGACCCCAGACTGCGCTGTGAACCATAAGGCCTTTCGGCAATAAGTCGTCTGGTTAGCTCCGGAGGAAGCCGTTTGAAATCAACGATGGCAAGGGTTTGGCTGATATCGAGTTTATTGTGGGAGGTTTGCAAAGGTCGATCGTTCAGCCAGGCACCTTTGCCGAGTTGTGCCGTAAAGCATTCATCGCGGTTCGGATCATAGACCAGCCCATGGCTGACGGAATTATTTTGTAGCAGAGCCAAGGAGACCGAAAAGCAGGGCATGCCAGAGGCAAAATTACTGGTGCCATCAATGGGATCCAGGCACCAAAGCGGTTTTCCTTCGCTTAACAGTTCGGCCTGCTGGTTGGCAGGCATTTCTTCGCCAAGCAGTTTGATGTCGGGATAATGTTCCGCCAGCCGTTCGGTGAGTATGTCCTGCATCATCCGATCAGCAATAGTGACAATACTGCCGTCAGCTTTGTATTGCCGATTTACCGCGTTGAATCGCGGTAGCAGAATTTCTCTGCTGGCCTCTCTTACCAGGCGGGTCAGCTGTTGCAGGTCGATAGTCATAACTTCAAGTATATCAGTGAAATAGCAAGGTTCTGAAAAATTACCTGACTGAGTGCTGTTCACTTCAGAGCCGAGTTGTCGATTGTGAGCAACGAATTTATCGAGCCGGTGAAGCTCAGGTGTTTTGGGTGGACGTACTTTTGTGTTGTGAATGTTCAACTGGAATATGAATGATTTGGTTTTATCAGGACTGAACAGCCTGTAAACTGGGCGTTTAGAGAGATTAAACCAGAATATTCAAATCATGCGCTGCCCCAGATTCTTTTTTCCCGAGCTACCTCGAGCTGCTGTTGAGGTGACGCTGCCAGATGCCGTGTTCCGACACGCGGTACAGGTGTTGAGACTAAAATCCGGCAGCCCAATCAGATTGTTTGATGGACACGGTTATGAATGTGAAGCCACATTGGTGGATGTGCAGCGTCGTGAAGCGGTTGCAAGATTGGCCGAGCCGCTGGAGACCGCAACCGAGTCGAGCTTGTCGATCACCTTGATGCAGGGGATCTCGCGCGGTGAGCGTATGGACTTTGCCATTCAAAAGGCCGTTGAGCTTGGGGTGACACGCATCATGCCGGTGGTGACCGAGCGATGTAATGTGCCGATGGATGCCGCCCGAGCTGACAAGCGTCAAGCGCACTGGCAAGGTGTCATTATCAGTGCTTGTGAACAGAGTGGCCGAAGTGTGCTGCCTGAACTGATGCCAGTCACTTGCTGGGATGAGGCGCTGTCAGTCTCAGCCAGCTGCAAAATCGTGTTGTCGCCGGAAGCCACTCAGACGGTCAGGCAACTTCAACCCGCCAGCGAGCTTGCGCTGCTGATTGGGCCTGAAGGCGGCTTAACCGAACAGGAAGTTATGCAGGCAATGGAATATGATTTCAACGCAATTCAATTCGGCCCGCGTATTCTGCGAACCGAAACGGCATCTGCCGCAGCCTTGGCCGTGCTGCAATCAATGTGGGGCGATCTTGGATGAATGACAGTACCATTGTACTGATAATACTTGCGGTCATAGCCTGGCTTTGGTGGGACAGCCGAGGCGTGGCAGAATTGGCCATTGAAATTGCCAAACAACGATGCCACTGGGCAGGTGTGACTTTTCTTAACGATACGGTGGCCTGGAAAAAGGTGCGCCTCAAGCGCAACAGACAAGGGCGAATGCAGATTCAGAGAACCTATTTTTTTGAGTTCGCCAGTGATATGCAGCAGCGCTATCGTGGTGAAATTGTCATGTTGGGCAAGCAACTGCAATCCATTGATATGGAAGCCTACCGCGTAGGCTGAACCGAAAACAGGAGGCAATCATGTCAACTTTGACGGCAATGATCGTCGATGACTCCAGAGTAGCCCGAATGACTTTGAGCAAAATGCTCAAGGCAAGAGAGCTTGAAGTAATAGAGTTTTCCGATGCTGAGCAGGCGCTTCAGGCACTGCATGAACAGGCCGCACCCGATGTCATTTTCATGGATATGATGATGGAGGGGATGGATGGCCTGACCGCGACCGCTCAGATCAAAGCCGCTCCAGGTTTTGCAAATATTCCGGTGATTATCTGTACTGGTAATGATGGTGAAGTTGAGCAACACCGGGCAGAGATTGCTGGCGCGCACAGTATTCTCAGCAAACCTCCCGCCACGGAAGTGCTGGATGCGATCATTGCTGAACTGCACCTGGTAGAACCTGAGCTGACGGTCAGCTTTGCCGATGAAGATACTTTAACGTTTGAACAGCCCGATGATACTGATGATGGCTTGAGTTTCGATTTGTCAGAAAGCATGGCCGCTGAGTCACTAGAGATCAGTATTGACGAGCCAAGAAAAGATACGCAAAAACCGGTCTTGGCAGAGGTAGAAGCCGCCTTGAACCGTAGTTTTGTGCCGCAATTGCAGTCCACTATCGAGCAACAGACTCGCCAACTGACTGAGCAATTATTCGAAAAGCTTGCTGAGAAGTTGCGACAGGACATCGCCAGTCGACCCGCTGCGGATTCATCGTTGGCGCTGATTGATGCCGAGCCTGCCAGTCAACAGCCGACAACAGCACCCCCGGTCTTTTCTGAGACGGAGCTGGCTGAAGCAATCCAGGCGGGTATTCGAGAACAACTGGCTGGTGTGCTGAATCAACAGCAAGCAGATTTGCGTACGCAATTGACCGCGGATGTCATGCAATCAGTACAGGCCGAGTTACAACGTGAGTTGCAGAAAATTTCCGGCAAACAAATTGAAGCGATGGTGGCAACAAAACTGTCGGCACAACAAGGCAAGTTACAGACGCATCTTGCCAGTATGGAGCAGGACTGGCAGCAGCGTTTGGGAAGTTTGAAAAAGCTGGCGATCGGCAGTGCATTGGCCGCAATCGTCGCCATCATGGTGGCAGTGCTTGTCTGAGCCGTCAGCATCTAATTCTGTTCTGACTGCCACTGAATTACTTGTCTGGGCCAGATCCGAATTAGCGATGGCGCCTACTGCGGCGCTCGATAGTGAAGTTTTGCTATGTCATGTATTGCAATGCAATAGTACCCACTTGATGACTCGACCCGAACAGTCGGTTGATCCCGTTCAGACCCAGCAGTTCAGGCAGTTGATCGCCCAGCGAAAGCAAGGCCACCCTGTGGCTCATCTGACAGGACAACGCGGCTTTTGGACGCTTGATTTGCAAGTGACGCCTGCCACGTTGATTCCGCGACCCGATACCGAACTGCTGGTTGAATTGACACTGAGTAAACTCAAATCAGGAATGAGCATCGCTGATCTCGGTACTGGTAGCGGCGCAATCGCCCTGGCCCTTGCCAGCGAGCGGCAGGATGTACAGGTGATTGCCACTGATATCAGTGCACAGGCACTGAGCACCGCCAAGCTCAATGCGTTTCAGAATCAGCTGCAGCAAGTCAGTTTTATCAGGGGCCAGTGGCTGGCGGCATTTAAGCCGCAATCTCTGGATCTGATCGTCAGTAATCCGCCCTATATCGAAGACACTGATCCACATCTTGGGCAGGGTGATTTGCGTTTTGAGCCACGAATGGCCCTGGCATCAGGCGCTGACGGGCTTGATGATCTCCGAATGATTATCAGTCAGGCCGCACAGGTATTGCGCCCGGGAGGGTGGTTGTTGACTGAACATGGCTACCTTCAATCCGCCGCCGTGCAGGCTTTGTTTGCCTCCTCAGGCTTTATTGAAATCAGTGCCCATCAGGATTTTGGCGGCAGAGATCGGGTCGTGATGGCGCAACTACCGCTATAATGAATGCTTTTGCCGTTTGCCATCATGAATGATCAGCAACTGTTTCGTTACAGCCGACACATCCTTTTACCGCAGCTGGATTTTGAAGGGCAGCAAAAGCTGCTGAACAGCAAAGTGCTGATCATTGGTCTTGGCGGCCTTGGCTCGCCGGTTGCGCTGTATTTGGCAGCTTCCGGTGTGGGACGTCTGGTATTGGTGGATGATGATGCGGTTGAATTATCGAACCTGCAGCGTCAGATCGTGCATCAACAGGCAACGCTGGGACAACCCAAAGTCAGCTCGGCTAAAGTGACACTTCATGCACTCAATGATGAAATTGACATTGAGACCATTGCGCAGCGACTTGAAGGTAAAGCACTGCTGGCAGCCATTGCCGCCGTTGATGTTGTTGTCGATTGTACTGATAACTTTGCCAGCCGATTTGCCATCAACGCCGCATGTTATCAACTTTCCAAACCGTGGGTGTCGGCTGCCGCGATACGTATGGAAGCTCAGGTCACGGTGTTTGACCCGCGATTGCCTGAGATGCCTTGTTATCGTTGTCTCTACGATGATGCTGGCGGGGAGTTGCAGCAAAGCTGCAGTGAGAGCGGCGTATTAGCGCCGATGCTGGGCATTATGGGCAGCATTCAGGCAACTGAAACACTCAAGCTGTTGGCTGGCTTTGGCGAAACCCTGGCCGGAAAATTATTGATGTTAGACGCGATGACCATGCAATGGCGACAGATTCGATTGAAAGCGGATCCTGAGTGTCCGGTATGTCATCACAATGGGAATTGAACAATGACTGAAACTATACAAATACCTCGCACGCTGGCCAATCAGCTACTGCATGAAGCCCAGTTATCACCTGGCCGAGAAGTGTGCGGTCTGGTGGGGCGCAGACAGGAACATTTCCATTGCTATCCAATCGATAACGCAGCCATAGACAGTAGTGTCCTGTTTGCGCTGAATGCCAGCGAACAGATCGAAGCCTTTAAACACATGCAGTCACGCGGCGAACAGCTGTTTGCCATTTATCATTCGCACCCGGATTCGCCGGCATTGCCTTCAAAAATAGATGTGGCGGAGGCCGAGTATCCGGACGCCTTGTATCTGATTATTTCACTCAACACACGTGGTGTGCTGGAGATGCGCGGATTTTATTTGCGAGATGCGACTCCCCAAGAGGTAGAACTGATTCTATGAGTCAACAGAAAAACATTGAAGCTTTACAGTCAGCAGCAGAATTTGTATTAAAAGAAGCCAAGCGTCTCGGCGCCTCAGCAGCAGAGGCTGGCGTCAGTCACAGTCAGGGATTGTCAGTGACGGTGCGTCAGGGTGATGTAGAAACACTGGAACACAACAACGATACCGGACTTGCTGTCACCGTTTATTTCGGACAGAGCAAGGCTTCAGCCAGCTCATCAGATCTGCGTCCTGATGCACTGACAGAGACTGTCAGCCGCGCTTGCAGTATTGCCAAACACACTCAGCCAGACCCTTATGCGGGACTGGCTGATGCGGCATTGATGGCAAAACAGATTCCAGACTTGTCTTTGTGTCATCCCTGGTCACTTGAGGCGGATGAAGCGATTGCCATTGCCATGCAATGTGAACAGGCAGGACGTGATTTCGACCAGCGCATCAGTAACTCCGAAGGAGCCAGCATTTCCAGTCATCATGGTCAGAGAGTCTATGCCAACAGTCATGGTTTCTCTGGGCAGGTAAAGTCCAGTCGGCACAGTATCTCATGCACCTTGATTGCCACTGACAGTGAGGGCATGCAACGCGACTACTGGTACGATGTCGCTCGTGATGCCAGCGATTTGAGTTCTGCTGTTCAGGTCGGGCAAACGGCTGCACGACACACGCTGCGCCGACTTGATGCCAAAGAGATTACAACCGGTCAGTATCCTGTGATATTTGCAGCGGAAATCGCCTCCTCGCTGTTTGGTCAGTTGATTGCCGCGATTCGTGGCAGTGCCCAGTATCGGCAGTCGAGTTTTTTGCTGGATCACCTTGGTCGTCAGATCTTTCCTGAATTTATCCATATCCACGAACAGCCGCACATGCTGAAAGGGCTTGGCAGCGCTGCTTTTGATGGCGAGGGTGTGGCGACACAGGCGCGAGATATTGTGGCTGATGGTGTCTTGCAAGGCTATGTGCTGGATAGCTATTCGGCCCGCAAGCTGAATATGCAAACCACGGCAAATGCCGGTGGCGTGCATAACCTGACCATTGATACCGGTGATTTGGATTTTGCCGGTTTGCTCAAGGAGATGGACAGAGGCGTGATTGTCACTGAAACCATGGGCATGGGCAGCAATATTGTGACGGGTGACTATTCTCAGGGCGCGGCAGGTTTCTGGGTTGAAGGTGGTCAGATTCAATATCCCATTGATGAATTCACCATTGCCGGTCGCTTGCCGGATATGTTTTTGGGAATTCAGGCCATTGCCAACGATGTGGATCTGCGTGGCAACACCCGCACAGGATCCGTCTGGATTGATCGTATGACAGTGGCGGGGCAGGGTTAGCGCATCGCCGGTTTTTATTGGCTGTTTTTACAGAGATCAGCCATCAGCTGAGTCATATCATGCAGTTCCGCCACAGCAAACAGGCTGCTGAAGGTTTCACGAATATTTTTCACTTTGTGGCCGCTGTATTGTCTCAGTCGCAACAGTTGTTGTTGCAAATCGACTTCCTGCTCAAGACCTGCGGCTTTGAACGGCATCAGTTTGCACTGAAAAAAACCATGCTTTGGCGCGCTTAAGGCAAGTTTGATGAAGCGGAGTTTTTCAGTCGGTGTTTCAAACTCATCTCCCAGCCTGATCATCCAGTCACTTTCGGGGCCTAACTGGCAGGCATAGATACCAAAATCCAGTTGATCTTTACAGGTAGACAATTGTGGTTTGAGCGGGCGACTCATCGCAGATACCTGGCCACTCAGCGCCGCCCAGAATCCATCATCATAATGCTGAGCAGCAGGTTCGGTCATTGCCACTGCTTGAAGAATACGATGCTGATCTTCGGACATGCCAAAGAACAACAGTGCTGGCTGCAGATAGTGGCTGATCAGATGACTGAAAATGCGGCTTTGCTGACTCACCACAACATCATCATGATGCAACAGCAATGAATCGCGGTTACGTTGCAATACTGAATCAAAGAAGTCATTGATACCGGGACGACACTGCCTCACGATACGCTCCAGGCCCAGATAGGTTTTTCCGTCCCACTGGTGATGGTCTTTCACCACATAGGGGATATCGCTTAATTTCAGACCTTTGCTTTGCGATTGCCAGCGCGGAAAAAACAGGCTCACCCGGCTCTGCTCCGGAATATGGACATCTCCATCCATCTGCAAGCCAATGCCTGTGGTCGAGAGATCAACGCTCTCAAAAGCATGATGTTTTTCGTTGAAAGTCAGTTCTACCGGAGTGCGCACAACATATCGCTGATGCTGACGGCGAATTTCGTGACGAAGTACCTGTGGCAATGGCAATGGAATTTGTGTGCTGACTTCGGTCAAGGCATCTTTGCCCGTGGTGATGCTGGGCAGGTTTTCTACAATGGCAGTGATGTCATTGATGCGCAGCAAGCCAGTCAGAGAGTCTAGTATGGTTTCCAGATGTGTGGCAGCTGAATGATCGATGCCTGCCAGCTGATTGAGTTCTTGCTGATGCTGGTTGGGATCCACCGTGACACGGCTGATCTGCAAGCACAATAAACGGCTGCCGGGCTTCTGCTGGTGGGCAGCCAGCATGGCTCTGACGGCTGAGGCCTCATCAACTCTGCAATACAAGGCAGTGTCTGGATTGTCAGAGACCAACAGCAGGCGGTCCTGCTGATCGGCCATCATCGCTGATAAGGGCAATGGCATGGGCGATTGCATCACTGCGATCAATTCAGAGCTTGCCTTGCCGATATGCAACACACTGACTGCTGGTGGATCATTATCGCCATCCAGCCAGAGCAGCGGACTGGGCAACATTCGGCTGTAGATTCTCAGGTAGAACTGCCGGGCCAGATTAAACAATTCGCTTTGCAGCTCAATCACTCCTGGTTGCAGTTGTTGCTGAATCCAGTCATCCCACCACTGACTGAGTTGATCATTGGCTTCGCGTTGCCGGGTCAGTACGGCGTAGCTGTGCTGGGTATCATGATCAAGTCTGCTGATTCGATAGGGGTTGTTGCTTAACAATCCTTCTGGTGCTTCGCTTTGCAGTGAGTTAAAGGTCACCAGTATTTCGTCAGCCAGCTCAAGGGTAAAAGCTCTTTTCATGCTGATACGCAGGCTGCTGGTAGTCAGATCAACGGTCGCCGCCCGGTATTCCACGTCCTTCAGTGACAGAGTCAGAGGCGTGATATGGCGAATTCGGGGGTCCTGTCGCTGCAGGGTTTGATCAAATCTGAGATGTTGCGGCCTGGTTGGGTCTCGTTGCAACACCAGTTGTTCGGCGCTGAACGCCTCATTGGTTTCTGTGGGGGCCAATTTTTTCAAAGCACGTTGTAATGCTTCGTAGACACCCACGGTATATTGGCCCTGGGTGCGGTCCATAAGCTGCTTGAGTATCAGATAGGCACGGTCATCGAGATAGTGCACCCGGCCAGCAAATTCATAGGCATCACAATCACCGGGAACCCGGCCCCGCAAGTCGATGACTCGCTGGCAGGGTTTTTGAAGACGTTGTTTTTCCAGTTGTTGCAGAAAAGCCTGATTGCGCGCTTTGCTGTCTTGTTCGGCCATGGGCTGTTAGCTGTCCAGACCTGATTCTGCGGGTGTTTTTGCCTGAATACTTAAGGCATGAATATGGGATTGCATCAATGAACCTACGCTGTCGTATACCAGTCGGTGTCGCTGCAGCAGCCCCAGCCCCTGAAATGCATCACTGACAATCAGTATGCGGTAATGCTTGCCACCGGTATTTCCGGCATGGCCTACATGCAGATGACTTTCATCAATGATTTTCAGGGTTTGGGGTTCAAGACTTTGCAGACGTTGCCGCAATTGTTCGGTGGTGTCGGTCATGGCATTACCTTGCGAAAGGGTTTGACTATCACTTGAGCATAAACACCTGCGGTGACATAAGGGTCGGCATCCGCCCATTGCTGTGCGCTGCCGAGATCAGCAAACTCAGCGACGACCAGACTTCCGGTAAAACCAGCGCTGCCGGGATCTTCACTATCAATGGCTGGGTGAGGACCTGCCAATAGCAGGCGGCCTTCGTTTTTTAGCGCCTCCAGCCGCTCAAGATGAGCCGGTCTTGCCGCCAATCGTTTTTGCAGACTGTCAGGTGTGTCCTGACTGATAATTGCGTACCACATGGGTTATTCCTGTGCCTTTTTTGGGACTTCAGTTGCGTGTTTGGCCAAATAAACAGACTGGCCGATGATAAACAGAATAGTCAGGCCCAGCATGCCAAATAATTTAAAGTTGACCCAGGTTGCTTCAGAAAAGTTGTACGCAACCCAGATGTTGGCAATGCCGGACAGAATAAAAAACAATACCCAGGCGGTATTCAGCCGGGACCAGACCTTGGCGGGCATGTGGACGTGTTCGGCCATCAGCCTTTCCAGTAAGGATTTGTCGGTGAACACCCTGGCAGCCACAAAGCCCAGTGCAAACAGCCAGTTCACTGCGGTGGGTTTCCACATGACAAACTCCGGGTTTTGTAACCACAGAGTCGCACCACCGAGCAGCATAACCAGCACCAGCGTTAACAGGTGAATTTTTTCGACTTTTCGATAACGCAGCCATGTGTAGCTGACCTGCAGCAGTGTCGCCACAATCATCACCGCCGTGGCGGCATAAATTCCCTCAACCAGATATACCTCGCCTGCGAAACTGTATTCGCCACCGCCGAATTTATAGGCAAGAAAAAACAGCAGAATCGGCAAAAAGTCAGACAACAGTTTCATGAGATCTTAATGATTCATTCAGTGATGACGCATTCTAACGTAAAATGTATCTCATGACTCACTATGACCTGCACTGTCACTCGACCGCTTCCGATGGTTCCCTGTCGCCGAATGCACTTATCAATCGAGCCTTGGAAAAGGGTGTCGATGTGTTGGCGTTGACCGATCACGATGGCACAGAGGGGCTTGCAGAAGCCAGCGCTGCCGCCGCAAACACGGCACTGAAACTCATTAACGGCGTTGAAATTTCAGTGAGTTGGCATACCAAAACCCTTCATATCGTCGGGCTGAATGTTGACCCTGCCAATGAGGAGTTGCAGCAGGGATTATCCGGGCTTCGGCAATATCGTCAGCATCGTGCCGAGGAAATAGCCAAACGACTCGACAAGGCGGGTATTGCCGGTGCACTGGAAGGGGCCAGCAAACATGCCTCAGCGACGATGCTAGGCCGAGTACACTTTGCCAAGTTTTTGGTGGAAACAGGCCATGCACGAGATATGAACGATGTGTTCAAGCGATTTCTGGTTCGCACAAAGCCTGGTTATGTACCCGGACAATGGGCCTCATTGGAGGACGCTGTACGCTGGATTACCGCCTCTGGCGGGCAAGCGGTGATTGCGCATCCGGCCAGGTACAAAATGACGGCTACTAAACTGCGAGCCTTGATCACGGATTTTAAGTCGGCGGGTGGCGTTGGCTTTGAAGTTGCTTCTGGAAGACAACATCCTGAAGAAGTCAAAGTCATGGCACGCATTGCCAATCAGTATGAGCTGTTTGCCTCCTGTGGCAGTGACTTTCACAGCCCTGACAAACAGTGGTCAGAGCTGGGGCAGATCACCGACTTACCTTCAGAATCAACACCTATCTGGCAGCTTTGGCAATAATCGCGTCTTAGCTATCTCTCATCAGGAAACCCATTTATGAGTCAGTTTTTTCAAATTCATCCGGAAAACCCACAAAAGCGCCTGATCCAGCAGGCCTGTGAGATTATCCGCAGAGGTGGGTTGATTGCTTATCCAACCGATACCGGTTACGCACTGGGTTGCCAATTGGGTGACAAGGCGGCGATGGAGCGAATACACCGGATACGGCAACTGGATGCTGACCATAATTTCACACTGGTTTGCCGGGATTTTTCCGAGTTATCGACCTATGCAAAGGTCAATAACGCAGTATTTCGCCTGATAAAGGCACACACCCCCGGCCCATACACTTTTATTTTGCCAGCCACCAAAGAGGTACCCCGCAGGCTGCAACATGCCAAGCGAAAAACCATCGGCTTGCGTATTCCGAAACATGCAATCGCTCTGGCCCTGCTTGAAGAACTCAATGAGCCTTTAATGAGTTCGACATTGATAATGCCGGGCGATGATTTACCGATGACCGAAGCTGACGACATTATCGACCGTATCGGCAAACAACTCGATTTGGTGATTGATGGTGGCGCTTGCGGAGCAGAGCCGACTACGGTTGTTGAGTTTATTGATGATATTCCTGAAGTTGTTCGCTACGGCATGGGTGATGCCAGCGCATTTGAGGTCTGATGCTGGTTTTTTTGTTCATCTTGCTGCTGTTGGCGCTGCTCTGGTGGTGGGGCCTGCGTCATGCAGGTGCCGATTGGGGTGGTCCACGGGTCAATTGGATTGACGGCTGGGTGCGATTATTGTGCCGTGTGGTGCATCGTCAGGGCGCACACCAGTTAGATTTACCAAAGCATGGGCCCGCCATTGTGGCGGCTAATCATGTATCCGGTCTGGATCCACTGTTATTGATCACTGCCAGCCCCAGGCCGCTGCGCTTTCTGATTGCTGAAGAAGAGTATCGAAAGCCAATGTTGAACTGGCTGTATCGACTCTCCGGATGTATTCCCGTAGATCGTCATGGACGGCCCGAAAAAGCTTTGCGTGAGGCCTTGCGTGCTTTGCAGCAAGGCGATGTGATTGCCTTGTTTCCTCACGGTAAAATTCATCTGGACACCGATCCTCCCCGAAAATTAAAAGCGGGTGTGGCCCGATTGGCCATGTGGTCTGGAGCCCCATTACTGCCGGTTAGAATTGACGGTGTTTCCGGACAAGGCAAAGTGTTGTTGGCACCATTGATTCCAGGGCGAGTACAGATCAGTCAATATCCAGCGTTGATGATTGATGGCGCGAACTTTGAAGCAGGCATGTCAAGGCTGCAAACACTTATTGAAACCTCGGCGCAGCAAACCAGTGCTGACTGAACGAACATTTCCATCACTCAGGGATGAAGGCAAAACTGTCCCTGGCACTTGAATTTCATTGCGCGTCCCCCATTTGCTAATTAACTTAGTATTACAAGGGATATGCCATGCAGATAGATAAATTCACCAGCAAGTTTCAGGAAGCTCTGGCAGCTGCGCAGAGTCTGGCTGTCGGGCGCGACCATCAATTTATCGAACCGGTGCATTTGATGCTGTCACTGCTGAATCAACAAGGCGGTTCGGTCAAACCATTGTTGGCTCGTTGTGGAGTGAATGTGCCTGCCTATCAGGCAGAGCTGGAACAACAGCTGAACCGCATCGCTCAAGTTGAAGCGGCCAGCGGCGATATTCATGTGTCACAAGATCTGCGTCGTCTGCTCAATCAATGCGACAAACTCGCCCAGCAACGACAGGATCAATATATTTCCAGTGAGCTTTTTGTGCTGGCGGCGGTGGATGACAAAAATCAGACCGGCGAGCTGTTGAAGCAGCATGGCGCATCAAAAGCCAATCTTGAAGCGGCAATTGAACAACTCAGAGGCGGTGAGCGAGTGACAGACCCTAATGTTGAAGAGCAACGTCAGGCCTTGGAAAAGTACACCATCGATCTGACAGCCAGAGCCGAGAGTGGCAAGTTGGATCCCGTCATCGGTCGTGATGATGAGATTCGTCGTACGATTCAGGTGCTGCAACGCCGCACCAAAAATAATCCGGTGCTGATTGGCGAACCTGGTGTTGGTAAAACGGCGATTGTTGAAGGGCTTGCCCAGCGTATTGTCAATGGCGAAGTACCCGAAGGAATGAAGCACAAAAGAGTCTTGGCACTGGATATGGGCTCACTGATCGCCGGTGCAAAATTCCGTGGTGAGTTTGAGGAACGCCTGAAAGCCGTCTTGAATGATTTATCAAAACAGGAAGGTCAGATCATCCTGTTTATTGATGAAATTCACACCATGGTTGGTGCCGGCAAAGCCGAGGGTTCGATGGATGCTGGCAACATGCTCAAGCCAGCGTTGGCTCGCGGTGAGCTGCATTGTATCGGTGCAACCACGCTGGATGAATATCGGCAATATGTGGAAAAAGATGCTGCACTGGAACGACGTTTTCAGAAGGTGCTGGTGGGCGAACCCAGTGTCGAGTCGACGATCGGCATTTTGCGTGGCCTGAGTGAGAAATATGCGCTGCATCATAAAGTTGATATCACCGATCCAGCCATTGTGGCGGCGGCAACGCTGTCTCATCGCTACATTACCGACCGCAACTTGCCTGACAAGGCGATTGACCTGATTGACGAAGCGGCCAGTCGTATCCGCATGGAAATTGATTCCAAGCCGGAAGTGCTGGATCGACTGGAAAGACGCCTGATTCAACTAAGAATTGAGCGGGTCGCCTTGCAGAAAGAGAGCGATGATGCCTCCAAAAAACGGCTGGATACACTTGAGTCAGAGATGAAAAAACTGGCGCGTGAATATACCGACCTAGAGGAAGTCTGGAAATCGGAAAAAGCCGCCTTACATGGCAGCCAGCATGTTCGTGAGGAGCTGGAAAAAGCTCGCTTTGAGTTGGAAGCCGCCAATCGCAATGCCGATTATGAAAAGATGGCAAAACTGCAATACGGACGTATCCCTGAGCTTGAAAAACAGCTGGATATGGCAACCCAGGCAGAGATGCAGGAATTTACCCTGCTTCGTAACAAAGTGGGTGAGGAAGAAATTGCCGAAGTGGTCTCTAAATGGACCGGTATTCCGGTCAGCAAGATGCTGGAAGGCGAGCGCGACAAGCTGTTGAAGATGGACGAGGCACTGCATCTTCGAGTCGTTGGGCAGGATGAAGCCGTGACCACGGTTGCCAATGCCATTCGTCGCAGTCGCGCAGGATTGTCAGATCCGAATCGGCCTAATGGTTCTTTCCTGTTCCTGGGGCCGACTGGTGTGGGAAAAACTGAGCTTTGCAAAGCATTAGCCAGCTTTTTGTTTGATACTGAAGAAGCCATGGTTCGGATTGATATGTCTGAATTCATGGAAAAACACTCAGTGGCGCGACTGGTGGGTGCGCCTCCAGGTTATGTCGGTTATGAAGAAGGCGGTTATTTGACTGAGGCGGTTCGTCGTAAACCTTACTCGGTGATTTTGCTGGACGAAGTCGAAAAAGCCCATCCAGATGTTTTCAATATTCTGTTGCAGGTATTGGATGATGGTCGTTTGACAGATGGTCAAGGCCGAACAGTGGATTTCCGCAACACGGTGATCGTCATGACCTCAAATCTTGGATCCAGCGTGATACAGGAAATGGCCGGTGAGGAAAATTATCAGCAAATGAAGTCCGCCGTGATGGAAATTGTGGGTCAGCACTTCCGGCCGGAATTTATCAACCGGGTCGATGATGTTGTTGTCTTTCATCCCTTGCAAAAAGAGCAGATTCGCAGCATTGCTGAAATTCAGATGGCCCATTTACGGCAACGACTGGCTGACCGTGATCTGACACTGCAGGTCAGTGATGCGGCACTGGATCATATTGCTGCGGCAGGTTTTGATCCTGTCTATGGTGCGCGTCCGTTGAAGCGAGTTATCCAGCATGATCTGGAAAATCCTTTGGCGCAGGACTTACTGGCCGGACGCTTTAGCGCCGGTCAAGTGATCAAAGTCGATTTGGAGGATGAGATGCTAACCTTCAACAGCGAGCTCAAGCACTGAGTTGTAAACAGCACAACCACAGGGTCAGGCGGATCCTTGTGAAATGATCAAATTTCATTAATGCAGGGTCCGTCATGGCGCTGCGGTTGGTCAGCGCCAATCTTCAGTACTGAATAGTCAGATATAGTCTGCAAAGCCATTTAAAGCACTGATATACTGCACGGTTACCTTCCTGTTTCGGGGAACCCCTCATGTCTGATTTCGGCAAGTTTGTCGATGCCTTTACGCCTGCGGAAGTGGCTGAAAAAGTCAAAACCGTGGGGGTAGACAAGGCCAATATGCCATTGCTGCCACTGGTTGTGTTGTCGCTGATGGCGGGCGCTTTCATTTCTTTTGCGGCGATGTATTACACCGTCGTTATGACAGATGCCAACATGGCTTACGGTCTGTCGCGGCTGATCGGTGGTTTGGTATTTGCGCTGGGCTTTATTCTGGTGGTGGTTGCGGGTGCAGAATTATTCACCGGTAACACGCTGGTGGTGATGGCATATGCCAAGCGACAGATCAGTTTTCTAGGCCTGATGCGTAACTGGGGAATTGTCTATTTTGGCAATGCCATCGGCGCATTGGTCACCGTGTATCTGGTATACCTATCGGGCTATCTGGGCAATGCTGAATATGGCGTTGGTGTGACTGCCATAAAAACCGGCCTTGCCAAAGTCGAGTTGACCACGACTGAAGCCTTTGTACGTGGCTTGTTCTGTAATGTGCTGGTCTGTCTGGGTAGTTGGATGGTTTATGCCTCACGCAGTGTCACCGACAAGGTGATGGCGGTGTTATTTCCGATTTCCGGATTTGTTGCCATGGGTTTTGAGCACAGCATAGCCAATATGTACATGATTCCAATTGCCATGGTGGCCGCAGCTGATCAAGCAATAGTTGCCGCCAGCCAGTTGGATGCTTCGCAGCTGCAAGCGCTCGATTTTTCCGGTTTGATGGGAAATATCGTGCCAGTGACCCTGGGCAATATCGTTGGTGGCGTTGGCTTTGTCGCCATGGCCTATTATCTGGTGTACGTGTACTCGGGGCCCAGCCAAAAAAACAGCCGATAAGTCAGCCTGTTCAGAGAATTCGTCTGAGCAGAAAATCCAGCAGGCGCTGAGGCAAACATCGCTTGAGTGTGGCAAACAGATATGTCGGAAAAGTAACAAAATAGCGGCATTTAGGCCGTTTTGATTCGATAGCTTTGATGAGCTTAGCGACCACGGCTTCGGGGCCCAGGGTAAACGGTGCAGCGGGTCCTTCGGTTGTTAACCGGGCTTCCATGGCTTGGTAAACAGATTTGTGTGCGCTTGACGCTTTATCGATATGTTGCTGGTAATGCTTCATGGCATTTTGCCTGAAACGACTCAAAATCGGGCCGGGTTCGATGAGGCTGACGTGAATGCCTGTGCCGTGCAGTTCAAGGCGAAGCGTATCGGCCAGCCCTTCGATCGCATACTTGCTGGCGTTGTATGCGCCGCGGTATGGCATGGCGACCAGCCCGAGTACCGAGCTGTTGTAGATGATACGGCCGGCACCTTGTTGTCGCATCTGCCGGATAACCAGGTTAGTCAGTTCCTGTGTGCCAATCACATTGATCTGGAATTGAGCTTCCAGAGCTGCTCGGCTAAGATCCTCAACCGCGCCCGGCTGACCATAAGCGGCGTTATTGAATAAAATGTCTATTTTCCCAGCGCAGTACAGGGCATCGTTGACAGCTTTGTGTATCGACGCACTGTCGTTCAGATCCATCAGCAGTGTTTTGATGCCTGCCTGTTCTAAAGGTTGAGCATCTTCCGATTGGCGGACAGTGGCAATCACCTGATAACCTCGTTGATGAAGCATCAAGGCAGCGCATTGCCCAATCCCGCTTGAGCAGCCGGAAATAAGAATGGATTTCATGTTAATGTCCGTAAAATTTTTTCAGTCGGTCAGCGTTGGCTATTAAATATTGTTTTTGGTCTGCCGTTAACGCTATAGTCAAAATCACAATGAAAAGAACACGTTTCCATGTTGCAAACGCAAGACATTAGCCAAGCTGACTATGAGCACTTCAAACAGTTCCTGGAACAGGCTTGCGGGATACTGCTTGGAGATGGCAAACAATACCTGATCGTCAGTCGGTTGACCAAACTACTCAGGGAAGAGGATATCCCGTCCGTGTCGGCCTTACTGAAAGCACTGCAACATGGACAACCAAGGCATTTACGCAATGCAGTGATTGACGCCATGACCACCAATGAAACCTCCTGGTTCCGCGATGGCGCCCCGTTTGAGGTACTGGCAAAAACCTTGTTACCTGAGCTGGATAAACAAGCCAGAACCGGTTTGAAGATCTGGTCTGCGGCCTGTTCGTCAGGGCAAGAGCCTTACACCATCAGCATGGTGCTAAGCGAATATCTGCAACGAAGTCCAAGCAGCAAGCTGGCCAGCAGTCAGATTGTCGCCACCGATATTTCCAGCAGTATGCTGGCACTTGCTCGTCGAGGTATCTACGAAAATCACGCGATAGCCCGTGGTTTGACGCCGGAGCGGCGCAGTCGTTTTTTTCGACCTGAGGGCGATGCCTGGAGCCTTACGGATGAAGTGCGTAAGCGCGTCAGCTTTAAGGAACAAAATCTGCTCGAGCCTTTTACCGCGCTGGGTAAATTTGACATGATTTTTTGCCGCAATGTGCTGATTTATTTCGCAGGGCTTCGTAAGGCCGATATTTTGAGTCGCATGAGGCAATCACTGAACCCCGGAGGCTATTTGTTTCTGGGCGCTTCAGAGACTATTACCGGCTACTCAGACGGTTTTGAGATGATTCGGACGCCACAGGGCGTTGTCTACCGACGTTCTTGATCCTCATTGATTTCTGTTGATTTTTTACCGTTCAGTGTTATTTCGTCAGTAGGTGTTTTGTTCGACTGTTTGCGAAACAGATTTGCCAGTTTTGCAAAAAGCGCTTTAATCAAGCGCCAAAGTCTAGGCAACAGCCAGATCATCAGAATAACTATAAGACACAAAAATGCCAGAAACAGCCAAGGATAATTCAAGGCTGCCCACAGACCAGCAATGACCAGTACATCCTCGCTGACTGAGGCAGTCCAGTTACTGAACGGTTCCGGGGAAGTGTTAATCAACAGCCGACTTCCGGCTTTGGTGAAATGACTGCCAGCGGCCAGTGTTCCGCCCAGTAATGCCGCGCTAAGTTCCATCGCCGGGCTGACATCGCCGACCGCTGATGCTGCCAGTAAAGCACCCGCCGGAATACGGATAAAGGTGTGCAAACTGTCCCAGCCAGAATCAATGCCTGGAATCTTATCAGCAAAAAATTCCACGCAGTACATGAAGCCTGCCGCAAACATCACCATAGGATCACTGACAAAGGCCAGTTCTTCAGGCAGCACCGCATGTCCGGTCATGCCCATGAAACCCAGCATAAAGATCGTGGCATAGAGATTGATACCGCTTGCCCAGGCAACTCCCATGGTGAGAGCGATGACACTGACTGCATCCATTGCCTTATCCTCTTTGTTATAGTGACGATTGATTGGTCACAGGGACTTCGCTGATGATAACTCGAACTGAACTGCTCGCCTACCTGGATAATCTGCTTGAGCCGGGTCGATTTGCGGACTATTGCCCAAATGGCCTGCAAGTCGCAGGTTGCGAGGATATCTACCGTATCATTACTGGCGTTACGGCCAGTCAGGCGCTGCTGGATCAGGCGGTGGCGATGAATGCTGATGCAATTTTGGTGCATCATGGCTACTTCTGGCGTGGTGAGGATGCCCGGCTGATTGGTATCAAGCAACAGCGCATCAAAACCTTGCTAAGCCATGATATTAATCTGATTGCCTATCACTTACCCCTCGATGCCCACCCTGAATTTGGCAACAATGTCCAATTGGCACATCAATTAGGTCTTGAAATAGACGGGCGAATTTCTGGCACTGGCGAACCGGCCATTGCGCTCTGCGGCTGTTTGCCGGAACCCCAGTCCTTGGATGACTTTGCCAATTCGATCGCAGATACTTTGCAACGTGAGCCGGTTGTCATCGCCGGACATGACAGGCCTGTGAACACAATCGGCTGGTGCACTGGTGCGGCCCAAGGTTACATTCAACAAGCTGCCGAGTTGGGGCTGGATGCGTTTCTTAGTGGTGAGGTTTCCGAGCAAACGACCCACCTTGCCAGAGAACTTGGTATTCACTACATAGCGGCAGGTCACCATGCAACCGAACGGTATGGCATCATGGCGCTTGGCAATCATTTGGCCGAGGTCTTTGATCTGGATCAGCAATTCGTCGATATTGAAAATCCGGTGTAAGGCATCACCGGACACAAGGAAAGCGTTATGGTCGTGCAAGACACGCTTGATAAGCTAAAACATTTTTTTACGGTCAGTCTCTGGCAAGAGGAACTGTCCAAGGTAAACCCTGTCAGACGCTGGCTGACCGAATTGTTGCGCGTCTGCTACGTGATGATCCGGGAGCTGGCAACTGGGGAACTGAATTTGCGTGCCATGAGCCTGGTATTCACCACCCTGCTATCACTGGTACCACTGATAGCGGTGGCGTTCTCGGTATTGAAAGCCTTTGGTGTTCATAACCAGATAGAACCCTTCTTATTGAGCTTTATGGAACCACTTGGCAGCCGGGGAGAAGAGCTGACGGAAAATATCATTGGCTTTGTAGAAAATATAAAAGTTGGTGTGCTTGGCTCTGTCGGTCTGGCCATGTTGTTTTATACGATTATCTCGCTGGTGCAGAAAATCGAAAGCGCTTTCAATTTTGTCTGGCGAGTTAAACGAGCACGCAGTCTGGCAAGACGTTTTACCGATTATTTCAGCGTGATGATGATTGGCCCGGTATTGGTTTTCACTGCCCTGGGCGTAGGCGCCTCGGTGTTGAACCACAATGTCATGGTGCAGTTGCAGACGATCGAACCATTTGGCACCGTGCTGATATTCATTAGCAAGATGGTGCCTTATGTGATGATCATCCTGGCCTTTACCTTTCTCTACACCTTTATTCCCAATACCCGGGTCAAGCTGGCTCCCGCCCTGATGGGGGCAACAGTGGCCGGTGCCTTGTGGGTAACGCTGGGCACTATTTTCGCTTCGTTTGTCGCCACGTCATCAAATTACACCGCCATTTATTCCGGCTTTGCCATTTTGTTTTTCTTTATGATCTGGTTGTATCTGGCATGGTTTATTCTGCTCACGGGTTCACAGGTTGCCTTTTATCTGCAGCACCCAAAACTGGTACAAGTGGGTGGCAAATCATTCAGTCTGAGCCCACGCCTGCGTGAAAAGGAAGGACTCTGGTTGATGACCCTGATTGCCAGACGTTTTTGCAATCATGAAACGCCATTGAGCATTCAGGAGTTGGAGCAGGAAACGGCATTGAGCAATCTGACCTTGCAGGAATTGATTTCCATTCTGGAAGCTGCTGGCATGTTGGCAGAGGTCGCTGGCGATAGTGTTCGCTATATTCCGGGGCAGGATATTTCGACTCTCAAGGTGAATGATATTCTGGGTGTGTTGCGCACCGCGGAAGAAAACGTACTGACACAAAATCGCAGCAGAGCAGAGCCTGCGATTGAGGGTCTGCTTAGCAAGGTCAGTTCCGCTCAAAGTCAGGTTCTGGAACAACTGACCTTGCGAGATCTGGCGCTTGGAACACAAAGTCATGGCTGAACAAGGGCTGGCAGGACAACGTATCGTTCTAGGTGTGACTGGCAGCATTGCAGCATATAAAGCTGCCGATTTGACTCGCAGGTTGCGTGAGGCAGGTGCTGAAGTCAGGGTGGTCATGACCAAGGCCGCTTGCGAATTTATTACGCCACTCACCTTACAAACTTTGAGCGGACATCCTGTCGCAGTTGAATTGCTGGATGCTGATCAGGAGTCCGCGATGGGGCATATCGCATTGGCTCGATGGGCTGACTGGATTTTGGTCGCGCCCGCCAGCGCCGATACCATAGCCAGGCTGGCTTTTGGCCGTGCCGATGATTTGCTGACTTCTACAGTACTGGCTACCGAGGCTCGACTGGCGATTGCGCCGGCAATGAATAACAAGATGTGGTCCAATCCTGCTACCAAAGAGAATTTAACAACTCTTCAAATCAGAGGGGCGTTTATGCTCGGCCCTGCCAGCGGTGACCAGGCCTGTGGTGAACAGGGAGAGGGTCGGCTACTTGAGCCTGCTGAGATTGTTGCTCAGCTCTCCAGCATCATGGCACCCGGAGCCCTGACGGGTCAGCGCGTGATGATTACTGCAGGCCCCACCCACGAATCAATCGACCCAGTTCGTTACATTGCCAATCGAAGTTCAGGCAAGATGGGATATGCATTGGCAGAATCTGCGCTGGCGGCAGGTGCTGAAGTGATTCTGGTTTCCGGACCCGTACACTTGGCTGCCCCCTCTAATTGCCAAACAATATCAGTTGAATCAGCTGCAGAAATGCTTGAACAGGTCATGTTGAATATCAGGCAAACGGATATTTTCATTGGCTGTGCAGCGGTGGCCGACTTCAGACCGGCAGTGATTGAAGCGCAGAAAATCAAAAAACAAGGTCGGCAGCTGATGACACTGGAACTGGAGGCAACAACAGATATTATTGCCACGGTCAGTGCCAGCGAATATCGACCGAAACTGGTGGTAGGCTTCGCTGCCGAAACTGAGCTGCTGGCTGAACATGCAGACAGCAAACGTCAGCAGAAAGGATTGGATATCATTGCTGGCAATCATGTCGGCAAGGGTATTGGCTTTGCCAGTGAAGAAAATGCATTGGAAGTTTTTTGGTCAGGTGGCAGCAAGCGCTTACCCAGACAACACAAACGCCTGCTGGCGGATGCTTTGATGACTTTGATAATTGAGCGATACCATGCAAAAAATACAACTAAAACTGATAGACCCGAGGCTGGGTGATTCGATTCCCTTACCCGACTATGCCACCACAGGTAGTGCGGGATTAGACTTAAGAGCCTGCCTGGAAGATAATCTGACCATTAACCCGGGTGAAACTCACCTGATACCCACAGGGTTGGCGATTCACATTGATGATCCTTCACTGGCGGCAGTACTGCTGCCGCGATCAGGGTTGGGACACAAGCATGGTATTGTATTGGGAAATCTGGTTGGGCTGATTGACAGTGATTATCAGGGACAAATTTTTGTCTCGTGCTGGAATCGTGGTGAGACGCCCTTTGAGATAACTGTCGGAGAAAGGATTGCGCAGATGGTCATTATCCCGGTTGTACAAGTTGCCTTTGAAGCGGTCACCGAGTTTTCTTCAAGTGAGCGAGGTACAGGTGGTTTCGGGCATACTGGTCGGAGCTGAAGCAGTTGAAACCTGAAACTGAGCGCTGGCAACGGCTGATTCCTGACGATCTGCGAATGATCGGCAGGCCGTTGTTAGGCGGCTTATTGCTGCTGTCCTGGCTTCTAGCTGTTGGTATATTGTTTTTCCATGGCTATCAAAACCAGGCCAGGGACAATCAGGATTATCGTAAAAAGCATCAGGAAACAGCTGAGCGATTGGCGGCATCGGTCAGCTCAGTAATTGGTCAATGGGAACGGCAACTTGAAGCAGTTGCTGCAAATGTTACCCCACAGATGCGCGCAGAGAGCGAAACCTCAGAATCAGGTGTGTTATTGAAGGGCTTGATGGAACAATGGCCGGAGGTTTCTGCGTTGTGTCTAGTCAGCCGTATCCCCAGCCAGACAACAAGCGAAGATTGTATTCCATTGAGCTATGCTGCCCTGGCAACCTTATATCAGGTCGAAGCTGAAGGACGAGCTGATTACGCAGTGATGTTGCCAGGTACTGATAACGCCTATTTCCTTATGGTTGAAGCTTTGCCTGAACCACCTTTGGCGATCTTACTGGCAGCCTTGCCGATGCAACAACTGTCGCTGATGATGCAGCAGATTTTCAATGAACCTGGTTTCGTCGAGCTGCAGCAGGGCAGCCAGCAGCGAGTCAGCATTGCAAGCTCAGGTGATGCTCATTTCCAATCAATGACTGTATTTGAGCAGAGCATTCCACTCAGTCATTGGCACGTTGCCTTTTACCCGGACGAAGCCAAACCGGCGTTGAAGGTTTCGCTGGTGCAATTGCTGTTGGCGCTTGCTGTTGCCAGTATTGTCTGGTGGTTGATGGCTCAGTTGCTGATTCAATTATTTCCAAAAAGTCGCTGGTTATCGGTTGCTACCAGAGCAGGTAAGTGGCAAACGCAGTCGGTTCGCAGACCTCTGATGGTTGAAGCCGGCTATGATCATGGCCAAGTTATTGCCAGTCAAAATACGCCTGAGAGTGCTGAGCAGTCAGTTCCGGATGTGAGCAGTTCGATTTTCAAGGCTTATGATATTCGCGGCATTGTGGGCGATACGCTGAACAAAAAAGTGGCCAGGCAAATTGGGCGTGCCATAGGCAGTCAGTTGGTGAGCCAGAATATCCATGAAATCATTGTCGGTCGGGATGGTCGTAACTCCAGCGAGTCACTCAGTAAGGCGCTGAGCGAAGGTTTGATGTCTGCGGGCGCAAGCGTGATTGATATTGGCATGGTGCCCACTCCTGTGCTTTATTTTGCCTGCAACACCTTGCCCTCCCGGTCAGGTGTCATGGTGACCGGCAGCCATAATCCACGGGATTACAATGGTTTCAAGATCGTAATCGATACCGAGATGTTGTCCAGCGATCAAATCAAGCAGTTGTATCGTCGCATAGAACGTAGTGAGTTTACGCTGGGCACTGCTTCGCAGGAGCAAGCTGATGTTGTCAAAGCCTACCTTGACAAGGTGTCCTCGGATATTTTCTTAAGCCGACCACTCAAATTGGTGGTCGATTGCGGTAATGGTGTCGCTGGAATGATCGCGCCTCAACTTTTCAGAAACCTGGGATGTGAGGTGGTCGAGCTGTTCTGTGAAGTGGATGGTGAATTTCCAAATCACCACCCTGATCCAGCACAGCCACAGAACATGCAGGCCTTGGCTGCCAAAGTGCGTGAAACAAATGCAGATCTCGGCTTTGCTTTTGATGGTGATGGAGATCGTTTGGGTGTTGTGGATGGCATGGGTGAAATTATCTGGCCAGACCGCTTGCTGATGTTGTTTGCTGAACAGATGCTAAGCCGAACACCCGGAGCAAGTGTTATTTATGACGTCAAAAGCACACATTTGCTAGAGGACGTTATCAAGTCGTCAGGTGGCCAAGCGGTTCTGGCACCTTCTGGTTATACCATCATCAAAAAGCGAATGCAGGAAACCGGTGCAATCCTCGGTGGTGAAATGAGCGGACATATTTTCTTCGCCGATCGCTGGTTTGGTTTTGATGATGCTTTATATTCAGCATGTCGCTTGTTAGAATCGCTGGCCGCTGACGACCAGCGGCGCTCGCCTGCGGAAATATTCGCTGCTCAACCGGCCCGTTTCAACACACCGGAAATTCATGTGGCAATGGATGATATTGCCGCTGCTGATTTCATTGAACGGTTTCAGGAACGCGCCGAATTCACTGACGCAGAAATAACAACCATCGATGGCTATCGTGTCGACTACTCAGACAGTTGGGGACTGGTCAGGAAGTCCAACACCGTCCCTGGGCTGACGCTCCGATTTGAGGCAAGCTCAATGGACGGGTTGGAGGAAATTAAACTACGGTTCCTGCGTCAGATGCTTCAAATCAGACCTGATATTCATCTGGGCTGATATCGATGTCTGCAAGATGAAACGAGTGATGAATTTCGCGACTCAGCAGCTCAGTCGAGCGTTACAAGCTATTCGTGCTTTGAGGATGATATTTTGAGTTTGAACACACAGCGTGCCGGACATATCGCACAGGTTTTAACCGAAGCGTTACCATACATACAACGTTTCTCAGGTAAGACGCTGGTCATTAAATATGGCGGAAATGCCATGACCGACGAGTCTCTGAAGAACAGTTTTGCCCGTGATGTGGTATTGCTCAAGGCTGTGGGCATTAATCCGGTGATTGTGCATGGTGGCGGCCCGCAGATTGGTCAATTGTTGCAGCGCATCGGCAAACAATCCGAATTTATTAACGGTATGCGGGTGACCGATCAGGAAACCATGGATGTCGTTGAAATGGTATTGGGTGGGCAAGTCAACAAGAGTATTGTTAACCTAATCAACAATCATGGTGGTCGAGCCGTAGGCCTGACTGGAAAAGATGGCAGCCTTATCTTTGCTGAAAAACTGCAAGTGACGGCAGATAATAATGACCCGTCACTGCAAACTTCGGAAATGATTGACCTTGGTCATGTTGGCAAGGTTTCAAGCATTGATACCAGTGTCATTGATATGCTGATCCACAGTGATTTTATTCCTGTTATCGCACCAATTGGTGTGGGCAAAAATGGGCAGTCATACAACATCAATGCTGATCTGGTGGCTGGGAAAATTGCCGAGGTTTTGCAGGCTGAGAAGTTGATTTTATTGACAAATACCCCGGGCTTACTTGATTCTGACGGACAGCTCTTAACAGGACTCAATGCAAAGCAGGTAAGTCAGCTGATTGAGCAGGGTGTGATATATGGCGGAATGCTGCCAAAGATTGGTTGTGCATTGGATGCCGTTGCTGCTGGTGTCACTACTGCACACATTATTGATGGTCGTGTTCAGCATGCAGTGTTGCTGGAAATGTTTACCGACGAGGGTGTCGGTACATTGATTCGTGGAGGGGGACGATGAACGACGCGGTACAATCGAGCCGGAGCGAGCTCAAACAATCGCGTCGGCAAGCGATTCTCGAGGCATTGGCTGTTCAATTGGAACAGCATCCTGGTGAACGAATCACTACAGCAAAACTTGCTGCCAGCCTTGGTGTTTCAGAAGCGGCCCTTTACAGGCATTTTCCAAGCAAAGCGAGAATGTTTGAGGGCTTGATTGAGTTTGCTGAAGATACGGTATTCGGATTGATTCGTAAAATTGTCGACGAAGATGATAACGCCTTGTCCCGATGTGAAAAAATCATGGCTCTGTTGATGGGCTTTAGTGCCAAAAACCCCGGAATAAGCAGTATTCTCGTTGGTGTTGCCCTGACAGGTGAGACGGAACGTTTGCGCCAAAGAGTCAGTCAGTTTTTTGACAGACTGGAAACTCAGTTCAGACAAATTTTGCGTGAACGAGAGCTTACATTGACTGAGGCCGGTGGCAGACCCGTCAACGAAACAGCCAGTTTACTGGTCGCTGTGCTGGAAGGTCATATACAACAATTTGTGAGAAGTGCTTATCGTCAATCCCCGTTACAGGGATGGGATGCCAAATGGCAATTAATATCAGGGATGTTAAGGAGCTACGCATGATCAGAGTTGCTGTGCTGGGACAGAAAACTTTTGCCAGAAGTCGATTTGCACTCGCCTCCGATATGCTGGCTCGCGTGTTGGATTTTGCCACGCTTGAAGAGCTGGTTGATGATATTGCCATGTTCTCGGCGGATATTCTGATTGTCGATGAATCAGATGACAGTTTTGATGCTAATGTGATAAGTCTGCTGCTATCCAGACATTGCCCACAAACCAAGACCTTGATCCTATCCAGCTCTCAGCCGACCTTCTCTGCACTGGAGAACTCGGGCTATTCTGCACGAGCCTTGCTTGCACCAGAGCAGCATCAGTTGTTGACCAAGGCGATTCGAGTTGTGCATGCGGGCGAGGCATGGATACCAAGAAGTCTGGTTGCAGAAGTTTTGGATCGTTTTGTGGCCTCGGTTCGTCCTTCTGCCAATCTCAGACCAAAACTTCTTTGAGTCAGTCAAAATATTACAAATTTATTTAAAAACCTGTACCTAAGTACGATAGATATCCAGCTGTAAAAATTGCATACTGGCACCATAAAGATACCCGAATAGGCACAATTTTTGCCGTCACAAATACGCTAACAATCGGGGGACTCATGGAGACACGCTCATGGCGACAGAAATAGGTACAGTGACAGTATTAATCGGAACGGCAACAGCCGTTTCCACAGATGGAAGTATTCGCCACCTACAAGTCGGTGACAAAGTTTTCCAAAATGACTTAATCAGCACAGGAGCAGATGGTGCGCTTGAGATTCATTTTGCTGATGGCAGCGTCATGGATTTGGGCAGAACCTCAAACGCACTTCTGGATTCTGAAGTGTTCGATCCAACAGCTCCCTTGGCAGACGCACAAGATGAGGCCTTGGCTGATGAAATTGACCTCATCCAGCAAGCCATCCTCGAAGGTGCAGACCCGACACAAATTGCTGAAGCAACAGCTGCTGGTGCAGGCCCTGAAGCGGGCAGTGAAGGTACACGTGAACCTTTCTACAACCAGTTCAATGCCCCTGAAACCAGACCTGACCATGGTTTTGATACCACAGGTATTAGCGTCAACTTTTTTGATCCTGAGCCGATATCGGGCCTTTTGAGTGATGGCGATGATGCCGTGTTTCCGCCCATTGAATCAGCAAACCTTCCTCCCCTGGTACTCACTGGCGAACGGTTGCCACCTTCCGGTGATAACCAAATTGTTGCCAGGGCGCTGGTCAACGAAGCCGGCTTACCTCACGGTACTAATCCATCAAGTGGATCTGCAAGTTTTTCGGGAAATTTCTTCATTGACGATCCAGACGGCTTGAGTGATATCGTCAACTTGTCAATCAATGGCAATGTCATACCCATCGACCAACTTGCCGATGGCTCTGATATCAATGTCATCGGAACTTCACTTGGTGTCATTACCATCACCTCATACGATAACCTTACAGGTGAAGTCCAATACCATTTCGAATTATCCAGCAGCATCACACATGAAAAACCAGACAACGATGAACTGGTTGAGGCGGCAGAAACAATAATAGTCACTGTTACAGATACGGCTGGGCAGACAGGTAGTGGTGTTCTTGTTATCGACGTTCAAGATGACGTACCGGAAGTAAGCGTTGAAGCTGTTGACCTTGGCGAACTTGTGTTTGTGACACAAGATAGCGAAACGATAGAGGGTGGCACCTCAGTCGCAACAGGCTCAGTGGCTGCGGCGTTGTTGTCTGCGGTAACGGTTACATATGGCGCTGATGGTGAGGGTGATACCGTCATTGCGGGATACGAACTGATCTTGAATGAAAGTCTTGCACACGATTTGACCAGTGGTGGAGAAGCCGTAGTCTTTTCACTGGACGATGGAGCGGTGATAGGTGTTGCGAATGGTACTGAAGTCATTCGCATAGAGATCGCGGATGACGGCGAAGTTACCGTGACACAATCAGCACCACTGGATCACCCGCTGGCGGGGATTGACAGCTTAACGCTGCCCGCGGGGCTGGTGGGCGTGTCTGCAACGGTCACAGTAACCGATGGTGATGGCGATGAAGTTAGCGAGACTATTGCGGCTGATTTGAGCGGTGTCATCAGTGTTGTGGATGATGTACCGGTCGCCGAGGATGACACCAATGAACTAAGCCAGAATGAGACTGAAGTCAGCGGCAATGTTTTGGACAATGATAATCTTGGCGCAGATGGTGGTGCCGTTATCGGAGTAAGAGCCGGCGCTGAGGTTGGCTCAATTGGTACTGCCTTGCAAGGGGCATTTGGCACTTTGGTATTGAACAATGATGGCAGTTATGTTTACACATTGACAACAGACATGTCATACCTGCCGGATGGCGTCATAGAAACGGATGTATTCACATACACCATTGCGGACGGTGATGGTGATACAGATCAAGCCATACTGACCATTTTCATTAACGGGCTGAATGACATACCTGAAACACTTAGCTCTTATGTTATTACTTGTGAAGATACTTTACTGACCTTCCAGTTGGGTGATTTCAGATACACGGATGCTGATGGCGATGCCTTGCAGTTTGTCCGGATCGACTCATTGCCACTCGATGGTCAGCTTTTGTTTGATGGCGTTGCTGTGACAGAAGCAGGTCTTGAAATTTCTGTTGAAGATATTGAAAACGGCCTGTTGACGTTTATGCCAAATCCTAATGAGTCTGGTCGTGACGAATATGCTGACGATACCGAAACGGGTAACATGAGATCCGATTACGCGAGCTTTGAGTTCAGCGTGTCTGATGGTACCGATTGGAGCTCTTCATCTGGCACCATGACTATTGACGTGACGCCTGTGGCTGATGCCCCATTGCTGTCTGTTTCAAGCAAAGAGACTCGTACAGTTACCATCAACAAAGATAATGTTACCGATACTTCGGGTACATACACCGTACTGGCATTTGCTGCGGGTGTTGATCCTGACGCACCTGGAGCAACCCCCGTCGATATTTCAATTCGCGGTGGTACTTTTGCACCTGGATTTGGTGTCTCTGGTGCCACATTCGGTGGGGCAAACCAAGGGCATCCTGATGAACTTGGTTTTGACTTCAACCTGGACGCCTCTGAACATCTGGTCGTTAAATTTGAAAATGATGTGACTACGGTTGATGTATCCTTCGCATGGAAGCATGGATATAACTATAATTCTGTGACCGGAAGTGGTGCCATTGAAGGAGAAACTGCGGTTATTTCCTTCTACATGGACGGCGTCTTTATTGAGTCACTTGAGCATGCGGGTGGCACTGACAGAGTTGATGGGCCTTACACCTTCCAACCCAGTAGTGGTGTTGCATTCAACGAAATCAGATTTTCTGCCAAAGGTGAAGGCGATGACTATCTGATCAATAGCATCACCTACACAGAGCTGGTTGACAGTGTGGGTGAAATTACTGTCGAAGCGGGTGATTCAATTTTACTGTCAATCTCTGCCGCGTTGACTGATACCGATGGCTCAGAAAGCATTACAAAAATTGTGGTCAGCAATATTCCATCAGGTTTTGTGTTGACTGATGGCACGCATACATTTACCGCCACAGATGATTTGAATGAGATCGATGTCAAGGATTGGGATTTATCATCACTATCCTTGCAAGTACCGCCGAATGCCGTTTATGAGACCACGGAGTTTCAGCTTACTGTCTCGGCAACTTCAGAAGAAAGTTTGGCTGGCACCCTGGATCCATCAGAAGTCTGTGGTTCACTCACTGCTACAACTGAGGTTCCGCTTAATGTCACCGTGACTGCGTTGCCACCGGTTTTGCTCGAAGGCACTCGTGGTGCTGACATCCTGATTGGTACTGAGGCGAATGAGATTATATATGGTGGTGCTGGCAACGATGTAATGACTGGCGGTGGTGGCCGCGATGTGTTTGTCTGGAAAAGTGGCGATGCCAGTGTTTTCAGGCCGGCATCTGACACGATTACCGACTTCAATAACGGTCAGGCGGATGTTCTGGATATTTCTGACTTGTTACAGGGTGAAGAAGCAGGCAACCTCACTGATTACATCAGGATCGAACAAGTGGGTGATGATGTGGTGTTGAACCTGTCTCCCAATGGAGATGGTGCTGAATTTCAAACAATAACTCTACAAGGGACCTCATTGGGTGATCTTGGTGTGGGGCATTATGATCCAAACACGCAACAAGCTGAGATCATAAACTCATTGGTTTCACAAGGTCAGATTCAGGTTGATCAAAGTTAATTCCGGCCGGTATTCAAAACAAAAATGCCGACGAAAGTCGGCATTTTTTTGATTTTAACGATCCGCATCAAAAACAGCATTCACCAACAATTTGCCGGTGTTCCCTGACCGCGCTGGTTTATTGTCATATTGCCACAAGAATCACCTACTTGGGGACCCTGTGGTGTCGCAGTGAGTGTATAAGTGGTTGCAGTTGCATTACCAAGCGCAATGTTGTAAAAGCTCTGGCCGCCTGATTTGGGTGAGGTGTTGTAAGGCAATGCAGCACCAGCATAGGTAAAGTTTTCGGTGTAAAACCGCTGCATGTAAGCGGCCAGTTCTACCAGATCGGCCTGAGCATTGGCGCGGCGGGTTTGCTGTACCTGGGTCAGGTAGGATGGGTAGGCGATGGAGACAATAATCGCTACGATAGCGATAGCAATTAATAGTTCGATCAGTGTGAAACCAGATTGCCTGTCTCTAACCTTATTAATCATTGTGACTCCTCCTGAGTGTCCAGCAGCCAGATTTCTTCAATAAGAGGGAGATCGCCAAGGGCTTGCTGTCGCAAAGTAATGCCGATATGACTTCCAGTTTTGATTGGCAATTGAGTAATATCTGACGGTATTCCATCAATCAGCAACTGATCGGAGAGTTCATATCGTGTGGTATCAACAACGATCTGGCGAATATCTAAGCTCAGCTGGCTAACTGTTCCAGAAAGCTGATAAGGAACCATTGCCAGTACAGAGGTAGTAGTCACTACGATTATTGATAATCCTGTGCAGATTTTGAAAAACCGGTTGATCATCAGTCAAACTCCCAAATCATTGAAAGATAAAATCTAGCGGATACCAGGACTGGCGGCCAGTTTCACCGGGACCAGGGTTTTCCGTGATGACTTCAATTTCGCCAGAAGAACCACTCAGGAACTTGTATTCGCGTTGTCCGCCAGTGTCATTGACGATGCTCGGTGTTGGGATAATTCCCACGGTTGACTTTCGGCCGCTGGCAGGCAGGTAATCGTCATTACCATCGCCAGTGATGTCTCCAACATTGATAAAGTCATTGATATCAAAGACACCATCGTTATTGAGATCGAAAGGCGAGAACGGCAATCTTGCACCTGAAAAGATATCCAGCTCCATCAGCCAGCCGCTGCCACCAAATTCACAGGGATCTACAGAGGGCAGCAGTGTGGTGAATATAATTCTGTTGCTTCTAACCAGAGCATTGCTGACTTGGCGCTCACCGAAATTATCAGCACCGTATTGCAGATCCATAAACCAGCCATTATGACTACTCCAATCAATGCTGGTGTCAGAGGTGACGCGGAAATCTCCATTTGCCTGGTTGATCTCGAACATGATTTCCTGCTCCAGCAGGTTACCTCGATTGAAAGGTGTTAGGGTTGGTTGTGCTTTGTCCCAAATCGCATAGTAACTCTGAGTGGTCTGACCCGTTATTGCATTATCACCGACTTCCATGTATTGACCAGTACCGAACAGGACAATATACCCTGCACCGGAAGGATGACGAACGACCTGAGGTCGTGTGGTGATGGGTTGTAGATTACTGGCGTTGCATATTGTTCCATGGCAAGCGGTGAACAGAGGTTGGGGGATTCCACCCGTCAGGTAGGCAAAATTCCAACTTGCTGGATCATTACCGGCTAGATTTATTTTCCAGACGTTGCCAAATAAATCACCTGCATAGACAGCGTCAGCGCTATAGTTACCATTAATATCCACAACCGCTGGAGAGGCGAGTCCGTTAGGCCTGTTATTGCCGGTGGGATCCTGTGCTCGTCCTACGCCGGTATCAAATTTCCTGATCAAGTCACCAGTGGCAAGGTCAACGATATAAAGTACGGCATTACCGGTTAAGCTATCGTTGGTACTGTCACCGGTATTGCCATTGTCAGCAGTATTGTTGTAACCGCCGCTGAATATTGCGGCCCAGCTACCATTGTTAAGACGAACGATGCTAGGCTGACCCAGCGTATACCCCATATCCCGATCATCAAAATCAGTAAATTCCCACAAGACGTTAGCAGATGCCCCAGCCTCAGATGAAAACGAGTCGGGATCTGTGATATCAAGTGCAAAAATACCTTGTCCGCCGGCACCCAGTCCAGAGACCAGTATGGTTTTCCATACCCCATTGATAAAGGCGTCAACAATGGTTGGGTTGCCATCGACATAATATCGATGATTGTAGTTAGGATCTGTCAGCAACGGTAAATTAGAAATAACACTGGCCGGAACATAAGCGAATATCTCAACACCAGTGGTAGCGTTAAAGCCATGTAGCATACCGTCATTCGCACCTACCAGCACTAGAGGGGTACGGTTGGCTTGTGCGACACGAAAATTTCGGTAGGGTTGTGCATTTTCTGCAGCCCCGATTCCCCAGTTATCTGGATATCTCGAGTTAGGTGCGCCTGAAAATACAGGACTTGAATTGATGATATCACCAAGCACTCGAGATCGATTTCGAAATGTACCACCATTGGTAATCTCGTTGGCTTGTTCACCGCGAACATAGTTGAGTACGTTTTCACTCAGCAGTTGACTTTGTTGAGAGGCTGAGAGGTTGTTCCAGCGAAACGGCACACCATTCGTTCCATCATGGGAAACAATAACGCGACTATTCGCTGCGAGCATCAGGCTTCCAGCATCCCATTCAAGCGCACCCAAGGTGCCGTTGCTTTCAATTTGATAGGCAAGAAGCTGACCGGTCCAGCCACCGCTCTCAAAGCGTGCCTGATAGACGCGTGTGTCACCAGAAATGGTTCCTGAATTCAAGGCAACTGAGGCAGCTGAAGACGTGCGGTCAACAATATTTGACAATACACCTTGCAATTCAGCCGCAAAACTATCTGGATCATCAACACTAAAGAATCCGCCTCGGCTGTTGATGGCTGCATGCAGGAGATCATCTATTCGAGGTGCACATGCGCGTGCATTTGGGCTATTGCCACAGTTGATAAAATTCCACTCAGGATCTGGCCAGTTGATTGTGGTTCCATCGTGAAAAGCTTGCCAGGCATCATCAGGGTTGATCGAACCTGAGACCCCAAGTCCAATACCAAAGGTTACCATGTGCTGCCAGAAAGCCTCATTGACAGAGGACGTAGGCACTCGGTTGTCTAGATCGGGTCTCAGATCTCGCTGCCAGTAGTACATTGCCACATCAGCAAGATTGTGAGCCATGCCGTCTTGAAATGGATCTATGGGAGTATAGGTGTAGTTGAGAGCCGGGTTGGTGGGATGCAAGTTGGTGACGCTGGAGCTGGTACCATCAATGTTTGCTCTGCGAGTACTGTCTGCTGCTCCATAACCGGCACTCAGAAAATCGCCGGTTGTGTATCCATCAGTCATGAGGATAGTAAAGCTTTGTCGACAGGAAAGGTGATCTGCTGAGCTTTCACCGGGTGAAACTATTCCCGGAGTGTCACTCCAAGGCCCACTTACGTCATTTCTCGAGAAATATTCTCCAGCGCCTTCCAGTGCTCTGCGTAAAGGCGTGCCTTGAGCAGGAATTGGTCTGTTGTAAAGTACATCGAAGAAAGCTGTTTTATTAGCCCCGCTGAAGTCTCGAACTCCTTGAACGACAGTTCGCCCGGGGATGCCGTCGAGATTGGATGTAGTGGTTCGGTTGTGGTTGATTGTGCCATAGCCGACTCTCATACCACCATCAAAATCAACAAATGCTCGACCTATTCCTGCCCGCGAGGCAAAAATCCGGTTACGGTAATAGCTGTACCAGTTCGCAAAGTTCTGAATTTCTTCATGGTAAGTACAGCTTGGGGCGCTTGCGCAATCGGTGCGATTCTCTCTGCCATGGCCTGTGAAAGGTGCGTTTTCCGGCTTTATCTCGACATGATCGTAGCTATTTCGGTTTTCTTCATCGCCCCCGATGTAGTGATAGTAGGTCGCTGGAAAAACACTTCTACTGGTGTTGTCTGTTGTACCGTCACTATTCCACCATCGAGCATGAGTGAAATCCTGTGTCAGGTTAAATGTACCAAAGCCGGGATGCAGTGGCCGACGCATCGCTGCTGATGGTGATGCATTGGCCATGACTGTGCCATCTGCATTTACCCAAGGGCGATAGGTTATTGCCGGGTTGTAATAGACAGGGTTATTGTGCGCTGATCGCACATGAGCACTGAAGTCTCCAATGTCAAAGTGCGGAATTCGGCCCCAGTTGGCATTACCAGTTCCGAAATATTCCCCACCACCGTGCAAATTATGGACTGGTGGGAAAAGCCAGAAGAGTAGTGTATTAATGTTGCCGGTAAAAAAACGGTAAGTCAATTCATCAGGAATCGTTTCCCACATCATCGAACCAGAGTCGTCGATGATGAACATGATGTTGGGATCGACACCCGTCGTTAAGTAAAGCGGTACTTGAGATAAATTTAATTCCGAGCTGTTGACGCTTGTTGTTGACAGCGTAGCCAAACAGAGTATTTGGAGGCATTTTTTGAATGTATTTTTCATGATTAATACCTTTTGCTCACAGTGCTCTGTATCAGCACACGGGACTGGTCGCTACCACCTGAACCTCGGGCAGTGATGCGATAATAATCGATACCGGTGTTATTGCTACCTGTACCTATGAGTAAGTCGTCAGTGATAAAGGACTGATGCTCGATAATTGATCTGGGTTGGCTGTTAACGTTTGCCAGTACTGGGCCAGCATAAGCAACGGCATTGGCGATCCACCAGGCGCGTCCTCTTGCCGGCATTTCCCACCAGTTGCGAGCTTCGATGGGGGCGGGATGCATCTCATTAAGCAGCCAGACACGAGAAGCGCCGGGAATCGGTTCATTTACCTGGGAAATCAGCCAGTTCTCGGCTTCGCGAAGTGCAGTTTCAGCAGCTTGACTGGCTAATTCGTAGTCGCGGGTATTCGACGCCATGCGTTCCTGCATCATGCTGCTTCTCATGGCGGCCAGACCAATAATGGTCATCAACACCAAAACAATCAGGCTAATGATCAGAGTGGCGCCAGTTTGATGTAAATTGTTGATACGATGAAATCGGTTCATGGCAATCGGTTCCTGAGAGCGATTGTTTTCTGGAAGCTGGTGCTTAGACGGCGATCGCCTTCTGCGCGTTGCTGTAATGCCAGGTTGTCTTCAATGCTTGTGGCATCGAGCGTAACTCTCACGCTCACAACATCGCTCCAATCACTGACAGCGTTGGCAGAAATATAGACATTTGCAGCCCCATCCTGGTTGGTGTCTTCACCAAACAAGATTTGCAGATTTTCTATTCCTGACACAAGTTCCTGTGGAGCATCATTGTTGATGCGTTGATAAAGTGCAGGAAGTCCGTCCGGATTAGCTCTGATGTACAAACTGCGTGTCGCCAGTCGAGTGATGTGGGCACTTGGAATATCAAACTGCAGATCAATACTGTTATCGTAAATAATATCGTTGCCAACAACGTTTTCAATTTGAAGGATGACGGCGCTTAAACAATCAGAGACCATGACAATGTCGTTGGTGGCGAGACCATGATTGGTGCCCAGCCCAATCTGCTGATTACTGTTGTCGTGAGCCAGTACCCGAATGGGAGAGCCGATGCCTGTTCTGACCGTAATGATGTCATTTCCAGAGAGCGGGTTAGTGATGCTGGCATCTTGAGACGGGATCCAGGTGTTTGGTCCGGTGGCATTGTTACCTTGAAGTGAAACTGCAAAGTCTTCAAGGAAAGCGGGGTTGCTGTTCAGTGTATTGGTAATGTTTGGAGCACTTCGAGTTGCACAACCGATGTAGCCTGCCCGCTGAATGGCTTCTGTCAGGGCGTGCAAAGCATAACGGCCATTTTCCTGAATGCGAGCGCGATTATCCTGGACATTGTAAATCTGGCTATTGTTGGCAAAGAGTTGGGTTACGCCAGCCACCAACAGCAAACCAATCACAATCGCCACCATGAGCTCGATTAAGGACAGCCCCTTTTGTAGATGTTTCATGCCAGTCATCAGATGGCCCCTGAGAAAATGAATTCTGACTGCCCGAGTTCACCGTAGTCAGAGTCAGCGTCACCGATTTGTGTTTCGGTCCAGCGGATTGTGATTTGACAGATAAAATCTGCGCCTAGGTTGAAGTTCGGGCAAACAATTGAGCCGCTGCCTTGAGGGAGTGATGCTGAAACAGCGCCCAGCCAGTCAATCAGATCAAAATCGGCTACTGAGTTTGGCGCCACTGGCTCATCATCATTGAATCCAAAGTTGTAGTTTCCTGCTCTGGCGGCTGGCTGGTTCGCGCGCATTTTGTCAAAAATATCGGCAGCTAGGATAGAAGCCTGGGAGCGAAACTCAGCACTTTGTACGTTTTTGAGTGTGGTCAGCTGGAGGTGCGCCAATCCCAATAAGCCAACCGCCAGTACAAATAGGGCAATCAGAACTTCAAACAGACTGAAGCCTTTATGGTGTTTAAGGACAGGTTCCATTCGGAGCCTCCTGAACGCGCGAACGGCCGGTCACATTCACTACAACTTGTCTTCCTCGATTTCCGATACAGAGTGTGAACGTACCATTGGGTAAAGCGGCACTTCTGGGTCTGCCTGAAGGGTCAAATGAAATCCATCTAGCATAGTTGTTGCTTCGAATTGTCAGACCAGGTGCAGTAGCTACATCCCTTTGTTGCAATATGCAGTTTTCTTCATTGGCGCAATTGCCCGTCTCAATATTGGCACCGGGCGTTGCATTTGCGCCCCAATCGGTAAACATTATCCAGCCTTGATCCCAGACTTGGTTAGCGGCTGCGTCTGGTATACGCAGGGTGACGTTGACGCCACGCATTGCCGCTTCACTGCGAGCTGTCTGCAGGCTTGAAAGCAATAAATTTGCCTCTGTTGTCAGGCGGTTATCCACGAGTAGTCGGTTAAAACTCGGGGCTGCAACAGCAACCAGAATTGCTGCAATAAACAGCGTGATCATGAGCTCTACTATCGTGAAACCTCTGGTGTGATGCTTAGTAGTCACCGATAGGCCTCAATATTGAGTATATGCCTTGTTATAGACTCTGGATATTGCAGGGTCAAGCCTTATTGAAAATTCCTACGGGCTATTTTACAAAAGCGTGAATTGGTCGTCATTTATCAAAGACTTAGTAAGGTTTGGCTGGTGATTGCCGGATAGCGGCAAACCTTGCCGCTATTTTTTTGACGCTGTTGCCGCATTATTTACATCTGGTTGAATTCTATACTATTTTCGTTGTGGCATGTTTGATGCTTTAAATCTGTACAAAAAGATTAAAGATGGAGCCAACCATGCCGATAAACTTCGATTCAGCCCTTGGAATTCACGCAGACGCCTTGCGTGTGCGTTCTCAGCGCGCTGAGCTGCTGGCAACGAATCTTGCCAATGCCGATACCCCTAATTACAAGGCTCGGGATATTGATTTTCAATCAGCCCTGAAAATGGCCGCCAGCGGTCAGACTTCACCTTCACTCAACACCACTCATCAGAAACATATTGCCGGTTCCGGAGGCAGCAGTTTTGACTCGCAGCTGCAGTACCGCCAAACCATGCAGGATTCTCTGGATGGCAACACGGTCGATGAGCAAGTAGAGCAATCCCAGTTCATGCAAAATGCAGTCCAGTACCAAGCGAGTCTTGAGTTTCTTGGCAGTCGTTTTCAGAGCCTGACCAAGGCTATCCGAGGAGAATAATACGATGTCGCTATTCAATATTTTCGATATTGCAGGAAGCGGGATGAGTGCTCAATCGCTTCGGCTCAACACCACTGCCAGTAATCTCGCCAACGCGGACAGCGTGAGCAGTAGTGTCGGCGAAACGTACCGCTCAAGGCAGCCAGTTTTCGCGACGGTGCTTGATGATGCTCAGGATGGTTTCAAACCCGGCTCAGTTCAGGTGCGCGGCATTGTTGAGAGTCAGGCGCCGGTTAAACAGGAATACAACCCTGCACACCCGATGGCAGATGAAAATGGCTTTGTCTATCACTCAAATGTTGATCCCATTGCTGAAATGGCGAACATGATGTCGGCATCGCGTTCCTATCAAAACAATGTCGAGATTGCTAATACATCTAAACAGCTGCTTATACGCACACTGCAGATGGGTAAATAGAATGAGTAGTCAAGTTTACCAAAGTCCAATGGCGGTTGTTTTGCAGTCTGGCATGCCAGCCGTTATCTGGTGGCAGGATCTGCCAAGCCCTACTCAATCTGGAGTGATTGTTGGCGAGCTGGACTTTCCAGCCAGGCAACAGCCCTTTCAACAACAACTTTTTACCAGTCTTCTGGTTGCTGACCAGCATGAGTTCTACCTTGCTCAGCGTAACCCTGTTCATTGAGGCATTGTCATGGCAATAAATGGTTTAGGCGACAACCCATATGCTTTCCTCAACTCAAACTCGAATAAAAAAGATGAGGAAAAAAACGTAGGCCAGTTGGCAATGGAGGATTTTATGTCATTGATGACTACCCAGCTGATGAATCAGGATCCGCTTTCGCCGATGGAAAGTGGTGATTTCCTGGGGCAAATTGCCTCGTTTGGAACGGTTAGCGGTATTGCTGATTTGCAGAAATCATTTGCCAGCTTCGCCAAAGCCATGCAATCGGATCAAGCCCTTCAAGGATCTTCATTAGTGGGTCGCTCTGTGCTGGTGCCATCCTCTATCGGTTACATGTCGGCAGACAGTGGCCTTAAAGGCCAAATCAATGTTGCTGCACCCGTCACTGACTTGAAAGTCACCATCTACAACGAAGCAGGGGTTGTGGTCAGAACTATCGACATGGGCGCAGCCCGAGGCTACACCAATTTTACCTGGGATGGATTTGATGACAATGGTGAAGTAGCGCCTGAAGCGGTTTATCAATTCCGAGCCACAGGGACTGTTGAGGGCAGAAATACTGCTTTTGCAAGCGCTGTGATTGCCAAGGTAGACAGTGTTTTGGTGGGTGCTGGCAGTCAGGGTTTGACGATAAATCTGGGTGCCATTGGTTCGGTGCCTTTCAGTGAAGTACAAGAAATTATTTAAGGAGGCATTCCATGTCTTTCAGTACAGCATTAAGTGGGTTGAATGCGGCAACTTTTGATCTCAACGTCAAATCTAACAACATCGCTAACGTCAACACAACCGGTTTCAAAAATTCTCGAGCCGAATTTGCTGATGTGTTTGCTGTATCAGCTTTCGGAACAACCAGTAATACAGCGATTGGCAGTGGTGTGGTGCTCAGAAATGTCGCCCAGCAATTTTCACAGGGTAATCTCGAGTTTACAGAGAATGCATTGGATCTTGGTATTAGCGGTGAGGGCTTTTTTGCTCTGGCTCCAGAACTCGGTTCTGGTGAAATCATCTACACGCGAGCGGGTGAGTTTGGTGTCAACAAGGATGGTTATGTGGTGAACAACCTGGGGTGGTATTTGCGAACCTTCCCAGTCGATGAAGACGGTAATATCTCGGCTACAACCATGAACGCTACCCAGCCATTGCAGTTGCCACCGGCTGTCGGTTCGCCAGAGTCAACGACCAATTTGAGGATTGCAACTAACTTACCATCAAATGCTGCAGGCATTGATGATGGGAGTGGCAGCCTCTTGCCAATAGATCCGGCAGATGCAGATACCTTCAACCATTCAACGTCAGCCACCATATATGACTCCCTTGGTAACGAGCATGTTGTCACCTTTTTTTACCAAAAGGTCGATCCATCCGCTGATGATGGCACTGGACCAGTGGGTTTTAACCAGTGGCAGGTGGCAGCATTTATATCCGCCGACGATATTTTTGATAATGCTGGTGTGAACGGACGTATCTCTTTGGGGGTATCCAGGCTCGGCTTTACCCCCCAAGGGGGACTTGACAGTGTTGCGCCACCTCTAGCATTGGACTTCAGTCCACCACTAACTCAATTCCAGAGTGGTGCAGCCGATCAAGAAGTCACAGTAAGCTTTAACGGAACTACCCAAAACTCTGGCCCTTTCAACGTTGGAGCACTGACAGTTAATGGTTTTCCAACAGGGCGCTTGACGGGGGTGGATGTCAGTGACGATGGTCTTATCCGGGCAACTTATAGTAATGGCCAAGCAATACCTATCGGCAAAATTGCATTAGGTAATTTTGCTAACCCACAGGCTTTGAACAAAATCGGCAATACCTCCTGGAAGGAAACGACTGATTCTGGCCCTGTGATTGCAGGTGAGGCGGGTACTGGAAGCTTTGGTGAGGTCAAGGCGGGTGCTCTGGAAACTTCGAATGTTGATCTCACCAAGGAGCTAGTGGGATTGATCACGGCACAGCGTAATTTCCAGGCAAACTCAAAAGCTATCGAGACCAACAATGCCATTACTCAGACCATTATCAATCTCAGGTAATGACCTGGATTAAAGAGGGCTAGCTTTATGGATCGCATGCTGTACATCTCAATGAATGCTGCCCAGCAAACCATGCTGGCGCAGGCGACCAATAACAATAACCTGGCCAATATCAATACGACCGGGTTTCGTGCTGATCTGGAACAGTTTCGCGCGATGCCGGTGTTTGGTGAGGGCATGCCGAGCCGTGTTTATTCGATGACCGAGCGGCCTGCCACTGATTATCAGCAGGGGCCGGTTGTCTCCACTGGACGTGAATTGGATGTTTCGGTTCAGGGAGATGGATTTATTGCTGTCATTGGAATCGATGGTCGAGAGGGTTATACCCGTGCGGGGGATTTTCACCTCACAGAAACCGGGCAACTGCTGACAGGAACTGGACTAGCCGTGATGGGTGATAACGGGCCAATTGCTATTCCACCCGCAGAAAAAATTGAAATTGGCGCTGACGGGACCATCTCAATACGTCCTGTCGGGGCCGAGGTAAATGCGCTGGCGGTGCTGGATAGAATCAAGCTGGTGAAACCCGACTTGCAGGATATCTTCAAGGACAGCGATGGTTTGATGCGGATGCGCGATGGTGGTGAAGCACCCTTGGATGCTTCTGTCAAAGTGGCCTCTGGCACGATTGAGAGCAGTAACGTCAATGCTATCGGTGCCCTTGTGAACATGATTGAGCTGCAGCGGAAATATGAAATGCAGATCAAGATGATGTCAACAGCTGAAGAAAACAGTGCGGCATCGGCACGCTTGTTGCAGCTTGGTGGGTAAGCGCGAGCAGCGTCAAAAATTTGGAGAACGATTATGAATCAGGCTTTATGGATCGCCAAGACAGGGCTTGATGCTCAACAAACCAGAATGTCAGTGATTTCAAATAATCTGGCAAACGTAAATACCACTGGTTTCAAGCAAGACAGAGCGGTTTTTGAAGACTTGCTCTACCAGACTATTCGACAGCCTGGTGCCCAATCTACAACAGATACTGAATTGCCTTCAGGCTTGATGGTGGGCACGGGGGTCAGAACTGTTGCTACTCAAAAATTACACACCCAGGGCAATATCATTCAAACACAAAATGCTCTGGACATTGCTATTCAAGGAAGAGGCTTCTTCCAGATCCTGATGCCAGATGGCGATATAGCCTACACCCGCGATGGCAGCTTTCAGCTGAATTCTGATGGTGAGGTTGTCATGTCTAACGGCTATTTGCTCGAACCCGGTTTGGTGGTTCCTGAGGATGCTTTGAGTATCACAATCGGCGTCGATGGCACGGTCAGTGTGACCCAGCCGGGTCAAAATGAGCCAGTTATAATTGGCGATATAGAACTTGCAGACTTCGTGAATCCGGCAGGTCTGCAGCCTGTAGGTGAAAACCTGTTCAAAGAATCTGGAGCCAGTGGACCAGCGATTGTTGGGATTCCGGGCCTGGATGGCATTGGTACGGTGGTTGGTGGCGCACTGGAAACCTCGAATGTCAACGTAGTGACAGAGCTGATCAATATGATCGAGACACAAAGAGCTTATGAGATGAACTCAAAAGCGATCTCAACCGCAGATCAGATGTTGCAATACGCCAGCCAGAATTTGTAATCGGCTTTTTCGGTGTCTTTGTCATGATTGGCAAAGGCACCAATATCTCTTGTTTTTTTATCCCTGCATGGATGCATTACCTGAAAAAGATTCAGGAAAAAGTGTATTCAATGAGTCGCTGGCTCAGGCCATAACCTCCGAAAATCTCAGCACTACCGACATTTCCGGGTTTTGGCATGAAGCCTGCTAAGAATGAATCAACATGCATTATCAGAGGCGATCATGAAGCTGCGATACAAAATTTTGACACCACTGGCGCTTATTGCTGTGGTTGGTTGTGCCAACGATACGCCCAAGCGTGACCCTGCTTATGCCGCGACCAGACCGGTTGCCGTTCCACCAGTTGAGCGAAATGATGGTGCAATTTTCAATACTGCGACTAATATCTCCTTGTTTGAAGATTATCGGGCGAGGCGAGTTGGCGATATTTTGACGGTTCGTCTTGAAGAGCGAACGCTTGGCGAAAAAGAGAGCGAAACAACTGTTCGAAAGCAAAGCAGCAGCAATATCGACAACCCAACGGTGTTCGGAACACAGCCCCAATTCAGTCTACCCAATCAGCTGCCTTTGGCTGATACCAGCAACAACAATCTGGCCTTTGGCGTCAACTCCAGCCACAACTTCCGTGGTCAGGGCGACAGTGATTTGAGTAATCGCCTGGTAGGGGATATCAGTGTTTCTGTGGTCGAGGTCCTGCCCAACGGCAATATGATTATTCGTGGTGAAAAAATCGTCACTATCAATCAGGGGAATGAATACATTCGTCTGTCAGGCATTGTCAGCCCCCGTGATATTGATGGCAGCAATACCATTTCTTCAATTCGAATCGCCGATGCGCAGATCTCCTACACTGGTGATGGTCCAACCAATGATGCCAATGTCATGGGTTGGCTGAGCAGATTCTTTGTCAGTGCGCTGATGCCGTTTTAAGAGGACACAACTATGAACATCAAGTGGATTCTGATCTCGGCGCTGCTGGCGATTTCTTCCGGCGTTCAAGCGGCTGAGCGAATCAAAGACATGGCGTCAATCGCAGGGGTCAGAAATAACCAACTGGTAGGCTATGGGCTTGTCGTTGGCCTCAGTGGCACCGGCGATCGAACCAGATTTACCGGCCAGAGTTTAAGAAGCTTTCTGGGTGAAATGGGCGTTTCACTGCCTCCTGGGATTGATCCAAAAAGCAGAAACATCGCGGCGGTGAGTATTCATGCAGATTTACCACCATTTGCAAGTCCCGGGCAAACAATAGATATCACGGTGTCATCATTGGGTGATGCCAATAGTTTGCGTGGCGGCAGTCTGTTGATGGCGCCTTTGCGAGGTATTGACGGACAGATTTATGCCGTAGCACAAGGCAATCTTGTGGTCGGTGGTTTTGGGGCTGAGGCCAGAGATGGTTCCAGGATCACTGTCAATGTTCCCAGTGCCGGAAGAATCCCCAATGGCGCCACTGTAGAGCGTACGGTCAACAATGCTTTCAATGTCGGCGATACGATCACCTTGAATCTGCATCAACCTGACTTTACCACGGCCAGCCGTCTGGCTGAGGCAATCAATCAAAATCTCGGCACCGGGACGGCTCGTACTGTGGATGCGGGCTCTGTCACCGTTTTTGCGCCGCGTGATCCCAATCAGCGGGTACCGTTTTTGTCGATGATTGAAAACCTTCAAGTCAGCCCGGGTGAAGCGGCCGCCAGAGTGGTGGTGAATTCCAGAAGCGGAACCGTTGTCATCGGCCAGAATGTCAGAGTAAGTCCTGCGGCAGTCACTCATGGCAGTTTGTCGGTGACAATCTCAGCTAGTCCTGAAGTCAGTCAGCCGGGTGCTTTCTCACCGGGTGAGACCGTGATCACGCCCAATTACGACATTGAGATTACTGAAGATGCCAGTCGGATGTTTGTCTTCAACCCTGGCGTCACCCTGGATGAAATTGTCCGGGCCGTTAATCAGGTAGGGGCTGCGCCAGGTGACCTGGTGGCCATCCTGGAAGCGCTCAAACAAGTCGGTGCGCTGCGCGCAGATTTGGTCATCATATAGGCACCCCGATGACCTTGAATGCTGTCAAACACAATGCGCTGGATTTTCATGGGCTGAATCAGCTCAGAAATCAAGCGGCCCAAACCTCTGTTGAAAATAAAGACCAACAGCAGGTTTTGCGTGAGGTTGCCGGACAGTTTGAAGCCTTGTTTATCAGCATGATGCTCAAGAGCATGCGTGAAGCCAGCTTGGCAGATGGAATTTTTGATTCCTCGCAAAGCAAAATGTATCGGGAGATGGCGGATCAGCAGATGGCCATGGATATGGCGAGTCGAGGGGGACTAGGCTTGCAGGATGTCATCATGCGACAACTGGGCGGTGATGAGAAACCTTCGGCTTTGGAAGATACGCCTGCTGCCAAGGGTTTTTCAATGGATACCGTCAGTATTCGCAGCAGCTTGATGCCTCATGCAGAACAACGAATTTTGGAGCAGGTGCGTCAGGCGAAACCTGACAAGTTAACACCCAGGGACGAGCTTGAGATCGATAACATTCGAGCAATGCAGGCCGGAAAACCCATGGTCTTCGACTCACCGGCCAGCTTTGTGCGTCAACTCTGGCCAATGGCTGAACAAGCTGCTGAGAAAATAGGTGTGTCACCGGAAGTTATTATTGCTCAGGCTGCACTTGAGACTGGCTGGGGCAAACATGTGCTGCAAAATTCAGATGGCAGTTCCAGCCATAACTTGTTTAACATCAAAGCCGGCCGAAGCTGGACGGGTAACACCACGCAGCTAAATGCACTTGAGTTTCATGATGGCAAGGCCGTCAGGGAATTGTCACAGTTCAGATCCTATGGCTCGTTTCAGCAGAGCTTTGATGACTATGTCGAATTTTTGCAAACACAGCCGCGTTACCAGACTGCCTTGAGATACAGCCATAACCCAGAGCGATTCATTGAAGAGCTGCACCGGGCAGGTTATGCCACTGATCCGAATTATGCGGACAAGATAAAACGCATCATGCAAGGCGCAACCGTGGCACAAAACTCGCATGGTTCAGCGTATTCATGAATCCAGCCACAACACGCTGAACCGGGGATCGCCTTATGAGCATGTTAAATATCGGTACTTCTGCACTGCTGACCACTCAGGGTGCTTTGACTACAACCAGCCATAACATCAGTAACGTTAATACCGAAGGCTACAGTCGTCAAAGAGTCGTACAGGGCACCACACCACCAAATTTTTCTGGTGGTCAGTACATTGGCTCTGGTGTGAAAATCACCAGCATTGAACGATTGTTTGACAAGTTTTTGGCAGATCAGCTCAGACAGTTCACCTCGCAAGAACAAAACTTCAAGATTTTTGGCACGTATGCGAAACAAGTAGATGACATGCTCGGTTCGCCGCAGTTGTCCATTGCCAGTGGCATGGAGAGCTTTTTTAATGCCATGCAGGAAGTGGCTGATGATCCGACCTCCATACCCGCACGCCAGGTATTGCTGACAGAAGCCGACTCGTTAGCAAGAAGGTTTAATACGCTTAACAATCAGTTCGACTCCATCAATCGCCTGCTTAACCAAAATCTCGAGGCGACTGTTCAGGACATCAATACAATTTCTCAGGGTATTAGAGAGCTCAATCAAACTATTCTGGATGCAGGTTCGAGCGTACCCAATGATCTACTGGATCAACGGGACAGACTCATAAACGATCTATCAAAGCTGGTGTCAGTTCAGGCGGTACAACAGAGTAATGGTTCAATCAACATTTTCGTGGGGAACGGTCAGGGGCTGGTGGTTGGCAGTACCTTGAACGAATTGACCACAGCAGTGGATCCCGCAGATGCAACACGGCTGGATATTGTTTTTGGTTCCAGTGGAACCCTGGTCACCAATCAGATTGTTGGTGGAACGATGGGGGGGCTGTTAACGGTCAGAAGTGACATTATTGATCCGGCACGAGCGGAGATTGATGAACTGGCCGCAAATATTGCCGAGGTGCTCAATCAGCAGCACTCGACAGGTTTGACACTGAATGGCGCCGCTGGTGGTAATTTGTTTGCGATTCCGGATCCGCTGCCTGCCGATTGGCCTGCTGGCGCGGCAGCAGCGATTGCTGTAGCCATTGCTGATCCTCGTGATCTGGCTGTTGCTTTTCCGGTTGCTGTAACGACTAATAGTTTGAATTCTGGTAGTGGTGGACTGACGATTGCCTCCATCGATGGCAGTGATCCTGCCTTTGATGCAGGTAATGCTCTGGCAGGACCTCTGAGTTTCAGTTTTAACCAGGCGACCAATGAATACACGGTCAACTACAACGGCAATACGGCAACACTGAACTATAACCCGGCGATTGATAGTGGCCGCAGTTTTGATCTGAGCGAGCTGACATTTGCGCCCAGCGATGAACCACCACCGCTGACTATTACGCTGACAGGTGTTCCGGCCGATGGCGATAGTTTTGTGGTCAATAACAGCACAGGGGCAGCGGGGGATAATCGCAATGCGCTGGCAATGGCAGAATTGCAGGTGCAGAAAGTGCTGGATGGCGGTACCCGCTCATTTGCTGATGCTTATGGCAATCTGGTAGCCAGTGTTGCCACCAAAACCCGGCAGGCGGGCTTAAGTCAGGTGACACAGCAGGGACTTATGGAGCAAACCCAGGCAAGGCTTGAAGCAGTATCGGGCGTTAATCTGGATGAGGAGGCAGCCAACCTCATCAAATATCAGCAGTCTTATCAGGCGGCGGCGCAGATCATTACGGTTTCAAGAACCATTTTTGACACCTTGCTGAACGCTTTCTAGGAGCAGTCATGCGGATTTCAACCTCTCAGATTTTCAATCAGAGCCTGGCATCTATGCTGGCTCAACAGACGAATGTTGCGCAGACACAGCAACAGGTGTCCACAGGGAAACGAATTCTCAATCCATCGGATGATCCTGCTGGCTCAGTTCAATTGTTAAATCTGCAAAGAGAGTTCAGCCTTTCCGAGCAGTATGTCTCCAACGGCGTCAATGCGCGAAATAAACTCGAGCGGGAAGAGGGTGCGCTGGCCAGTGCTACCGACTTATTGCAGCGCATTCGTGAGTTGGCGGTACAGGCATTGAATGACACCAATACACCGGCCGACAGAAAAGCCATCTCCACGGAGATCAATCAGCTGAATCAACAATTATTGTCGTTGGCCAATACACGTGATGCCAATGGTGACTATTTGTTTTCTGGTTTTGCAACAGATATTCAGCCTTATGACAATATTTACGGCAGTTATCAGGGGGACGAAGGCCAGCGCAATATGAAGGTAGGGGCAGGGGTGTTTATCGCCACCAACGATCCGGCCTCAAAACTTTTTGAAGCAGCCTTTACCCAAACATTGATCACACCCGATGGCGGCAATACCGGTTCCGGACAAATCACCGTGACCAACAATAGTGGTGTGGCAGCGACTTTTCCTGAGCTGACCTTCACCTATGCGGATCCGCCGGGTGAATATACGGTCACTGATGGCGTGAACAGCGCCAGCTTTAGTTATCAACCAGGTATGACCGTCAATCTCGGTGAACTCGACCCTGCATTTCCGGGCTTGGGTATTCGATTGGAAGGAACACCTGATGATGGTGACCAATTGACCATCAGCAAAGAACCGGCCGATGAAGCGCAAACCATATTTATCACCATTCAGAATTTCGCCAATGCGCTGGCTGACAACAGGGTCGGGGCGGGTGATTCACCCAATAATGGTGATTTTCTGATCAATCTGGACGCGGCGCTGGACAGAGTTGTCGATGGACGGGCACAGGTCGGTGGTCGATTGAATGCGATTGATCAACAAACACAAATCAATGAAAGCCTTGCTTTTGCAATGGAAAAGAGTATTTCTGAAATACAGGATCTTGATTATGCTGAAGCAATTTCACGGCTAACCCGGCAATTGACAGGGCTGCAAGCTGCCCAGCAAACCTTTAGTCGTGTGCAGAGTCTGTCACTTTTCAACTTCCTCTAAGCTGTTTATCGAGTAAGACAAAAGCTAAAGTCGTGCAGCAGCTGCCTGCGCTTGTTTTCGCCTTCCTCGTCAAGCTTTATCTCTAAGCCCATCCTTTCAGTCATCTTCCATAATCTAAAAGTCCCCGAGAGACTTGCCGTTCAGAGCTTTTTTAAATCAATCAACCATGTCATGGCTTCACTCCCTGTTGACTGGAAAATACCGTCAGTAGGTATGGTGATCTTTGCTCATTGGACCATTGCGTTCGTGGCGATGCCGTATCCAGCAGAGATCATTTTGCATTCCCAATCCCCTCCAACTGCTTGCGCCAAATAACTGACTGATCTGCCAAGGATTTACCGCTTTTTGCCGCCTCCCGCCTTTTTGGATAAAAAGTCCAATTAAAACAATTGGTTATGGTTTTGGTACGGTGTTTGCTGTGATTTGGGTATCACTCAATTAAAGGAAGTGATTTTTATCATTTTACGGGTTGTTTGAAGCACGAGGCATTGACGCAGATGTGGGATGTCTCGTGTGCAAACACATACCGGGTTGATGCCCGGCTCAATCAGGAGAAAACATCATGGCCCAAATTATTAACACCAATATTTCGTCGCTTAATGCGCAACGGAATTTGAACTCAACGCAAAACTCGTTGGCAACATCACTTGAGCGATTATCCTCAGGCTTGCGGATCAACAGCGCAAAAGATGATGCAGCCGGTCTGGCAATATCCGAGCGCTTCACTACACAGATTCGTGGTCTGAATCAGGCAGTCAGAAATGCCAATGACGGTATCTCTTTTGCCCAGACGGCAGAAGGTGCACTCGGCACAATTGGCGATGCACTGCAACGCATTCGTGAATTATCGGTTCAGGCAGCCAATGATTCCAACTCAGCTTCTGATCGCCAGGCGCTAAATAACGAAGTGCAGCAACTTATTGCTGAAGTCGCGAGAGTGGCAAACTCAACCGAGTTTAATGGTCAAAAGGTTTTAGACGGCAGTCTGAGTGACCTTTTCTTTCAGGTCGGAGCGAATCAAGGCCAGACGATAGCTGTCAGCGGTGTGGATGCGAAAACCAGCATTCTTGGAATGAGAGAGGCGCTTGGCAGTGGTGAGGTCACTGGAAGTACATTGACGAGTCAGGATTTGATCAGACGTTTTGAGTTTGCCTCAGTCACTGACATTGGTATTGACTTTACACCAGCTCTGGCCGCTCCTATCGCGGTAGATTTAAGTGACGTAAGCTCATTTGAGGATATCGTTCGAGAAGTCAATCAGGAAATTCAGCTAAGAGCCACTCTTGGTGATGATGATGCAGGTATCATTCAGAATTCAAGTTTGAGTGCCTCTCTTTATGTGAATAATCTTGGTGAGACCACAGTTGTTGTCAACTCATCATTCAATTCGGAGCCTTTCGAAGTTACTGGAGGATTGATCACCTTCGACGATCCAGATGATTCAACAGTCAACCTTTTTGCTACAGGTGTCAACGGAGCACAAGTTTCACTTGAAGAGGTTGATGTAACCACTCGAGAGGGAGCATTCCAAACTATTGCAGCAGCAGATGGTGCGCTCAGACAAATCAGTTCACTGCGTGCAGAGCTGGGTGCTGTTCAGGCGCGTTTTGAATCAACTATCGCAAACCTGAGCATCTCATCAGAGAATCTATCTGCATCACGATCACGTATCATGGATGCTGACTTCGCGGCTGAAACGGCCAATCTGACAAGAGCTCAGATTCTTCAGCAGGCAGGTACTGCAATGCTGGCACAGGCAAATGCCTTGCCACAGAATGTGTTGAACTTGTTGGGCTGATTTGGGCCGGCCTCGGTTTCTCCTGACCTCCTCCCGGAATATCGGGAGGAGGGGAGCCGAGGTAATGGCCGGTTTTTGTTGTCAGGACGATTAAGCTGAAAATAGATTTTGGGGAGTAGTTCACAAAATCGCGATAAACAATTTAATTTAAGTCTAGGAGTCCTAAAGTTTCACTTGATGGCGTCGTTAACCACCCCGGAGGCAGTAAAGACATCTTGAATGTCTATCTGTCATTAACAAATCGGGTGGGTGCCCGCTTCAATCAGGAGAAACACCATGGCTCAAATTATCAACACCAACATCGCATCTCTCAATGCTCAGCGTAATCTGACTGGTTCCCAGTCTTCCATTGCCACGTCTCTGGAAAGGTTGTCGTCTGGTTTACGTATCAACAGCGCTAAAGACGATGCGGCGGGTCTGGCTATTTCAGAACGATTCACCTCACAAATTCGTGGTTTGAATCAAGCTATTCGTAATGCGAATGATGGTATTTCATTTGCTCAGACAGCCGAAGGTGCGCTGGGTACCATTGGTGATGCCCTTCAGCGTATCCGTGAACTTTCTGTTCAGGCTGCCAACGATACCAACTCGTCTTCTGATCGTCAGGCACTGGATAACGAGGTCCAGCAGCTGGTTTCAGAAATAAGTCGTGTTGCCAACTCTACAGAATTTAACGGCCAGAGAATTCTGGATGGCAGCCTCTCTGACTTGTTTTTCCAGGTTGGTGCCAACCAGGGACAAACGATTGCAGTCAGTGGAGTTGATTCCCGCGGTTCAGTGCTTGGAGCTCGCGAAGCTGTTGGTAGCGGTGCTGTTAGCTCAACTGACTTTTCGAACCAGGAACTGCTCGCGGGCTTTGATTTTGTCTCAGTTGACGACATAACCATTGATTTCGCGACAGCCTTGGATGATGAGATTGATGTCGATCTGAGCGATGCTACATCGCTTGACGATATCGTTCGTCTTATCAATGCTGAAATCAGAGAAAGGGCTGAGGCGGGTGATGATGACGCAGATATCATTCAGGCAGCAAACCTCTCTGCATCTGTGTTCGTAACCAATGCAGGTGAATCTACAATCGTTATTAACTCTGCTTTTGATGCTGAAGCTTATACCGTAGTGGGTGGGGAGATTACTTTTGACGATCCAGATGACTCTACATTGGCCCTTTTCGATACTGCGGTAACAGCTAGCCAGGTTTCACTCAATGACGTAGACGTCACAACCAGAGAAGGCTCATTTTCAGCAATCGCTGCAGCATCAGCAGCGCTGACCCAGGTCAACGATCTTCGAGCTGAATTGGGTGCTGTGCAGCTGCGCTTTGAATCGACTATTGCTAACCTGAGCATCTCATCTGAAAACTTGTCGGCTTCTCGTTCGCGCATCATGGATGCTGACTTTGCTGCGGAAACTGCGAACCTGACACGGTCACAGATTTTGCAGCAGGCAGGTACAGCAATGTTGGCTCAGGCTAACGCTTTACCACAGAACGTGTTGAGTCTGCTGTAATATTGACCTGAGGGTGCCTGTTATTTGACAGGCACCCCCTTTTATCAAGGTAAAAGGGGAAATTAACATGGACATGGAAAATATTAATAGCAATTTATCCCCACCGGCAAAAACTGCCGCTGGGGATTTTGTGCTCAAAACGCCGGCAACCCAGGTTATCCAGAGCGCAAACAAATCTGTGTCAACTCAAGAAAGCAAGCCAGAAGCGGCAGTTTCTCAAGAAGAATTGACTGCTGCGGTGGCGAGCATTAATGATTTTGCACAAAATTTGCAAAGGAGTCTGCAATTCAGCATCGATGAAGGCAGCGGTCGTAATGTAGTGACTGTGCTGGACAAGCAAACTGAAGAAATTATTCGACAATTTCCGGCGGAGGAGGTGCTTGCCTTCGCGCGTCGTATTGTCGAGCAACAGGAAGACACTATAAATCTGTTCAGTTCGGAAGCCTGATTAAATCCGAAGTGTTTTGTTGAACTGAATAGAGAGGAGTAGGTTATGGCAATTACCGCTGGCGGTATTGGTTCAGGTTTGGATATCGATGGTCTGGTTCGGCAATTGGTTGCGTCAGAACGTCAGCCAGCCTCTCAAAGGCTCGACCGGAAAGAAGCTGGTCTGCTCGGAAATCTATCTGCTTATGGCACTCTCAAAAGTGCCTTGAGTACGTTTCAGACGGCTGTGAAGGGGCTGCAAAATCCAGATATATTTCAGGCTCGCAGAACCTCTTCAACAAACACGGATCTGTTTACCGGCACTGCAACAAAAGATGCAGTCGCTGGTACTTACAGCATCAATGTGCAACAACTGGCACAAGCGGCCAAGATGCGCAGTGACGCCTTCGACCCTAGTGAAAACATTGGCACAGGGTCCATGACACTCAGTCTGGGCAACGACAGTTTCACGCTCGACATTGATAGTGAAAACAATACGCTTGAAGGTATTCGAGATGCTATCAATGCAGCCAGTAATAATCCTGGTATCACAGCATCCATCATCTCTGCAGGGGCTGGCGACAGTCGACTGGTGTTGACTTCCAACCGTGTCGGTGAAGGCAATGATATTTCCATTACGGCGATTGATGACGATGTTCCCGGTGGTGGCCTGGAAATGTTCAACACCCTTAACACCGTTCAAGCGGCTCAGGATGCCATCGTCTTTGTTGATGGGTTGGAAATTCGCCGCGACAGAAATACCGTATCGGACGTGATTCAGGGCGTGACGTTGAACCTTCGAAAAGCTGATGAAAATGTCACGGGTACCCTGACAGTTACCTTGGATACAGCTTCCGTTAAAACCAGGGTCGAAACCTTTGTCAGTGCCTACAACGAACTGGTTGGAGTAATGAATCAGTTGTCGGCCTTCAATGCAGACACTGGCGATGCCGGTCCTTTGCTCGGTGATTCGGCGTTACGTGGTGTGCAGAGTCAGATCCGACAGACACTCTCTGGTTCCGTGGGCGATGACGCTTTTTCAACATTGGCAGAAATAGGCGTGACCACCAACTCTAGTGGTCAGTTAACCATTAACACCCAAAAACTGGATGAAGTCATTGCCCAGGACTTCAGCGCGATTGCCAATCTTTTTGCTTCTGAAAATGGCCTGACAAAAAGGCTAGATGGCATCTTGGATCGCTATGTCGCAAGCGATGGGATTCTCAGTTCACGCACCAATGGTATTCAGTCCAGAATTGGACAGATCGATAATGAGCGTGATCGGCTTGATACCCGTATGCAAGCACTGGAATCAAGATATCGTGCACAGTTTACGGCGATGGATATTCTCGTTGGGCAGCTGCAAGGCTTGAGTGGCTATCTGGAACAGCAACTAGCCAACCTGCCACAGCCCAATTCAATTGGCAGACGACGATAAACGTTATCTAACTTGAAGGAAAATTCACTTTCAACTGTCAAGTCAGTAGATTCTCGGTCGATAACCTAATTGCAGGGTGAACTAACCACTTATGAATGAGGACTCCAAGATGAATGCAAGTCTTGCAACGCAGCAATACCGTCAAAACCACATCCATGGCGGTGTTGAAAGCGCATCGCCGCACAGATTGGTTCAGATGTTGATGGAGGGAGTGGTTGAACGGATAGTCAACGCACGTCGCTTGATGGCCCAAGGTAATGTTGCCCAAAAAGGTGAGCAGATCAGCTGGGCAATCGCCATCATCGATAACCTTCGAGCGTGTCTCAATTCGCAAGCGGGTGGCGAAATGGCGGTAAACTTGCGTGAGCTCTATACCTACATGGAGCAGCGACTGCTGGAGGCCAATCTCAAAAACGATGACAGCATTCTTGATGAAGTCGCTCAATTGATGCTTGAGATCAAGGCTGGCTGGGATGCAATTCCCACAGAACTTCGTGACAACCGGGACGCATGAGTTTGATGTCTGAGCTGAAGAAAACTATCGGCCAGGGCATTGCGCTCAGTGAGCGTCTGATCCAAGTCGCTGAACAAGGGGATTGGGAGGTTTTCCAAAAGCTCGAACCGCAGAGGCAAGCGCTGGTCAAGCAGCTGGATGTCTCAACAGTCGATACTGATGAAGTGACCCAAGTGCGTGAAGGACTGGCACAATTAATCAGCCTTAATGAACGCCTTGAGCAACTATGTCAGACACAACGTACCGAGCTGTTGCAGCAATTACAGGTACTTAAGAAAAGTGACAAGGCGCGTAAGGCCTATCAGGAATAAAGCATATTCACTTCTGTGAACTTTGCCCTCCAAGCGTAACAAAAACTTCCCGAAAGCATCATGGCACAAGGCCGCATAATGGCTCTTTGTGACGTGTCATTTTTTTGACAAACCTTTCCTGATGATGCTTAACTGCCGCTAAAGCCTGTATCCATCTTGTTCCTATAATTATGAGGAAAGCCATGCAATGAGTGCCAATAACGTCCTCGTCATAGAGAGTGACGAACAACGACGCGAGATGTTATCCACCCTGATTGCATTCATTAACTGCCAGCCGCTTGAAGTTAACGGTGCCGATGCCTGGCCTGAAGTGATTGATGAGCTGGATGATGTGGCGATGGCTATTGTTGGCGACTGCGGCGACAAACATCAAACCAAGCAATTGTTGAGAGAGCTGGTCAATCACGAAGCCAGAGTCCCGGTATTCACGCTGGAATGTCCTGACTGTGAAGTTGTAGATTTCCCAGGTGTGCTTGGCTCGCTCAGATTTCCAATCAAATACCCACAACTCAGCAATGCTCTTCAACAGGCGACTTTCTATCGCGGGCAACCGCGCCAGCGTGATCAAATAACGCCATCATTCAGAGTGCTGGTAGGCAACAGCCCGGCAATGAAGTCGGTACAAAAGATGATTGATCAAGTTTCCGACTCCGAAGCCAATGTACTTATCCTGGGCGAGTCAGGTACAGGCAAAGAGGTGGTTGCGCGCAATCTGCATTATTACTCATCACGCCGGGAAAAACCGTTTGTGCCGGTCAACTGTGGTGCCATCCCAGGTGAATTACTTGAGAGTGAGCTGTTTGGCCATGAAAAAGGCGCGTTCACAGGAGCTATCACTGCCCGCAAAGGCCGGTTTGAAATGGCCGAGGGTGGCACACTGTTTCTTGACGAGATTGGTGATATGCCAATGCCAATGCAGGTCAAACTGCTGCGAGTACTTCAGGAACGAACCTATGAGCGGGTTGGCAGTAACAAAACTCAAATTGCCAATGTCAGGGTCATTGCAGCCACGCATAGAAATCTTGAAGATCAGATCAAAGATGGCAAATTCCGTGAAGATTTATTCTATCGTTTGAATGTGTTTCCAATTGAAATGCCCGCACTCAGAGAGCGGCCGGAAGATATTCCACTGCTGATCAATGAGCTTATAAAACGCATTGAACATGAAAGCCGGGGCACTGTTCGATTGACGCCGGCGGCGATTGGATCGTTATGTCGCTTTGCCTGGCCGGGTAATGTGAGAGAGCTGGCCAATGTCGTTGAGCGGCTGGTCATTCTCTATCCTTACGGCACGGTTGACTTTGATGACTTGCCGGAAAAATACCGAGTGGAAGGTGATGAGTTACCTGATGTGATTGCTGAGATCATTGCGGCAACTCCTGCGCCGGCAAATAGAATTGCCCCACACAGCCAACAGGTTGAGCCAGATACTGCAACACCCGTCGATGCAACAGATACTGTGAGCAGACCACAAGCTGTGATTGATAACTTGCCTGAAGACGGTCTTGATCTGAAAGAGCATCTGGCCAACCTCGAATACTTGTTGATCAAGCAGGCATTGGATGAAGCCGGTGGTGTGGTGGCCCATGCTGCCCAACGTTTGAAGATGCGACGTACAACACTGGTTGAAAAAATGCGCAAATACGGTATTCAGCGAGACGGTGAATAGCGACAGCACCTGCGGGTGATAGAATACGCGTCCGCCACCATTTTGACTTCCTTTTTCAAGTGTCTGATTTATAACTGATATTGTTCGGGGGGCATGGTTTTTGCAGAAATGGATGCATGAATCCATTTGGTGAAAATGTCATGCATCCAGAATTATCGGTTACCCATGAGCCAGGCTCAGCAACGTCCGGGGCCAGAGTATCCTCAGATCTAGCCACACATCAGATATTTGATTTTAGTCGTGGCTTGTCACAAGCCGTTCGCAAAAACCGCCAAACTGAAAATACCCGAAGATTGGAAAACCGAATGACCCGTCTGATGCAGGTCTTGCCTGCAGGTGTGGTAGTTTTGGATGGTGCCGGACGAGTGCAGCAGAGTAATGCGGCGGCGATCGCCTTGTTGGGAGAACCACTCAATGGCCAAAAATGGATTTCGGTGATTGATCGTGCATTTTCTCCACAGCCTGATGATGGACATGATGTATCACTAAAAAACGGCCGACGCTGTCATATTTCAACCAGCCCTCTGGAAGACGAGCCTGGCCAGATTGTGTTGTTGCAAGATGTGACTGAGACGCGAGCACTACAGCAAAAAGTGTCTCATTTGCAGCGCTTGTCTGCCATGGGGGAGATGGCGGCAAGGCTTGCGCATCAAATCAGAACACCACTTTCTTCAGCGTTGTTGTATCTGGCCCCCATACTGAAACAGCAGGCCGATGCTGAGTTAAAGCAGCGGTTTGCTGGAAAGCTGCATCAGAGTCTCACTCATATGGAACAACTGGTGCGCAATATGCTGGCTTTTGCCCGTGGTGATATGAATGAAACCGGACCTGTTGCTCTGGAGCAATTACTGGATGAAGTGCAGCAACAGTTTGATGCCCAGCCAGATGCCCCGCGATATGCCTTGCAGGTGGTGAATAGTGTGGTTGATGGATATCTCTATGGCAGTCAGCCCGCCCTGGTCAGTGTGCTCAACAATTTACTGAATAACGCTCGTGAGGCCTGTGGTGAGCAGGGTGAAATCACTATCTACGCAGATTACGTGCCGGGTGATGCGGGCGAGCAATGCATAGAAATCACCATCGAAGATAATGGTTGCGGCATCAGTGAGAGCGACAAGGAGCGGGTGTTACAGCCGTTTTTTACCACGCGTCCCGCTGGAACAGGACTTGGACTGGCGGTGGCCAACTCAATTATCAAAGCACACAAAGGCAACTTCTGGCTGGACAGTGAGCCTGGCGAAGGCAGCACGTTCGGCATGCGACTACCTATATATCGGCCTTATCTTGGGCCATCCACTCAGATGACTCGAACAGGAGTTCAATAATGAAACAATCAAGCATTCTGGTGGTTGAAGATGACATCAATCTACGCGGCGCTCTGTGCGATATTCTTGAGTTGGCCGGCTATCGGGTGACTGCGACGGATCATGGTCAGGCGGCTTTGGACAAGCTGAGCAACGAAAGTTTTGGTTTGCTGCTTAGTGATATTCAAATGCAACCGATGGATGGTCACACCTTGATGCGCAAGGCCAGAGCCATGTTGCCGTCACTGCCGATAGTGTTGATGACCGCTTATGGCACCGTGCAGAGCGCTGTGGAAGCTATGCACGAGGGAGCTTGTGATTATCTGATTAAGCCGTTTGAAGCGGATGATCTGCTCGACAGAGTTCAGCGTTACGTGTGCACTGAGTTAGCCGCCGAAGAAATGGTTGCAGTGTCAAAGGCCTCACAGGATTTGCTGACGCTTGCCAGACGTGTTGCGGATACCGACGCAACGGTCATGATTAATGGTGAGAGTGGCACGGGTAAAGAGGTGCTGGCACGGTTTTTACACAAGCATTCTGCGCGTCGAAGTGGTCCATTTGTCGCGATTAACTGCGCTGCGATTCCTGAAAACATGCTTGAAGCAACCTTGTTTGGTTATGAAAAAGGCGCCTTCACAGGGGCAAGTCAGGCCTATGCAGGTAAATTTGAGCAGGCGCATACCGGCACCATTTTGCTGGATGAGATCTCGGAAATGGATTTGGGCCTGCAAGCCAAGTTACTGCGCGTTTTGCAAGAGCGTGAGGTAGAGCGTATTGGTGGCAGAAAAGTATTGTCTCTGGATGTGCGAGTGCTGGCGACCAGTAACCGGACACTCAAGGATGAGGTGATTGCCGGCCGTTTCAGAGAAGATTTGTTTTATCGTCTGAATGTGTTTCCACTTCGTTTGCTACCGCTCAGAGAACGTGTTCAGGACATTGTGCCGTTGGCACAACAATTATTGACACGTCACTGTCGAAACCAGGGTCGTGTGGTGCCGGTGATTGACGATTCGGCAGTTGAGGCGCTTCAGCAACACTGCTGGCCGGGCAATGTTCGCGAGCTGGACAATGTTTTACAACGTGCACTGATTTTGCAATCAGGTCAGAACCTGTCCGCCAGAGATTTGGCATTTGAGCGGTTTACCACCGAGGCGATGCCAGCTATGACAAATTTTGGGGAGACTCAAGATCCTGTCAGCGTCCAAGGAAATGATGATTTAAGAAGTCATGAACAACGCCATATTCTGGAGACTTTGGCAAAGCATGGTGGCAGCAGAAGGCTCTCTGCTGCAGAGTTAGGCATAAGTGAGCGAACACTTAGATACAAGATTGCCAGGTTCAGAGAGGCGGGGATCGAAATTCCTGACAAGTTTGGCAAGAAGACTGCATAGCCCCTGCCAGAGACGATTATCTGACATCAAACCCAATTTCTGCGGAGCCACGACATGATTAAAGCGATTGACCCTAACCAGCTACTGATGCAAATGCGTGCCATGCAAACTCAGGCCACCCAGTCTCCGACCAACATGCCGGGTCAGCAAGACAATCAATCAGGTCGTGTAGATTTTGCCAACTTGATGAAAGGGGCAGTTGATCAGGTCAATGCCACACAGCAGTCGGCCAACTCTCTCAGAACGGCATTTGAATTGGGAGATCCCAATGTCAACCTGGTGGATGTGATGATCAGCTCTCAAAAGGCCAGCGTGGCGTTTGAGGCAACGGTACAGGTGCGAAATAAACTGGTACAGGCCTATGAAGAAGTGATGCGGATGCCAGTTTGAATCTGAGCCCCTTAATATCAGAGAGTCTATAAATGGAAAACGCTCCAGTAACTACCACACAAGGCGCATCAACAGGCACGGGGCTAATGTCTGGCAATTCAGCGCTGGCAATCATGCAGAGCAACATGGCACGTCAGCCTGCAACAAAACAGATCATGTTTTTGCTGGCAATTGCCGCCAGTATTGCCTTGGGTGGCTATGTTTTGATGTGGTCACAGACGCCCTCATATCAAGTGTTATATAATGGTATGCAAGCACAGGAGTCAGCGGAAGTCGCTGATGTTCTGCAGCAAATGCGAGTCAATTACAGGCTTGATCCAAGCAGTGGTGCGATACTGGTTCCGGCGTCGGAGCTTCAGGGATTAAGAATGCGTCTGGCGGCAGAAGGCCTGCCTCGCAGTGCGTCCCAGGGGATGGATATCCTGAATCAGGATCAGGGCTTTGGGACCAGCCAGTTTATCGAACGAGCCCGCTATCAGCGCGCACTTGAACAAGAACTGTCCCGCTCAATCAGTGAGTTACAGAATGTTCGCTCGGCACGCGTTCACCTGGCGATTCCCAAGCAATCGGTATTTGTCAGAGATCGTAAATCGCCTACCGCTTCGGTGGTGGTGAACCTTTTTTCAGGCCGAACCCTGGAACGCAGTCAGGTCGCCGCGATTACGCATATGGTTGCCTCCAGTGTTTCGGACATGAACAGCAGTGATGTCACGGTGGTTGATCAACGCGGTAATTTGTTAACACAGCCTCAACGCGACAGCACTATCGCAATGAGCGACAGTCAACTGGAATACACCCAGAAGCTCGAGCAACTCTATATTCAGCGCATTGAAAATATTTTGATGCCTATTGCCGGCATGGGCGGCGTTCGAGCCCAGGTTGTCGCAGATGTGGACTTCACAGTCACAGAGCAGACTCACGAGAGTTATAATCCGGATCTGGCCGCACTGCGAAGCGAACAATTGCGAGAAGATGAGCGTGTCGGTGCTGGCGGTCCGTTGGGTGTGCCCGGTGCCTTGGCAAACCAGCCTCCTGGTGGTGGCATTGCACCTGAACAAGCCTTGCCACCTGAAGGTGAAGAAGCGGCTCAGCAAGTTGTTCCCGGCAGTTCCAGCAGACAGTCAACCCGCAACTTTGAACTCGACCGTACGATTAGTCATAGTCGGCTGGCGCCTGGCACTATCAGAAAACTTAGCGTCGCGGTACTGATTGACGAGCGAAGAAGCTTGGATGCTGCTGGAAATATCGTTTCAGAACCATTGAGCGAGGCCGAGATGGATAGAATCAATGCATTAGTGATGGATGCAGTCGGCTTCAATGTGGCCAGGGGGGACAGCCTTAATGTGGTCAATGCGCCTTTCATGGAAACCGAAATAGAGCCATTGCCACCGATTCCCATCTGGCAACAAGCCTGGGTGTGGGATATTGCCAAGCAGGTGCTTGGTGCCATGGTCGTGCTGTTCTTGATATTTGGTGTGTTGCGTCCAGCATTTCGCGATCTCAATAAAGTGCCTGCGGGGCAGCGCACTACTGCAGAAGGCAGTCAGGATAATCTGAACGCTCAGGTAGCTGCTGCCGCTGGTGCAGGAGGTGACGAGATTGCTAAACTGACGACTGGTTCAGAGACAATGGAAAAGCAACTCGATAATGTACGCAGTCTGGTGCAACAGGATCCTGCATTGGTTGCGCAAGTAGTCAAAAACTGGACAGCGAGTGACGCATAATGGCAGAACAAAGCCGTAAACTTTCAGGTACAGAGAGAGCAGCAGTCTTCCTGCGTTCTCTGGGAGAAGAAGATGCGGCTTTAGTGTTGCGGCATATGAATCCAAAGGAAGTGCAAAAAGTTGGTACGGCCATGGCCACGCTGGCCAATGTCACCAGAGAGGAGGTCAAATCGGTCCTCGACACATTTGTCGGTACAGTTGAGCAGGAGACTGGACTCGGTATTGGCTCCCACGATTATGTGCGCAAGATGCTGGTGGGAGCACTGGGTGAAGATCGGGCTGGAAGCATTCTGGACAGGATCCTGTCGGGTGGCAATACCAGTGGTCTTGAGCAGCTTAAATGGATGGATCCTCGTGGTATTTATGAAGTTATCCGGCTGGAACATCCGCAAATCATCGCAATTGTCTGCTCATTTCTGGATGCTGACCAGGCTGCGCAGGTGTTGTCGATGTTCCCCGAAAGAGATCAGGCGGGAGTGTTGTTGCGGATCGCTACACTTGACGGTGTTCAACCTTCTGCACTAAACGAATTGAATGAAATTCTGGAGCGTCAATTCAGTGGTAATGCCGGCGCTCAGACTACCTCGGTTGGTGGTCCCAAAACCGCGGCCGATATTCTCAACTTTGTTGAAAGTGCGCGAGAAGCGGCAATCATGGAAAAAATCAAGGAAGCTGAGCCTGATCTCGGGCAGAACATAGAGGACTTGATGTTTGTGTTCGAGAATCTGATCGATGTGGACGACCGTGGTATGCAAACCTTGATGCGTGAGATTCAGACCGATCAATTGCAACTGGCTTTAAAAGGCGCAGATGAAAACCTCCAAGAAAAATTCCTGCGTAACATGTCACAACGTGCTGCCGAAATGATGCGTGATGATCTTGAAGCAATGGGGCCTGTACGCGTGAGTGATGTGGAAACTGCCCAGAAAGCGATTCTGGCAACAGCGAGAAGTCTGGCCGACAAAGGCGATATCATGCTGGGCGGCGGGGCTGGTGATGACTTCATCTGATGAGTTATTGACCGAACTGCCCGATGTTTTATCGGCTGAGGAGCTGGCCAATGCCTATAAGCGCTGGCAAGCACCAAGAGTGTTATCTGCCGACGATGCCGAAAAAGAGCAAGCACAGAGCCTGCTCAATATTGAAGCACTTGAATTACTGCAAAAGCAGGCGGAGGAGGAAGGCTACAAAGCGGGTTATGAATCTGGACATCAGGCCGGGTTCAGCGCTGGACTCAAGGCCGCTGAAAATGAAATCAAGCAACGGATTGAACACCTGCAGTCTATCGTCGACTTTTTAGCGCAACCGCTGGAATCCCTGCATGAAACCATGGAGCAGGATCTGGTGCAGATGGTCATTTTGATGGCTAAACAACTGGTTCGTCGCGAACTCAACACTCAGACTGATCAAGTCGTCGCAGCAATGCGTTCAGCATTGATTGCATTGCCATTGAGTGAACGTAAGCTCAAGGTTTATGTGCATCCACTGGACTTGGAAATTCTCCAGGAGACTTTCTCAATTCAACAAGATGAACAAAAGTGGCACTGGATTGAAGATCCGCTGCTGACACGGGGCGGGGTGCGGCTTGAAACCGCAGACACCAGTATTGATGCCACGGTAGAAGCTCGCCTGAACAGTCTGATTCAAGCTGTCTGGGGGGAGGCTCGACATCATGACCCTTCGCAGTGAACAGCATCAACGGCTGCGAGCAAAAATCAAGCAGTTTGAACACAAGCTACAGCAGGTTGATCCTCAATCCTTGACGGTTGCCGAAGGGCGTCTGACCCGCATGGTCGGATTAACGCTCGAAGCGGTTGGCTTTCAGGCCCCGGTCGGTAGTCGCTGCGAAATTCATAGCCATCATGGTGGCACTATTGAGGCTGAGGTCGTGGGTTTTCATGATCAAACCTTGTTTCTGATGCCGACTGGCGATATCAGAGGGCTAGTGCCCAATGCCCGGGTTAGACCCATCCGCAATGATTCAATGGTGATGGTCGGTGAAGCATTGCTTGGTCGAGTGGTTGATGGTGCAGGCAAGCCATTGGATGGCAAAGGACCGCTCAATGTTCATGACAAACAGCCATTACATGGCCAGCAGTTCAATCCCCTGGTGCGCTCACCGGTGAGAGAGCATCTCGATGTCGGGGTGCAGGCAATCAACGCTTTATTAACCGTTGGCCGTGGCCAGCGACTGGGACTTTTTGCCGGTAGTGGTGTCGGTAAGAGCGTATTGCTTGGAATGATGACGCGTTTTACCGAAGCCGATGTCATTGTGGTCGGACTGATTGGTGAGCGTGGCCGAGAGGTCAAGGAATTTATTGAAGATATTCTCGGTGAACAGGGGCTGTCTCGTTCAGTTGTGGTGGCCTCTCCAGCCGATCATTCACCACTGATGCGGCTTCATGGTGCGATGCTGGCCACCAGTATCGCTGAGTATTTTCGTGATCAGGGCAAGCAGGTTTTGTTGTTGATGGATTCTTTGACTCGCTATGCACAGGCGCAGCGAGAAATCGCTTTGGCCATTGGTGAGCCTCCTGCGACTAAAGGCTATCCGCCTTCCGTATTTGCTTTACTGCCTCAGCTGGTTGAACGTGCTGGCAACGGCCCTGAAGGGGGAGGTGCGATAACCGCAGTCTACACAGTACTGACAGAAGGTGATGATCAGCAGGACCCTGTCGCTGATGCTGCACGTGCGATACTGGATGGCCACATTGTCTTGTCACGGCAACTGGCGGAGTCAGGCCATTATCCAGCGATTGATATCGAGGCTTCCATCAGCCGGGTGATGCCACAAGTGGTCAGCGCTGAACATTTGAGACGGGCTCAGATTTTCAAGCAAATTTACTCCACGTATCGACAAAATCAGGATCTCATCAACATTGGTGCCTATGCTTCTGGCAGCGACACCTTCATTGATCAGGCCATTGCAGCCTATCCTCAGCTACAGGCGATGTTAAGGCAATCTATGCATGAAGCGCGCAACTGGTCGCAAAGTAGCGAAGCTCTGGAACAAGCATTGATGTCGCCAAGCAGTAATCTTCCTGATACCGTTTCCTCTGGTTTCTAAATCTCACTGAAAACAATGTCTGTCTGACCCAAAGGCTATAGAATCGAGTGATGAATCGAGCTGCTAAACTATCACCTGTGGTAAAAATGGCTTTGCAAGCGGTCGAGCAAGCTGCGCGCGGCCTGGCAGAAGCGAATGCTGTGTTGCAGCGTGATCAGCAGCAACTGGACAGTTTGCTCCAGTATCGTGAGGAATACCTGCTGCGTTTTAGACGCGCCGACCCGATGCGCATGCAAGCACAAAAAGCTTTGGAGCTTCGTGCATTCCTCGCACAGCTCGATCAGGCAATTACGCTCCAGGAACAACAGATTCAACGCTCCAGAAAACTCGTTAATCAGCATCAACAACATTGGCAGGAGAAACGTCAGCGAGAGCAGGCGGTGCAGACGCTTGTCACTCGTTATCAGATTGAGCAACGACAGCAGTTGTCTCGCAAGGAGCAATCAGAAGCCGATGAACACTCTATCGCGCTTTGGAAAAGAATCCCTCGATAGCATGCCAGAACACAATCGCTGGCACAGTCTCTGCAATTATGTTGCTAGCATTCACGCCAATTGCTTTAGATAAGTGATTAATCCGTCAGAGTGTGGGGTGACTAAAAGTCGCCAATGCCAATATTTCATTGGGGTTAGCAATCATAACCTTGAAAAAACATGGTTATTGATACACGCAAATACCGGTAATCAAAGCGGCAATATTCGCCGCTGAACTGACAGCAGGCGGCAGATTGAGCCAGTAAGGGCTGGCACAATATTTCAGCCGCAGCTTGAAAAGAGGCCTCTTGATGACAGATTCATCGTTAAGCACCGTCGATTTGGGTGACAAGCTCACCGTCGCAGAGGTAACAGACTGTTACCTGGGTATGCTTGAAGTGCTTCTCGCTGGTAAAGCAGTATCAATAAACAGCGCGAATCTTCAACGAGTGGATGCCGCAGGGGCTCAGCTTGTACTTGCTTTTGTTCAAGCCTGTACGCAGCAGCACTTACCGATTGACTGGCCGGAACCTTCGCAAGCACTTAAAGAAAGTCTGGACTTGTTGGGGCTTGACGAAAAAATAAATATCGAACGAGGCACATCTGACATCGAGAGGACACCTTGATGGTAAATGTTCTGACCGTAAACGATTCCGTCTCATTGGGACATTCGGTCGCCGATGGGCACGTGATGCATGGGGTGTCGTTGAACCGAGAGGCATGGAAATTGCCGGATTATCGATTAAGGGCAATTCTGATAGTCGACACTGAATCTGGAAAAGATAAAAAACAAGAAGGTCGGGCGACAGGTGTCACAGATTGCTTGGTCAAACCATCTAATCCTGAACAGCTTTTAGCCACGATGGCCAACTTTGCTGGATTAATGACTGTTTTGGCATTTAGACATGGCTGATCACCTCGTTCAGTTTCAATCAGTTTTACTTGAGGTGATCGGTGAAGGGTTGTGCGCGCAAGGGCACAGAATTTTAAGTTTCAAGCAGGTGAGGAAATTACAGTCGATGGCTCAGAGGCATAATTTGCATGGCAATCGTGCTCATTTGTCAACTGCGCAGCCAACGGGTTGATCCTGAGCAATGGATTACAGATGAGTCAGCGACGGGTAATTGCCATAATGAACCAGCAAGCAGGGGTCGGGAAAACCACTACTTGTATGCATTTGGGGAGGGCATTTGTGGCACTTAATCAGCCGAGCCTGATGATAGACTTATGCCCTGATGCCAGTCTCAGCAAGCAGTTGGGATTGGATGCCGAGTTGGGTATGGCAGAGGCAATGATGGGCACTCAACTGCCTGTGTCCACCACGATTGAAAGTCAGTTGTCGGTGGTGCCTGCCGGGCAGCAGCTTGAACAAATTGAACAGTCGAGTGGTTTGGCAAATGGACTTAAGTTAAACAAACTCTTAGACAACCTTTCAGGCCAGATCTCATTTATTCTGATCGACTGCCCAGACAGTGATGGCATGCTCAATGCCAATGCTTTGCTGGCGGCCGATGAAATTCTGATTCCAGTGACCCCCCAGCAAAGTGCCTGGCAAGGCCTGGCGCAGATGATGCCGGTGATGCGTCGCTTGCGCCGCCTTAACAGGAAACCCTTGTTTTGGCTGCTGCTGAATGCTGTTCCGGATGAGCCTAAAATAATTCAGGCCTATTGTGACATGTTGAGCCATTACTTCAAGGCCAGTGTCCTGAGAACAGTGATTTACGATTTTTCACAACAAAAGCCAGAGGCACAAACTGAGCGCTATAAAGCGCTTGCCACGGATTTGCTCTACGGGAGAACGATGTAATGGCCGAAAACGACTCCAAACCTGCCAAAGCGCCGGCAAGACAGCGACGACGCTCAGTCAAGCCCGATCCAATGGTATTGATTGAGCAAAACTTTGCGGTGCTTCTGCCAGAGGGTGAGGCACTGGTCGTACGCTTTTACGAGCGACTGTTTGCTAATTATCCAAAGTTAAAACCTTTATTCAATCACGTTTCTGTAGCCGGGCAGCAAAAAAAACTGCTTGCCTCACTGGTTTTGCTGGTTCAGAACCTCAGAAATCCGGATATGTTGAATGATTATCTGAGCGGTCTTGGTGCAAGGCATAAACAGTATGGTGTCATGGAGGCATATTACCCGCCGTTTAAAGAAAATCTGCTGGCAGTACTGGCTGAGTTTAGTCAGAAACAGTGGGTCCCTGAGCTGGCTGATGCCTGGGAAGCAGTGCTTGAAGATGTTATGAATATGATGCTTAACGCCTACGAGCCTGGTGAGGACGAAATCATGAGTGAACGAGATGCCACTCACGATGCCAAGTCTGAATCCGAACTTATCCGGATGCGCTCAGCGGTCAATGGCGCGATGACGGCGATAATGATGGTCGACAGGGATTTTAATATCACCTATGTCAATCAGGCCACGATTGATATGTTACGACCCCATGAACACACGCTGCAACAAGCATTTAAAGGCTTTGCAGTGGATAAGCTCGTCGGCAGCAATATCGACAGCTTTCATGCAAATCCATCGCACCAGCGAAGGTTGTTGGCCAGCCCTGACAACATGCCTTATTCCACTGATATACGAGTGGGGTCGTTACAGTTTCGTCTCAACGTGTCTGCGATGATCGCAGATGATGGGAGCTATATTGGTAACACGCTGGAGTGGGCCAACATCACCGAAGTCAGAGCAAAGGAACTGGAGATTTCAAGACTGACCTCGGCGGTCAATGGCGCAAGCACCGCCTTGATGATGTGTGATGAGAACAGAGTGATCACCTATGCAAACCCGGCGGTGATTGATCTGTTACGTAAGCGGGTGCATGAATTAAGAACCTTATGGCCGGATTTGGATGTGGATAATCTGATCGGTAAATCCATGGATAGCTTCCATCAACACCCTGAACATCAGGCACGTATCTTAAGTGATCTTTCGCGCTTGCCTTACCGGGCAGAAATCAGACTTGTGGATTTGCATTTTGATCTCAATGCAACGGCAATTCTCAATGCCGATGGCAAACTGATTGGCAATATGGTGGAGTGGCGGGATATCACCGAACAGAAGGTAGGCGAACAGGAAATGGAAGCCACTATCATTGCTGCCCAGCGAGGCGATATCAATGCCAGACTGGATGCAGAACGATATCAGGGCTTTATGAAAAAGGTCGCTGATGGCATTAATAATCTGCTGGATGTTGTGGCGTCTCCTGTTGAAGAGACGATCCGCCTATCACAGGCGCTGGCTGAGGGCGATTTGACTCGAACAATTGAAAACAGCTACGAGGGAATGTTTGGTGAGCTGACCGGTGCAATCAGTGAATCAATCGCTCGACTTGCCCAGACGGTCATGCAAATCAATGAGGCTGCTGAAAATATCGCAACCGCCGCCTCTGAAATTTCACAAGGTAACCTCGATCTCAGTCAGCGTACTGAAGAACAGGCTTCGTCACTTGAGGAAACAGCAGCCAGCATGGAAGAGCTGACCAGTACTGTTCGTCAGAATTCCGACAATGCCAAACAAGCCAATCAGCTGGCTGCCACTGCCAGAAAACAGGCTGAAAAAGGCGGCGAGGTGATACAGCTCGCCATTAAAGCGATGGCTGAAATCAATGCTTCCAGCAAAAAAGTTGCAGACATCATCAGCGTTATTGATGAGATTGCCTTTCAGACCAATCTTCTGGCGCTCAATGCGGCTGTTGAGGCTGCCCGAGCAGGTGAGCAGGGACGTGGTTTTGCTGTGGTGGCTGCCGAGGTGCGAAATCTGGCTCAACGCTCAGCGGCTGCCGCCAAAGAGATCAAGGCATTGATCAGTGACAGTGGTGAGAAAGTGCTTGAAGGTACGAATCTGGTGAACGAGTCGGGCAAAACGCTTGAGGAAATCGTTGACGGTGCCAAAAAAGTCGGCGATATCATTTCCGAGATTGCCGCAGCCGGTGTTGAACAGACCAGTGGTATTGAACAGGTCAATTCTGCTGTCACGCAGATGGATGAGATGACTCAGCAAAATGCCGCACTGGTTGAGCAGGCGGCCGCTGCCAGTCAGGCGCTGGATGAGCAGGCCCGCAACCTGCAAAGTTTGATGGCATTCTTTGACACTGGACAAATCATCACAACAAACCAAGTCTCAGCTCCACGAATTTCACGTTCAACAATTGTTCAGCAACAAGCGTCAAAACCAGCCAGAACAATTCGTCCCGGCGCTCGACCCGCTTCAGCCAAAGATGATGAGTGGGAGGAGTTTTGATAAAGCTCGGCATTACAAAGTCGGCAACAAAATTCTGGCTTTGCCGATGCAGACTGAGCGACTGACTTAAGAATTTGATTTTCCGGAGGCTTTGTTTCAGCGCATTTTTTACTACAGTAACGGCTTGAGCAAATCAGTCAATAAAATACCAAGGTTGTGCAGTTGACTCAGGCGGTTGTGGCTAACTTAATAGTCAGTTTTCCGAGTTTATTGCTGAAATTAGACAACAGATGAATGGGTTCTTGAATACTGTCTCTGCCATGAATGCAATGCGGCCAGTCTACCCCTAATGCAGTGTACTGAGGGTTTTACGGAAAATCTCAATGCGGTGACAGCTTACTTGATGATGTTAGAGGCATTATTTCTCGAGCCAGTTTACTGACGCTGAACGCAGTGATATGGCAATCAGAGTCGGTGATGTCGATGAGATTCTAAAATCATCGCAATAGTTCGATCGCTCACAGACAAGTCGGTCTCACAGAAGGCGGTTTACTTCGCGACACAGCGTTACTCTGTATGTGAGCTTTTCGATTGGCACATCGTTTGCTTTCTCATTTTTAATGAGAGCTCTCTTTCAATCGAGATGAATGCGATGGATCAAATGCTGACAATTAATCTGGATACTGCTGCAAACAAAGTACCTGTGAAAACTTTGGGCAGCGCTGACGTTGACTCAGGGCAACAATCCTCATTCGTCTCTGAACTGGATCGACAAATCACCCAAGGCGACTCGGTCAGTAGCCGAGACAAGCAAGCTGATGCAGAATCTTCAGCGGAATTGAATGACAAAGCGGAAAAAAATGAGACAGATGACGGCAAGATCTTGCCGGATGACGGTGTTGAGCAGACCGAAGTTACCGAGACCAATGACTCGGGGGGGCTGGAAGAAGAGCATATTGAGGACGCCGATGTATTTGTACTGTCCACTTTAGAGTCAGAAACTAAACAGCAAACCACTAGGCGTAAGGTCAAAACTACTGAGACTGCGCAGGTAAACGCACAGCATCAATCGCGCGGTGAGCTCAGAAACTCTGAGTCTCAAGCACTCAGAAACCCGACAACGGCCTCTTCAGAAATTGCAACTGACACTGACAAGCCTGCCAAAAACGCCATTCGTTCTGATATTTTGCAGGCGCTCAGTACTCCTAATGCGCGTAATCAGAGCTTCGTGGCTGTTAACACCAAAGCCGATGCTCAATCATCAACAAGGCAACTGTTATCACTGCCTGGCGGCACTGGATCTGCCCACCCTAGAACGGATGGACCGGTAAACTTGGTTACGCCGATGTTGACCCCGGTCGTTGCAAGTGGCTCTGGAAACGCAAGCTCAGCAGCAGTGCCGCTTCTCGACGTTCAGCCCACGCTGAATAATCCTGCTTGGGCAAAAGTCATGACGAGTCGTGTTTCATGGATGGCGAAACAGGGCGTTCATCTGGCTGAGCTAAGAATGAATCCAGCGAATCTCGGGCCTGTAGAAGTTCGTCTGACCGTTCAGAATGAACAGGCCAGTGTCACCTTTTTGGCCGCTAATGCCGCAACACGTGAAGCACTTGAACAGGCGCTGCCTCGCCTGCGGGAAAGCCTGAGCGAAAATGGCTTGCAATTGACCGATGCCGAGGTGAATGATCAGGCCTCTGATGAATCACATAAAAATAACGAAGAACAAAAACTTGCCATGGAAACTCAAGTTGGCGTAGTTGTTGACGACAACATTGAGCAAGATGGTGTCATGAACGCAGAATCAGAGGTGCTGACGACAGGCGTCAGCTTGTATGCATAATAAAGCATGATAAATTATCGTCAGGCTAGTATTGGAGAGAGACCGTGTTTAAATTGGAAAATTACTCGCTGAGAAAGCGCATGTACATAGTGGCCAGCCTTGGCATTACTGGCTTACTGTTGCTGGCGGTAGCCAGTTTGCTGATGATTCATAGTGGTCTCGACTTTACGACGCAGATGCAGGTCATCATCGCCATTGTCATCATCGGTAGTGTGATTATCATGTATCTCGCACATCTGATTGGTCGTTTTGGCGATAGTCGGGCTAATACGCTGGTTGGCGGGATTCAAAATATCAAAAAAGGCGATCTGACCCAGAAAATTGCCATTTCTGGAAAGAGTGATTTTAGCTGGATGGCTTTTGAACTGGACAGTGCCAGAAAAAATGTCGCTAAGCTGGTTCATACCCTGATTGGTGGTGTTTCCCAACTGAATACGGCCACGCAAAACATGGCTGTCATCAGTAAAGAAACGGTCGATGGTGTATTGAGGCAGCAGTCTGAAACCGAACAGGTTGCCACTGCAATGAACGAGATGGCGGCCTCTGTTCAAGAAGTTGCCCGAACTGCATCCAATGCCGCTGAAGCTGCAAAAAATGCAGACAATGAAGCTAAAGCGGGTAAACAGGTTGTGCTTGAGACCATGGAGTCTATCGACTCACTGGCAAGTGAAGTTGAAAAAGCCGCCGATACCTTGAGCAAACTGGAAGCTGATATCGGTAATATCGGTGCGATTGTTGATGTAATTCGCGGCATTACCGAACAAACAAACCTGTTGGCGCTGAACGCGGCTATTGAAGCTGCGCGTGCCGGTGAGCATGGTCGTGGTTTTGCTGTGGTTGCCGATGAAGTCAGAACGCTGGCGGCCAGAACCCAGTCATCTACTCACGAAATTGAGGAAATGGTCGAGCGCCTTCAACAGGGGGCACGTCAGGCTGTAAAAGTAATGAATGAAGGTCGAGAGCGAGCCAAAACCAGCGTTGAGAAGGCTGCAAGCGCTGGGGCCGCACTGGATACCATAACAGCCATGATATCGACAATGGATGAGATGAGTGAACAGATATCAAACGCAGCGAATGAACAATCCTCCGTAGCAGAAAGTATCAACCGAGGCATCGTCAATATCAGCCAGGTGGCGGACCACACGGCCGAAGGTGCTCGTGAAACGTCTAAAGCTGTAGAAACACTAAGCAGTTTGTCTGCTCAGCTACAGGAAGCATCCGGTGAATTTAAGGTCTGATCGAACCTCAACTCACGATACAAAATCGGGTTTGCCCGATTTGTTTATGTTTGTGTCAGTCCAGACTGGCTTCAATCTCGGCAAGTGATTGCATCGGATTGAGCGCGCCTGTGATGGGGCGGCCGATCACGAGATAGTGGCTGCCTGCCTGAAGAGCTTCTATTGGTGTCATGGTGCGATGCTGATCATCGACAGCACTACCCTTAGGGCGAATACCCGGTGTGACCAGACAGAAATCCTTTCCCAAGTCCTGTTGCAACAGGCTGGCCTCTTGTGCAGAACATACAACACCGTCTAGTCCGCTGTCTTTTGCCAGCAAAGCGAGTTTTTGAACCGCGCCTGGCATATCACCAATGAGACCGACTTCATTGAAAGTTGCTTGATCCATACTGGTCAGCAAGGTGACACCAATCAGTAGTGGTGCATCTTTTGTTGTGCCTACGGCCTGGCGGGCTGCACTCATCATTGCGCTACCGCCCAGTGTGTGAACATTGAGCATCCAGATCCCCAGATCGGCAGCAGCAGCACAGGCTTTGGCAACTGTGTTAGGAATATCGTGAAATTTGAGATCCAGAAAGACTTCAAATCCCCGATTGTGCAGTGCATGAATCACTGCAGGCCCTTCTCTGGTGAACAGTTCTTTGCCGACTTTGACACGGCATTTGTCTGGGTCAAGTTGATCGGCAAGATGAAGGGCAGTGTCGAGGCTGGCAAAATCCAGCGCTACAATAATCGGCGATTCAGTCATATTTATATTCCAGGAAATATCGGCTACAGATCCTACCGCAAGATGGCTCAAAGGTTGTGACTTTGCTTGATGGCTTCACTAAAATGATATGCTGTGCCGGCATTTTATCGGGATTCTTTCATGAAATTTGAGCATTTTGCCGGGGACGGATTTGCGCGTCGCGGGCGCATCACGTTTAGCCGCGGCAGTATTGAAACACCAGCATTTATGCCAGTGGGGACTTATGGTTCGGTGAAGTCAATGACACCGGAAGAAGTCTCAGCTACAGGTGCTGAAATCCTGCTTGGCAACACTTTTCACTTGATGTTGCGTCCCGGCACGGACGTTATTTCTGCGCATGGCGATCTACATGACTTTATGCGTTGGCATAAGCCAATTCTCACAGATTCAGGCGGTTTTCAGGTTTTTAGTCTTGGCGATTTGCGAAAAATTACCGAGCAAGGCGTTCATTTTCGTTCACCGGTAAATGGTGACAAGGTGTTTATGGGGCCGGAAGAATCCATGGCGGTACAGCGAGCACTTGGCAGTGATATTGTCATGATTTTTGATGAATGCACTCCGTATCCGGCAGATGAAAGAACTGCCGCAGAATCAATGCGATTATCTTTGCGCTGGGCCGAACGCAGCAAGCAAGCGCATGGTGACAGTCAATCAGCCCTTTTTGGCATTGTTCAGGGCGGTATGTATGAGGCACTTCGAGATGAATCGCTGGCGGGGCTCAGCAAAATCGGCTTTGATGGCTATGCTATCGGTGGACTTTCTGTGGGCGAACCCAAGGAAGATATGCTGCGAATATTGACCCACCTTGCCGATAAAATGCCCACCGACAAACCGCGTTACCTGATGGGCGTTGGTCGACCAGAGGATTTGGTTGAAGCGGTTTGCTTGGGTGTGGATATGTTTGATTGCGTGATGCCAACACGTAATGCCAGAAATGGCCATTTGTTTGTGCATGAAGGTGTAATTAAAATCCGCAATAGTCGCTTCAAAGATGACACTTCGGCGTTGGATCCCTTTTGCGACTGCTACACTTGTCGGAATTATAGCAGGGCTTATCTGCATCATCTTGACCGCACCGGTGAGATGTTGGGGCCAAGACTGAATACGATCCACAACCTGCATTATTATCAGACGCTTATGCGTGGCTTGCGTGAGGCGATTGCCAGCGGTTCATTGCAAGCATTCAGGCAGCAGTTTTATGCGCTGCGTGGTCAATCAGTCGAATAAACGCTGGAAGCAGTGCTATCACCGTGCGGGACGCCTGTGGCATAATCGCCTTCTTTTGAATGACTAAATTTTTGAGGAATTATGATGGATTTCTTTATCTCGCCGGCTTATGCCAATGCAGCCGCTTCGTCAGGTCCAGGTCTTCTGGATTTTGCTTTCCCGGTGATACTGCTGGTGCTGTTTTATCTGATGCTGATCAGACCGCAATCAAAACGTGCTAAAGCACACCGTGCCATGCAGGCGGCGCTGGCCAAAGGCGATGAAATTGTCACAGATGGCGGCATCATGGGCAAAATCCTTGAGATCAATGAAAACGCAATGACCGTTGAGATTGCGGAATCGGTGATCGTCAAAGTGCGTCGTGAATCTGTTAGTTCTGTCTTGCCCAAGGGCACTCTGAAAAAAATCTAATCTTGCCACTACTGCGAACAGCAGTAGTCAACAAGACAGGAAAGCAACATGAATCAATATCCCATGTGGAAAAACCTGCTGGTTGTGGTTGTGCTTCTAGTGGGCTTTATTTACGCATTACCCAATGTATTTGGCGATGATCCTGCAGTTCAAGTTTCCGCAACGCGAACAGCTTCAGTCGATCTGGATCTAGTCAATAGAGCAGAGACCAAGCTGAAAAATGCTGATATTCAATTCAAGCGTGCAGAGTTGCTCGACAATCGTCTGTTGTTTCGCTTTGACGACAGTGATACTCAGCTCCGGGCGCAGGCATTATTAAGCGAGCAGCTGGGCAGTGACTTCATCGTCGCCCTCAACCTGGCACCGAATACCCCATCATGGCTGTCCGCTCTGGGTGCAGGCCCAATGAACCTGGGCCTTGATTTACGCGGTGGTGTTCATTTCCTGATGGAAGTGGATATGAATGCGGTCCGTCAACAAAGCCTGAACAGTTTTGCTGGCGATATTCGTGTTCTGCTGCGCGAGGCAAACCTTCGTTACACACGTGTCGAAGTGGAAGGCGACACAATCGTGGTTGCATTTCGGGATGCTCAGCAGCGTGATCAGGCAGACCGTCGCATTAATCGCGAGCTTTCGGAGCTGCAAGTTTCCAGTCAGGATAGTGATGCAATCCCGTTATTGGTCATGCAATTGACTGACCAAGCGCTCAGAGAAACACAGAGCATGGCGTTGCAGCAAAACATCACTACTTTGCGTAATCGTATCAATGAGTTGGGCGTGGCAGAACCCACAGTACAGCAGCAAGGTGACAGCCGAATTGTCGTTCAGTTGCCGGGTGTGCAGGATACGGCTCAAGCGAAAAATATCCTCGGTGCAACTGCAACTCTTGAATTCAGACTGGTAGATTTTGAAAGAGATGTTCAGGATGCGGTGAATGGGCGGGTCCCCCCCAATTCTGATCTGCTTTATCACCGCGATGGCAGACCTTTCCTGCTACAGAGGCGAGTCATGGTGACAGGTGATCAGGTCATCAATGCCCAATCAACCATTGATGGGCAAACCGGTTCGCCTGCAGTTTCGGTGACCCTTGACGGACAAGGCGCGCGTGCCTTTAGTAATGTCACACGGGATAATATCGGTAATCCAATGGCCGTGGTGTTTATCGAATCAAAAACAGAACTGCGTGAAGTGGATGGCGAGATGGTAACTATTCGTCGTCAGGTACCTGAAATAATTAATGTCGCTACGATTCGGGATCAGCTTAGTAAACGTTTCCAGATCACTGGACTGGACAGTACCTCAGAAGCACGGGATCTGGCATTGCTGCTCAGAGCTGGCGCGCTGGCTGCACCGATTGAGATTGTTGAAGAGAGAACTGTCGGGCCTAGCATGGGTGCAGAAAACATCAAACAGGGCTTTATGTCAGTGATGCTTGGTTTTGCTTTCGTACTGGTCTTTATGATCTTTGCTTATCGTACTTTCGGTATGGTCGCCAATCTGGCGTTGGCACTTAATCTGATCCTGATCGTAGCCTTGTTGTCGATGCTCCAGGCCACACTGACCATGCCTGGTATTGCCGGTATTGTTCTGACTGTCGGTATGGCCGTTGATGCCAATGTGTTGATTTTTGAGCGAATACGTGAGGAGCTGCGTGCTGGTAACAGCCCGCAGTCGAGTATCGATTCTGGCTATGGCAAGGCCTTCTCAACGATTGCTGATGCCAACATCACCACGCTGATTGCTGCAGTGGTGCTGTTTGGATTTGGAACCGGGACAATCAAAGGTTTTGCCGTGACCCTGTCGCTTGGCATTATCACTTCAATGTTCACGGCCATTATTGGCACTCGCGCCGTAGTCAATCTGATATACGGACGTCAGCGTCGACCGCAGCTGTCAATATAAGGGTTCTTCGACATGCAATTTTTGAACAGAGATACCAATATCAACTTTCTGGCAATGCGGCCATACGCGGTAGTGTTGTCAGCGTTGTTGATTATTGTCTCGATTTTTTCCATCAGTACCCGCGGACTTAATTTCGGAATCGATTTTACCGGTGGCACCATGATTGAGCTGGGATATCCACAAGCCGCTAATCTCGATGAAATCAGAAGTACGCTGGCAAACGGTGGCTTTGAAGATGCTTCGGTTCAGAATTTTGGCTCAATTCGCGAAGTACTGATTCGGCTTCCTGTGATTGAATCAGAAAACATGGCTGAAATCAGTAATCAGGTGGTTGCACTGTTGCAATCTGCGGAGTCACAGTCAATTGATCTGCGCCGTGTTGAGTTTGTCGGGCCTCAAGTAGGAGAGGAACTGACAGAACAAGGCGGTCTTGCCATGCTGTACGCCTTGTTCGGTATTCTGATCTACGTTGCGCTTCGTTTTGAGTACCGCTTTGCTTTTGGTTCAATCATCGCACTGGTTCACGATGTGGTAATCACCGTGGGCATATTCTCGTTGTTGCAGCTGGAGTTTGACCTGACGGTGTTGGCTGCGATTCTGGCGGTGATTGGATACTCGCTCAACGATACGATAGTTGTGTTTGACCGTATCCGCGAAACCTTTCTCAAGCTGCGTAAAGGTGGCCCCGAAGAAGTGGTTAATGTGGCCTTGAACAAGACGCTGAGCAGGACGTTAATGACATCGATGACTACCTTACTGGTGGTACTGTCGCTGCTGTTTTTTGGTGGCGAAGTCATTCATGCCTTTGCGATAGCTCTGATGATTGGTGTGCTCATTGGTACTTATTCGTCTATCTACGTGGCCAGTGCCGCAATTTTGGCGATGGGGGTCAGTAAGGCTGACTTGATGCCACCACAGAAGGAAGACGACGAAAATGCCAATCCTGATGGCAGTCAGGTTTAACGACATAAAAAAAGCCCGGTTTCCGGGCTTTTTTTAGTGAATTTTTTGCTGAAGAGGCGGTGGCTCGTTTAGCAAAGATTCAGCGGTTTTTTTTCTGAATGCCAGAATCTCGGCAGAGTGATGCTCGATTGTTTGCCCTTCCGAAGGTGAAACTGACTCCACGCTGATAACACGCATGTCACCGAAGTGGCTGCGGTAACTGATAAAAGTGGCAAACTCTTCGAGGCCTTGCATGATGTTACGCAGCTCTAACTCCTGCCATTTCTTAGTCATATTCGTTCTTCCGAGCATTTTCACAGTCGATCAATTTATCGGCAACGGTCTGCTTTTCTTGAATCAAAAGGCTATCGTCCTGGCTTTTTATGGGAAAAATTCCTGTTCTTTTACAGTTCGAAATATTTAATAAGTGACTATCTTATTGATAATGAACAAATATGTGTTTTTTGCTGTCTGAGTTTTGTTAGTGAGGCAAAGTAGATCAGGATTTTTCTGATTCAGGCACGGTTAAGATTCGTTACGGTAGATTAGAGCATAAAAAATGGAGAGATAAATGAAATTGAAAAAATTATTGGCAAGTGCACTTTTTGGGGCGCTCTTGCTGCCCGCAGCAACCATGGCTGACGTGTTGGAAGTTACCCTTCACTACGCAGGACCTGAATCAGGTTCGGCCTGGAAGGGTGTTCAGCAAGGTGTTGATGAAGCCAATCTGCAAGGACAGTTTCTTGGCCAAAACTACCAGATACAGGTGGTGAACCTAGATGAACTCGACTCAATTGAAGATATCACCGTACTGTTGATGGCGACCGACGAAGAGACCATGCTCCGTATCGCTCAACACGAACGTCTGTCTAATGTTGCGGTGTTTAATTTGACCTCTGGTTCAGATGCCCTACGCGAAGCCTGTCAGCCAAATCTGCTGAGCACTATCGTCAGTGATTCGATGAAACAAGATGCGCTGGCCCAGTGGCAGGAACGTAATCCCGATAGACCTGTCACAGCTCAAGCGTGGCACGAAGATTTTGTAAAGTATGCTGCTCGCCAGTTAAATAACCGTTTTAGCAGGGCGCATGGCGTTCCGATGGATGACGAAGCGTGGGCAGGATGGGCAGCCAGCAAGATGGTGACAGACAGCATTGCCAGAACGCAGAACCTTGATTCAAGTGACATGTTGACGCATCTGAAAACAGAAATTGCTTTTGACGGTCAAAAAGGCGATGGTATGACCTTTCGCGAAAACGGCCAGTTGAGACAAATTATTCTGTTGATTGACGAGGCAAATGAAATTGTCGCCGAGGCTCCGTTACGCGGTGTTTCCGGCGGGCTCGACAGTCTGGGTAAAAACAACAGCTGTCAGTAAATACTTACAAAGCAAAAAATACAAAACCAAGGAGATAATATGAAATTAAGACATTTACTCGCCTCATCGATGATCATGCTCAGCACCGCTGTTTGGGCAGATCCGACCTACCGTCTGTTCGCCAGTAACGAACGTGACAACACTGTGAGTGTTATTGATACAAGAACTGGCGAAGTAGAGGCAACAATTGATATCGGTCAGCGACCACGTGGTATTGGTTTGTCTCCAGATCAATCCACGCTCTATGTCGCCATCAGTGATGACAATGCAATTGCGACGGTCGATGTAAAAACACTAGAAGTCGGACCAAGACTGGTTTCTGGTGATGATCCAGAGGCCTTTGATGTTGCGCCGAACGGCAATATTTACCTGTCAAACGAAGATGATGCGACAGCGTCGGTAATTGATGTGGTCAATAACGAAATCATTGCGGTGATTCCGGTAGGTATCGAACCCGAGGGTGTAGCTGTGTCACCGGATGGAAGTATTGCCGCAGTGACCAGTGAATCATCCAACATGGTTCACATCATTGAAACGGAAGGCCACACAGTCATTGCCAACATTCTTGTGGGTGCTCGTCCACGAGGTCTGGCATTCAACAGTGATGGCAGCCTGCTGTATTCAACCAGTGAGATTTCGAACGAAGTGCAAATCATCGATACCTCAAGCTACAGCATCATCAAGCGTGTCAGCCTTGACAGTATCGAAAATTCCCGGCCGATGGAAGTCGCCGTCAGCCCGGATGACAGCATTATTTACGTCACCACTGGCCGTGGCAACTCGGTCGCCGTGATGGATGCAAACACCCTTGATTTGCTCGATAACATTCCAGTGGGTAATCGTGTATGGGGTCTGACCCTGTCGCGTGATGGCTCAACACTGTATACAGCAAACGGTATCAGTGGCACGGTATCTGTGGTCGATACCCAATCCAGAAAAGAGCTGAAACAGATCGAAGTGGGTGCGTTTCCATGGGGCGTGACACTCGACGACTAATTAGTAGCATCGTCAAAAACCCGGTAACGTTAACGTTGCCGGGTTTTTTTATGTGCAAAAAAATCAATTTCAGGTTTTGTCATCCTGGTTGACGCGCTATGATGCCCTTAATGAAAATTATTCGAACTTTGACAGACATTTGTCTGCTGCGAGCGGGCCCAGAAGATTTGCCGGCCTCCCCTGTTTTATTCAGAGCCCTATTGGCGTTGTATTTTGTGGTCGGCTTGGTGGTCAACCAACTTCAAAGCAAATTACATGACAGTGTGTTACTGACAGGCGTCGAATTGATATTAATGATGGTGGTAGTGGCAATCCTGCTACATTTTCGTCGCTTGAACACTCGTTATCAGCAGACTATCTCTGCGATGGCAGGTACGGGAGTTTTGTTTGGCATTCTGGCTTGGCCGCTATTATCAGTCATTGCCGGCAGTGAAACAGATTTTGATGTCAGCCCCATTATAATGACCCTGCTTGCTGTGCTCTTGATCTGGAGCTTATTGGTGACGGCTCATATTTTTCGACGTGCCTTGGACATTGGTCCTGGTCAGGCGGTTATTATCACTGTCGTTTATACTACTGGGATGCTGATTGTTGCCGCGATGGTGATGTCTGGTATCACTTCATGATGCATATCCATATTCTCGGAATATGTGGCACTTTTATGGGCGGACTGGCGATATTGGCTAGATCTCTTGGCATAAAAGTGACCGGCTCAGATGCCAATGTTTATCCACCGATGAGTGATCAGCTTGCTGCTGCGGGCATCGAAGTCATGCAAGGGTATTTAGCAGAACACCTCCAGCCGGCTCCTGATTTGGTGGTGATGGGCAATGCCATGACACGTGGCAACGCTGCTGTGGAATATGTCCTCAACCAGGGCTTGCCGTATGTTTCGGGGCCGCAGTGGCTGGCTGAAAATGTATTGCGTGGTCGCTGGGTGATGGCTGTTTCTGGCACTCATGGTAAAACAACCACTAGCAGTATGCTGGCGTGGATTCTTGAATATGCTGGTATGCAACCGGCTTTTTTGATTGGCGGGGTGCCAGAAAACTTTGGCTGCAGCGCCAGATTGGGCGACACCCCGTTTTTTGTCATCGAAGCCGATGAATATGACACGGCATTTTTTGATAAGCGTTCCAAATTTGTTCATTACCTGCCCAGAACACTGGTGATCAACAATATGGAATTTGATCATGCCGATATTTTTGCTGATCTTGGTGCCATCCAGCGTCAGTTTCATCACTTGGTCAGAACTGTACCCTCAGAGGGACTGGTGATCTGTCCTGATAACAACAATGCCATCACACAAACACTGGCAATGGGATGTTGGACACCGATTCAGCGTTTTGCTGCTACGGATGCCGAGTGGACAGCCAAACTGTTGACAGAAGATGGGGGCGCGTTTGTTGTTGCTCATAATGGCGAACAAGCACAGATTCACTGGGCGTTACTGGGACAGCACAATGTTGATAATGCGCTGGCAGCAATTGCTGCGGCCCATCATGTAGGCGTAACAGTGCAACATGCCGCAGAAGCTTTATCTGCATTTATTGGCGTCAAGCGACGCCTGGAGTTGCGTGGTGAAGTGGCTGGTATAAGGGTTTACGATGATTTTGCGCATCATCCGACCGCAATAGCCACTACTATCGCCGGACTCAAGGCACATTCGCCAAATGTAAAGATTACAGCGATTTTCGAGCCTCGCTCCAACACTATGAAAATGGGCTTACATCAAGAAACGCTTGCAGGCGCATTTGCACAGGCCGATCAAGTGATTCTCTATCAGGACGCTCAGCTCGGCTGGTCGTTGTCTGCGATTCAAAAGCAACTGGGTGAAAAAGCGCAAATTTTCGACTCAGTCGAGGCGATAGTCGAGCATGTGGCAACACACAGTCAGCAGGGGGATTGTCTGTTGATTATGAGTAATGGTGGCTTTGCCGGGATACATGAAAAGATTCTGCACAGACTGGAGCAAAAGTGACTGATAACAAGCAAATCGCTCTGGCGATTACCGGTGCCTCAGGCGCACCCTATGCTCAAAGACTTCTGGAAATACTGCTTAAACAGGGGCTGCAAGTCCATCTGATGATTTCTGCGGCTGGCCGTTTGGTGCTTGCTGATGAGCTGGACTGGAAACTGCCAGCAAGAGCCGCGGACATCAAAAACCAGCTAATTGAACAATTTTCCTGTCAGGAAGAACAGTTGCAGGTATATGGCGAACAGCAATGGAGTTCGCCGCTGGCCAGCGGTTCTCATCTCATTCCCACTATGATTGTCTGCCCCTGTACCATGGGTACCTTGTCTGCGATTGCCGTGGGAGGGAGTGATAATCTTATCAATCGTGCAGCTGATGTGATGATCAAGGAAAATCGCAAGTTGATCATGGTGCCCCGAGAAGCTCCATTTTCTGTGATTCATCTAGAGAACATGCTCAAACTTGCGCGATTAGGTGTCTGCATCTTGCCGCCGAATCCGGGGTTTTATTTTAAACCGCAGCAACTTTCTGAAATTATTGACTTTGTGGTGGCAAGAATTCTTGACCAGGCAGGTATTGAACATGATCTCAGTCGTCGATGGGGATGTTAGCAGCCATGTGTCATGAATCAAGTCGCGTATAATCTGACTTATTTGCCCGAGCCGAATAGCTATGTCAGATATTGAAATCGCCCAACAGGCCACAATGCAGGATGTCAGCCTGCTGGCACAACAACGACTCGGCCTGAAAGCAGGGCAGTTGGATAGTTATGGCCGTTATAAGGCCAAACTATCATTGGATGTGATGCAGTCATTGGCCGACCGAGCCGATGGCAAACTGATTCTGGTGACAGCAATCAGCCCAACCCCGGCCGGTGAAGGCAAAACAACCACAACTATCGGTTTAAGTGATGCACTGAACCGCATTGGCAAGCAATCAATTGTCTGCATGCGTGAACCATCAATGGGCCCCTGCTTTGGAATGAAAGGTGGCGCGGCTGGTGGTGGTTACTCCCAGGTTGTACCCATGGAAGACATCAACCTGCATTTCACTGGGGATTTTCATGCCATCGCGTCGGCACATAATCTTCTGGCAGCGATGATCGACAACCATATTCATCATGGCAACGGCTTGCAATTGGATACCCGCAAGATTGTCTGGCAGAGAGTCATGGATATGAATGACAGAGCACTGCGTCAGATCACCGTCGGCATGGGTGGGGTCGCCAATGGCTTTGTGCGCGAAGATCGCTTTGATATCGTCGTGGCCTCTGAGGTAATGGCGATTTTCTGTCTGTCCGCTTCCCTGAGCGAACTCAAAAAACGCCTAGGCGATATCCTGATTGGTTACAGTTTTGATGGCGTGCCACGCTTTGCCAGAGATTTGAAAGTAGAAGGTGCCATGGCTGCGCTACTCAAGGAAGCGCTCAAGCCCAACCTTGTGCAAACACTTGAAAACAACCCGGCGTTTGTCCATGGTGGTCCGTTTGCCAATATTGCACATGGTTGTAATTCAGTCATTTCTACAAAGATGGCGTTAAAACTGAGTGACTATGTGGTCACAGAGGCTGGCTTTGGTGCCGATCTGGGGGCAGAGAAATTTATCAATATCAAATGTCGTAAATCGGGACTTCGACCTGATCTGGCGGTGGTGGTGGCGACGGTCAAAGCGCTGAAATATCATGGCGGTGTTGAGGTCAGTGCCCTGGCAACAGAGAATCTGCAGGCGCTGGAACAGGGCATGACAAATCTGCAACGGCATCTTGATAATTTGCAGCGACATTTCGGCCTGGAGTGTGTGGTAGCCATCAATCATTTTGTTCAGGATAGCGACGCAGAAATTGAACTGGTTAAATCACGTGTTGAAGCGATGGGTGCACGTGCGATTGTTGCCAGGCACTGGGCTGAAGGTGGTGCTGGTGCCGAAACGCTTGCCCGGACGGTGATTGAAAAACTGGAGTCACCCAAAACAACTGCCCGGCTCTTGTATCCGGATGAAACCTCCTTGTGGGACAAAATCAGCCGCGTTGCCAAGGATTTGTATCGAGCCACCTCAGTTGAAGCCGATGCCAAACTGAAAGCGAAAATCAAGGGGCTTGAGGAAGAATATGGTCACCTGCCAGTGTGTATGGCAAAAACACCGTATTCATTCAGTAGTGATCCGGCGCTACGAGGCGCTCCCGAGGAGCACAGCCTGACAATTCGTGATATCCGATTGTCTCGAGGCGCTGGTTTTCTGGTCGTATTATGTGGTGATGTGATGACCATGCCCGGTTTGCCCAGACACCCAGCCAGCGAACGCATTGATATTGACGATGCAGGCGTTATCAGCGGTTTGTTTTAATCGACACGTCTGCCGATACTGAAATACAGCAACAGTCCACCTGTCAGTCCAAGTACCCAGCTGGTGACAGGAAATCCTGCCAGCATGGCCGGCCCATAACCATCCAGACCTTTAATGACCGCAGCACCGATGATGAAGCTTGCACCAGTGACTGCGGTTGCCATGCGATAACCGGCGTCCTTGATTTCGACTCTTAGTTTCTGCAGATCCTGCGCATCCTGATGTTGGTGCAATCTGGCCTGTTGTGTGCTGCGAACAAGGTCGTGAACCAGTCTGGGCAAGGTGGGCAGCGTTTCTGCCCATAATGGCGCTTCTTGTTTCAGGCTTCTCCATGCGGCCTGCCAACCCAGCCGCTCGTGCATCCACTGTTCAAGAATAGGTTTGGCGGTTTGCCACAGATCCAGATCAGGATAAAGCTGGCGACCCAGGCCTTCGATATTGAGCAATGTCTTTTGTAACAGCACCAACTGCGGTTGTACTTCCATGTTAAAGCGTCGTGCCGTCTGAAACAGTCTCAGTAATAATTGACCGAAAGAAATTTCCTTGAGCGGCCGGGCAAAGATAGGCTCACAAACACTGCGGATGGCGGCTTCGAATTCATCGATACGGGTTTCGGCCGGCACCCAGCCAGATTGAATGTGTAATTCTGCGACTCGACGGTAATCGTGATTGAAGAAGGCAAGAAAGTTTTCGGCCAGATAACGCTGATCATCAGGTGCCAGCGTGCCCATGATGCCAAAGTCGATGGCAATATAGCGTGGATTTTGCAGATCGCTGATATCCACCATGATGTTGCCCGGATGCATATCGGCATGAAAGAAACTGTGCTTGAATACCTGAGTAAAGAAAATTTCCACGCCCATGGCTGCCAGTTGTTCGAGATTAATTCCCTTGGCCTTGAGCGTTTCGATATCACTGATGGGAACACCGTAAACCCGCTGCTGTACCAGCAGGCTGGGCTTGGTCAAAGGCCAGTAGACTTTTGGAATAATCAGTAAATCACTGTCACGGAAATTTCTTTGCAACTGAGAAGCGGAGGCCGCTTCACGCAGCATGTCCAGTTCATCAATCAGGTTTTTTTCCATCTCGGCGACAATTTCCAGTGGTCGCAGACGTTTACCTTCCGACCAATATCTGTGGGCCAGCCCCGCCAGGGTGTAGAGCAATTCGATATCACGTCGAATAACTTTTTCTATGCCGGGGCGTACCAGCTTGATGATGACTTGTTCACCAGTAATCAGTTCTGCAGCGTGGACTTGAGCAATGGACGCCGAAGCGAGCGGTGTTGTTTGCACCTCCCTGAAGGTTGTCGACAGCTCTTCACCGAATGCTTCTTTGATTAACCCCAGTGCCTGTTCGGCCGGGAAGGGGGCGACCTTATCCTGGAGTTTGGCCAATTCATCGGCAATATCGGGGGGAATCAGATCCCGGCGCGTTGAGAGGATTTGACCGAACTTGACAAAAATGGGCCCTAAATCTTGTAAAGCCAGTCGAAGGCGTTCGCCTCTTGAACTGTCTTCAGACGTTCGCCAACGATAGGGAGACAGCAAGCTCAGAAAGCGTAGTGGTCTGAAAAAATGCAATGTCTGAATAAACTCATCAAGCCGATGCCTGGCAAGTACATGGTTGATTTGGATGAGGCGAGCCAATTGACCGAGTCTCATTCAGCAGCCTCCCGCGGCATTTCAAATAGCACTGTCATTGTTTTTCCAATCGAGCGATTTTGGCATCAAGGCGATCAAGATCTGCACGCAGCCGATCAACCTCCTGCATGAAGTTGTTAATCTCAGACGGATCTGGCAACAGGCGCACTTCTTCTTTTAGGTATTCAGCGATGTCTTGCTGCAGGTGCTGGTGATTTTGCCTGGCCCACCGAAAGCTTTGCCTGATGCCCTCAGCTACCGGGAACGCCAGACTGTCACCGATCACTGACGCAAGTTGCTTTTCCCAGTCAAAGTCGAATCCAGCCATCCAGTCCTGAAGTTGCTTGGCGAATTGCACATCGCCATGCAGCCGAACTGCCGGAGAAAACAGTGTGTCTGGATTACGTGTCAGTTCGAGCAGGGCCCAACTGTCAGCGGTCAGTGTCAGATCGGCTTGCTCAGACTCGGCAACTTCCAGCTGCAGTTGTTGTGAGGTAAATCTTGCCGAGAGACTCAAGTTGAGATCGCTGACTTCGATCCTGACAATACGGCCTTCAAAATCTGATAATGCCTGATGACTTTCCGGGTCAATCAGTAATGCGCGATTCAGTGTCGATTCAGTGGCAAGTAACCAGACAGGTTTCATCAGAATTTGTAGCCCCGGTGCAGTGCAACGATACCCGCTGTCATATTATGAAACTGGCAGCGTTCAAAGCCGGCGTTTTCCATCATTGATAGAAGTGTTTGCTGGTCAGGATGCATACGAATGGACTCTGCCAGATATCGATAACTTTCAGCATCACGGGTTAGCAGCTGTCCGAGTTTGGGTAAAACTTTGAAAGAGTATTGATCATAGAGCGGAGCCAGCCAGTCGGCTGGTTTGGAAAATTCCAGGATCATCAGCTGACCACCAGGCTTGAGCACACGAAACATCGAAGCCAGCGCCTTGTTTTTGTCGGTCACATTTCGCAAACCAAAAGCAATGGTGATGCAGTCAAAGCTGTTATCCGGGAAGGGCAGCGATTCGGCATTTGCCTGAACATAATCGATATTGCCGGCAAGTCCACGGTCAATCAGACGGTTTCTGCCAACATTCAGCATGGAAGCATTGATGTCCGCCAGTATTACCTGGCCACTGTCACCCACCATCGTCGAAAAGCGAGCGGTCAGATCGCCTGTACCTCCAGCAATATCAAGCACCTTCGCCCCGGTTCTAACCTGGCTGTTGTAAATGGTAAACCGTTTCCAGAGCCGGTGAATACCCATGGACATCAGGTCGTTCATCAGGTCGTATTTACTGGCTACCGAATGAAACACTTCAGCCACATGACGGGCTTTTTCTTCGACGGGAACTTCGGTGTAGCCAAAGTGAGTGGTATTTTTATCGCTCATGGTCAGTTCAGCAGTCTGCCTCACGTTCGTAACCTGCCGCCGTTAACTTGTCCAGATACTGACTCCAGATTTCGTCATGGTTAACACACAGGTGATAAAGATAATCCCAAGAGAACAAGCCACTGTCGTGACCATCATCAAAATAGATCTTGATGGCGTAATGGCCAACCGGTTCGATTTGATTGATCCCGACATTTTCTTTCTGAACCTGCAGCACTTCCTGGCCTGGCCCGTGGCCTTGAACTTCAGCAGAAGGGGAGTTGACCCTCAAAAATTCAGCCGTCAACTGGAAGTGCTGGCCGTCATAGACCAGTTCGAGCTTTCTTGATTGTTTGTGAAGCTGAATTTCACTGGGAACCGGATTGGGACTCATTATGATTATTCCTTAAATTCACAGGATGTAGCGTGACAGATCTTCATCTTCTGCCAGTGACGAGAGTTGTGTGTTGACATAGTCAGCGTCAATTTCAATCTGGACTGTTTCATTATCGCCAGATTGGAACGAAATCTCTTCGAGAAGTTTTTCCAGCAGCGTGTGGAGTCTGCGCGCACCGATGTTTTCTGTTTTTTCATTCACCTGCCAGGCCAGTTCAGCAATGCGGTGAATGCCAGCTTCGGTAAAACTCAACTGGACGCCCTCGGTTGCCATCAGAGCAATGTATTGTTCGGTGAGGGACGCATCTGGTTCGGTCAGGATTCGAATGAAGTCATCAACACTGAGTGCTGACAGTTCGACACGAATAGGCAGGCGACCCTGCAGTTCCGGAATCAGATCAGCAGGCTTGCTCAAGTGAAAGGCACCTGAAGCAATAAACAGAATGTGATCGGTTTTGATCATGCCGTATTTGGTGGAGACCGTACTGCCCTCAACCAGCGGCAGCAAGTCACGCTGCACACCTGCACGAGACACATCGGCACCACTTCCGCCGCTCTCGCCGCGATGAGTGATTTTGTCAATTTCATCAAGAAACACGATGCCGTTTTGCTCAACCGATGACAAAACTTCAGCTTTGAGCTCTTCTTCGTTAATCAATTTGCCGGCTTCTTCTTCAGAGAGAATGCGCATTGCCTTGCCAACTTTAAGCTTGCGACTGCGCGTTTTTGCTGTACCCATGTTCTGAAACATGTCTTGCAGTTGGCTGGTCAGTTCTTCCATGCCGGGTGGAGACATGATCTCAACACCGAGATTCAGCGACTGGAGTTCCAGCTCTACTTCTCGATCATCAAGCTTGCCTTCTCGCAGCATCTTACGAAAGCGTTGACGAGTATTGGATTCTTCTTCTGTGAGCGTACCTCTTGCAGGCGTCAGCAAGGCGTCCAGAATGCGTTCTTCAGCTGCGTCCAATGCTTGTGTCTTGACCGATTGAATGGCCTGTTCGCGTAACATTTTCATTGCGCTTTCGCACAGGTCTCGAATGATCGATTCGACGTCACGGCCAACATAGCCAACTTCAGTGAACTTGGTCGCTTCGACTTTGATAAAGGGGGCTTGAGCTAGTGAAGCAAGGCGACGAGCAATTTCGGTTTTACCCACACCAGTGGGGCCAATCATCAGAATATTTTTCGGCGTAACTTCCTGCTGCAGTCTGTTATCCAGTTGTTGGCGGCGCCAACGGTTACGCAGTGCGATGGCGACTGCTCTTTTGGCGGCTTGTTGGCCAACAATATGTTTGTCGAGCTCGTGAACAATTTGTTTGGGTGTAAGTGCTTGCATGATCAGTTATTGCTATCCAGTGTTTCGATGGTGAGGTGATGGTTGGTGTAGATGCAGATATCTGCAGCGATATTCAAACCCTTTTCGACGATTTCGCGGGCCGACAGTTCAGTATTTTGCAACAATGCTGTCGCAGCTGCCTGAGCAAAAGGGCCACCCGAGCCAATGGCAATCAAGCCATACTCTGGTTCGATCACATCACCGTTACCCGAAATAATCAGTGAAGCTTCAGCATCGGCAACGGCCAACAGTGCCTCCAGTCGGCGCATCATTCTGTCAGTTCGCCAGTCCTTGGCCAGCTCAAGTGCACTCCGAGTCAAGTTTCCTTGATGTTTTTCGAGTTTGGCTTCAAAGCGTTCAAACAGCGTGAAGGCATCTGCTGTACCACCTGCAAATCCGGCAATGACACGGTTATGATAGAGGCGACGTACTTTGCGGGCATTGCCTTTCATAATGGTGTTGCCAAGGCTGACTTGACCATCACCACCAATGACAACTTCACCATTACGACGGTACGACAATATCGTAGTGCCGCGATACTGTTCCATGTGTACTCCTGTTGAGAGAATTTCGTTTCAGACCAGGCCGAAGTATACTACGCTGCTGGACAGCCTGCAGTGATTGACGCGAAGAATGCAAAATCAGAGTTTGTTAGTGCGGGTTAGAATTCAGGGCAAGATAAAGGTTGACATAAGTCAGCCTTTCTCGGAAAATGCCACTCTTTTGATGGAGGGGTTCCCGAGTGGCCAAAGGGATCAGACTGTAAATCTGACGGCTCCGCCTTCGAAGGTTCGAATCCTTCCCCCTCCACCATATTTTATTGAGAGTTTACTGTTAAGCGGGTGTAGTTCAATGGTAGAACTCCAGCCTTCCAAGCTGACTATGTGGGTTCGATTCCCATCACCCGCTCCATTTTAGTTTGGAAATTTCTGGCCCGCATAGCTCAGTCGGTAGAGCGCATCCATGGTAAGGATGAGGTCATCAGTTCGATTCTGATTGCGGGCTCCATTTTAATAATTTGTTTTTGGCTTACGACGATACTTGGCGGGGAGACTGGTCATGTCTAAAGAAAAATTTGAAAGAACGAAGCCCCACGTCAACGTGGGCACCATTGGTCACGTTGACCATGGTAAAACCACATTGACAGCGGCGATTACCAAGGTAATGGCAGAGCTTCAAGGTGGTACGTTCAAGGATTACGCGGATATT